>NZ_JBFUHA010000007.1:0-300438 GCF_056402635.1 Sphingomonas sp. P3_C5
GCATGCTGGACTGGCTCCTTAAAGAGCCGAAAACAAGAATGGTCCCGTCGCCTGAGCCTCGCCCGTCGCAAGCGGGATCATGGTGCAGCCGTCCTGCGCGGCGACCGTATGTGAGTTGGACCAGGTCGGGCAATCCGGCCGCGTCATGCCAAACGGCTCAGACCTGACATCCGCAAATAGCCAAGGAGAACCAACATGCCATAGGCAAACCTCTTGACCACAAACTCCTCATGTGAGTCCGGCATGACGTCAGCGTGGACTCCGCTCGCCAGCCTCGGGCGAGCGGACATGCTCCGGTCGAAACCCCATCCCCACCACGCGAGCCGGAATGCGCCGCAACAGCTCGATCCGGTCGAGCAACCGCGCAAATAGCGGCGGCCCATCCATTGGTGCCGTACTCGCCAACACTGGCGCAACGATATTGTCCTGCACCAGCTTCTGCATCCCCTGGGTCAGCTTCACCGCGCGGATGCGGCGGTCATAGACCTTGTGGAGCAACGGATCCGGGTCCTCACCCGCCGCCATTGGTCCCGCGAGCAGATTGGCCGCCGCGACCGCATCCTGAATCGCAAGATTGATCCCGACGCCCCCGATCGGCGACATCGCATGCGCTGCATCGCCGATCACCAGCAGCCCCGGGCGATCCCATTTCTCGAGCCGGTCGACGGTGACGGTCAGCAGCTTCACGTCATCCCAGCTCTTCACGCCCTCATCGACCGTCGCCGTCTCGGGCCCGATCGCCCGCACCCGGTCGCGGAAGGCATCGATCCCCTCCCCGCGCACTCGGTCAGCGGCGCCCTTGGGGAAGACGAAGGCGCATTGATAATAGTCGCCGCGATCGATCAGCACGAAGACGCGCCCGGTATCGAACACGCCCATGCTGTCATTCTCGGGCTCGATCTGTTTCGGGATGCGGAACCAGAACACATCCATCGGCGCGCCGATATCGACATGCGGAAAGCCGGCCCGGAAATGCGAATCGCGCCCGTCACAGGCGATGACGAGCTTCGCCCGGATCTCGGTGCCGTCCCTGGTACGCACACCCGCAACCCGGCCACTCTCCTCGATCAACCCCGTCGCTTCGCAGCTCTGGCGCAGCGTGAAGGCCGGCAGGCGCCGCCCGGCCTGGGCCACGAAATCGAGAAACTCCCATTGCGGCATCAGCGCGATGAAGGGCGCCGGCACGTTGAGGTGGCGAAAATCGGCGATCTTGACGACCCTGCCGCCGATCCTTCCGTTCAACTCCTCGGCCTTGTTGTACGGCCGCCTCAGCAATTCCTCGAGCATGCCGAGCTCATGAAAGATTCGCAGGGTCGACGGGTGAACCGTATCCCCACGGAAATCGCGCAGGAAATCGGCATGTTTCTCCAGCACCAGCGTCTTCACGCCGGCTCGCGCAAACAACAGCCCCGCAACCATCCCGGCGGGCCCGCCCCCAATAATGACCACATCTGCATCAGTCATTGGCTGACAAACCTCCTTCGCTGTGGCTAGGTTCCTCGATGGCATTAGGACTGGACAACAAAGGCTTCAGCGACGCGCTGGTGATCCTCGGCGCGGCCGGGCTGGTGATCCCGGCTTTTGCCCGCTTGAAGATCAGCCCGGTGATCGGCTTCATCCTGGTCGGCCTCCTGGTCGGCCCGTCCGGCCTTGGCGCGCTCGCCCGCGATTATCCCTGGCTCTACTATATCACGATCTCCGATCCACATGCGATCGAACCCTTCGCTGAATTCGGCATCATCCTCCTGCTCTTCTCGATCGGCCTCGAGCTCTCGCTGAAACGTCTCTGGTCGATGCGGAGCCTGGTGTTCGGCACCGGTGCCGCCGAGCTTATCGGCTCGGGGCTCATCATCGGCGTCGCTATCCACCTGACCGGCCAGAGCTGGGCCGGCGCGATGGGCCTCGGCGTCGCACTGGCCTTGTCTTCCACCGCCCTGGTGCTGCCGATTGCTGGCACGAGCAGCCCGGTCGGACGCTCGGCCTTCGCGATGCTGCTGTTCGAGGATCTCGCGCTCGTCCCGATCATCTTTGCGCTGGCGGCGCTCGGTCCCGGTTCCGGCAATGGCTGGGTGCCGATTCTCGGTGTGATCGGACGCGGTGTGCTGACGGTCGCCGTGATGTTCATCGGTGGGCGTTTCCTTCTGCCACGCCTGTTCGCCCAGGCAGCGCGGACCAAGAGCCCCGAGCTTTTCCTCGCAGCCTCGCTGCTGGTGGTGATCGTCGCCAGCCTCGCGACCACCGCCGTCGGTCTCTCGCCGATCGTCGGCGCGTTGCTCGCCGGCGTCCTGATCGCCGAGACGGATTATCACAGCGAGGTCGAGGTAATGACCGCGCCGTTCAAGGGCCTGGCGCTCGGCGTGTTCCTGATCACCGTCGGCATGAGCCTCGATCTAGGCATGATCCTCGCCAACTGGGTCCCGCTGACGGCTGCGATCGCCGCGGTCGTCGTCGTCAAGGCGATGGTGACGTTCGGGCTGCTGAAATTCGCCGGCATCCGAACCGGTGTCGCAGCTGAGACAGGCGTGCTGATGGGCAGCCCCTCCGAAACAACGCTGATCGTGCTGGGCGCGGCGGCTCAGGCGGCGCTGATCACTGCGGCGACTGCCAGCTTCTGGCAGACGGTAACGGCGATCGGACTGACCATCACGCCCCTCCTCGCCTGGCTCGGGCAGAAAGTGGCGCGGCGCATCGAGCAGCGCGGCGCGGTGGCTGAGACGGAAATTCCGCTCGAAGGCCCGGGCACGGTCATCATCGGCTTCGGCCGGGTCGGGCGGATGGTCGCCGACATGCTCAAGGTGCATGGCAAGCCCTTCATCGCGGTCGAAGCCGATATCGATGCGGTGAAGGCAGCGCGCGCCGAGGGCTATCCGGTGATCTTCGGGGATGTCGCGCGCTCCGAGCTGGTCGACAAGCTCGGCCTCGGCCGGGCCGCTGCGCTGATCCTGACGATGGACGATCCGGTGCTGAGCGTGCAACTCACCCGCCGCGTGCGCGGCTGGGTGCCGAACCTTACGATCGTCGCCCGCGCCCGCGACACAGCCCACGCAGCCGAGCTCTACCGCGCCGGCGCCACCGATGCGGTGCCCGAAACGCTGGAGAGCTCCCTGCAATTGTCGGAAGCGGTGCTGGTCGACCTTGGCGTCGCTGTCGGCCCGGTGATCGCCTCGATCCACGAAAAGCGCGACGAACTGCGCAAGGAGATCAAGGGCGCGGCCGATATGGAGCGTGAGCCGCGGCTCAGGCGCGCGCGCAAGGCGGATCTTTAGTGGCGGTGAGGCTCAATGATCGGCACGACGCATATCGGCTCCTATCCTCGCTGGGAGCACCCGAACGACTGATTGTCCATGTTCGGTTGGTTGGCGAAGCGGCCGATCTGCTCATGGCGAAATATCGGGAGATCGGTGTCGATTTCGACGCTGAGCATATCGAGTTAGGCGCAGCGGTTCATGACGCAGGGAAGGTGCTTTTCCCGGGCGAACTCGATGGCCCGGGTTCCCAACACGAACCCGCTGGCGAAAAGCTCATGCTTGCCAACGGTGTTCAGCCCCATGTCGCAAGGTGTTGCGTGTCGCATGCCGCTTGGGAAGCGCCGGACGTTTCGTTCGAGGAACGATCCGTGGCGCTCGCGGACAAGCTTTGGAAGGGAAAGCGCGAAGAGGAACTCGAACTCAGCGTGATCGACTCCGTTGCCGAGAAGCTTGGGGCCGATCGCTGGGCTGTGTTCACTGAGCTGGATCTGGCTTTTGAGGGAATCGCCGCTGGCGCCTCCGACCGGCTGGCGCGCAGCAAATAAAGGCCCTGCTCAAAACTCGACGTCGAGCTCCTCCATCTCCTCCGGCTCCTGGAGCGCCGCCGCGATCCATTCCTTCATCGGCGGCCATTCCGAGATGGTCGCGCAATAGGTGGCAGTCACGGGCGTCATCGTCACCTCATAGGTCAGGAAACGCCGCGTCACCGGCGCAAACATCGCGTCCGCTACCGTGGGTGCCGCGCCAAAAAGGTAAGGCCCGCCATAGCGCGACAGGCATTCGGCCCAGATCGCCTCGATTCGCTCGATATCAGGCAGAGCGCCCGCGAAGATACGGAAGGTCTTGTGCTCAGCGCGCAGGTTCATCGGCAACGCTGATCGCAGATTGAAGAACCCCGAATGGATTTCGCCGGAGACGGAGCGGCAATGCGCCCGCGCAATCCGGTCGGCTGGGTAGAGCCCGGCCTTGGGATAAAGCTCGTTCAGATATTCGGCGATTGCGAGCGTATCCCAGACGCTTGCGCCCTCATGGGTAAGCCTCGGCACAAGAACCGAGGGCGACAAGAGCAGCAATTCAGCGCGCACCGCCGGATCGTCGAGCGAAATCGATTGTTCGTCCACGTCGAGTCCCGCGAGTCGGCACAGCAGCCAGCCCCGCAACGACCATGAGGAATAGGTCTTGCTTGAGATCGTCAGCAGCGCCCTGGCCATCGCTTTTCCCCAGCTGTTCCGCGCACGTGCATTTTTTCCATGACGCGGTGCAGCAAACAATGCACCATCCAGCTGGAAATGGAAGAGCCGGGGGCGGCCTTCTGCCAGGGAGCGCCATTACCCGATGCTGTACAGCCTGTATCAGGCCTGGACCGATAGCATGACCCCGTTCCGCCGGACGGGTCGGGCGGCGCTGGCAATGCGGGACAGGTCCACCAGTCTCCGGGCGATTTCAGAGACCTGGCCGGTGCTGCGGAGCATGTACGCGCTGATCGACGTCACCGCGAATGCGCGTGTCACCCATCGTCGCCCGGCTTTCGATATCGGCACGGTCATAGTCGGCAACCGCGAAGTGTCAGTGCGCGAGGAGGTCGTGATGGGGCTGCCGTTCGGCGACTTGCTCCACTTCGCCAAGGATGATGTCGAGACCCCGCAGCCGAAGATGCTGGTGATAGCGCCTCTATCAGGTCATTTCGCCACGCTGCTGCGCAGCACGGTCCAGCAGCTGTCGTGCGATCATGATGTCTATATCACTGACTGGGTGAATGCCCGCGATGTGCCGCTGGCAGACGGCGCGTTCGGGTTCGATGACTATATCGACTACGTCATTGCCTTTCTCGAGCATCTCGGCCCCCGGTCGCATCTGTTCGCTGTGTGCCAGCCCTGCGTGCCGGCGCTCGCCGCGGTGGCGATCATGGCTGAGGACAAAAACCCCGCCCAGCCGCGCACCATGACCCTGATGGGCGGCCCGATCGACACGAGGATCGCACCGACCGCAGTCAATGATCTGGCGATGAGCAAGCCGATCGAATGGTTCGAGGAAAAGCTCATCTCGCGTGTGCCGTGGCGCTATCCGGGGTCGGGCCGCCGTGTTTATCCCGGCTTTCTGCAACTGACCGCCTTCATGGCGATGAACATGGATCGCCACACTTCGCAGCACCGTCTGCTCTATCAGTTGCTGGCTGACGGCAATGACGCTGAAGCCGCGAAGATCCAGGATTTCTATGAGGAATATTTCGCGGTGCTCGATCTGCCCGCTGAATTCTATCTCGAAACGGTCGATCGCGTTTTCCAGCAGGCATTGCTGGCGCGCGGCATGCTCGAACATCGCGGCCGGCTGGTGAAGCCCTCGGCGATCCACCGCACCGCTTTGTTGACCGTCGAGGGCGAACGCGATGATATCTGCGCGGTCGGCCAGACCTCGGTCGCACATGAACTCTGCTCGAGCCTGCGCCCACATCTGAAGCGCCATCACCTCCAGCCCGGCGTCGGCCATTACGGGCTGTTCTCGGGCAGCAAATGGGAAAAGCAGATCTATCCGCAGGTGCGGAACCTGGTGCTGGCAATGAGCTGAACTGGGGCGCGGACCCATTTGGCGATCCGACAGCGTCCTCCTAAAGCAACCGCCATGTGTGTCCTGGCCTTTGCGTGGCAAGCGCATCCCCGCTGGCGGCTGCTGGCGGCCGGCAATCGCGACGAATATCACGCCCGCCCGGCGCAGCCGCTGGAGCGCTGGGAGCAGCCGGCCCATCTGATCGCAGGCCGCGACCTGCAATCTGGGGGCACCTGGCTCGGTGTATCGGAGCAGGGCCGTTTCGCCGTGGTCACCAATCTGCGCGGCTTCGAGCCGCCTAATCCGAACCTCGCCTCGCGCGGCGCCTTGGTGACCGATTACCTGACGGGCGAAGGCACTTTCGCCGATCCTCGCACGGCGGATCTCACCGCCTTCAACCCAGTGAACCTTATCATCGCTGACCAGCAGGGCGCGTGTTTCATGACCAACCGTCCCGAAGCCGCTCGAACCACGCTCGCCTCGGGTTTGTATGGCCTCTCCAACGGCAAGCTCGACGAGGCCTGGCCCAAGACGATGCGCCTCAAATCGGTGCTGCTCGACTGGATCACCGCCGACGCGACCGACCCCGAGATGCTGTTCACCGGCCTGCGCGAGGAAATCCTGCCCGATATCGGCCGCGATCCCGCGACGCCGTCCGATGTGCCGCAAGAGCCGAACCACTCGCCGATCTTTATCCGCAATCCGGTTTACGGCACCCGGTGCAGCACAGTCGTCGCAATCGATATGAATGGCCAAGGCGCTATTCTCGAGCGGCGCTTCTCGGCTGAAGGGTCGGAGACCGGGCGGACAAAGCTGGGATTCGCGTGGCCCGAATAAGGCAGCCCTCGATCGCGGTTCAGCAGTCCGCTGGTCAGAGTTCGCGGTGCTCCACAGCGTCCGTCACGATGAGCCGGCCGACTTCGAGCTGATCGATCCGCAGCTTGCGGATCCGAGCCCTGCCGATATGCAATGCGCCGATGCTCGCTGCCCCGATGCTCAATGCGCCGACGCAGAGCACGCCCAATGCCGTCGCACCCAAAGCAAGCGCCCCGAGACTCAGCGCCCGACGCCCCGGCGTGGCGAGCTCACCTTTAGCCATGAACCCGGCCATGCAATCCGCCCATCTCGGAGTCCACTCGTGACCATTGATGCCAAAAGCTACGCCGCCCGAAGCTACGGGTCCATGTGCATTCGTCCTGGATGGTGCAATCAAACTACAACCGAAGCGGTGGAAAATCACCTTGTTCGCCGTGCCGGGAACGCGTGAGATGCGCAGTGGGAAAAGAAAAGCGTTCCCGGGGATGAGGGGGGAGCAGACCATGCGCATGAGCAGACATGTCTTTCAGGCGACTATCGCATTGGCTTTCGCCATCGCGCCCTTCGCGGGGCCAGCGTCCGCCGCGGTCAACGCGACCGCGCCCGTCACCAATTCCACCCAGGCCCCGGTTGACTCTCCGGCACCGGCACCGACCGCCGCGCCGGCGGCGCAGACCAGCTCGACCACGACAACAACTACGAGGACAGCGCAGAACTCAGCCGCCGACGATTCCGCCATTGTGAAGTCGATCGGACTTCTGATTCGCCTCTTCATCCTCGCGGTTATTCTGGAATCCGCGCTGGCTGTGCTGTTTCACTGGCGGCCCTGGCTAGCCAGTTTTGATGGCAAGACAGTCAATCCCCTGGTCACGTTCATAGCGGCTTTGGTACTCGTGCGGGTATTCGATCTCGACGAAGTCGGGCTGTTGATCGCAGCGTATTCGACAGCGCCGCAGGTCGCGGGCGGTTGGGCATCGAGTGTCGTTTCCGCCCTCGTCATTGCGGGCGGCAGCGCGGGGGTCAACAAAATGCTCCGCGCGCTCGGCTATCGTTCGCTCTCGATGGAGACGGATCAGCCGAAACCGGCGCCCACTGAAGCTTGGCTGGCGGTCATCAATACATCCGCGGTCGCCGTCGACAACAGTTTCGACATCCTGCTCAGCCTCAATTCCGGCCCAGCGGCCGTGATCGGGACCATCGACGCCCGCAATCTCAGGCTACCCGCTTTTCGCTGGCTGTTTCGCGACAAGCGCCGCTTTCCCGGCTCAGGCGGCTTTGCCGTGCCGTTGGCCACGCCAGTCACCATCATGGTAGCCCCAAGCGGATCCGCGAGCGGCAAGGTTGTCTGGGGACCGAGCGCGCTCGGCGCCGGTGCCATTGTCGATATCAAGGTGGACCTGTCGCAGATCTGATGATCGCGGTTCGGAGGTTGCTCGCATCGTCCAGCGAGCGGCTTCAATCCGCCAGACGGCTCAAGCCACCTCGTGCCGTGCCTCGATCGCTGCCTTGATCGCTTCGATCGCCTCGGCGCCCTGGGCCCCATCTGGCCCGCCGCCCTGCGCCATGTCTGGCCGGCCACCGCCGCCCTGCCCGCCAAGCACGGCAACCGCCGCGCGCAACAGATCGACGGCGTTATAGGTCGCGACCAGATCCTCGGTGACACCGACTGCAATCGACGCCCGCCCGTCGTTCACCGCGACGATCACCGCCACGCCAGAGCCGATCCGCTGCTTGGTCTCGTCCACCGCGCCGCGCAGGCCTTTGGCATCGAAGCCGTCGATCACCTGGCCGACGAAATTGACCCCCCCGACCTGCTCAGGCCCGGCAGGTGCCGAAGCCCCACCGCCGCCAAGCGCAAGCGCCTTCTTCGCCTCGGCCAACTCGCGCTCGAGCCGGCGCCGATCCTCGACCAGAGCCGCGACCCGCGCCGGCACTTCGTCCGGCGTCGCCTTCAGCACCGAAGCCGCCTCGCGCAGCTTCTCGTCGCGGTCAGTGAACCACTGCCGCGCCGCCTCGCCAGTCAGCGCCTCGATACGCCGGATGCCGCTCGATACAAGACTTCCGCCGATGATCTTGAAGAGCCCGATATCGCCGAGCGCCTTCACATGTGTGCCGCCGCAGAGTTCGAGCGAATAGATTTTCTGCCCGTCGCGCCCCATCGACACGACGCGGACTTCATCGCCATATTTCTCGCCGAACAGCGCCATCGCGCCTTCCTCGATAGCCTCGTCGGGCGTCATTAGGCGAGTTGAGACCTCGCCATTCTCGCGAATCTGGCGGTTCACATCCGCCTCAACCAGCGCCAGCGCGCCGGGTTCGATCGCAGTTGGCTGCGAGAAATCGAAGCGCAGCCGGTCGGGCGCAACCAGGCTGCCCTTCTGCGCGACATGGAGGCCGAGCCGCTGACGGAGCGCCTCGTGCAGCAGGTGCGTGGCGCTGTGATTGGCGCGGATCTGCCCGCGTCGGCCATGATCGACAACCAGCGACAGCGTGTCGCCAACCGCGATCTCGCCCTTCTCGATCCGTGTGTGGTGCGCGAACAACCGCCCGAGATATTTTCGCGTATCCTCGACGAAACCGCGTGCGCCTTCGTTGCTGACGCTGCCGGTGTCGCCGACCTGCCCGCCGCTTTCGGCGTAAAAGGGCGTCTGGTTGGTGACGATATCCACTGTCTCGCCGGCCTCGGCCCGCTCCACCCGCGCGCCATCCTTGACGATCGCGACCACCACGCCCTCGCCTTCCTCGGCCGAGTAACCGAGAAACTCAGTGCCGCCCGATTCCTCGGCGATGTCGAACCAGATCTCATCTGAAGCGCGGTCGCCCGAACCCGTCCAGGCCTCGCGCGCCTTAATCCTCTGTTCCTCCATCGCCGCGTCAAAGCCAGCGCGATCGACATTAAGCCCCCGAGCACGTAGCGCATCCTCGGTCAGGTCATACGGGAAGCCGTAGGTGTCGTGGAGTTTGAAGGCGGTCCTACCCGCAAGCGTTTCCCCCACCGCCATGCCGGCGGTCGCCTCGTCCAGGAGGCGCAGGCCGCTCACCAGTTTACGGCGGAACTGGGTCTCCTCCTGCAGCAGCGTAGCCTCAATCGAGGCCTGGGCACGGACCAGCTCCGGATAGGCGGCACCCATCTCGGCGACGAGCGACGGCACCAGCCGGTTCATCAGCGGGTCCTTGGCGCCGAGCAGATGCGCATGCCGCATCGCCCGCCGCATGATCCGGCGCAGCACATAGCCGCGCCCCTCATTGGCCGGGAACACGCCGTCAGCGATCAGGAAGCCCGATGCACGCAGATGGTCCGCGATCACCCGGTGGCTCGCCTGGGTGGCGCCGGTGCTCGGAGTCTGGGTCAGCGCGCTGGATTCAGCGATAAGCGCTTTGAACGTGTCCGTATCGTAATTGTCATGCACCCCCTGCAGCACCGCCGCGACGCGCTCCAGCCCCATGCCGGTGTCGATCGACGGCCGCGGCAGGCTGGTGCGCTCACCGCTCGCCGCCTGGTCGAACTGCATGAAGACGAGGTTCCATATCTCGACGAAGCGGTCGCCATCCTCTTCCGGACTGCCGGGAGGGCCGCCGGGAATATGGTCGCCATGATCATAGAAAATCTCGGAACAGGGCCCGCACGGCCCGGTATCGCCCATCGACCAGAAATTATCGTTGGTGGCGATGCGGATGATCCGGCTTTCGGGCAGGCCAGCGATCTTGCGCCAAAGGTCGAACGCCTCGTCATCGGTGTGATAGACGGTGACGGTCAGCTTGTCGGCTGGAATGCCCCATTCCCGGGTCAGCAAATTCCAGGCGAGCGTGATCGCACGTTCCTTGAAATAATCGCCAAACGAGAAATTGCCGAGCATTTCGAAAAAGGTGTGGTGGCGCGCGGTGTAGCCGACATTGTCGAGATCATTATGCTTGCCGCCGGCACGCACGCATTTCTGCGAAGAGGTCGCGGTCGAATAAGGCCGCGTCTCCAGGCCGGTGAAGACATTCTTGAACGGCACCATCCCTGCGTTGACGAACATCAACGTCGGGTCGTTGTGCGGCACCAATGGTGCGGACGGAACACGGGCGTGCCCCTCGCCTTCGAAATAGTCGAGAAAGCTGCGGCGGATGTCGTTGGTCGATGTCATGCTCGCGACTTAGACGCCGCGCGCGCGCTTCTCAAGCGGATCGCTGTGGCCGGGCGAATAGTGTTGCTTTATGGTCCCGCTACGGGGCCAAATGGGGAAAGTCGAATGCGCGCCTGGATATTCCTGCCCTTGCTGGCCCTGTTGCCCGCAAGTGTGAGCGATAGCGCCATGACGCCACCGCTTTCAGCCCTGCTCGCCAATGTCGCCATCTGCGGCGGTGATGATGCGCCGCCCCCGCGCATCCCTGAGATCATGCCCGGCTATGGCGGCGGCGGCTTTGCCGTCACGCACCTCAACCCGGAGGCGCAGGCATTCTTCGATAATGGCATGCAACTCGCTCACGCGTTCGCGCACACGGCTGCGACAGCTGCGTTCGCCCGGTCGGTGCAGCTCGATCCGAGCTGTGCCATGTGCCTGTGGGGCGCTGCCTGGAGTGACGGGCCGACGATCAACTATGCAATCGATGCCGCCAAACTGAAGGAAGCTGCGGGCAAGGTCGACGCGGCGGAAAAGCTGCTGACGCCCGCGTCGCCCGCACAGGAACGCGAGCTGATCGCCGCATTGAAGCTGCGCTACGTCAATGGCGGTGGCACCGGCGCCGGCGATCGCGCCTTTGCCAGGGCGATGGACGCGCTTGCCGTGCGATACCCCGAGGATGACGAGATCGCCGTCATCGCGGCAGACGCCTGGATGGTCCCCTCGTCCCAGGCTGGCACGGCGAAGAACATGCCGCGCGCCGTGGCGCTGCTGGAGACCGTGCTGAAGCGCAATCCGGATTACACACCCGCGATCCATTTCTACATCCACGCGACCGAGATGAGCGGCTTCCCGGCCCGCGCCGAGCCCTATGCCGATCGCCTGCCCACCCTTGCGCCGCATGCGAGCCATCTCGTCCATATGCCTTCCCATACTTTCTACTGGGTAGGGCGCTATCAGGACGCGGCCGATGCCAATGTCCGCGCGGTCGCGATGGGGATCGAGAATGCGAAGCGCCAGGGCCTGCCCCAGCCGGGCGGCGAGTGGCTGCTCCCCTATCATGGTCACAACGTCCAATATGGGGTCGGCGGTGCGCTGATGTCGGGCGACGGCAAGGATGCCCTCGCGCTCAGCGCCCCGATGCTCGCCGCGGGACCGCGAAACCCGGACGCCACCAACGCCTTTGTCCAGATGGCGATGGGCACCGCCTATGCAGCCCAGGCGCGGTTCGCCGAACCAAAGGATGTGCTCGCTTTGCCCGATCCAGGCGAGAAGCTCGGCTTCGCGCGCGCCTATTGGCATTATGCCCGTGGCGAGGCGCAGGCTCGGCTCCACAACGCTGCGGGTGTCCGTGCCGAGCTCGCGCTGATCCCCGAGCGGCTAGGCCCCGCCAAGCAGGAGGACCTGACAGCGCACGCCGCGCAACTGATGCGGATCGCCCGCTTCGTGCTCGAGGGCCGTGCCGCGATGATCGAGGGGCATCCGCTGCTCGCGGCCAAGGCCTTCGAAAAAGGCGCTGCGCTCGACGAGAAGAAGATGATGGCGCAGCTCAGCGATCCGCCAGCCTGGTGGTATCCGGTGCGCCGCAGCTATGCGGCCGCATTGCTGGCCGCCGGGAAGCCCAAAGAAGCGCTGGAACAGGCGAACATCGTCCTCGCCCGACGCCTCAACGATCCCGTCACCCAGTCAGTGCGGGCCGATGCAGAGACCGCGCTCGGCATGGCCGAAGCAGCGGCAAAGGACCGCGCGCTGGTCGCGCGCGGCTGGCGGGGCGACAAGGCGGCACTCGAACTGGTGGCGATTTGAGTGCTTCTCGCAATTGAGCAGCTTGCGCTTGGCGGATGTGCGTGGAGGCCCTTACCTCTCTCACAGGGCCGCTGACTCGTACACCTACCCGCGGCTAGCTACACGCTGGCGGTTATCGCCGGTCAGAGCTATTCCCAGACAATGCGCAGCTTCCTCTTCCTTGTCCTGTTGATCACTGGTTGTTCGATGGGCAACAGTTTCGATCAAGCTCAATGGAAAAACGCCGATCTGAATGGGCGCGCTCGCGCTGACATGGTCCCCGACCTGCAGAAGCGTTACCGCCTCCAGGGTATGACCCGAAGCCAGATCACCGCGTTGCTCGGTCCGCCTACGCCAACAGACAAATGGACTGGAACGGACATGATCTACGTACTCGGCAACGACGGCAGCATTTTTCCGATCGATAACGAGTGGCTGCTCATAAAGCTGGATCCGCAGGGCCATGTAGCCTCCGTCAGGCGGGTAACGGACTGACCCTGCACCCACAGTTTCCGCGTGCATCAATGGCGCCGATTTGCAAGGCCACCATCTGCTTCGCTGCCTCGCGAGCGCAATCAGCGCCCCGCTCTTTCGCAGTGTCGATGACGTAAATTGGCGCGCTGGCTGATAACTGGCTGTTTTTTAATCGCAGCCAGCAAACGCATCGCCGCGGGGTACCTTAGCCCGCCGGTGCCACCACCTTCAGTGCCCCCGCCTGGCATTCGAACCGCAGCGGCATCGCCAGCGTCATCACTTCGCCATCGAGCGCAATGTCGATATCGTCGGAGCGGCCGCGAACTTCGAACTCGGGCGTGTCGCCGATTGCCGCGAAATCGCTGTCGCGGCGCGCCCGGCCGACCAGGGTGCGGACCGCGAAACCGATCAGCGCCAGCCGACGCCGCGCCGCGACCGCATAGATCGAGAGAACACCGCCATCGAGCGCGTCGCGCTTGCCGATCTGCCCCGCCTCGAGCGTGTAGTGGTTATTGCCAACGAACAGCATTGGCGTGACGATGTCGCTATCTGCGCCGCGTCCCGGCAAAGCGAGATGCAGCCGGTGGTGCTTGATCCGGCTGAGCGCGGCAAAGCTCGCAGGGATAGCAGCGATCCATTTCGGCGTGTCCCGCTGCTCGCGCTCGCGGACGAGCTGGGGATAAAGACCGATCGACGCGTTGTTGATGAAAGGTTCGCCGTTGACCCTGGCAAGGTCGATCGTGCGCACCGTTCCTGCCGCAATCAACGCAGCCGCGCCCGGCAGATCGAGCGGTACGCCGAGCTCGCGCGCGAGGTGGTTGCGCGTGCCGAGCGGCAATATGCCGAGCGTCGAGCCCTGTTCGGCCAGAATGCCGGCAAGACGGCCCAGCGTGCCATCACCACCGCCGACCACCACCAGCGGCTGACCCGCGACGGCCTTTGCGGCGCCCGCGAGCGCATGGCCCTCGACCAGCTGGAGGTCGATCGCAACGCCTGCCTCAACGAAGGCAGCCTCGATCTCCTCGCCGAGCTTGTCGCCCTTCGCCGCAGCGGTGCCGCCGCTACGATTGACCAGAACCGGGATTGGGCCGGTCATCCGAACGGTGCGTCGATGGAGGATGGCGGCTGCGAGAACCATTTCGGGCCGCTCTCGGTCATATGGAAGCAATCCTCGATCCGCACCCCGAACTTGCCCGGCAGATACAGCCCGGGCTCGTCCGAGAAACACATGCCGGGCGCAAGCGGCGTCGTCTCGCCATGGACGAGATTGACCGGTTCATGCCCATCGAGTCCGATGCCATGTCCGGTGCGGTGCGACAGGCCGGGTAGCCGGTAGCGCGGGCCATAGCCGAGCGCCTCGTAATGGCGGCGCACCGCATCATCGACACTACCCGCCGGCACGCCCAGCTGCGCGGCGGCGAAGCCGGTTGCCTGGCCGCCATGGACATCGCCCCAGACCTTGCGCTGCTCCGTGCTCGCGGTGCCAAACACGAAGGTGCGCGAGACGTCGGACTGATAGCCCTGCACAGTGCAGCCACAGTCCATCAGCACGATCTGCCCGTCCGCCACCATCTGCGGCGCGCGGCTGCCATGCGGATAGGCGGCAGCCTCGCCGATCAGGATCAGCGCGAATTCGGGGTCGCCACCCAGCTTGCGGGTCGCTGCGTTCATCAACGCGCCGATATCGGCCGGCGTCATCCCCTTCTCGATGCGCGGCCACGCCCAGCGATAAGCGGCGATCGTCACATCAGTCGCGGTCTGCATCAGCGCGATCTCAGGCGCGGTCTTGATCATCCGGCAGCCGCGCACGACCGGATCGGCTTTGACGATCTTCGCGCCCGGCAGTGCGCGTGCCAAGCCGGTCACCGCAAAATAGCGCACTGTCTCCTCGATGCCGATCGGACGGCCGTCGAGCTTGCGCTCCTTAAGGAACCCCGCGACCAATTTCAGCGGATCCTCGTCCTCCTGCCAAACGCGCACCTCGGCCGGCACGCCAAGCGTCTGGCGGACCGAAGGTTCCTCGAAAAAAGGCGTGACGATGCAGGCGTCGCCCTCGACCGGCAGGACCGCCATGGTCAGCCGCTCGCTGCGGCCCCAGCGGACTCCCGTGAAATAGATCAGTGATGAGCCCGCCTCGATCAGCACCGCGCCGATGCCGTTCGCCTTCATCAGCGCCTGCGCCCGCGCAATCCGCGCGCGGCGCTCAGCCTCATCGATCGGCGCGGTGCCCGCGGCAATATCGGCGAGTGCGGAAAGATCGGGCTCCGCGGCGCGCAGGACCGCGGGCACATTCAGAAACGGCAGGATCGCGGCTGCGGCCAGTGCGCTCCGGCGGGTCAACAACATGCAGGGGCACTCCGGTTGGGCTTGGGTCTTGTGCCAGGATCAGGGATGTTTGCGCGGCTCGGGCGGCGGCGGACATTTATAGGTGAGCTGCAGATTGGTGATCACCGGTGCCGGATTGCCGGCGCTGTCGGTTTCCTGGTCATAAGTCTGGCCAGTCGCGCTGAGCTCGCCGATCTCGCAACGGTTGGCGGCGGCACGGTCGAGATCCTCCTCGACCAGGGCAAGCTGGTTCGCCTGCAACCTCGCGACGGTGATCAGGAAGGCACCGCCCGGCAGATTGGAAATCTGATAGGGCGGCGGCGGCGGCTCGGCAGGTGCCGGCGTCGCGGCTTGCAGCAGGATCAGGACGAAGGGGTTCATGCCATGATTCCTCGGATTGAGCCCAGTCGAAACGGGGGTCGGGCAGGACTGGACATAAGGCCCTTGACCGCGCCGCCGCAATCCCCTTCCCTGCCCGCCGCATTCCGGGGGAGTTTTGATGGCCAAGCGCCTTACGCTGTATATCCTGATCGGGCTGGTGCTCGGCGGCATTGTCGGATGGGGTATCCATTGGCGGTTCGATGACGGAACCCCCGAAAGCGCCAAATATCTGACGACGATCGCGCATTATTTCCTGATCGTCACCACGGTTTTCCTCCGCCTGATCAAGATGATCATCGCGCCGCTGGTCTTTTCCACCCTCGTGGTCGGCATCGCGCATATGGGCGATACCGGCGCGCTGGGCCGTGTCGGGTTGCGGTCGCTCGGCTGGTTCATCTGCGCGAGCCTCATGTCGCTCACGCTCGGGCTGCTGATGTTCCATCTGTCGATGGAGATTGCGAGCTGGTTCGATATCTCGCTTACCCTGACCCTGCCGACAGCTGAGGCCGGCGTGCCGGTCGCCACCGACGCCTTCAGCATCGAGAAGTTCGTCACCCATATCGTCCCCTCATCGATGATCGACGCGATGGCGACCAACGAGATCATTCAGATCGTGGTCTTCTCGGTCTTTTTCGGCGTGGCGCTGACCGCGATCGGCGAGAAGGCGGCACCCATTGTCCGCGCGATCGAAGGGCTGGTCGCGATCATGCTGCAGATCACCAGCTATGTGATGCGCTTCGCCCCCTTCGCGGTGTTCGGCGCGGTTGCGGCGACGCTCACCGAGAGCGGGCCAAGCGCGATCGGCAAGCTCGGCTTCTTCATGGCGAGCTTCTATACCGGGCTCGCCGTGCTGTGGGTCCTGCTGATCGGGCTCGGCTTCCTGTTCGTGGGCCGCAGCATCGTGCGACTGATCGGCTATGTCCGCGCGCCTGTCATCCTGGCCTTCACCACTGCCTCGTCAGAGGCCGCCTATCCGCGCACGCTGGAAGCGCTCGAGCGCTTCGGCGTGCCGCCCAAGATCGCCAGCTTCGTGCTGCCGCTCGGCTATTCGTTCAATCTCGACGGCTCGATGATGTACATGACCTTCGCGTCGCTGTTCATCGCCCATGCCTATAATGTGCCCCTGTCGATCGGGCAGCAGATCACGATGCTGCTGATCCTGATGGTCACGTCGAAGGGAATCGCCGGCGTGCCCCGCGCCAGCCTGGTGGTGATCGCGGCGACGCTGCCGCTGTTCAACATCCCCGAATATGGCCTGGGCCTGATCCTTGCCGTGGACCATTTCCTCGACATGGGCCGCTCGGCGACCAATGTGGTCGGCAATGCCGTCGCGGCGAGCGTCGTCGCGAAATGGGAGGGCGGCTTCAACCCGCCCGAACCGGCCGAGGCCGAGCCGCCACATGCGCCGAGCCATGGGCTCAGCGGTCACGGCTAGCGCGCTGAGACTGCAATCCGGACAGCGCGCCGTCCGTCCAGACCCATGGCGCGATTCAACCTCATCGCTGGATCGATCATAGGATGTGCACGGGACGTCTAAGAAGCCCGGGCTGCTCTTTCTCACGGTCTGGCTATTTGGATGCTGCGCGCGACGCCACGGATGGCGCCTGCGCGCCGTATTTCCCTGTTAATTTCCCTGTTATTCCCTGTTCCGGGCTGAGCACGCTGACGGAGAATTCTATAAACCACGGTAATATTTAGAATATATTCTTAACGCGGCTGGAGACGGCGTCAAAAAAAGAATAAATTCCCTGTTCCTGCGAATTAACAGGGAATTTCGTAGCCTCGAGAATGGGGTGGCGATCAGCAATGGTTCGCCTCGTCAGGGACCGTCGAACCAGCCGGATCTGAAGGTCGTCGCTTTTCACGAGGCGGTTACGCATAAGCATAAGGCCCGCCCCGCGCGAGTGCCGCCTGATAGGCTGGGCGGGTATGGATCATGTCGAGCCACGCAATGGTGTGCGGGCGCGACGGGCCGAGTCCGGCGCGGCTGCGGGCCGCCTCGAGCGGGAAGCTCATCATGATGTCGGCCGCTGTCATCTCGTCGCCAGTGAACCAGGCGCGCTGCGACAGCTCGGATTCGACATAATCGAGATGGACGTCGATCATCGGCTGGATCCGCTTTGCAGCCGTCTTGCCCAGCAAGGGAACCCGGGTGAGGACCAGCTTCACCAGCAAGGGCGGCATCAGCGAGCCCTCGGCATAATGGAGAAACTGGCGGTAGCGCAGCACGGATTCGCGGTGCGCGGGCGGACCGAGCCGGCCATCTGCCTTCTCAACCAGATATTCGATGATGGCGCCTGTTTCGGCGACGACGGTGTCGCCGTCAGTGATCACCGGTGACTTGCCGAGTGGGTGGACCTGCTTCAGCTCGGGCGGGGCGAGCATTGTCTGCTTGTTCCGCTCATAGCGCTTGACCTCATAGGGCAGCTCAAGCTCCTCGAGCATCCAGAGGATGCGCTGCGAGCGCGAATTTTCGAGGTGATGGACGATAATCGTCATGCGCGCTCTCCCGTCATTATTGCCTTCATTATTGGCTCTGCGCGGAGCATAGCCACGCTGCGGCAGGGAAATCCACAACATCGCCCTGATGGTAGCGTTCCAGCACTGCGGCGAGACGCGCCGCCATAGCCGGGCGTTCTTCCGGGGGCGCCGCGCGCAGCGGGGTTGCTGCCGGACCAATGCGGCCGAACAGATCGAGCGCGTCGCCCACGGGGTCGGCTCCGGCGCCCGCATGATAGATATAGTCGATCGGAGTCGCCTCCACATCCCGCCAACCCGCTTCGGTCAGCAGCGCGCGAACGACATCGGGGTCGGCAAAGGCGAACGGTCCCGGCATATAGCCGCTCGGCTGCGGTGGCGGCGCGCCGAGTACCGCCGCGACGATCTCCTCCGCCCAGGGGTTGAGTGCGATCGACCTGAAGCAGGAAAAGACCAGCCGCCCAGCCGGCGCCGCCGCCGCCCGGATCGCTGTGAAGGCGGGTACTGGATCCGGGAAGAACATCACGCCGTGGCGCGAGACGAACAAGTCGATCGGGGCATGGTCGCCGGCGATTGCCTCGACCGGGCCCAGTTCGAAGCGCAGATTGGGCAAGTCCCCGCTGCGAGCCCGGGCCGTGGCGACGAGCCCGGGGGAGATATCCACCCCGAGGACGTCGGCGTCAGGCAGCGCCGCCGCCAGAGCCATGCTGGTCGCACCGGCGCCGCAGCCGATATCGAGGATCCAAGGCGCAGGCTGCCCTGCGACAGCCGCGATTGCGGCTGCGTTGAGGTGCGGCGCGAGGCTGGCAAAGCTGCGATCGGTACGCACCCATTCAGCGGCCCAGACATCGCCAACCGAGCCCTCCCAATCACTGGGGCTGAAGGTGCGAATCGCCCCGCTCGGGTCCGGGGTTTTGGGCGGATTCTGAGGTGTCGCCATATCCAGTGTCATCCTGATCTTGGGAATCTCGGGGAGCCTGATAGCACCGGCGGAGCGGCGTTGGCGCGCAAGGTTAGGCTGGCCCGACGCGAGGCGCAAACGCGCTGCCGGAAAGCGGGCCAAAATATGAAAGGCCCACCAACGCGGGCGGGCCTTTCCGGGTTTTGCGACGGGGAGAACGCCGCTGAACTTTTGAAGTGGGGAGCCGGCAAGCCGCCCCCTTTTCTTCTTCTCCTCTCCCTTGGGGAAGAGAGGAGAAGAAGATCACATATCCTCGTCGCCGTCGTCCGCCTCGGGGCCGACCATCATCTCTTCGGCGACCTTGTCGGTGCGGGCCCGGATCGCCTTTTCGAGGCGATCGGCCATCTCCGGATTTTCCTTAAGGAAGGTCTTCGAATTCTCGCGGCCCTGGCCGATGCGAACGCTGTCGTAGGAGAACCAGGCGCCCGATTTCTCGACCAGCCCCGCCTTGACGCCGAGATCGAGGATCTCGCCGATCTTCGACACGCCCTGGCCGTACATGATGTCGAACTCGACCTGCTTGAACGGCGGCGCGACCTTGTTCTTGACGACCTTCACCCGGGTGGTGTTGCCGATGATCTCCTCGCGATCCTTGATCTGGCCGGTGCGGCGGATATCGAGGCGGACCGAGGCGTAGAATTTCAGCGCATTGCCGCCCGTCGTCGTCTCCGGGTTGCCATACATCACGCCGATCTTCATGCGCAGCTGGTTGATGAAGATCACCATGCAGCGCGAGCGGCTGATCGAGCCGGTGAGCTTGCGCAGCGACTGCGACATCAGGCGTGCCTGAAGGCCGACATGGCTGTCGCCCATCTCGCCCTCGATTTCAGCGCGGGGCACGAGCGCCGCGACCGAATCGACCACCAGCACATCGATCGCGTTGGAACGCACCAGCGTATCGACGATCTCGAGCGCCTGCTCGCCGGTGTCGGGCTGCGAGACGATCAGCTCGTCGATATTGACCCCAAGCTTCTTGGCATAGACCGGATCGAGCGCATGCTCGGCATCGACGAACGCCGCGGTGCCGCCAGTCTTCTGCGCCTCTGCGATGACATGCAGTGCAAGCGTCGTCTTGCCCGAGCTCTCCGGCCCGTAAATCTCGATCACCCGGCCGCGCGGCAGGCCGCCGACGCCGAGGGCGATATCGAGCCCGAGCGAGCCGGTCGAGATCGCCTCGACCTGCATCGTCTCCTTCGAGCCGAGCCGCATCGCGCTGCCCTTGCCGAAAGCGCGATCGATCTGCGCGAGTGCTGCCTCGAGTGCCTTGGCGCGCTCGCCTGAAGCTTTCTCGTTCGCCTTGTCTGTGGATGCTGCCATTTTGCTGTCGATGACCTTCAAAGATACCGCCATTAGGAGCCTCCATCGCTAGACTGTTCGCCTCACGCGTTCAATGCGTGTTGGAAGCTTCGTATATGGTTTGTTCTGTAAGAACAAGTGGAGAACGATCTTTTTTTGTTCCGTCGTTCCCAAGCCTGTAAAAATAGGCGTGGGCACCCGCATTCATCGTTCAGCGATCGCAACTGATCCGTGCTAAGCCGGCCAGCGGGATGCGCCAAATAGGCTCGCCTCCTCAGCAATCAGGCGCGATGGAACGACATGGCTGGCGGTATACATCCTGAGGAAGCCCCGCTCGTTATCTATCGAGGCTCCTATGCCGATGAGCGCGGTACATTTCCGGCCGTTTTCACCAATGACGGTGAAGCTTTCACCATGACGGTTCTCGGCGTGACGTTTCGCGGCGAATCATTCGATAGTCTCGAGCCGGACCCGGACACCCCCGCCGCTTCGCTGGTTGGATTCACTAATGACCTCTGCAATGACCTCTGCGCGTGCGACATCTCGCTGACGATGCCCCTTTCGATTCTCATGGAGGGAATCGACACAGTAGCTGACCTGAAGGTCGATCTCCACTTGGGTGCTCCAAAGCCGCCGCCGCATGGCGGGATCAGCAGCGAATTGCTGAAATTGACACTGACCTTCTCCAATATTCGCCTCCTGTCCTCTGGCAATACCAGTTATTTTGAAGATGAGTTGCATGATCTCGCGCGCCAACTTCCTATGGGGACCAGCATCAAGAGCTGCCTCTTCTGTCAATATTCTGACTATAGCCCAGCCGGCAACGGCCTCATTGGCAGCATGATGTGTTTCAGGAACATCAAGGCGGAATATAGTCGAGTGAACAGCAAAGACGCGTTCTGGGTCGTGCATGACCGCTTTGATCGCCAGGTCCAGGAAACCTATCTCTGCGAGGACTTCACGTCGCGCATTGCCGGCACCGGATACCGCGGCTGAGACGAAAGACGCCCTTGCCCCCCTGCCCGCCCCGGGCAATGAAGCGGCATGACCGACCATGACTTCATCACCGGCCTGCCCAAGGCCGAGCTCCATCTCCATATCGAGGGCAGTCTCGAGCCCGAGCTGATGTTCGCGCTGGCGAAACGCAACCATATCGCGATCCCGTTCGCGAGCGTCGAAGAGGTGCGGGCTGCCTATGCCTTCTCCAACCTCCAGGACTTTCTCGACATCTATTATGCCGGCGCCAATGTGCTGCAGACCGAGCAGGATTTCCGAGACCTGGCAGTCGCCTATTTCGATCGGGCCGCCGCAGACTGTGTCGTCCATGCCGAAATCATGTTCGATCCGCAGACGCACACCGATCGCGGCATCGCCTTCGACACGGTGATCACTGGCCTGCTTGCCGGCATGGCGGATGCGAAAGCGCGGCATGGCATGACATCGAAGCTGATCCTGAGCTTCCTGCGCCACCTCGACGAGGACGCCGCCTTCGCCACGCTCGCGGCTGCCGAGCCCTGGCTCGACCGGATTGACGCAGTGGGCCTCGATTCGTCCGAGCTCGGACACCCGCCCGAGAAATTCGCCCGAGTGTTCGCGGCGGCGCGGGCCAAGGGCCTGCGCCTCGTCGCGCATGCCGGCGAAGAAGGGCCGCCCGACTATGTCTGGCAGGCGCTCGACCTTCTCGACATTGACCGGCTCGACCATGGCAATCGCAGCCTCGAAGACCCGATCCTCACCGCGCGGCTGGCGCGGACGGGCATGACGCTGACGGTGTGCCCGCTCTCCAACCTCAAGCTCTGCGTGGTCGGCGACATGGCTGAGCATCCGATCGACCGCATGCTGAAAGCCGGCCTGCGCGCGACGATCAACTCGGATGATCCCGCCTATTTCGGCGGCTATATCGCCGACAATTACCGGGCCGCAGCTGAAGCACGCGGGCTCGACCGCGACGATCTCGCCTTGCTGGCCCGCAACAGCTTCCTGGGATCCTTCCTGAACGACGATGTGGTGGCGGCGCATCTCGAAACGCTCGACGCCTATGTGGGAGCCAATCAATGACCGTTTTCGCCGACATCACGCATGAAGAGTTCGTCGCCGCAATCCGCGCCCTGGCGCTGCAGCTCGCCGATGACGCGTGGAAACCCGATTTCATCATCGGCATCGGGCGCGGCGGCCTCGCACCGGCGGTCTATCTCAGCCACGCGACCGGGCTGCCGATGCTGTCCGTGGATTATTCCTCGCAGGTGAAAGACTTCGCCGACGAGCCTCTGGTGAAGCTCGCCCGACGGACCCAGGGTGGTGACCGGCTGCTGTTCCTTGACGACATCAATGATTCGGGGCGGACCATCGCGCATCTGCGCGGCGCGTTGCGGGCCGCGGATGCGGCACCGCAGAGCATCCGCTTCGCCACATTGATCGACAATGCGAGTTCAGCGGAAAAGGTCGAATATCGCGCGCGAACGATCGACCGGACCTTCAACAAGGACTGGTTCGTATTCCCTTGGGAAGCAGTCGCCCCGGCGCAATCGCTGATCCAGGATGCAGCCGCGGTACCGGAGAGGATTGCCTGAGCTGATCGCCTAAGCTGATCCTGACCCTCACAAGAGGTCAGCCAGTCAGCCCGTCGAGCACCTTCGCCACCGCATCCATCGTGAACGGCTTGGGCAATGTCGCATGCCCGCGATATTGCTCGGTGATGCTGTCCTGCGAGCCGCCCGTCGCGAACACGAAGGGCACGCCCTTCGCCATAAGCGCATCGGCGACCGGCCAGCTCTTCTCGCCGCCGCGCAGATTGACGTCGAGGATCGCCGCATCGATGCCGCCCGCCGCGACCAGCGCGAGCGCGTCGGCAACCGAATCGGCCGTGCCGGCCAGCTGCTTGCCGAGCACGTCGAGGAAATCCTCGAGCATCATCGCAATCAGGGGTTCGTCCTCAATGATGAGGATGCGATTTGGGGCGGTCATTCCGGTTTCTTAGTCTGCGCTTCGGCTCGGCGCCAAATCATTTCGCATTCAAAACTGCGCGAGCTGCCTCGGCAAGCTGCTGCACCGAAAAGGGTTTGGCGAGGAAGGCGACATTGTCGAGATCGATCGACCGGCGCAGCTGCTCCTCGGCATAGCCCGACATGAACAGGATCGGCAGATCGGGATAGCGCGCGCGCACCTTACGGACCATTGTCGGCCCGTCCATCACCGGCATCACGACATCGGAGATCAGAAGGTCGGGCCGGTCGTTCTTCGCCAGCACATCGAGCGCGACCTCGCCATTTTCAGCGGTCAGCACGGTATAGCCCTGGCGCGCCAGCGCACGCTCGGCGACGGCGCGGACCATGTCCTCGTCCTCGACCAGCAGGATAGTACCCGTGCCCCACAGATCGGTCGGCTTGTCTTTCGACAGCGCCGGCAGCGAGGCCGGCCTGGCCTGCTGGGGCGCGGCATGGACCGGCAGGTAGATGGTGAACACCGCCCCGGCATCGCGGTTATCCGCGAAGATATAGCCACCCGATTGCTTGACGATGCCATAGACGGTCGAAAGGCCGAGCCCGGTGCCTTTGCCGACTTCCTTGGTGGTGAAGAACGGCTCGAAGATCTTGCCGATGATCTCGGGCGGGATGCCGCCGCCGGTATCGGCGATCTCGAGCGCGACATAATCGGCGATCGGCAATATGTCAGATGCCATGCGGCGCACGGTGGCGGCGGTAACCGCCATGGTCTGGATCGAGAGCGTCCCGCCGCCGCGCGGGTCCTTCGCCAGCATCGCATCACGCGCATTGACCGCCAGATTGACCACGACCTGTTCGAGCTGGCCCGGATCGGCTCGGACCGGCCCGAGGTTGCGGCCATGCTTGACGGTGAGCGTGACCGTCTCGCCGAGCAGCCGTTTGAGCAGGGTCGAGACTTCGGAGATGACATCGGGGAGCTGCAGGATCTGCGGCACCAGGGTCTGCTGGCGCGAAAAGGCGAGCAGCTGGCGCGTCAGGCTCGCCGCGCGGTTCGAATTGGCGCGGATCTGCTGGATGTCGTCATAGTCGCTGTCGCCGGGCGAATGGCGCATCAGCATCAGGTCGCAGTGGCCGATGATGGCGGTCAGGATGTTGTTGAAATCATGCGCGACACCGCCGGCGAGCTGGCCGACCGCCTGCATCTTGGTCGCCTGCGCCACCTCGCGCTTGAGACGGGTCTCCTCGCTATTGTCCTTGAGGCTGAGCAGCACCGCGGCGTCGCCAAGCCCGCGCGCGCCGGCGATCGAGAGCGCGACCGGCTCGTCGGGATGGTCCTTCAGGCGAACCGCGAGATCAGTCGAATGGGTGGCACCATTGGCGAAGCGGCGGACCGCATCGGCGACGACGCCCTTGTCCTCCTTGACCAGCAGATCGCCTGGATAAAGCGGCGGGGAGGACGGATCGACCTGGGCCGCACGGGCGAACGCGTCGTTCATCTGCAGGAAGCGGCCGTCGCGGTCGATCAGCGCCATGCCGAATGGCATCAGCGAGACGAGACTGCGGACATGCGCGGCCGCGCTGGCGCCGATCGCCGGCTCGCTGGCACCGCCTTCCTCATCGAGCAGCGCGACCAGCATCGGCGCGTCCTCGCCATCAAGGAACGGGATCTGCAGGACCCGCAGCGGTGCGCCCGTCAGCCCCTCGCGCTCGAACCGGACAAGGCCGTGGCTGTCGGTGATGAGGAAGCGTGCGAAATCGCGGCCCTGCACGGCGCCTTCCTCATGCCCCATCGCCCGGGCGCGGAGTACGCGGTTGGCGGCGCGGATGCGGCCATCAGGGCCGATCAGCGCGGCCATGATTCCGGCGGAGGCAAGCCTGTCGCCGGTCGGGCCGGCGATGACATTCTCGACGCTGGCGGCGAGATCGAGCCCCTCGGTGCCGCGGAAGCGCCAGACCAGCAGATCGTCATCGGCCCCTGCCCGTTCGATCTCCACCTTGAGCGGCGTGCCACGCGCGAGCAGCCTCTCGACTGAGGCAAGCCCATCGCGCCAGGCAGAGCGCCCCGCGGTGCTGAGGCTCGCAACACTGGCATCGTCGAGCGGCAGCGCCGGCGGGGTCGGGAAGCCGCTGAACAGGGTCTCGTAGCGCCCATTCGCGCATACCAGACGGCCGGCGCGGTCAGTGATCGCGACCGCCTCCGGGCTGCTTGCCGCAAGGGCGCGGGCGACGCTCCAATCCGGCTCCGGCGCTTCGGCGCGCGCGGGCGGGAACAGGCGGCGGAAGATGATCAGCCCGGCTGCCAGCATCAGCGCCGTTGCGAAGAAACCGCCGGCGATGGCCAGGTTGCGCGTGACGGCGAGGATGATCAGCGCCGCCGCGAGCCCGCACCCGCCCGCGACCAGCGCGGCACTGCGCGCTGGGCTGAGAGTCGTGGCACGGGGGGCGGGCAGGCTGGCCATGCGCTTCTCATGAAGCGCGCGGCCCGCGCGTCAAGGGGTTAGAATCGCCTCAACCCCTTTGTCATCGCCCACTAGAGACGGTTGCAAACTAGCCAGCGCGCAAATCCTCAACCGTCATGCCGGACTTGTTCCGGCATCCATGTCTCCGCAAGCGCTTCAGATGTTGCGTTTGCGGGACGATAGACCCTGGAGCAAGTCCGGGGTGACGCTGAAAATCGAGGAAGCTGCTACCAGATCCGCACACGCTGCTCGGGCGTCAAATACAGCTTCTCGCCTGGCTTGGGCTGGAACGCCGCATACCAAGGGTCGAGGTTACGCACGATCCAGGCGCGCTGCTGCGAGGGCGCGTGCGGATCGGTGAGCAGCCGATTGCGCATATCCGCCTCCCGGTAGCTGCGCCGCCAGACCTGCGCCCAGCCGAGATAGAAGCGCTGGTCGCCGGTATAGCCGCCGATCACCGGCGCCGGCTTGCCGCCGAGCGAGGCGTGGTACGCATCATAGGCCGCGCTGAGGCCAGCCAGATCGGCGGTATTCTCACCGAGCGTCAGGGCACCCTTCAGATGGGTGCCCGCCAGTGGCTCATAGGCGTCATATTCAGCCACCAGCGCATCGGTGCGCTGTTTGAAAGCGGCGACGTCGGCGGGCGACCACCAGTCGGTCAGCTGGCCGTGAAGATCGAACTTCGCGCCCTGATCGTCGAAATGATGGCTCATCTCATGGCCGATCACTGCGCCGATACCGCCATAGTTGACCGCCGGATCTGCATTGGGATCGAAGAAGGGCGGCTGCAGGATCGCGGCCGGGAAGGTGATAGCGACCAGGGTCGGGTTCGCCTGGGCATTCACCGTCATCGGGGTCATGCCCCATTCCCAGCGATAGATCGCCTTGCCCAGCTTGCCGATATTATAGGCGTGCGCCCATTGATTGGCGCGCACCGCATTGCCGAACGCATCGCCCGGCACGATCTTGAGCGTGGAGTAATCGCGCCACTGTGAGGGATAGCCGATCCGCGGCGTGAAGGCGGCGAGCTTGGCGTGCGCCTTTACCTTGGTTTCCGGGCTCATCCAGTCGAGCTTGTCGATCCGCGCATTCATGGCGGCGATAACATTCTTCACCAGCGCGTCGGCCGCCGCCTTGGTCTCGGGCGGAAACCATTTGGCCACATAGAGCTTGCTGACCTCGTCATTGAGGATGCGGCTCGTATAATCGACCGAGCGCTTCCACCGGTCCTGCTGCTGCGGCGTACCCGAGATGACGGTGCCGAACATCGCAAAGCGCTCATTGTCGAACGCTGCGGGAAGCACGGCCGCGAAGCCGTCGAGCGAGCGGATCAGCAACTGGTCGCGCAGCACCTCGATCGGCGCCTTGTCGATCAGTGCGGCAATGCCGGAGACGGCACTGGGCTGGTCGATGATCACAGTATCGACCGGGGTGCCGATGCCCTTGAAATAGGTGACGAAGTCGAAGCCGGGGGCTGCCTTGGTCAGTGCGGCGACGCTCATCTTGTTATAGGTGGCGTTGGCATCCCGGTTCTGGATGTTGGTCCAGCTTACCTTCGCAATCTCCGTCTCGAAATCGACGATCGCTTTCGCCCGTGCCTCGGCGTTCGGCTCACCCGCCAAGGTGAACATTTTCGCGATATGCGCCTGATAAGCGGTCTTGGCCGCGTCGAGCTTTGGATTGACGTTCAGATAATAATCGCGGTCGGGCAGACCGAGGCCGTCCTGCTCCATCTCGAGCGCGTAATGCTCGGGGTCCTTGGCGTCCTGCGTGACGCCTGAACCGAACGGTCCGGCAACGCCGATGTTCGTGGCATCCGCGACCAGGGCGGCATACCCTGCCTTGGACTTCACGCCCTTGATCTGGTCGAGCCAGGGCTTGATCGGCGCGAGACCCTTCGCCTCGATCGTGGCGGTGTCGAGAAAGGCGGCGTAGGCGGCGCCGATCTTCGAATTCGGATCGGCGCGCTGTGCTTCGAGAATGTCATGGGTACGCGTCCGCGACAGATCCTGCAGCGCGTCGAACGCGCCGTAATTGGCCTTGTCGGCGGGGATTGGAGTGTTCTTCGCCCAGGTGCCGTTTACATAACTGTAGAAATCGTCGCCCGGCGCAATGCTCTTGTCCATGCCGGCTTCGTCAACGCCGAAATCGCCGAAGGTCGGCTTGGGGGCGGCGGGTGGAGACACGGCCGGCGCGCCGGCTTCGGAAGCGGCGTGCGCGGCGGCATAGCCGGTGATAGCGGTGGCGGACAGCAACAGGACGGCGAGCGAGCGTTTCATTGAGCGACTCCGATTTTCGGGATTGCCGCTGTTCTACCGCAGCAATACGCCACGTCAAACCGGTATCAGTTGCGACGGTTTCGCCACTTGTCGCCTGCCCGCCACCGCCAGATCAGGCTGGTCGCGAAATAGCCGATCGCGGAGAGCGTGATCGCCATCAGAAACAGCCCGACGATCGTCGGCAGAGCGCCCTCCGCGACAATCCTGTGCAACCAGCCGGCATTGGCCTTGACGTTGGTGGCGATCGGTTCGCCCGGCACTGCATGGTCCAGCTCGAGGACCCAATTGCCGATCCGATAGGCAGTCGCCATGATCGGCAGGAAGGTGACGGGATTGTTGACCAGCGTCGTCGCGACCGCGGTCGGCACATTGGCGCGGAGCGGCAGGGAGAACACTGCGGCCAGCGCCATATGCGGGAAAGGAAACAGGATGCCGGCGAAAAGGCCGAGCGCAACGCCGCGCGGCACTGAGCGGCGGTTGAAGCGCCACAAGGCAGGTACGAGAATGCGGTGGGCGACCGGCCGCAGGAAGCGATTGGCTTCGATGCTCTCGCGGGTCGGGGCGTGGTGCTGCACCCATCCCGAAGCGCGCGCGAACCAGCCGCGCGGGTCAGCCGCGGCCACGCATCAGCCCTTCTCTCGCATCAACCGAGCCTTGTCGCGCTGCCAGTCGCGTTCCTTGATCGATTCGCGCTTGTCATGCGCCTTCTTGCCCTTGGCCAGCGCAAGCTCGACCTTCGCCCTGCCCTTGGAGTTGAAGTAGATCATCAGCGGCACAAGCGTCATGCCATCGCGTGCGACAGCACCGTGCATCCGCTTGATCTCGCGCTCGTGCAGCAGCAATTTGCGCGCCCGCTTCGGCTCATGGTTGAAGCGATTGCCATGGCTGAACTCAGGCAGGTTCGAATTGATCAGCCAGACCTGGCCGTCCTTCACCTCGGCATAGCTCTCGGCGATCGAGCCCTGCCCTGCCCGGAGCGACTTCACTTCGGTGCCGGTCAGCGCAATGCCGGCCTCATAGACGGTGTCGATCGCATAATCGAACTTGGCGCGCCGGTTCTCGGCGACGATCTTGGTTTTCTCGAAGACGGGCGGTTTGGGGCGGGCCATGGGAGGGGCGATGTAGGCGCGCGCGCCGCGGAATGGAAGCGGGACGAGGCTAGAGGAGCCCCGCCACCTGCAACGCCGCATCCACCGCCCGCTGGCTGGCTTCGCCCGGCCAGGTCATCGGCAGGCGGAGGGCCTTGGGGAAATCGGGCTTCACCCGGCTCAGTGCGTACTTCACCGGGCCCGGCGAGGCGTCAGTGAACAGCGCGACGTGGAGCGGGAACAGGCGGTCCTGATACCTTCGCGCCTTTTCGTAATCGTCGGCGAGGCAGGCCGCCTGGAATTCGGCACACAGCCGGGGCGCGACGTTCGCCGTTACCGAAATGCAGCCCCTGCCCCCGGTCGCGTTGAAGGCGAGCGCCATGTCGTCGTTACCCGAGATCTGGCAGAAGCCGTCGCCGCAGGCAGCGCGCTGGGCGGAGACGCGCTGGATGATGCCGGTCGCATCCTTGACGCCGACGATGCTCGCGAACGCCTGTGCCAGCCGCCCCATCGTCTCGACATGGATGTCGGTCACCGTGCGGCCGGGCACATTGTAGAGCAAGATCGGCAGGTCGCAGCTGTTCGCCACCGCTTCGAAATGGCGGAAGATGCCCTCCTGGTTCGGACGATTGTAATAAGGCGGCACCATCAGCGCGGCGTCGGCGCCGGCTTCCTTCGAGGCCTTGATGTTCTCGATCGCGACGCGGGTGTCGTTCGAGCCGGCGCCGGCGATGACCGGCACCCTGCCCTTTGTCTGATCGACACAGACGCGGACGGCGTGGAAATGCTCCTCGGCGCTCATCGTCGCAGCCTCGCCGGTAGTGCCCATCGGCACCAGCGCGGTCGACCCTTCGGCGATCTGCCACTCGATGAAATCGCGATAGGCGGTCTCGTCGAACGACCCGTCGTCAGTGAACGGCGTGACGAGCGCCGGGATCGATCCCGAAAACATGGCTAATATGCTCCTGCGGGACGCAAATCCCGTCATTTTTCGTTATTTTGAACGGGACAGATACGTTTGCGTGGCATATCCTGTCCATATGATACCGTCCTTGATCAAATCGGGGCTTCTTGTCGCCGGCGTTTCGGGCCTCGCCGTGAGCTCGAGCGTCGCGCAGGATCAGCTGGGGTGGGGCCGCGCGCAGCAGGCGCTTCAGGGATCGGCAGCCGCGACCACGGCGCTGTCCTCGACCATCGCCGAGTGGAGATCGCTGCAGGATGTCTCGAGCTATCCGTTCGAGACCTATGCACGTTTCCTGCTGGCGCATCCCGGCTGGCCCGGCGAGATGGCCCTGCGCCGCAGCGCCGAGAATGCCCTGACCGGCCCCAACTGGTCGCCCAGCACCGCGACCGCCTATTTCCGCCGCTTCCCGCCGCTGACCGCCATAGGCAAGGTGCGCTTCGCCGAGGCGCTGGCGGCGACGGGTTCGCAGGCCGAGGCGAGCCTTGCCGCCGAGAAAGCCTGGACCGCCGGAACACTGCCCGCCAGCGACGAGGCAAAGCTGCTCGGCAGCTTCTCCAGCGCGCTGACCCCGGCCGACCATGACGCGCGCATGGACATGCTGTTGTGGCAGAATTCGATCCAGTCGGCCCAGCGCCAGCTTGCCCTGACGAGCCCGGCCAGGCGCCCGCTGTTCGAGGCCCGGATCGCCTTCCGGACCAACGCAGCCAATGCTTCCGATCTCGCGGCCGCCACGTCTTCGCTCGGCGCCGGCGACCCCGGCTATCTCGCTGACCGCGCCGCCTGGTTCCGCGCCAATGGCGCCTCGACCAGCGCCCGGAGCCTGCTCGCCCGCCGCCAGGCGCTGACCAACCGCCCGGCCGATATCGACCGCTGGTTCGACGTGCTGCTGACCAATGCGCGCGGCGCCGCTGCTGACGCGCAATATGAGACCGCCTTCGACATCGCCCGCCAGGTCGACGACGCCTATCCGCCCGGCACTGACGTTTCGATCCAGCCCTTTGCCGAGCGCGACAATTATACCAGCCTGATGTGGCTCGCCGGCCAGACCGCGATGAAGCAGCTCGGCCGGCCTTCGGACGCGGTCGGCATGTTCGTCCGCTATGCCGGCGGTTCGAAGACGCCGACGACACAGTCGAAGGGCATGTACTGGGCCGGGCGCGCCGCCGAGGCAGCCGGGCGGCGTGAGGAGGCGAACGGCTATTACAGCCGCGCCGCCGGTTTCCGCGATCTGTTCTACGGCCAGCTCGCGATCGAGCGGCTCGGCCTGCCGCTGACGCCGCCGGGCGATCCGCTGATGAAGCCGGTCGACCCCGCCGTGCGCACCGCCTTCTATAGTCGCGAGACGGTGCGGGCCGCGCAATATCTCGGCACCGCGGGCGACTGGCAGGGCCAGACCGCGTTCGTCCGCCAGATCGCGATCGACGCCAAGTCCGACAGCGACCATGTGCTCGCGACCGAGCTTTCGCGGACCCTCGGCCGGCCCGATCTCGGCGTGATGGTCGGGCGGAGCGCGCTGCAGAATGGCCTCAGCGAATACAGCACCGTCGGCTTCCCCAATGTGAGGGTGCCCGCGGCGAGCGACGACAGCTGGACGATGATCCATGCGATCGCGCGCCAGGAGAGCCAGTTCGACCGCGCCGCCGTCAGCCATGCCGGCGCACGCGGGCTGATGCAGCTGATGCCGGGCACAGCACGCGAGGTCTCGACCAAGATGGGGCTGGGCTATAACCCCGGCGCGCTGACGACCGACACCGATTACAACATCATGGTCGGATCCAACTATTTCCGGCACATCTACAATCTCTATGCGAGCTATCCGCTGGCGGTCGCGGCGTACAATGCCGGGCCGGGCAATGTGAACAAATGGCTGCGGGCGAACGGCGATCCGCGCACGGGCAGCGTCGACATCGTCGACTGGATCGAGGCGATCCCAATTTACGAAACCAAGAATTACGTCCAGCGCGTGCTCGAGAATGCGGTGGTCTATGACCTGATGAACCCGCAACACTCGCGCTCACAAGGCGCAAACCGGCTTAGCTGGTATCTGGGGAAGAGCCGGCCTGGGTGATTCCGCGCCGCGCTGCGTACAATAGTCATCGTCGCTGTTCTTATGAGCGATGGCGATAGAGCGGCACCGAAAAGAACGGCTGAAGCGCGCGGGCAACAACGAAATGGGGCGGCGGAACGCCAGTTGCTGCAAACGGCGCCCACAGCCAGGCAGTCCCGCGAGTGCCGCGGCCATCAATTCCGCCAAGTGGTAAGCCTCGCGTCACCCTTTTCGCCAGACTACCCGAGCGGCGTCGGGTACTTGCGCCCAACACGCCGCTCGCCATGGCAGAAAATCAGTCTCAGTGTGGCGCGTTTGTATCACCCGCTGGCGCTGGGCCGTCACCGTCGGGCCGCTGGTCCGGCGGGATCGGGCGCCGGCCTCCACCGCCAGGTCCCCGCCCGCGCCCGTGCATTCCGGCGGGCACCTCGGAGATTTTCGGCAAGTCGGCCCGGTGGATCAGCCCGTCATGACCGCGGACGAGCATGTCGAAGCGATCATCGGCCGCCTTGCGAAACTCCATCGGATCAATGCCGCGGTTGAAATTGGTGTCGGCGACGGTAATCGGCTCGGGATAATCGAAAAAGCCATAGCGTGCCGCGCCCTGCTTGCCCTCAGTGACACGGGTCTGGCCGCCACTCTGCTCACCAGCCTCATCGCCATCCGATCCGCCGCCGCCATGATGGCCGCCACCGCCGCCCATACCTCCACCGCCGCGATGGCCACCGCCACCACGGCCGCCACCGCCGCGCATGCCACCGCGCCCGCCGCCGCCGCCACCACCCCCGACGCGGATTTCCGGCGCGAGCACGGTCTCGTAATATTCGATGTCGTCGGGATCGATCTCACCGACATGCCCGCGATCAAGCACCGCAAACCAGCGTGCCGCGTCCTTTTGGAATTCATCGCGACTCAGAGCGCTGTCGTGATTGGTATCGGCTTGCTGAAACCACAGATCGACCGGATCGGCGCCGCCCTTTTCACTCCGAAAGGGCTCGCCCATCGGGCTGATGAACAACCGCCCGCGTGGGCCTCCGCCCCCTCTGTGCTGACCATCGGAGCCACCGGAAAAATCCTGAGCGCCGGCGGCCCCGGCCGCCGCCAACGCCAGGCACGTCACAAGAATCATACGCATTCATTCACCCACTCGCTCGAATCGTCTCCCGGACCTTCAGGAGCGGCCAGCTGTGTGGCGATTTCAAGGTCAATGGTGGCGCCATGCCGGCTGATCGCGTGGCCAGCAGATTATTGCAGCCTTAGTCGCGATGCTTGTTCTTTTTCTCCGCCCGCCGGACGACAAGGGCGGATATCTTCGGCAACTCGCCGCGCTCAATCTTGCCGTCGCCATTGGTGTCCAGCAGATCGAAACGCTTGTCGGCCGCACGCCGGAATTCGCGGGGATCGACGCCGCGGTTGAAATTGGCGTCGGCGACCATCACCGGCTCGGGATAGTCGAAATAGCTATAATGCGCCGCGCCGATCTTGAGACGGGTGACAGGCCTCGAACCGCCGTTATCGCCGCCGCCAGCCGTTACGCCCTCATAGAAATCGACACGAATCTCCGGGGCGAGAACCGATTCATAATATTCGATGTCCTCGGGATCGATCTCGCCATCATGCTTGCGGTCCAGCACCGCGAACCAGCGGTCCGAATCCTTGTCGAACTCAGCCCGGTTCAACGCGCCGTCATGATTTGCGTCGGCCCGATCGAACCAGATATCCTGCGGATCACGATCGGCACGAAAGGGTTCCCCCATCGGGCTGATGAACAGCCGGGTGCCATGGGTGCCGTCCTCGACCTGACTCGCGACGGGCGGTGACGGCGCCGGGGACGTGGCCGATTGATCACCAGCGCGACCCATCGCCAGCGCCAGTGACATCAAGACGATTCCGCTCATTCTTCACCTGCTCGCTCGAGTCTTCCCGGGCATGCAGCAAGAAACTACCAGGAGCATGAATTCAAGGCCGATCGTTGCGGCGCTGTTCTATCGGTGGGTCCGCGCGTGACGGGCATGCTATGCTCGCCTGAACACCGCTGGACGATTTTTCGTCGGCCGAATGAACCTTTCGGGTCATCCGCGCCACCTTAGCAATCGAGCGGATTGGTGGGGAAAAAATGGCTGCGGCGCGCGCCCGGATTCTCGATGAATATCTGGTGGTCTCGGCCAGGGCCGGGGACCGCCGGGCATTCGAGCTGCTCGCCCGGCGCTGGCATCCGAAGCTCGTCGCCCATGCCTGGCGCCTCACCGGAGACGGCGAAATCGCCCGGGAGGCAGCGCAGGAAGGCTGGATCGAGATCGTGCATGGCCTCGCGGGCCTGAGGGACGAACGCGCCTTTCCCGCATGGGCCTATCGGATCGTCTCGCGACGATGCGCTGCCCAGATTCGCCGTGCGCAGGCGCGGCGCGCCTTGGGCATGGCGATTGCCGCCGAGCCGGACGCGGCGTCGCCAAGGGATCATGGCGACGACCTGCTCCGGCTCCGCGCGGCGGTGCGAGCACTGCCCGAAGGGCAAAGAGCGGCGGTCGCCCTCTTTCATTTCGAAGACATGAGCGTCGCCGAGACGGCGGTCGCTCTCGACGTACCGGTGGGCACGGTGAAGACCCGCCTCATGCACGCCCGGCGCACGCTCCGCGTGGCGCTGGAAGGAGACGAATGATGCGCGATGTTGATACTCTGATCGACGAGGCCCTTGATGCCGAGGAGCGCGACCTGCTGCGGAGCATCGGCGAGGAACAGGGCTTCATCACCCAGGTGTTTGGCATTTTCCGCGGCCGGACGGGCTGGGTGAGCGTGGCGATGATAGGGGGCCAGCTGATAACCGCCATCGGCGGCGCCTGGGCGGCGTGGCGGTTCTTCGAGGCGGGTGACGTGCTGACGGCGCTGCACTGGGGGTTGCCCGCCGCCGTTCTGCTGGTGGTATCCACGATGATCAAGACGGCGCTGTTCCCGACGATTCACGCCAACCGGCTAATGCGGGAGCTGAAACGGATCGAACTTCAGATCGCTCGCCACCATGGCAGCTGAGGTTCGGAATCGACGCCCATGCCCCGAGACGACCAGTGTCTCGGGGTTAAAAGCTATCCGTCAGCAACCATATGACGGGCCGGTTCAGTTGGAGCGATCGATGCCGGCCTATGTGATTTCCGATCTCGTCGTGCGTGACCCCGCCATCCTGGAGACCTACCGCACCCGCGCCGCCGCCTCTATCGAGGCATATGGTGGGCGCTATCTTGTTCGCGGTGGAGAAATCCGCGTGCTGGAGGGCGAGCGCCACCCCTCAGCCTTGGTGATTGTGGAGTTTCCCGACACCGCCACAGCGGAGCGCTGGTATGCCTCGACCGAATATGCCAGCGCGCTTGAAGTCCGCGCGCTGGCGCTCGATCGCAGCTTGATCCTAGTGGATGGCGTGAATCAAGCAGGAGAGCAGGCTTAACCGAAATCCTTCAGGGACATGGTCCAGGATAGAGGATCGAAAACCTCACTCCCACGGAGCCGGCGGGTGAATGCGACCGATCTCCGCCTGGACCAGATCGGCGAGATGCTGATCGTCCTTGAGCGAGGGGTGCCAGTCGCAGCCGGTCAACTCCAGACCCCCCATATGAATGGTCGAGACCCGCCCCGGCGCTTTCTCCCGAAGGACTGTAGCGACCTGATTGACATCGGCGATGAAATTGTCCGATCCCATCAGGATCAGCCGGGCGCCCGGCTTGTTCGCGAGCACGCCGCGCGCGAACTCTATATAGCGCGTCCGATATGCCGTCCGCAGCGCCTTGTCGTCAGCCCAGGCTTCGCCGGCATGGACCGGCGTCGAGAAATCATTGGTGCCGAGATTGATGACGATGATCTGCGGATGCCAGTCGCCGGTGCTGGTTTCGAGCGGCGTCGGCGCGCTCGGGATGAGGCGGGGATAGATGGCAGGTAGGTTCGAACCGGGGCTCGATCCGCCATAATTACGGACAATGCCGAAACCCGAAAAGGCGTTGATCCGGTAATCGGCATCGAAATGCCGCGCGACCCGCGCGCCATATGCCTGCTGGGTATCAGTCGTGTTGTGGACATCTTCCGATGTGCAGCTACGCCCCGGCGCGGTGTTGCCCCATCCGACCGACCAGGAATCGCCGATGAACTCGATCTGCCTGGCTTTGCCCGGGCTCGCGGGGAGTGGCTTGGCGCCGTTGATCGGATAGAAGCCGATCAGGCGGCTTGAGCTGCCCTGGGTTTCAGCAAGCTTTTCGAGCCTGAAGCTATGCTCGCCATCGGAAAGGCCTTCGATCCGGCTGTCGACTTTGGCACCAATCTCTTCGAACCGTTTTACCTCGACGCCATCGATCAACAAGCGCAGCCGATCCTGGCCATTTTCGAGCACGACGCTCAGGCCGGTGCCCTTGAATCGCCCTTCGATATAGACGCCCGGCCAGCCGAACCGCATCGATCCGTCCGGCTCGACAGCCACCCGACCACCGACATGCACCGGAATCCTGGCCGGCCCCGCCGAATTCTGCGCACAGGCCGGCGCCATCGCGAGCAGGGCGATGGCTGCGGCACGTAGAGAGGGGCTGAGCATGCGCGTAGCTCCGCTCATGCCACGCCCGGCCGGCATTTCATCAGTGGCTGAATGCGGGTGCCGAACTTCTCCACGCCTTCGAGGAAATCGTCGAACGTCAACAGCACGCCGCCGGTATTGGGCACCTCCGCCATCTCGTCCAGCATCCGCGCGACACTCTCATAGCTGCCGACCAATGTGCCCATGTTTATGTTCACGGCACCCTCGGGCGCCGCGAGCTGCCGGACATTGGTGGTCGCGTTGTGCTTGTCGGCCGCGCCTTGGTCGGCAAGCCAGGCGATCGCCTCGACATCGACGCCGTCATTATAGGATTTCCATTTGGCCATCGCCTCCTCGTCAGTCTCGGCGGCGATGATCATGATCAGGACGAAGATCGAGACGTCGCGGCCGGTCTTCGCAGTCGCGGCGGCGAGCCGCTCGTTATTGGCCGAGAACGCCTTTGGCGTGTTGACGCCCTTGCCGAGGCAAAAGGCATAGTCGGCCCATTTCGCCGAGAAGGCGAGGCCCTCGTCCGACGAGCCGGCACAGATGATCTTCATGTCGCCGTCTGGCTTTGGCCGAACGCGGCAATCCTCCATCTGGTAATACTCGCCCTTGAAGTCAGACACGCCCTCCGCCCAGAGCTCGCGCAGGATATGAGCATATTCGTCTAACATCTGGTAACGATTGCGAAAATGCTCGTCGCCAGGCCACAGCCCCATCTGGCTATATTCGGGGCGCTGCCAGCCAGTGATGAGGTTCAGCCCGAAGCGGCCATGACTGATCGAATCGATCGTGTTGCACATCCGCGCGGCAAAGGCGGGCGGGATGACCAGCGTCGGGCAGGTCGCGTAGATCTTGATCTTCTCGGTGACGGCGGCGAGCCCGGCCATCAGCGTGAAGCTCTCGAGCCCATATTCCCAGAATTCGGTCTTGCCCCCAAAACCGCGCAGCTTGATCATCGAGAGCAGGAAATCGAGGCCGTATTTCTCGGCCCGAAGCGCGATCTCCTTGTTGAGATCGAAGCTCGGCATATATTGCGGCGAGTTCTCCGAAATCAGCCAGCCATTATTGTTAATGGGCACAAAGACGCCGACTTGCATGTGCTTAGCTCCCCAGAAAATCGAGCACGAGGTTGTTGAAGGTATCGGGATCAGTCACGTTGCAGGCGTGGCCACCCCATTTCATTTCGGCAAGCGTTGCCAGCGGCAGCTGGTCTGCGAGTGACTGCGACCTGCTTGGCGGAACGAGCATGTCGTCAAGCGCCGTGATCGCCAATATATCGCCGGTAAGATCGAGCCAGAGTTCGAAAGCCTTGGCCGCGGCAATGCGCTTCTCCACATTCTCGATCGGTGGAAAATGCGCGATTTGATGCTCGGCTTCTGCGTCAAGCAGCGCGAGATTCTCCGATATCCAGTTAGCCGGATAGAGAAAGGCCGGCTGGGCGCGGACATAAGCTGCGGGGCCGCTCTTATGCAGTAATTCCAACCGGATCTCGAAGCAGCGCTCGAACCAGGGATCGAGCTCAGCCCAGCCATTGACGATGACCAGTTTGCCTATCCTCGCATGCAACAGACTGGCTTGCAGTCCGATCAGTCCACCAAGCGCATGACCCACGAAATGCGCGCGCGCCACACCGAGTTCCGCGATCAGCTCGCCCACGTCCTTCGCCATGGTATCGATCGAAACTTCGCCTGGCAGCGCGCGATCGCTCCGTCCGGTGCCGCGGTGATCATAGAGCAGCACCCGGTAGCGTTCGCTCAGCGCCGGAAGATTGGGAGCCCAATAGCCGGCCGAACCACCCATGCCGGGCGAGAGGATGACCACCTGGCCATCCTCGGACCCGTGAAATTCGTACCAAAGTCCGGAGGCGCTGAGAGGCATCAGCCGATATGCGCCACGCTGGCGATTTCGACCAGGCAATCTGGCTTCACCAGCTCGGTCTTGATGCAGTAGCGCGCCGGCTTCGCGCCCGGGAAATACTCGGCATAGACTGCGTTGAAGGCCGCATAATCGGCGAGATCCTTCAGGAAGATGTGGTTCATCGCCACATCCGACATCGTGGCGCCGGCGGCCTCGAGCGTGATCTTAATGACGTCGAGCACATGCCGCGTCTGAGCCGCGGCATCGCCGACATGGAGGACAGTGCCGCCCTCCCCCAGCGCCAGCACGCCCGAGACATAAACCACATTGCCCGCCTTGGCGCCGGCCGAATAGGGCGCGATCGGGGTGGGGAATTGCGGCGGGTTGATTGGTGCGAAAGCCATGCTCTACTCCCTGGGTGTCTGGCCGAAGCTGCCGCAGAAATCCGCGACGGTGGAAACCCAACCGAAGAATTTCTCGACATTATAGACGGTTGCCTGCTGCATCGCGTCAGGTCCGAGATGATGCGTCGCATCCTCCAGCATCACTCCGAAATATTCGAGGTGGAAGCCGTCGCGCAGCGTCGACTCGACACAGACATTGGTTGCGATGCCGACAAACACGATGGTGCGGATACCCCGCGCCCGAAGCGTGCTGTCGAGCTGCGAATTGAAAAAGGCGCTGTAGCGGGTCTTGTGCAGGCTGATATCGCCGGGCTGCGGCTTCAGCGCATCGACGAGATCATAATCCCAGCCGCCGCGTGCCAACAAGGTTCCGGCCAGCTCGGGCCGCTTGCGCATGGTCTTGAGGGCATTGGACTTGTGCCAGTTGGGCGACCCCGGCCCACCCGCCTCTACATAATCGGCATCCCAGCCATTCTGCAGGTAGATCACCTGCACGCCGGCCCGCCGCGCCGTATCCAGCACGGTTGCGATCTTGCCGATCGTACCCGCAGCGCCCGAAATGTCGAACCCGGCCTGATCGACATAGCCGCCGGGCGAGGCATAGGCATTCTGCATGTCGATCACGACGACCGCAGTCTCGCTTGGCGACAGGCGGAGCGGTTCGGGCCGCGCGGCGAGTGTCACCCCGTCCTCCGAACGCCCTACCCTGACCGTCGCGTCTTCGTCCAAATCGCCAAACCCCCATGAAACCAGCCATGTAATCTGGACCACTCAGCGACGACCCGCAAGGCGGGCCTGTTCTCCGGCCGCGCTTTGCGCCATGATAGCGCCGGGTCGCTTTCCAGCGAGGGAGCGCGCGCATCATGTTTACACCCCAGGGACTGGTCCTTCAGCTCGGCTATGCGCTGCTGATCGCGGCGCTGTTCGCGCGCACGCCGCAGCGAATGCGGCAGCTGATCGCGGCCTCGGCGATCGTCCTGCTGTTGCGGGCGACCTTGCTGGTCAGCGATCCCGCGACGATCAGCTGGATGGGCCTGCTCCTGGCAATCTGGCTGGTGATGCTGTGGGGCGACCGCACGCACGAGGGCAAAATCCGCTTCACCGACGATGAGGAGGCGATGCGCACCGGCTTTCTGAGCGCGCTTCCGCGCAGCGCAGCCCGTCAGTTCATCGATCAGGGCCTGTGGCTGAGCGGCACCGCTGGCGAGGTGCTGACCCAAGAGGGCGAACCCGTCGGCAATCTCTATTATCTGCTCAGCGGCGATGCCGAGGCGACGAGCCAGGGGCGACAGGTCGGCACGTGCCGCGCGGGTGATCTGATCGGCGAGGCGACCATCCTCTCGGGCGACGCGGCCACCGCGACCGTGACGCTGAACGGGCCCGCCACCTTCTGGTGCGCATCGACCACTGCCTTGCGTCGCTTCCTCGACGACCATGACGGGCTGCGGATCGCGATCGAGCGAAGCCTCGCCAGCGCGGTGAAGGACAAATTGCGCGCCGCAAACCGGACGATCGCAGGTGGCTGATCGCGGAAGAGAAGCGGGTTACCGGCTGAACCGCGCAGCCAGTTCCACATGCGTCGACCAACGGAACTGCCCAACCGGCTGCACCCACTCAAGAGCATAGCCACCCTTGCACATAATCTCCGCATCTCGCGCAAAGCTACTGGGATTACACGAAACATAAGCAATCGCCGGCACCTTGGCGTCAGCCAGCTGCTCGACCTGCTCACGAGCTCCGGCACGCGGGGGATCAAGCACCACGGCATCGAACCGATCGCATTCGGCTGTGGTCAGCGGCCGGCGGAACAGGTCGCGATGCTCGGTGAAAACCGGGCGCTGTACCGTCGCGGCCGCCGCCTTGAGCGACATTATGGCGTCACGCGCCGCCTCGCCGGCATAGACCCGGCCGGGCAAAGCCAGCGCGAAGGTGCCGAGCCCGGCGAACAGATCAGCGATCGTGCCCGCCTGTCCCACCGCTTCACGCACAGCCGCGATCAGCGCCGCCTCGCCCTCACGCGTCGCCTGGAGGAAGCTGCCATGCGGCATCGGCACCGGCACGCCGCCAAGCGTGATGGTGACCGGCTCGGGCTCCCAGCGCGTCTCAGGCCCAAGCCCATTGTCGATCGCAAAGCGCGCAACACCGTGGCGCTGGCAGAAAGCAGTGATCGCCTCGGCCGCGGCCAGCCCCTCGGCCTCGATCCCCTCGATCAGCAGGTCGATCCCCTGATCGGCCTCGGTGAGATGCAACCGCGCCCGGCGATTACCCTTGAGAAACCGCGCCAGCAGCCCGCGCAGTGGCGCCACCAGCGCGAACAAAGCCGGCGTCAGGATCCAGCATTCCTGGATATCGACCAGATTATGGCTCGAGCCCTCGCTGAAGCCGATCCGGATCTTCCCGCCCTTGCTCTCCGCCTGCAGCGCGGCCCGGCGCCGGGTGCGCGGCGGCGACAGCGCAGGTGGACGGATCTCGGCGCTCAGCCCCTGTGCGCCGAGTGCACCGCTGATCCGATCCGTGATGAAGCCGGCATAGCTCTCGTCATCGAGATGCTGCAGCTGGCACCCGCCACAAACGGGAAAGTGACGGCACGGCGGCATCTGGTGATGCGGGCCGGGGATGACCTGCCCTTCGGCGGTTAATGCGTCCCCAGGCGCCGCCAGCGCAGCGTGGCGGCCGTTGGCGGTGATGCCATCACCCCGAGCGGCGACGCGGATGATCGTGTCGGTCACAGCGTAGCTCGAACCGCGGTGAGCGCTTCAGCAAGATCGTCGGCGGTGAACGCGGCACCGAGCCGACGCGCGGCCTGTGCGTGAAGCCAGACGCCGGCACAGGCGTCCTCGAAGGGAGGCTCGATCGGAGTGGCGAGCACAGCGCCGATCGCGCCTGCAAGCACATCGCCTGTGCCAGCGGTAGAAAGCCAGGGGTTGGCGTCCTGCGCGACCCGGACAAGGCCCGTCGGCGAAGCAATCACGGTATCGGCACCCTTGAATACGATCGTCGCCCCGGCCCGCGCAGCTGCGGCGCGAGTACGATCGATCTTGCTGCCTGAGCCCCTGCCGAACAGCGCGTCGAACTCGCCCGCATGTGGCGTCATGATCACGGCGGCGTCGCGGTCACGGACCAGTGCCAGGCGCCGGTCGTCAAGCAGATGAAGCGCATCGCCGTCGATGACCAGCTGGCAGGCCGATGCAAGCGCATGGTCGAGCCGGGCTTCTGCCTCGGTGTCGCGGCCGAGGCCGGGGCCGATGACCACCGCGCCGATCCTTTTGTCGTTCAGCGCATCGGGGGCGAACGGCCGGCGAACCACGGCATGCGGCGCCTGAGCGCTCGCTTCGGTGAAGAGCAACACATAGCCGGCGCCGGAACGCAGGGCCGCCTGTGCCGCCAGTTCGGCCGCGCCCGGCATTGCGCCGCCAATGATCGCCACCATGCCACGGCTGTATTTGTGCGATTCCGAGCTGACACAGGGAACGAAAGGTCTGCCGAGGGTGTAAGCGTTGCTCTGCACCGGCACACCGATATCGAGGATGCGGACCGTTCCGCAGAGGTCGGCAGCCGGCTGCAGCAGATGCGCCGGCTTGGCCGCCCCGAGTGCAAGCGTCAGGTCGAAGGCCGGCACGTCCGAGAGGCACGCCCCGTCATCAGTCCCGACCCCGCTCGGCAGATCGACCGCTATGGCGAGCCTCGCACGATAGCTGAGATAGTCGAGACAGCGGGTAATCTCCGGATCGAGCGGGCGCGACAGGCCGGTCCCGAACAGTGCATCGACCAGAACGGGTGATGGCGTGGCGTCGGCGAGCGTCTCAACCGGCCCGGTCCAGCGCGAGGCAGCGTCTTTCGCTGCGACGCTCTTCGGCGGCCCGCTGGCGGCAACGCGGACCGGGAGCCCGGCTTCGGCAAGCGCCGTTGCCGCGACATAACCGTCGCCGCCATTATTGCCCGGGCCGCACAGGATCAGGACGGGAGCACCCGCTGCGAGCCTGTAAACCACCTTCGCCACTTCACGGCCAGCGCAGGCCATCAGGCTCTCCACGGTCGCGCCCTGTTCGATCGCCGCTGCTTCGGCCGCGCGCATCTCCGCAGCGGTCAGGATAGGCTTCCAGGCGAGTGGCGTCATGATCCAGGCGACGTCTTGCCGCGCACCGTCGCCGGTAACCGGTAACGGTCACCACCAAGCGCGACTTCGATGCTGTCGTTGCCGAGGATCGTCACCACGGCTTTCTCAGCCCCGTCAGCGGCGATTACGCCGCGGCCATCCCTCGTCACCAGCAGGCGGTGGAAGGCGCCGTCCGGGTGGCGCAGGGTCAGGATCAGGCCGTCGGCGCCCTGTTCGCGCTCCACGGTGCACACCCGGGCGAAATCCGACGAGCCCTGATGGGCGCAGATGATGTTGTCGCCGCTCTCGGCAGCGGCGCGCTGCTCCGCCTCGACATTGGCGAGGGTAGCATGATCCGTCTTCGCCTCACCGCAGGCAGCAAGCAGGAAGAGGAGCGATGCAGCGGCGGGCCGGACCAATCTGCCACTGCCTGACTGATACCTTGATTCAACCGGTAACGGCGCCGTGCCAGGGTGGCATCGGACGCGGCGCATCTCGGGCATCGTCCGGCTCTTTCTCAGCGTCGAAATCATATCGGACACGCCTGGCTGTTCTTGCCTGGAACAGCCAGCGATGCTGGCTGATACCTGGCTGTTATGCTGGCTGTTAGCTGGCTGTTATTTCCAACACCGGATTTGCCATAATCCACTGAGAAATAACGAAATAGTCCTCGGAGAGTTGGAATTAACAGCCAGCAAAAAAATAAACCCGGAAAAACAGCCAGGAACAGCCAGCCATTGGCCAGATGCGGGGTCGCCCTAGATATCCGCGTAGACATGGGTTTCGGCCGCTGCTCCGGGGTGCGTGACCGCGCCCTTATAGGCAGGACCGACATTCTGCGCATAGCGCCAGAGCACGCCCGACTGATAATCATTGCTGCGCGGCTGCCAGCGCGCGCGGCGCTCGGCCAGGACGTCCTCAGCCACATCGAGGTCGATCGTGCCGGCCTCGGCATCGATCCTGATGATGTCGCCATCCTCGACCAGGGCGATCGGGCCGCCCTCGGCCGCCTCGGGGCCGACATGGCCGATGCAGAAGCCGCGCGTCGCGCCGGAGAAGCGCCCATCGGTGATCAGCGCGACCTTCTCGCCCATGCCTAGGCCATAGAGCGCAGCTGTGGTCGAGAGCATCTCACGCATGCCGGGTCCTCCCTTGGGCCCTTCATAACGGATGATGATCACCTCGCCCTCGTTGATCGAACGCGCCTCGACAGCGGCGAAGGTGTCCTCCTCGCAGTCGAATACCCGTGCCGGGCCTGTGAACTGAAGCCGGTGCATGCCCGCGACCTTCACGATCGCTCCGTTGGGTGCGAGGCTGCCGCGCAGCCCGACCACGCCCCCCGTCGGCGACAAGGGAGTCTTGACGTCGTAGATGACCTTCTGGTCCGGGTTCCACGTCACCTGGTCGATATTCTCGCCCAGCGTCTTGCCGGTGACGGTCAGGCAATTGCCGTCAAGGAAGCCGCCCGCAAGCATGGTCTTCATCAGCATGTACACGCCGCCCGCCTCGTACATGTCTTTCGCCACATACTTACCGCCGGGTTTCAGGTCGGCGATATAAGGCGTTGATTTGAAAGCCTCAGCTACGTCGAACAGGTCGAAATCGATACCGGCCTCATGCGCCATCGCCGGCAGATGCAGCGCACCGTTGGTCGAGCCGCCGGTCGCCGCGACAACCCGCGCCGCATTGATGAAGGCCTGGCGGGTGCAGATGTCGCGTGGGCGGATGTTGAGGCCGATCAGCTCCATCACCTGAGCACCGGCGGCGACCGCGATCTGCTCGCGGGTGCTGTAAGGCGCCGGCACCATGTTGGAATTGGGCAGCGACAGGCCGATCGCCTCGCCGACGCACGCCATGGTGTTGGCGGTGAACTGGCCGCCGCACGCGCCGTGGCCCGGGCAGGCGACCTTTTCGAGCTCGGTCAGGTCGGCGAGCGGGCAATTGCCGGCGGCGTGCTGGCCCACCGCCTCGAACACGTCCACCACGGTGACGTCGCGCTCATGATAGCGCCCGGGCAGGATCGAGCCGCCATAGACGAAGATGCTCGGTACATTGAGGCGAAGCATCGCCATCATCATGCCCGGCAGCGATTTGTCGCAGCCGGCAAAGCCGACCAGCGCGTCATAGCAATGTCCGCGGACCGATAGCTCGACCGAGTCGGCAATCACTTCGCGGCTGACCAGCGAGGACTTCATCCCCTGATGGCCCATCGCGATCCCATCGGTCACGGTGATGGTGTTGAAGCGCCGCGGCATGCCGCCGCCCTGGATCACGCCGGCGCGGGCGGCATTGGCCTGCGCATCGAGCGTTGTGTTGCACGGCGCGCTGTCATTGCCCGCCGAGGCGAGCCCGACGAACGGCTTGGCGATATCCTCCTCGGCGATCCCCATCGCGTAATAATAGCTGCGGTGCGGGGCGCGCTCCGGGCCCACGGAAACGTGGCGGCTGGGGAGCTTCGATTTGTCGAATGTCTGAGTCATGGCGGCGCCCTATGTCGCGGAAGGGCGCCCCGACGCAAGGATATTGCTGATTTCGGCGAGGACGGGCGCAAGAATATCAGCCCAGCGCTCGACGCCGGCATCGTCGCTGATCAGGTCGTTGCGGACCTCGATCGCGACGCTCGCTATATCATTGGCCTCGCCATGCCGGTTGAGCGTCGCGTTGAGCTGGCGGCCTGAATAAGGCTCGTTGTCGCCGGTCATCACGCCCGCTTCAGTCAACAGCCGGATCGAGCGATCGGCGGCGCGGCGGTCCTGGTTCGAAAGGATGCCGATTTGCCAGGGGCGCTCCCCTGACCCGCCGCTCTCAAGTTCGGGCGTGAAGCTGTGGATCGAGGCAAGCAGGATCGGCCGGTGCGTTTCGATCAGGGCGGCAAGGGCGTCGTGATACGGATCATGGAAACGCCCGATGCGATCGACGCGGTCAGCAGTTTCGTTGCCGGGGATCGCATAGCCGTCGCTCGCCAGCGGGATCAGCGCGGGATGGTCGGGCTCGCGGTGCAGGTCGATGACGAGCCGCGAGACGGTGGCAAGGATCGCGGGCGCGTTCAGCCGCGCGGCCAGTCGCTCGGTGAGCGGCCCGGCGCCGATATCGAGGGCGATATGTTTGTCGAGCAGCGCCGGATCGACGCCGAGGTCGATATCGCCCGGCACCGCGTTGGATGCGTGATCGCAGATCAACAAGATGCCGCCGGGCGGGCCGGGCAGGATCAGCGGCGCGCTCATTGGCTGGCGCCAACAAAAAGGACGGCGGACTCGCGCCCGCCGCCCTCATGGGGAGATGACGCCCGGGGCGACCGGGGATCATCAGCGGGCGCGGCAGCCTGAGCGCCGGACCCGTTCGGACAATGCTCAGCAAGAGCGGTGCCAAGCGGGCCACAGAAGGCTGGGCGCAGCGAGTGAAAGCGGGGCTGTCCCATATCGGGGCAGAAAAGCGTCACGCGAGTGTCGATTCGAGACACCACCAGCCGGGCTGGGCGCGGCGGACGGTCTCGGCGGCGGCGCTGCGATCATCGGGGTGCTCGTAAAGCGCGAAGCAGGTCGCGCCCGAACCGGACATGCGCACCAGCCTGGTGCCCTTCGTCCCGCCGAGCAGCGCCAGCGCCTCGCCGATCACCGGCGCGATAGAATGGGCGGGTGCCTCAAGATCATTGCGCCCGAGCAGCGCGCGCTCGAGCAGATCGCCCTCCCCGACTGGCCCCCGATCCACGCGGTCCCAGGCGGCGAACACAGCCCCGGTCGAAACCGCCACGCCCGGATTGACGAGCAGCACCGGCATGTCCGTCAGGCCCTCGAGCGGCTCGAGCTGCTCGCCCCTGCCCCGCCCCAGAGCGCTCTGCCCCAGCAGGCAGGCCGGTACATCGGACCCGAGCGCATCGGCACAGTCGAAAAGCCGCGGATCCTCGCTCGCTATTCCGTGGCGCCGGGCCAGCGCGCGCAAGGCCGCCGCCGCGTCCGCCGATCCGCCGCCGATGCCGGAGGCGACCGGCAGGTTCTTGACGAGAGTGAACGCCCCCTCGTTCGCTACGCCGAAGGCAGCCGCAAACCCCGCAGCGGCGCGGGTGACGAGATTATCGCCCTCGGCCGACAAGATCGGACCAAACGGCCCCTCGATCGCAAACGAAGCCGGCCCGGGCGCCAGTCGCAACTCGTCCCCGTCACGCAGAAAGGCGAACAGCGTCTCAATCTCATGATAACCGTCATCGCGCCGTGCACGGACGTGCAGCGCGAGGTTTATCTTCGCGGGTGCCCTCTCGACGATCACGGCGTCGCGCGCATCCCGTTGGCGATCTTGCCGGAAAGCCGCGCGTTGTCGTCGGCATCGGCGACGATCGCAGCCGCACGCCAGGCATAGCGCGCCTCATAACGCCGGCCGAGCGACCAGAGTGCGTCGCCGAGATGCTCGTGGATCGTCGCATTGCCCGGCTCGCCCTGCGCGGCGCGCTCAAACAGGGGCAGCGCCTTGGCCGCATCGCCATTCCGAAAATAGGCCCAGGCAAGCGAATCGGTGATCGATGGCTGGTCCGGCTGAAGCGTGCTGGCGCGTTCGAGCATCGCGAGCGAGCCGGCGACGTCCTCGCCATGTTCGATGCGGGCATAGCCGAGATAGTTGAGCGCAACCGCCGCGTTCGGCTCCATCGCAACCGCCTTTTCGAGCGCGGCGCGCGCCTCCGGCCAGTGCCCCGCCTGGTCGAGCGCACCGCCGAGCTGAAGATAGAGCGTCCAGGGCGCCTGCGCGCCCGCGCGCACGATGGCAGTCCGATAGGCCTTTGCCGCCTCGTCGAAACGATCATTGGCCACCAGCAAGGCGCCAAGCCGGGTCGCATCCTCGCTGGTCGCATCCTTCCGAGCCGAAAGCGGCGTCGCGGCCGCCAGCGCTTCGCTCTTTCGTCCAGCGTCAGTCAGGATCGCGATCCGCAACTCGAGCGCGGCCTGATGAAACGGACTCGCCTCGGCGATCTCGGCCAGGGTCGTTAACGCCCGCTCGGTGACGCCGCCGCGCGCGAGTGTCTGTGCCAGCAATATGCGGGCGCGATCATCGCCCGGGTCCAGTCTGAGCGCTGCCCGGCTGAGCGATATGGTGAGCGGAGTCGGGTCGCCCTGGGCGAGATCCGAAGCCAGCCGCGTGAACAGCCGCGACGCACCGAACGCGGCGGAAGGCTGAACACCAGCGCCCAGCGACCCACGCAGCGCCACGATCGTCGGGTCGTTGCCGACCAGAAGCTTGCGCGCGACATCGCCTTTGCCCTTGGCAGCGAGCAACTGTGCCGCATTGACCCGCAGATCGAGACTCGCCTGATCGGGACCGAGCAGCGCCTGCAGCCCCAGAACGCCCTCGTCGGTCTTGCCGGCAGCGATTTGCAGCAAGGCGCGGTTCTCGGCGATGTAGCGGCGTGCGACGGCATTGCTCCGCGCTGTGTCGAGCTGAGCCAACGGGTCGCCGCCGGCGTCATAAGTCTGCCATGCGGCCAGCAGGCCCGCGACGAAGTCGAACGGTCCGGCAGCAATCTGTGCGAGCTGCGCCTTGGTCGACGGGGCATCCCCGGCACGAAGCGCCCGCGCATATCCGAGCACAGCCACATCGGGCGGCGCCGGATCGCCGGCCCGCTCCATCGCAAGGATTGCGCGATCGACCAGCGCGTCGTCGCCGGCTTCAAGCGCCTCGCGATAGGTGCGGCGCGCAATCGCGCCATTGCTCGGTGACCCTGCCAGCGCAGTGGCATAGGCGGCGGCCGCCAGCTCCACTCTGCCGTCGCCATCGGCGGCACGCGCGCGGGCATAAGCGGCGAGATCGTCGGTCCCGCGGTCAGCCCAGGCCGGCGTCGCGGTCACAAGCGTTACCGCCAGAGCCGGTGCAATGACGGCCCAAATGACCAGGGGGCGATCACATGTTCGGATAATTCGGCCCTCCGCCGCCTTCAGGGACCACCCAGTTGATGTTCTGGGTCGGGTCCTTGATGTCGCAGGTCTTGCAGTGGACGCAGTTCTGCGCGTTGATCACGAACTTCGGATTGCCTTCTTCCTCGCCGACGATCTCGTAAACGCCCGCCGGGCAATAACGCTGCGCCGGCTCGTCATACATCGGCAGATCATAGTCGACCGGGATGTTGGGATCTTTGAGTGTGAGGTGGACCGGCTGATCCTCCTCGTGGTTGGTGTTGGACAGGAACACCGAGGACAGCCGGTCGAAGGTCAGCACGCCATCGGGCTTCGGGTACTCGATCTTCTTCACCTGGTCCTTACGCCACAGACTCTCATTGTCCGGATGATGCTTCATGGTGAAGGGAAGCTTCAGCCCGAGATATTCGAGCCACATGGAGATGCCGGCAAGCACGGTACCGAGCTGGTCGCCGAACCGCTCCACCAGCGGCAGCACATTGCGGACGATCGAGAGCTCCTTCTTGACCCAGCTCTTCTCGAAGGCGTCCGGATAGGCGCTCAGCTCATCCTGCTCGCGGCCCGCCTGAACGGCTTCGAACGCAGCATCCGCCGCCATCATCCCGCTCTTCATCGCGGTATGGCTGCCCTTGATCCGCGGCACGTTGAGGAAGCCGGCGGAATCGCCGATCAGCGCCCCGCCCGGAACCACCAGCTTGGGAAGCGACTGCAGTCCGCCATCGCTGATCGCGCGTGCGCCGTACGAGACGCGCTTGCCGCCTTCGAGCATCGCGGCGATCGCCGGATGGGTCTTCCAGCGCTGCATCTCCTGGAAGGGCGACAGATAGGGATTGGAATAGTTGAGCCAGGTGACGAAGCCGATCGCGACCTGCCCGTTCGCCTGGTGATAGAAGAAGCCCCCGCCATTCGCCCCGTCGCTGAGCGGCCAGCCCTGGGTGTGGATCACCTTGCCGGGCACATGGTGCTCGGGCTTGATGTCCCACAATTCCTTGACGCCGAGCCCGTAGACCTGGGGCTCCGCATCCTTGGCGAGATCGAAGATGCGGATCAGTTCCTTCGAGAGATGGCCGCGCACCCCCTCGCCGAAAAACGTGTATTTGGCATGGAGCTCGAGGCCCGGCGTATAATCGGGCTTGTGAGTGCCGTCGCGCGCGACACCCATGTCGCCCGTCGCGACGCCCTTCACCGACCCGTCGTCGTTGAACAGGATTTCGGCGGCCGCGAAGCCCGGGAATATCTCGACCCCGAGCTCCTCGGCCTGACCTGCGAGCCAGCGGCACAGATTGCCGAGGCTGCCGGTATAGGTGCCCTTGTTGTGCATGAACGGCGGCGTGATGAAGTGCGGCATGCCGAACTTGCTCTTCTTGCCGAGAATCCAGTGCTGGTTGTCAGTGACGGGTACCTCGGCCAGCGGGCAGCCCTTGTCGCGCCAGTCGGGGATCAGCTCGTCGAGCCCCTTGGGATCGACCACCGCACCCGACAGGATATGGGCGCCGACCTCGGAGCCCTTTTCGAGCACGCACACAGAGATCTCGGCGCCCTTTTCAGCCGCCAGCTGCTTGAGCCGGATCGCCGCGGACAGGCCGGCAGGGCCCGCGCCGACGATCACGACGTCATAGGGCATGGACTCACGTTCGCTCATCATCGTCTCCAATCGGGACTTAGCGGGCGCTCTCGTCGCGCCACAGCAACGTCCTGTCCATGCTGCGGTGCCAGCGAATTGACCGCGGCGTCAACATGTGAGTCTAACAGTAGCCATGGGGGCAGACCTAGACATAAGCTGGCAGACTGCAGCGGCAAGCGCGATCGACTGGTGGCGCGAGGCCGGCGTCGATGCGCTTGTCGATGAGGCGCCCCGCGACTGGCTGGCCGCCGTCGAACCGACGAAAACCGCGCCCCGCGCCACTGCCACGCTCGCTGCCGTAGCGGAAATCATCCCGCTGCCCGATACGCTCGCGGCGTTCGAGGCATGGCGTATCGGCCCTGATGCTCCGGAAGCGGGCTGGCCCGGCCGACCGATCGCGGCGCAGGGCTCGGCGGCCTCCGATATCATGGTCATGATCGACCTGCCCGAGCGCGAGGATGCCGATAGCGGCATTTTGATGAGCGGCGCGGCGGGGCGGTTGTTCGATCGTATGCTCGCCGCGATCGGGCGGGATCGTGCATCGATCTACCTCGTGCCGGTCTGCGCTACGCGCCCGGTGGCGGGCCGGGTATCACCCGAGATCGAGGATCGGCTCAACGAGGTTGCGCGGCATCATGTCCTGCTAGCCCGGCCAAAACGGCTCTTGCTCCTCGGCAATGCGCCGAGCCGTGCGCTGCTCGGGGCCGATGCGACCCGGGCACGCGGTAGTTTACACGTGGTTAACCTGAATGGCGGCAAAGAGTCCGTAATGGGCAATGATGCTGCAACCCAGGCAGTCGCGAGTTTCCACCCGCGCTTCCTGCTCGAGCGGCCGGCCGCAAAGGCCGAAGCATGGAAAGATTTGCAGATGCTGATCGGAAGCCTGGAAATATCAGGGCCAGACAAATCGGGGACCGATACGTGACGCCGAAATTCATCCTTGCCTGCACCCTGGCGCTGGCGCCTTTCGCCGCCGCCCATGCCACAGAGGCTCCGCGCGCTGCCAACGCCACGCTCATCCCTCCGCAGCTCGATGCCGAGCAGCGCGCCGGATATCGCGGCGTCTTCCAGAGCATCCGCGACCAGAAATGGCAGGACGCCCAGCTCCAGCTCGATTCGATGAAGCCCGGCCCGCTCCACGCAATGGCGCGCGCCGAGATGCTGACCGCCAAGGGTTCGCCCAAGGCAGATCTCGATCCGCTGATGAAGTTGCTGAGCGAAGCCCCCGAACTTCCCCAGGCCCAGCAGATCGCGACCATGGCGAGCTCGCGCGGCGGGGTCGGCCTGCCGCCTTTGCCCGAGGCGCGGCGGCTCAGCTGGATCGACGGCGCCCCTGCCCGTTCACGCGCGAAAAGCATCCCCACAGACATGTCGACCGCCGAGCTGGCGATCCGCATGCAGCCCTTCATCAAGGCCGATGACGGCCCGAGCGCCCAGGCACTGCTCGAGTCCACACCCGGCCTGTCCACTGACGCGCTGACTCAGTGGCAGCAGAAAGTCTCCTGGATCTATTTCCTACAGGGCGACGACAATAACGCTCGGGCGATGGCGGCCAAGGCGTCGACCGGGTTCGGCGACTGGGCGGTCCAGGGTGACTGGGTTGGCGCACTCGCGGCATGGCGTCAGCATGATTGCAACGCAGCCGCCCGCGGCTTCCAGACGGTGGCGGCACGTGCGACCGATATCGAGCTGCGCGCGGCGGGCCTGTTCTGGGCGTCACGCGCCGATATGCAGTGCGGCCGATTCGATCTTGTCGAAGGCCGGCTGAAGAACGCAGCGCAGTATCGCGAGACCTTTTACGGCCTGCTCGCACGCCAGACGCTCAACATTCAGGATCCGCCGACCCGGGCCAGCGACAGCGTGATGGCCGGCGACTGGCAGACGCTCGCGCGCCGCCCGAATATCCGCGTCGCCGCAGCGCTGGTCGAGATCGGCGAGGCGACGCTCGCCGATGAAGTCATCAAGCAGCAGGCGCGGATCGGTGATCCTTCCGAATTTCCCTCGCTGGTGCGTTTCGCCTCTGCCCTCAGCCTGCCCGGCACGCTCGTCTGGCTGTCGCATAATGGCCCGGTCGGCGCGACCCCGCCGGTCGAGGCGCGCTATCCGGCGCCGAACTGGACGCCCGATGGCGGCTGGCGCGTCGACAAGGCGCTGGTATTCGCTCACACGCTCCAGGAATCGCGCTTCCGTACTGATGTGGTGAGCCCCGCCGGCGCTTACGGCCTGATGCAGGTCCGCCCCGGTGCCGCGACTGATATCGCGCGCAAACAGGGCCGCACCTTCGATCGTTCGGCGCTCAGCCGGCCCGGCACCAATATGGAAGTCGGCCAGAGCTATCTGGAGCAGCTGCGCGACCAGCCCTGCACGGGCGGACTGCTGCCCAAGGTGATTGCCGCCTATAACGCCGGCCCGGTCCCGGTCGAAGCGTGGAACGCCCAGGCCCGCGATGGCGGCGACCCGTTGCTCTATATCGAATCGATCCCCTTCTGGGAGACGCGCGGCTATGTAACGACCGTGCTGCGCAACTACTGGATGTATGAGGGCGAGACGGGCAAGACCGCCTCGCCGAGCCGTGCCGCGCTGGCCCAGGGCCTGTGGCCGCGCTTCCCGGGCATGCCAGGCGCGACCGCAGTGCGGTTGAGCTCGACCGTACCGAGCTATAGCGGTCAGCCGATCAGCAGCCAGAACGTCCAGGCACAGCCGGTATCGGTCGCCAGTGCCAATTGATGAGGACGCAGCGTTCCTGCCGGTCAGGATCGCAGTGCTCACCGTCTCGGACAGCCGCACGCTTGCCGATGATCGGTCGGGCGACACGCTGGTTGGCCGGTTGAGCGCTGCCGGCCATGTGCTTGCCGACCGCGCCATCGCAAAGGATGAGGTCGCCGCGATCGTCAGCCGGCTCCATGCCTGGATCGACGACCCGCAGATCGATTGCATCATTACCACCGGCGGCACCGGCGTTACGGGCCGTGACGTGACACCGGAAGCGATCGAGCGGATCCAGGACAAGCCGATTCCCGGTTTCGGCGAGCTGTTCCGCTGGCTCAGCTACCAGACGATCGGCACCTCCACCGTCCAGTCGCGCGCCTGCGCTTGTGTGACACGCGGCACCTATATCTTCGCGCTGCCGGGATCGACCGGCGCGGTGAAGGATGCCTGGGACGGCATCCTCAAGGATCAGCTCGACAGCCGCCATCGCCCCTGCAATTTCGTCGAATTGATGCCGCGGCTGATGGAACGATAGGCGCCTGCGCCGCGCGCTCGTAAGCCATAGTTAAATCTTGGATGCCATGATGCCCGCAGAGTTTTTTGTGAGGGCATTTTCCATGACAGCGCCGTTTTCCGATCTGGCCGCCGGCGTGAAAGCCAGGGCGACGATTACTGCCGAGGACACGCTGGAGATACGCCGCGCCGTCTGGCCTGACGGCAAGATCGATCCGGCCGAGGCCGAGGCGATCTTCGACGTCAATGCCAGCGTCAAAGGATCGGCCCGGGATTGGGTGGACTTCTTCGCCCAGGCGATCAGCACCTATGTGGTCTGGCAGCAGTCTCCGGTCGGCTATGTCGACGACGCCAAGGCCGACTGGCTGATGGCCAAGATCGATGCCGACGGCCGCGTCGATTCGCTCGGCGAGCTCGAATTGCTGGTCAAGATCCTCGAAGATGCGACCAATATACCTGATGCACTGAAGGACTATGCGCTGCGGCAGGTCGAGCAGATCGTGCTGACAGGCACCGGCCCGACGCGCGATGGCGGATCGCTCGACTCCGGCTCGATCAACGCGACCGAGGCAAATCTGCTGCGTCGGATGCTGTTCGCCCAGGCAAGCGACGGTCCGGCATCGATCAGCCGCGCCGAAGCCAGGATGCTGTTCCGGATCAAGGACGCGACGATCAGCGGCGACAACGCACCCGAATGGAAGACCCTGTTCGTCCAGGCGATCGGCAATCACCTGATGGCGCACAATCTTTACCATCCGCTCGCCCGCGAACGGGCAGCGCGCCTCGAAGCCTTTATGAACGACACCCGTTCAAGCCCCGGCGCTTTCCTTGGCCGGATGTTCAGCTCGAATCCGGCGCGGGGCTTTGCCGATGCGTTCGCCAAGCCCAAAGTGGTTGATCAGGACGCGGCCATCGCGGCGGATCGGGCGATCGACCCAAGCGAGGAGGCCTGGCTGAAGGCCGAGATCAATGCCGATGGGAAGCTCGACCCGCTCGAAGAGGCATTGCTCGCCTTTCTGGCTGAGGAAAGCGGCACGGCGATCAAGCCCTGACCGTTGCTGACGCGCTAGGTTTCACGCGCAACGGACGCGGAGACGAGGAACCGGACGGCGAACAGATTGACCGCGACGACGACCGCCGCGCCCAACAGAGTCGCAATCAGGCGGTCGATGAGTACCGCGCCACCGATCGGCGTGCCCAGATCCATCACCAGTAGGACCAGCGGCGTCATCACCGCTGAGTATGCGAGGTAATTGCGCGCCCGAAGCCAGGGCCGCAACGTCGCGAGCAGACAGACCAATGCCGCTATCGCGAACGGGGAGCGGAGTTCGACCAGCACGAGGCCAGTCAGCGCGACACCGACGACCACCCCCAGGGCGCGCTGGGTCGTCCTTACCGGTATCGCTTCAGGCTGCCGCTCGACCAGCAACACAGTTGTTACCAACACCCAGCTGAAATGCTGATCCGGCCAGAGATGCCGGATGATGCTCGACAGCCCAAGCGCGAGTGCGAGCCGGATCGGATATTGCCATCCCTCAGCGGTGCGCAGCACTCGCTTCAGCCGCGAGACGCGTTGCCTTCGGGTTGGGTTTCGCGCCGTGACTGCTTCAGCTACCGACGCGGGCACTTTGGCCGGACGCAGCGTTACCCGAATGATCGCGCCCCAGATCGCGCCGAGGCCGAGTAACAGAGCGACGCCGCCCGGACTGCCGCCGGGCTGGCTCGCAATGCTCATGCTCATCACCAGGAAGATGATGAACCGCATCGTCACCACCGCGAAGGGGCGGCTATATCCGCTTATCGCCGCGAGCATCGCGACGAGCGCAATCGCCACCGTATCGCCCCAGTTCCAGCGGGCGCACAAGGAGGCGATCGGCGGGGCCAGGCCCACGAATAGGGCTGAGGCGAAAATACCGCTCGGCGAGCGAGACCCCGCCCCATGCGCGACGCCTTTTTCAGCGGATTCAGGCCCGCCGAACAGCATCGCACCCATCGCGACCGCGAAGCCCATCGGAGCCTTACCGAGCAACAGACCGGCCGCTGCGGGCACTGCGACGCCAAGCGCGGCACCGACGACCGCGCGCCAGCCAACTGGCTCGTGCGCCGTCCAACCCAGCATTTCCGTCACATGCCGGTTACGAAACATCCTGCCTGCCACGCTGCGTTCCTGCCACAAGCATGCCGGCGCAGCGAGGTCCTTCAGGTCTTACGTTATTTGCCGCGCTTCTCTTCGAGGAACTTCTCGAGATCCCCCTCCATCGACGCGAACCAGTCGATATAGTCCTTGAAATTATCCAAGGTCATATTCCCAAGCGTCGAGACAGACAGATACTCCGAAAGATCGCCATCCTTGTCGATCGCCACCTTCAGGAATCGCTTCGAGGCATTCCACTCATTGGCGAGGGCGGTCGAGAAGAAGGCTTCCTTCTTGTCCCAGCTGTAGAAGTCGATGGACGTGCATCCCTTGTCGTTGGTGCAGCCGTAGAAGTCGATGTTGAAACTATTCCCGTTCACGCCGCTGACAATATAGGAAGTGCCATCCTTCCCCATCTTGATCTCAGCCTTGTATCCCGCGTCCCTCAGCAGCGCAGCGACGCCCTGGACGCTGCTGACATCGACCACCTGGTCAGCCGCCATAGCGCTAGCCGGAAGTGTCAGCGCCGCGACGAATGCCAATGCCCGAACCCACATATGCCCTCTCCCCTGATAGAACCGATCCGGACTTTAAGCGTCGGCGCCACCCGCGCAATAGCGGTCAGCTTTGTTCAGCATCGACCTGCACCACACCAAGCTCATGCCCGGCCGGATCGCGGAAATGGAATCGCCGGCCGCCCGGAAAGGCGAAGATCCCCAGCGTGATCTCACCGCCCGCCTCCGTCACGCTCGCCTCGGCGGCTTCGAGATCATCGACTTCGATCGCCGGCAGCAACAGGGCCGTCATATGGGCCGGATCGCCGTTGAGGCCGATATCGGTGTCTCCGGTCATCGTCGCTGCATAGTCCGCGCCGAAATCCGTGAAGCTCCAGCCAAAGGCCGAGCTGTAGAACGCCTTGATCGCCGGCACATCGCGGACCGGCAGTTCGAGATAATTCAAGCGCGCCATAAATGCCTCCATTGTTCTTGATATGTTCTCGCCGACCCGCTAGACCGAGTCAATGGTAAAACCCCGTCCCGTCCGCGGCGCGACGTTGAACCGCGAGAGCACCCGCTTCAACCTGCCCGAACGCGAGGCCGATGGCGACTGGCTCGATGATCGCGAGACGCTCGACGAAGGCCCGCCCCCGCTCCGCACCACCGTGACGATCGAAAAACCGCGCACGATCATCACCCGCAACAACTCGCCGGACGTCGGTTTCGATCGCTCGATCAACCCTTATCGCGGCTGCGAACATGGCTGCATCTACTGCTTCGCCCGGCCGACCCATGCCTATCACGATCTGTCCCCCGGACTCGATTTCGAAAGCCGGTTGTTCGCCAAGCCCGATGCCGCGCTGCTGCTCCGCACCGAGCTCTCGAAACGAGGCTATGTCTGTCGCCCGATCGCGTTCGGCACCAATACCGATCCCTATCAGCCGATCGAGGGCGACTGGCGGATCACGCGAAGCTGCATCGAGGTGCTGGCCGAGACCAACCACCCCCTCACCATCACCACCAAATCGGACCGTGTGACCCGCGACATCGACCTGCTTGCCCCCATGGCGGCGAAGGGGCTTGCGGCGGTCGCCCTATCGGTGACGTCGCTCGACCCGCGGATCGCGATGACGGTCGAGCCGCGCGCTCCCGCGCCGGAGCGAAGACTTGCGGCGGTGAAGAAGCTCGCCGAGGCCGGCATCCCGACCTATGTCTCGATCGCCCCCGTGATCCCTGCGATAACCGATCATGAGCTCGAGCACATCGTCGAGCGTGCCGCGCTGGCCGGGGCAACGGGCGTCCGTTTCCTCATTGTGCGGCTGCCCTTCGAGGTTGCGCCGCTGTTCAGGGCGTGGCTCGAGACGCATTTCCCCGATCGCGCCGGCAAGGTCATGGCGACGATCCAGTCGCTTCGCGGCGGGCGCGACAATGATCCCGATTTCTTCAGCCGGATGCGCGGGCAAGGCCCATGGGCAGACCTGCTGCAGACTCGCTTTCAGATCGCTTGTCGAAAGCACAATATGAACCGCGACCGGATCGAGGTGCGGACCGACCTGTTCAGGCCGCCAGCCGGACCGCAGGGCGAGCTGTTCGGCTGAAATCATGCGCCGCGACGAGTATTTGCCGTCCAACATGGATAGTTGCGCCGATTGTGCGTGCCCCTCGCCGAAATCGGCGCGGAGTGAGTCGGGGATGTCGCGGCTTTTTCTGGTTTTTCAGCGTGTTGTTTTGCGACTGGGAGGTCCGGCGCTTGTCTGCGGTCCGGCTCTCAGGCTGAGCGAGTCGCAGTATTCTGCAATATCCATTGCGAGCCCGCCGAAAATTCCAGGCTAATAACCCTGTTTGGCGCGCCCACCCCCCCTCCGGGCGGCGGGCGGCGCGGCATTTTTGCGATTCGACGTGCGAATTCAGATTTCGCAGGCCGCCGGATTTGGCGTTGGAAATGCAATATTCTTCACGTCGATCCGCGTGCGTTTTCATCATCTAACCGTGCGCCACTTCGCTTGGAATTACATGATTTAGCGCATCAGAAGTATAGAGTTTCGAGAATCGTTCCGTTACTCTTTCTTCCTGCTTACCCGGCCGGGTGATGTGACAAAGCGGAGCGCCAATCGTCCACATCCCCAACTGGATTCGGCCTTCGCCGGGAAAGCGAGAAGGAACGAAGGGAGCGTTTGTGCGCCGCCCTCGCCCACCGGCGGCGCGGTGGGGTGTTCGTGATCTTGACCGTTAGAAAGAGCGGCCCTGACGCGCAGGGTATTGGCCGGGCAGGACGATAGCAGCGATTGCATGTGTTTGAATTGCCTCGGGCGAGACCGGGGGAGTCTTGTGCCGTACGGGAACGCTCCGCTTCAGCGAGCGGCGGAGCGGCGGTTGACGGGCCATGCGTGTTATACTAGAGTAACACAGTAAATTGGTTCGTCGATAGCGGTGCGCGGCCGTCAATAAATACAGGTGAGGAAACGGTCGTCATGTTGCACAAGTCTCTCGCGTTCGCCGCTTTGCTCGCCGCCGCCAGCGCCCCTGCCCTGGCGCAGCCTGCCGCACCCACCGTTACGGTCGACAGCGGGAAACTGGCCGGCAATGAACGGGATGGCATGAGGGCGTTCCTCGGCATTCCCTACACCGCCCCGCCCATCGGCGACCTGCGTTGGAAGGCGCCACAGCCGGTGAAAGCCTGGCAAGGCACGCGCAAGGCGACCGAGTTCGGGTTCGTCTGCCGCCAGACCGCCGATTGGGTGAAGATGCCGCAAAGCGAGGATTGCCTGACGCTCAACATATGGGCGCCCGCCAAAAAAGCAGCCAAACCCTATCCCGTCATCGTCTGGATTCACGGCGGCGCGTTGACCAGCGGCCATGGAACCGAATGGGGCCCCGAAGGCGGCAAGAGCGTCGTGCGAAAGGGCGTGATCCTCGTTTCGATCAACTACCGGCTCGGCGTGTTTGGCTTCTTCGCCCATCCCGAGCTTTCGACCGATGCCCCCAACCACACTGGCGGGAACCAGGGCTTCCGGGACCAGATCGCAGCGCTGCAATGGGTCAAACGCAACATCGCAGCCTTTGGCGGTGACCCTCATAATGTCACCATCGCGGGTGAATCGGCGGGCGCATCCTCGGTGAGCGCGTTGACGATTTCGCCGTTGGCCAGCGGCCTTTTCCAGCGCGCCATCGCCGAAAGCGGCGTGGCCGGCCCCCTGCCCCCCGCGGCCGCAGCGGAAAATCTGGGAAAGGCGCTGGGCGAGGCCCTCAAGGCGCCGCATCTCGCCGACCTGCGCAAGCTGAGTGCCGAGGATCTGCTCAAGCAGAAATGGCAGGTGATGCCCTATCTGGACGGCGCGGTTTTTGCCGAACAGCCGCAGCAAAGCTTCGCCGCCGGCCACCAGAACAAGGTGCCGCTGTTACTTGGCTGGAATGCCGATGAAGGGCTGGACCTCGCCCCCGATGTCTTCGGCACAAAGGATATCAATGCGACCAATTACGAAAGCCTGCTGCACAGGCCCTTCGGCCCGCAGGTGCCGCCCGTCATACTGACGCTCTATCCGGGGAAGACCGATGCCGAGGCCAAGGCATCGGCGCAACGCCTGGTCACCGACATGATCGGGCTGTCGCATTTCGGCTGGGCCACCACGCAGCAGAAAACCAACACCCAGCCGGTCTATCTCTATTACTACACCCACTCCCCCGCCGAGGCGCTGCCGGAGCAGCCCTGCACTTATGGCTGCAAGGCCGGGCATACCGCGGAAATCCGCTTTGCCTTTGGCCAATTGTGGCGCGACCCCCGCCCGTGGAACAAGGATGACCTGGCGCTGGAGGAACAGATGCTCGGCTATTGGACCGACTTCGCCAAAACCGGCGACCCCAATGGCGCGGCGCGGCCGAAATGGCCGGTCTTCGATGGTACGCCGGCCACGGTGCAAAGGCTTGGGAGTGCGGCGGAGATCAAGGAGCGCGGCAATTTCCCGGATTTCCGGCCTTTCCTCAGCATGATGCCGCAATAGGCCAAGGCGCATGTGAGGGGCATTCCAGCCCTTTCGCCCGCGCTGGCGATCCGGCATGAAGCAGCGGCTATGGACCGCCCGAACTATATCACTCCTGCCGGCTATTCAGCGCTCAGCCGCGAATATGGGGCGCTGCTCGGCGACGAGCGGCCGAAGCTGGTCGAGGTGATCTCTTGGGCGGCCGGCAATGGCGATCGGTCCGAGAATGGCGATTATATCTATGGCCGCAAACGCCTGCGCGAGATCGACCGGCGGCTCGGCTGGCTGGCGAAACGGATGAAGGCCGCCGTGGTAATCGACCCCGCCGCCCAGCCCGACCGTTCGCGGGTGTGGTTCGGCGCGACCGTCACCATTGCCGATGAGGATGATGTCGAGCGGGTGCTGACTCTGGTCGGCGACGACGAGGCCGATGCCGGCGCGGGCCGGATCGGCTGGAGCGCGCCCTTCTCCCGGGCCTTGCGGGGCGCCGCAGTAGGCGATCTGCGGCGGGTGATATTGCCGGCTGGCGAGCGGGAATATGAGGTGATCGCAATCACCTACCCGGAGCCCTGACACTGCGGGCGACCTGCCGCTGAGAAGCAGAATTGAGCGCGCCAATCAGGCCTGTTCGGCCAGTGTTTCGCCATAATGCTCAGCGAGATAATCAACGAACAATCGGATGCGTGTCGGCAGGTTTGCGCCACCCATGAAGACGGCATGGAATATCTCCCTGTCTCCCGGGTTGTACGGTTCCAGCAACGGTATCAGGCGGCCATGGGCGATGGCGCGCCCGATGGCGAAATTGCCGATGCGGGCGATGCCGACGCCGTCGAGCGCGAGTTGCAGGAGCGTTTCGCCACTATTTGCTTCGATCGAGCCATGGACTTCGAACGTCTCGATCCTGCCGTCACGCCGAAAGGGCCAGACCGGCTCGGCTCGTCGAAAATTGAAGTTCAGGCAGTTGTGCCGGGCGAGGTCTTCAGGCGATTGCGGCGTGCCCCGTTCCGCAAGATAGGCCGGTGATGCCACGACGGTGCGGCCATTGTCGCCAAGGCGGCGGGCCATCAGCCCGCTATCGGCAAGTGGCCCGGATCGCACAGCGATATCGGCCTGGCCCGCCGCGATATCGACCGTTTCGTCGCTCAGGTTGATGTCGACGAGGATCGAGGGATAGCGACGCACGAAAGCTTTCAGAAGCGGTACGATACAGACCCGGCCGTGGGACACCGCTGCGCTGACACGAACGCGCCCACGGGGAGCGCCCTGATCCGCGATCGATTGTTCGACTTCGTCGATGTCCGCCAGAATACGGCGCGCACCACCAAGATAGGTTTGGCCTTCAGCCGTGAGCGTCAGCGCGCGCGTCGTTCGCAGGAGCAGGCGCGTACCCAGCCGCGCTTCGATCCGGTCGACCGCCCGGCTGACGCCTGACGGGGTCAGGGACAGGCGCCTGCCTGCGCCGGAAAAGCTGCCGGTTGCTGCGATTGCGGCAAAGACTTCGAAATCGCGCGCGCGGTCGAATGCTGTCACCTTTGCCTCCCAGTCAATAATCCTGCGACTGGCACCCAGCTAATCAAGCGGCAGCCGCTCGTCTAGTTGTGCTTCAGCGCATGGAGCGCCTGAGGAGCCGTTATGAAAATTTCGAAATTCGCCCGTCGCCTCGCAATCGCCGCGGCCGCAACCACCAGCCTGTTCAGCCTGGCTGCCTCGGCGCAGACACGCACGGACTTTCCCAGGGAATTCCACACCCAGGAGATAAAGACCAACGGCACAACCATTCATGTCCGCGTCGGCGGAACCGGTCCGGCCGTCATTCTGCTGCACGGCTATGGCGATACCGGCGACATGTGGGCGCCGCTCGCTACGGGCCTTGCGAAGGATCACACCGTGATCGTTCCCGATCTGCGCGGCATGGGCCTCTCCGCCGTCGCCGATTCCGGGTTCGAGAAGGCGAACGAAGCCCAGGATATTGTGGGCGTCATGGAAGCGCTGCACACATCCAGCGCTGATGTCGTGGCGCACGACATCGGTAACATGGTCGCCTACGCACTCGCAGCGCGCCGTCCTGAGCATGTCACCCGGCTGGTACTGATGGACGCACCCGTTCCCGGCATCGGACCGTGGGACGAAGTGCTGAAGAGCCCTTTGCTGTGGCATTTCCGGTTCGGCGGACCGGATATGGAGCGCCTCGTCGCGGGTCGCGAGCGGATATATCTCGATCGCTTCTGGAACGAATTCGCGGCCAATCCGGCACGCTTCACCGAGGCGGAACGCACGCATTATGCCGCGCTCTATGCAGCGCCCGGTCGCATGCATGCGGGCTTCAGGCAATTTGCCGCCTTCGACCAGGATGCAGTCGATAATCGCGCGTGGCTCGCCTCACACGGCAAGTTGCGCATGCCGGTGCTGGCCATCGGCGGCGAAAAGTCGTTCGGCCCGATGATGGCGGTCGTTGCGCGCGGCGGCGCGGTGCAGGTCGAGGAGCGCGTCATTCCCGATGCCGGCCACTGGCTGATGGAAGAACAGCCGGACAGCACCGTGAAGGCGATCCGCGACTATCTCGACGCAAGGCTGCCAGTCGCGACAGCCGGCAAACTCTCCCGATCCGTCCTGTCGCTCGATCAGGCCGCGATGAAGCCAGTCGCCGGAGCGGGCGCGGGAACCTCGGGTGTGACCGGCATCCAGACGGTGCTGCTCTATGGCGACCCTGCCAAGCCAGGACCCTATGCGCTCGAAATCCGCGTTCCGGCCAATACCGCGATCGCACCGCACACGCACCGCGACGATCGTTTCGCGACGGTCATGTCCGGCACATGGTTCTTCGGATACGGCAGCGACCGCGCGCAGGCGCGCGTTTCGGCGCTGACAGCCGGCGGCCTCTACACCGAGCCCAGGGACGTGCCTCATTTCGCGTTCACGCGCGACGAGGCGGCCGTGGTCCGGGTCACCGGCGTCGGCCCGAGCGACACCGCCTTTACCGCCACGCAGCGCTGAGCATTTTCGAGAGGATTGACTCATGACTCAGTTGGAAGTGATCGCCGAGCGCGATCGATCGATCGAAGGCAATGCCGGGCGGCTGTTCGTCCGGCAATGGCCAGCCCAGGGCGAGCCGGCGGCGAGCCTTGTCATCTGCCACGGCTTCAACGCCCATAGCGGCCATTATGCGAGAGCGGCCGAAGCCTTTGCCGCACGTGGATTTGCGGTGACGGCACTCGACCTTCGCGGTCGCGGCCGATCGGATGGCGAGCGGTTCTACGTCGACAGCATCGACGATTATGTCAGCGACCTTTCCGGGGCAGTGGAGCTGGTGCGGACGGAGGCCCCGCATCTGCCGATCTACCTGCTCGGCCACAGCGCCGGTGGCGTGACGGCTGTCGCCTATGCCATCGACAACCAGGATCGGATCGCCGGCCTGATCTGCGAGAGTTTTGCACTGCGTGTCGCTGCGCCCGACATCGTGCTGCAGCTGCTCCGGGGCGCCAGTCACATCGTGCCGCACGCCCATATCCTGAGGCTGAAGACCGAGGACTTCTCACGGGACCCGGCCTGGATCGCTCACATGAATGCGGATCCGTTGATCGACGACGAGGTCCAGCCGATCCGAACCGTAGCGGCGCTGGCGCGGGCGAGCGAGAGGCTCGATCAGGCCTTTGGTCGCATCACCCTCCCCGTCCTGATCCTGCACGGGACAGCCGACAGAGCGGCCCGGCCAGACGGCAGCCAGCGCTTTTTCGACGCTGCGGGATCAAGCGACAAGACGCTTCACCTGTACGAAGGCCATTATCACGATTTGCTCAACGACATTGGCCGGGATCGCGTGCTGAACGACGTCGGCAACTGGATCGAGAAACGCGTGATCCAGCTTTGAAAAATATCAACCACGTTTCCAGGCGGGCAGCCGCGGTTGGCGATCTGCGGCGGGTGATATTGCCGGCGGGCGAGCCGGAATATGAGGTGATCGCAATTGCCTACCCGACGGTTTGAAGGAACCGCGCCACCCCCCGGCCGGTTGATGGCGCAAGGAGAAGGAGCATGGAAAACCCCCGCACCACCACCGCGCGCGACCATGACGACCATGAGCTGATCGAAGGCGAGGCCCCTGCCCCCGCTGTCTCGGGCTCGGCCGGCGGAAATCTGGCCCGCGACATCGCGACGCAGAGCGAGGAGGATAGCCTTATCGAGCCATATAGCAGCAAGCGGGTGCAGAAGGACGACGCGATCCATAACGACACCGCGCGGCGCAACCGGCGACCGCGCTAGGCCGCGACGGCGACAAGCTCAACCGCGCCTCAGCACTTCGGCGAGGTTCGCGATCATCGCTTCCCAGAGCTTCTGCGCGTCCGCCGGTCCGGCTCCTCTCGCCTGAAAATTCAGGCGCGTGTTCGGCCTAATGGGTGTGAACGTCACGTCGATCTGCGCCAAACCCGCGAAATGCTGGGGTACCGCCAGGCTGAACGAAAGCCTCCTGGGCGGCTCGAAAATCGCGTAATTGCCATCATGCGTGATGATCCGGCCGGCTTCGTGTTCCACAATGGAAAACGCCCCGCCGGTTCGGCGATCGGTTCGTGCCACGAGCCTGTTCGTCGGCGATTTGAACAGCCAGCGCTCGATCAGCGGCGGATCGACCCATGCCTCGAATGCCGCATGGGGATCTGCATCGAGATCGATCGAAATCCTGGCTCGTACGTCACTGGCGACCATCGCCCGCGTCTCCACAGCTGCCGGCCCGGTCTTGTTGGAAAGCCGACGTCCCCGGCTCAACGGTCGGATCGGCCATCCCGATCCAGCGAGGCAGCGCGAAACAAGCAGCGGTGGGCAGCGCAGCTTTTAGGCCCTAAGGCCGACGCATGGCCAGACTTTCAAAAAAAGACCCCTATGGAGATCTGCACCGCGAGGAGGAGGCTCCCGCCCCGCCGACGCTGTGCTGGCTCTGTGGCCGGCCGACCGGCAAGACCATAACCTGGCACCATCCCGTGCCCAAGAGCCGGGGCGGGCGCGACGTCGTGCCGATGCACCCGATTTGCCAGCAGACGCTGACCGCGAATTTCACCAATTCCGAACTGCAGCGCCACGGGATGGATGTGGAGGCGCTGCTGGCCAACCCCAATATCCGCAAGTTCGTCGACTGGGTGGCGAAAAAGGATCCGGATTTCACTGCGGGCACGACCAAGAAGCAACGCTGATCAGGCGTGCCTGGCACTCCAACGGAAAGGCGCCAAAACCCGCACTGTCGCGGGCGGCCAGGGGCCTATTCGAAGGTCGCGCTCAGATCTTCCAGCGTCGCGCCGAACGGGTCCTTGCCGAAGCGATTGTCGCCTCGGGTGCCGGGAACGATGCACCAGATGAGGAGTGTGGCGGTTCCGACCAATGTGGCCAGCACCCCACCACCGCCGATCGTGAGAAAGAGAGGCCGGTTGCCCAATAACAAGAAAAACAGCGTTATGGCGAAAGGCACCCAGATCAGCAGGACCCACCAACCCCGGTTGTTCATGTCATGCAGCCGCCGAACCGCGACCGCCAGGCTCGGCAGGAACGTTCCGAGCCAGAAGAAGAATGCGAAGACTATGGCGAAATCACCCCATATCCGCGTGCTCGAGCGCCCGCTCCTGAAAGCGCGATCGCCGAAATTCGCGTTCAACACGATGCACGCGGTGATGACCGCCACCATGAACGCTATCCAGGGCCAGAACTCCCGTCGCGACGCCCGGCCGCTGAACCGGGCGTAGCGCCGCAACGGCATGAACATCCACCGCATTCTTCCCCCTTTTTGTGGCGCTTCGATGCCCCGTCGCCAGAACTGCCAGTATCAGAGTATCTCGAAAAAACGATAAACCCGCCCGATCTCGGCGTGTCGGTTTCCGACCGCAGTTCAGTTCGATCTCGTTATCGGCGCCGCTTCTTCGGGTATGCGGGAGCGGCGCGGTCGTCCGCTGTCAGCTGCTGCCAGCGATTGAAACGCTCCACCGTCAGCGTGCCCTCGGCAATCGCTGCCTGGACGGCGCAGCCGGGCTCGTTGCCATGGGCGCAATCGGAGAAGCGGCAGTCCTGCGCCGCCAGCAGGAAGTCATCGAAAACCTCTGAAACCCCCTCGGCCGCGTCGGACAGCTGCAATTCGCGCATGCCCGGCGTGTCGAGCAGCCAGCCGCCCCGCTCCAGCCGGTGCATTTCGCGCACGGTGGTCGTGTGGCGCCCGGTATCGTCGCTTGCCCGGATCGCCTGGGTGGCGATGCTGTCCGAGCCACGCAAGGTGTTGACGAGGGTCGATTTGCCGACCCCCGAGGACCCCAGAAGCGCCACGGTCTTGCCTTTGCCGCACCAGTCCGCGAGGCGCGCCACGCTGGCGGGATCGCGGCCGTTGACGGTTTCGACCCGCAGTCCGGGCTCGATCGCACGCGCCGCGGTCGCAAAAGCGTCCGGGGTGTCGGTCAGGTCAGTCTTGGTGAGAACCACGACCGGGTCCACGCCCACATCCCGCGCCAGCACCAGGTAGCGCTCGAGCCGCGCGACGCTGAAATCCTGGTTGCAGGAGGCGACGATGAACAAGGTGTCGATATTGGCGGCGATCATCTGCTCCTTGCGCGGATCGCCCGGCGCGCGCCGTTTGAACAGGTTCATCCGGCGCAGGACTCGCGTCGGCAGCTGCGTGGCATCGTCGACCAGCAGCCAGTCGCCCACCGTCGGATGATCGTCCGTGGGCAGGGCACCGGGGATATAAGGCGTGATCGAATGCTGAAACCCGGCGCCCGCGACCGCGATCTGGCCGCGATGAACGGCCATGACGCGGACGGGATGGCATAGCCGCGCCTCCTCGGCCGAAACCTGTTCGCTGAAAAAGTCGCTCCAGCCGAGCTCTTCCAAGGACTCATCAGTCGATTTCATAGGCGGCGGCTGCGTCTTTCTTTCTGGTCGGGAAGCCGTTTGCCGGCTTCGGGGACATGCCGGGCTCCGCTAGCATGGCTCAGCGGGAGAACCTATCGAGGTCGTGCCGGATTCTGACGCCCTGACCCGAAGAGCCGCCACATCTGAGGTGCTGGCGAGCCGGCCGCACGGGCGGCCGTTCATCGCCGCGCAATCTGGCGCATCCCATTCTCTCCGACTGTAGAAGTAAGGGCAAGGCATCAGGAGCAGCGCGTTCGGAGGGGAAGTCATGGGGACGGGCAAAGGGCTTATCGCGGCCGTGTTTGCGATACTTCTCAGCGCGCAAAACGCGCATGCCGACACCACTGACGATTATGTTGCTGCGCAGATGCGCGATCAGGCCATCCCCGGCCTTTCGCTTGCCGTCCTTCGTGACGGGCGGGTCGTCAAGACAGCCGGCTACGGGTTCGCCAATGTCGAGCTTCGCGCGCCGGCGAGCAGCGCCACCGTCTATGAGCTTTGCTCCATCACCAAGCAGTTCGTCGCTGTGGCGATCCTGCTGCTCGTCGAGGACGGGAAGCTGCGGCTGGACGATCCGATATCGCAGTATTTCAGCAACGCGCCGGAATCGTGGCGCGGCATTACCGTTCGCCATCTGCTTTCCCATACATCTGGCATCCGCGACCTGATCAACGATCCGTTGACGCCCGGCGCACGTCCGCTCGACCAGACCCGGGCCTTTCCGCGAGAGGATACAACAGCCACGGACGTCATTCGCCAGATGATGACGGCCGAGCTCAATTTCGCGCCCGGCAGCCGCTGGTCGTACAGCAACACCGGCTATATCGTCCTCGCCGAACTCGTGTCTCGGGTGAGTGGCACTCCCTGGCACCAATTCCTCGCCGACCGCGTGTTTCGGCCGCTCGGCATGAACGACACACGGTTTCACGACGAAAGCGGGATCATTCCCGATCGCGCTGCTCGCTACGATCGCGTGGGCACTCCCGGGCCTCCGCAGCTGCGCAACAGTCCCTATCTCAACCCGACCTATTGGTGGCTCGGCGGCGCGGGCATCATGAGCTCGGCAAGAGATATGGCGAAGTGGGACTTAGCGCTCAGCAGGGGCGCCATCCTTACCCCCGCCAGCCTAGAGCTGCTGCGCCGGCCGGGCATTTTAACCGATGGCAGCCGGACAGGGTACGGATTCGGCTGGAATCTCGACCAATATCAGTCCCAGTCGCGGATGTGGCACAATGGAAGCATATCCGGCGGATCCAGCCATTACAGCCGTTTTCTCGATTCCAGAACAAGCGTGATCGTGCTGGCCAATACCAATGCGAATCTCGACGTGATCGCGCTGGCCGTCGCCGGATTCTATGATACCAAGCTTGCCCATTCGTCGCCCATCCTGAGCGTTGCCGCTCCCGCGCGCGCCGAGGCGGGCAAGCCGCTCGAAATAACCGTGTCCGCGCAGAATTGGGGCGTCGCCATTCCCAAGGGCCAGCTCAATCTGGAGATCCGCGCCGCGCCGTTCGGCCCTGACAATCACGTGAACCAGCAGAGTTCCGCAGTGGCGAACTGGCTCAGCGGCCGCACCCTCTCGCGAGCCTTCTCATGGACCCCGCCAGCGCCGGGCGAATATCGCCTGTATATCGGCGCCTTCAACAAGGACTGGTCGGTGATGCATGCGTGGAAGAACGGCGTGGCAACCATCGATATACGCTGACGTGCCTGCCGCTATGGAGCCGCGTGCAATACCGCCAATCAAGATTATGTGATTATTGCACGTGGTACCGTAATCGATCGCTATCTGCGGCCTTCCCGCTCAACGCTCATGGCAGCAATCCCGCCGACCAGCCGAGCTGTGGCGGCTTCAGCGCCTCGATGCCGATGGATGGCGACGAGCGCGCGCGCCGGAGCGCGAGCAGGAGAGTCTGGTAGTTTCTGACGAATTGGCGGTGGGTCGACCGTACATCGCCACATGTCGCGACCTGGCCCAGGAGACGATGCGTCCGGGCTCGCCTGAGCAGATAGGGGATTTCAACTGTGTCCATAGGGCACCTCCGTGAGAAGGTGGTGGCACCCATCAGGAGCGGTGTCGCTACGGGATTTACCGGATGACTGCGCCGACGGGACAGGCTCAGCGCCACGAAAGCTGATCCTTGGGCAGCCGCCCGCTAGGATCATAGACGATCACCTGATGCGGCAGATCGGGGCCCCAGCGCCAAAGCACGAGATTGTTATTGTCCGCAGTCGCGCCGGGCGCGAAGCTCGGTATGAGGATGCCGCTATGGCCCGTTTTTTTGAGGCGGTCGGCGACCAGCCATGAGGGTGCGTCGCGGCCTGCGCGCAGGGCGGTCAGCCAGCTGCAGTCGAGCTCGCTCCACCTCACGCCGTGCACGGCGCGCCCGGCATCGTCGCGCAGATCGGCGATGCCCTCGCAATCCACGTCATATTCGCACATCGTCAGCGGCCGGAGCCGATGGCTGAACCCTTGCGTGCATTCCCCGATCGAGGTCATCACGTCGAGCGAGAGATACAGGGTCGGCTCGCCCTTGCGATTGAAGCGCCCTCCCGTGAACGCCGCGCCCGCGCCGGACATCGGCGAGAAGGACCAGGCCGGATCATGGCCGCGATAGCAGCGCCCGACGAATCTCAAGCCCTGCCTCCGCGGCCCGGACCGGCCTTAAGCAAAGCCGCCGAGCGCCATATGGTCGAGATAGTCGCGCACGGCGCCTGCCTGGCCCGACTTGACCAGCGCTTCGGACGTCCGCCCGTCGAGCGCGGGGATCGGCTGCGAGCGATACCATGCCATCGCCTGCGCCTCGCCGCCGGCCCATTCGCGGATGCGGCTGATGATCTCGAGCATCTCGGTGACGCGCGTCTGGGTGCGCGGCGACGCCTTGCGATCGGTCTTCGATATGGTCGCGGTGGCAAGGCCGGTGGTCTCGGCCAGCTGCCCTTTGGTCATGCGGAACATGGTGGCGACACGGTCGACGTCGATCACGCCGCCCTTGTCCATGAAGTCCGTCACGAAGCCGCCGGCCGCCAACGCCCCTTCGCCGCCCTGCACGCGGATCGATCCGCCTTTGCCGGGTTTCGGTCTCGCAGTGGCCATGTCCCATTCTCCGTCCGTATTCTGGACATTATGTAGGACATCAGTGTTGCGACTGCAAGACATATGGCAGAGGTTGGATCACCCGTGCCCCCTGCCCCGCCATTCCGACGGCTCCGCCAGGAGATTCCAAGGGGCGGAATTCAAAGGCTTTTGTGCTAGCCGCGCTTGCGCGTGGCGTTGTCGCGTGAAACGTATCGGGTCTCCGTCGGACGAGATGCTGGCGGTACCGGGCGTGGATGCGCGCTTCGGCAGGGACGAAAGGGTGGGCCAATCATGACTGAAGACTTCGCTCGCTTCGCACAGAGCCGCCGCTCGCTTCTTAAATCCGGCGTGTTGTGTGGCCTTGGCCTTACAGCGTGCAGGCCCTCAGGCCTGGGACACGTCTCCGATCCGGCAGGCCCGTTACGCGGCGACCAGCTCGCGGCGCTGGACCAGGGGTTCGCCGCGATGCTCGAGCGGCACCATATTCCGGGGCTCGCCGCCGGGATCATCCTCGACGGACGCCTGGCCTGGGCCAAGGGTTTCGGATTTGCCGATATCGAGCATCGCCGGCCGATGACGGCGGATACGATCCAGAATATCGGATCGGTCACCAAGACCATCACGACCACGCTGGTGCTCCAGGATATCGAAGCGGGCCGGCTCGATCTGGACGGCGACATCAATCGCTATCTGCCTTTTCCCGTCCGCAATCCGAACCACCCTGAGGTCGCGATCACGTTACGGCAGCTTCTCACGCATCGCTCCTCGATCCGCGACGGCGAGGCCTATGGGGAGAGCTATCGTTGCGGCGATCAGACGGTGTCGCTCGGGGACTGGCTGCGGACCTATTTCGCTCCGTCGGCCAAACCCGACCATTTTCACAGCTGGGCACCAGGCACGCTGCATCCGCCGGGCAACCCGCGCGCGTATTCGAACGTCGCTTTCGGGCTTGTCGGCCTCTTGTCGGAACGGGCGGGCGGCAAATCCTATGAAATGCTTTGCCGGGAGCGCATTTTCCGCCCGCTCGGCATGGCCTCGTCCGGGTTCCGGCTCGATACCATGGACCGGAGACGGGAATCGGTGCCGTACAAGATACTCGGAGCGGACTTCAAACCCGGCGACATCTCCGAACTCGAACTGAAATTCGCACGCTATTCTGACCGCGATTTTACGCCGAAGCCCGGCGGTCACTTCCCCTTTTGCGGCTACAGCTTCGCGACCCCTCCCGACGGGCTGCTGCGCACGAGCGTCCGCGAACTCGCGCAATTCATGCTGGCCTGGATCGACAAGGGCTCGCGCGTCATGCCGGGAGGCAAGGTGGCCAGAATAGTCTCCGCCGAGACCGCAGCGATGGCGCTTGCGCCCGCGCATTATGAGCGCGCCCTCGGCTGGGACTATGTGCCCCGCTATTATGGCACCCAGGATCCGATCCCCGGCGGTCGCCTGATCGGCCATAATGGCGCCGATCCGGGGATCGGCGCGGTGGCGGTGTTCCGGCAGGAGAACCGCAGCGGCTTTGTCATGATATTCAACGTCGGCATTGAGGACGCTATCTCGCGTGACGGCCTCAAGCTTTATCTGGATACACTCGCCGCCACTGCATGAGCGCGCTCCATGGGGACCTGGCTTCTGTCACCACGCCCGCTATGGGCAATGGCGGGCCAGGTTGGGAGCGAGCGATGAGCAATCCGTCAAAGCCGTGGGATGGAGACCTGGTCCGGACATGGCTTGAGCGCCGGCTTGCCGCATCGAAGCTGGATCAGGCGGCGGCGGACAGGCGCGGATACGAAGCGCGGGACGAATATGACATGGCCGCCGCGGAGGAATGGGTCTGCCGTGCGCTTCTGGCTGCGGATTGCGCGAACGATCAGGCCGCGTTCGCGAAGCGCCTCAAGGAGCTGATCGGCCAGGACGAGTATCGGGCGACGGGCATCAATGACGATGTGCGGTTCGAGCGGCATGTTCGGGGGCACCTCAGGAAAGTGGCGAAGATGACCAAGGCAAATGAGGGGTTCGAGAAGACGCTGCGCTATCAGTGAAGGCGGTGCGGGATATCGGTGACGGCGCATTCAACTTGCACAGTGAAATGCGCAGTCATCAAATTTCCGCGGTCCATTTCTCAGCGCCAGCCCCTCCATCGGATGCCTCAAGTCACTCTCATCGGTGCATTTAGCAAAGGTGTAACCTCTATCATGCAATGCCCGTGCACGATTGGGAGTGTGGCGCGTGAACAGGATTTTCCCTGGCAAAAAATTTGGTGGAGTCGAGGCAATGGTATTTGCCTTGAGCTGGATCACGATAGGCTCCATCTCGATGTTCGTCCTGGTCGAATTAGCTCGCATGATCGGGAGCGGTCTTCCAAGCGTTCGTAACGGCTTGATTACAGGAATCGCTATTGTCAGCCTTTTCTGGATGATGCCGGACATTTTGACTAACGGCCGAAACGTCAAGGAACTCGTCGGTTACGGAAATTGTCGCTTACCGATACCAATGTTCAATGTCGTCATGAGCTTTGGCTTGATATTAGGCGCGGTTCCTATTTTTGCTTATAGGGTGGCTTTTCTACCGCATATCAAAGAAATGGGCATCCCGCTCTCCGCTACTGCGATATCTTTCATGTCGCTTTGGGCATTTGTCCTGATTTCATTTATGATTTCCTGGTTATTCGGGTGGATCGTCACCAATCCGGAATGAACAAGTGAGCCGGCCCGCTTCCGAACTCGGCGACGCGGGAGCGGACGACAATAACCGCGCCCTGCCACAGCGGCTGCGGGGAATAACGGGTGTCAGGATCAGGAAAATGTGCCGGAACGTCACCGTCGGACGTGGTTCTTGAGTTTCGGCGAGACGGAACTGGCCAAACGAATGAAGCGCATTGATTGACGCCAACCGCGCGCCGTGAAACGATCGCGCCACCCGATAAAAGAGGATGTCTCCATGCCCATCCCCGCCACCTGGTCTCCGAAGCTGCTCAGCATCCTCCGCATTGTCGTGGGTCTCGCCTTTATCGATCACGGCGTTTCCAAATTCTTCAACATTCCGCCCTTCCCCATGCCGATGACCCCGTTGCTGACGGTTGCTGGGGGCCTCGAGCTGGTCGGTGGTATGCTGATCCTGATCGGGCTGTTCACGCGCCCGGTCGCGTTCGTCCTGTCGGGGTTCTGCGCGGTCGCCTATTTCATGATGCATCTGCCGCAAGGCTTCCTCCCGCTGGCGAATGGCGGCGAGCCGGCGATGCTCTATTGCTTCATCTTCCTCTATCTCGCCGCGGCCGGCGGCGGTGCGTGGAGTGCCGACGTGTCGCGCGGTGCGTCATGAGCGATCTCTCGGCCGCGGGCCGGTAAACCGTCGAGCTTCAACGCTCGTAATTGCGGTTATCCCCGCCTGTCGGACCTGTTCGAGGCAGTGCCTGGAGTCGTCGTCAACGGGCGCGATGGCGGCGCATTCCTTCGGCGCAAGAAATAAGTGCAACGATTCAACCCGGTTGCGGGTCATATCTCGACGAAATCTGCACTGAACGCGACGGAATCATGCGCGCGCGCCCTTCTGCCCTCCTTCACCCATGTTACACCCGAACGCGGGAGCAGGGTCCGAGGGGGACCTTGATCGTACAAGATGAGTGGGCTTGATGACGACTCAACGCGTATTCGTGAGCGGCAAGGTGCAGAATATCGGCTTTCGCAACTGGGTGATGTGGAAAGCGCAGGAATTCGGGGTCACTGGTTGGGTGCGCAACCTGACGGACGGGCGGGTCGAGGTGCTCGTGGCGGGGGATGACGAGGCGGCCAATGCGCTGATCGAGGCCTGCCGCCAAGGGTCGCCGCATTCGCGGGTCGACCATGTCGAGGCGCGGCCGGATGACGAGCGGCCGCCCAAGGGCTTTACCAAGCGCTTCACGGTGCAGATGCCGGCGGGGTAAGCGCCACTAGCCGGCCGAAACAGGGGCCGGACATGCCCCGTAGCTCGCCAGCGCCCGATCGAGCAGCGGCCTGACCTTCGCCGGCGGCAGCTTCGCCATTTGCGCAAGCGGCATCGTCTCGCCGATCTTCTGCGCCAGCAACAGCCCGAGATAATAGCCGTAACGTGCCGGGAATTTGCCCTTTTCCGCTCGCATGAAGAAGAACGGCGCCATGTCGTCCGTCGCTGTGGCATCGAGTTTTTCGCGCAGGCCGCACATCGCCTCCGCCAGATGCGGATCGACCGCGGCGCGGATCGGCACCGGGATGGTGAGCAGGAGCTGCCGATCCGTCGCGCCGGGGTTCATCCGCGAGGCGACATAGACGGCCAGCCCCTCCTCCCACAGGCCGCACCAAAGCGCGTCGCAGCCGGGGAAATACTGGGTGTGGTAAAGGTGGAAGAGCTCGTGATCGAGGAACGGCGGAATCGTCGTTTCGTCATGGATCCGGGCGATCACATCGGCGCCAAAGACAGCGACGGTGCGGCCCTGCAGCTCGCGGGTCCCGCCGTCCATCTCGCCAAGCGAATGGACGAGATAGACCGGCATGGTGAGCTTGTAATCGGGGAAGAATTTGCGGAATCGGGCTTGGCCGGTTGCGAATGCCTGCTCGAAACGCGCGGCCGCTGCGCTGTAGCGTACGCGGATGGTGGGGAAAGCCTTGAGCGCGTCTGCGATACTGGCATCGACCTTGGCCGGATCGCGGCCGCGCGGGCCGTAGAAGCCGCCGGCGAGCGGGGCGAAGCGCAGGCGGAATAGTCGAATGCGTTGGGCTTCGGGGAGCGTTGAGGTCTGGTCGGCGAATTTCGCGAAATCGTCGGTGTAGGAGGTGAAGCGGGCGGCCGGCGTGATGGCGCGCGGTGCCGGGCGCTTCGGCGCGCCATGGCCCTGAGCGGCGAGTGCCGCTGCCATGACGATTGAGACGATCATCGAAAAGCTCCTCTTCTCGCCGAACCTGGCGTCCTGCGTATCGTTCGCGCAACGGGAACGCGGTTCAACCCTCGGCGATATCCTCGTTCCAAAGGGCGGGCTGCTCGGCGACGAAGCGAGCCATCAGATCAGCGCAGCGAGCGTCGTCAACGATCTCCACCTGCACGCCTCTCTCACGCAGGAAATCCTCATTGCCGCCGAAATTGCGGTTCTCGGCGATCACGACATGCGGGATGCCGAACTGAACGATCGTGCCGGCGCACATCATGCAGGGGCTGAGCGAGGTGTAGAGGATCGTATCGCGATAGTGGGTCTGGCGGCCGGCGTTGCGCAGCGCATCCATTTCGCCATGCGCGATCGGATCGCCCTGCTGGATGCGCTGATTATGCCCCTCGCCGATGATCACGCCGTCGCGCACCAGCACCGAGCCGATCGGGCAGCCGCCTTCGGTGTAGCTTTTGAGCGCGAGCTCGTAGCAGCGGGTGACGAAGGGCTCGTGTCCGATCATTGCGCGTCATCCTGTTCGGGCCTGTTCGGCCTCATAGCGAATGTGTCCCGAAGCCGCCTGCGTCAATGATTTGTCCAGCACCACGGCGCTAAGGGCGGGCGATGGACATCGAGGTCGGCAAGCTCAATCCTGACATCGCGGCGAGCGAGATGGCGCCGATTGCCCGATATCGCGCCGATATCGACGGGCTGCGCGCCCTTGCGGTCACCTCGGTGGTGCTGTTCCATACCGGGCTTGCGGCGGTGGGTGGCGGCTTTGTCGGGGTCGATATCTTCTTCGTGATTTCGGGCTTCCTGATCGGCGGCATCGTCGAGCGCGAAATCAGGTCAGGACGGTTCAGCTTCGCGGCTTTCTACGCGCGGCGGGCGCGCCGTATCCTGCCGGCGCTGGTCGCCGTATCGGCAGTGACCGTCGGGTTCGGCCTTGCCTTACTTGGTCCAGCCGAGATGCAGCGGCTGGCGGCGAGCGTGGCAGCCGCGCTGACCGGCGTATCGAACCTCTGGTTCTGGGCAACCGCCGGCTATTTCTCGCCGGACGCGCGGGGCGAGCCGTTCCTGATGACCTGGTCGCTCGGGATCGAGGAGCAATTCTACCTGTTCCTGCCGCCGCTGCTCCTGCTGCTCAACCGGATCGGCGCGCGGGCGACGCTGCCGGCGATCGCGGCGATCACCCTGGTGTCGCTGCTGCTGTCGATTTTTCTCACCAGCCATTTCCCGAGCGAAGCTTTTTATCTGCTGCCGGCGCGCGCCTGGGAGCTTGGGATCGGGGTACTGCTCGCGCTGCTGGCGGCTAGCCGCGTGCCGCCGATGTCGCAGCGGTTGCAGGAAGGACTTGGCTGGGTTGGCCTCGCCGCTGTCGTCGGCTCGATCGCGCTGTTCGACCAGCATCTCGCTTTTCCGGGCTTCGCGGCCTTGCTGCCGACCTTGGGAGCGGCTGCGCTGATCCTGAGCGAGGGGAGCACCGTGAATCGCCGGCTCTTGGCCTCACGGGCGTTTGTCGGGATCGGGCTGATCTCCTATTCCTGGTATCTCTGGCACTGGCCGCTGCTTGCCCTGGTGCGGATCTGTGCCGTGGAGGCGCCTTCGGTGGCGTTGATGACCAGCGTGGCGCTGTTGTCGCTGGTGCCGGCCTGGCTGTCCTGGCGGTTCGTCGAGCGCCCTTTTCGCCATGGTGGACTGCATCTCTCGGATGGCGCGCAACTCTTTCGCTATGGTGCGGTGATCGGTGCCGGCGTCCTTGCCCTCATCGCCGTCTATGCCACGCACGGTCTGTCGGCGCGGATGGGGCGTGATGCGGGAGGGATCGAAACGATCCTCGCGGAAAGCCGTGGTGGCCCGTGTCTCGCGCCTTATGGGGCTGACCGGCCCAATCTTTCGGGCGCGTGCGTCACGGCAGATGCCCGCCCTCGCCTTGCGCTCCTCGGTGACAGCCATGCGGCGGCTTTGGGCAATGCTCTTCGGGCAGCGGCGGAACGGCATGGGCTTGGCTTCGAGCAGCTCACCAAATCCTCCTGCCCGTCCCTGCTTGGTGCGAGCCGCAAGATGCCGAACCATCCCGGCCATATCGCCGAGTGCACGCGCTACAATCAGGCCGCGATCGACGCGGTGGCGCGCGACCCGCAGGTTCGCACGGTGGTGATTGCGGGCTTCTGGCAGGTTCCGTTCGGGGCGAGCGCGATCGCCGCCGGAGATGCCTATGTCGAAGGCGATGGCAGCGCGGCAGGGCGGTCGAGCGAAGACGAGCTGAGGCTCGCGCTGGCCCGCACCATCCGCCGGCTCTCCGCGGCTGGTAAGCAGGTGATCGTGCTGGGGGACGTGCCCTATCTGCGCTTCAACCCCGCACGCCATGCGATGACCAGCTTCCTGCCGGCACGCCGCGCGGCCGAGGCGTTGCTCAGCTCGGACTTCGCGCCTGCCGACGGCCAGGTGGATATGCGCTTCATCGAGCCGACCGACGACACCGGCGCGCGGATCGTGCCGTTAGCCGTGGGCAACGTGCCGGGTGCACTCTACACCTCAGTCTCGCGCATCCTGTGCACACCCTCTCGCTGCCGGTTCGCTGAAGGGGCGGTGCCTTACTATATCGATCCCGAGCATTTATCCCGGCCAGGTGCTGACTATATCGTCAGCGCGCTCGACGATAAGCTTTGGCGCTAGCGGACCGGCGCGCGCGATGCTCACACATTGCGAGGCTCAGAATCTCAGCGAGGACAACGTCGCTCTGATGGCCTGAATCCGGCCGCTCATGCTGCATCATGGCAATCGCTCACCATGATGCGCAATTTTGCGGCCGGTTCAAACCCGCCCGAGCTATTGGGGTATCACTCCCGTCGGCGGAGGAGCGATCCACGCACCGGTGATTTCATGGAGCACATTGGCGACGGTCGGTCGGAAAGCCAGTGTCAGCGACGTGGCAGCTGAATTGAGCTGGAACGATCCGCCGAACGTCGCCGGAATGCCGGTCAGGTTCGCCGTCAGGTTGGTCGTCGCGATCACCGTGTTCGAGCTGTTGCGCTGGACCACCTGGATAGTGACTGGAACCGGAGGCGCGCTGCTGGCGAGATCGGGCGACCACAGCATCGCACCGAAGGTGTAGGTGCCGGTGCTGCCAGGGTTGATGCTGACTTGCTGGAAGAGCGACTGGTTGCCGATCGGACCCGGCGTCGCCCAGATCAATGTGCAATTATACCCATTTGTGAAGGGCCAAGGCGCCGTCGGTGTCGAAGGTTTTGAATCCCAAGCCCAGTTGAGCACAGTCGGGTCGTTCACACGATCCCAGCCGTTGACGATGCAGCCGGTCACCCCTCCGGGACCGTAAGACCCGCCGACATGCGTATTCGTGAGCAGGTTGCGGCTCGTATAGAGTGGATCGACCGGGAAGCTCAGGATGGCCGGGTCATTGGCCGCCCGGCCCTTCGGATCCCATGGGCCAAGGTTCGTGACGATGTTCGTCCATTGATGGCAATCGAAGAGGTAGAATTGTTTGCCGTGCAGCGTGGCAGAATACAGGCTGTTTGGGCACTGCCCCATGGTGCCGGAGCTAGTGGGGCCAGTTCCCGGGATCCATGCCTCCCAGCGCGTGACGCCATATTCCTTCGTCAGATAGGTGACCTCCGCCGGGCCATATCCTTCAGCAAAATGAAAAGAGACCAATGTGTCGAGCGTCTTTCCCGGCGCATAGGTGACATTGTAGTGATTCCATTCCACCGTCGAGGCGGAGACCGGGACGGAACCGACACAGTCAGGGTATGACATTGTCGGCGAGACATCCGATCCATAGCCCGATGGCGGCACACCGCCCGGGACTAGTCGCCATCCCGCAGGACGGCAATCAGCTGTCCACCAAGGCTGCCACCCGCCCGCCGGATCATAGGTACCGTCATAGGAAAGCCAGGTGCCGTCGCTGCCCAGGATATTGTAGCCGCCGTGGAGCGGATTGAAATAGGGTTGCCCACCAAAGCGCGGATCGAGCGTTGGGTCGGTGTAGCCGACCTGCGGCACATAGAAATAGGTTTGCACCGCCCTGACAGGGGCGAGGGCATCAGTCTGGATCGGATATGAATCGCTGATCTGATACCCGCCCAGATCGATCTTGTGATAGGGGAGCGCCTCGCCGATCTTGAGATGGCGGCGCGAACTCACGACGCAGGTCGTCGGATCCACCGCCAGCGCCACACCGTTGGTATCGACGCAGACCTGCTGTGTCATATAGTCGGTGACATTCTGCGCGGCGGCCGTGTGGACGGGAATCGCGCCAACCACGGTCAGCGCGAGAGCGCAGCGCACTAACATGACATATAATCTGTTCGGCATTGATATCCCCTGCTTCAGTGCATCGACGTCAGAAGTTCATACGCCCTGGCTCGCCGGGGCCTTCAGCCTTCGAAATGCGCACTACCCACCCGACGGCCATTCGCTACCAGAATGCAGATCGGGAAGACTGGAGATTAGTTTAGAGATTTTTCGGTTGCGCGCATCGAATGAGCAGGATGAAGCCAGCGCAGCGCCCCGTCCAGTCCTAACTCTTTGACACTCTTGAACAGAGTCCGCGCACTCGAGACCCGCATCCGGCAGACGAGTCAGCTCGCCTGCCGGCACGCATCAGCGCGTCAGCTTCTTGTACGCAAGGCGCGTCGGCCGATCGGCCGCGTCGCCCAGGCGGCGGCGCTTGTCGGCCTCATAGCTCTCGAAATTGCCCTCGAACCACTCGACATGGCTATCACCCTCAAAGGCCAGGATGTGGGTCGCGAGGCGATCGAGGAAGAAGCGGTCATGGCTGATCACCACCGCGCAGCCGGCGAAGCTTTCGAGCGCCTCTTCGAGCGCGCGCAGAGTCTCGACGTCGAGATCGTTGGTCGGTTCGTCGAGCAGCAGGACGTTACCGCCCTCCTTCAGCATCTTGGCGAGATGAACTCGATTGCGCTCACCGCCCGATAGCTGGCCGACCTTCTTCTGCTGGTCCTGGCCCTTGAAGTTGAACGCCCCGACATAGGCCCGGGTACCGAGCTCCTGCTTGCCAAAGCGGAAGACTTCGAGCTTGTCGGAGATCTCCTCCCAGACATTGTTGTTCGGGTTGAGATCGTCGCGGCTCTGGTCGACATAGCCGAGCTTCACCGTCTGGCCGACATCGATCGTGCCGCCATCGGGCTGTTCCTGGCCAGTGATGAGCTTGAACAGCGTGGACTTGCCGGCGCCGTTCGGCCCGATCACGCCAACGATGCCGCCGGGCGGCAACACGAAATCGAGATTCTCGAACAGCAATTTGTCGCCATAAGCCTTGCTCAGGCCCTTGGCCTCGATCACCTTGCCGCCCAGGCGTTCGGGGAGCTGGATCAGGATCTGCGCCTTGCCGACCGAACGGTTCTCCTGCTTCTCCATCAGCTCGTCGAACGCGCGGATACGCGCCTTGGACTTGGTCTGGCGGGCCTTGGGGGTCTGGCGCATCCAGGCGAGCTCGTCGGCGATCGCCTTGGCCTTGCCCTGCTCCTCGCGCTCTTCCTGCTCGAGGCGCTTCACCTTCTTTTCGAGATAGCCCGAATAGTTGCTCTCATATGTGTAATAGCGGCCGCGATCGAGCTCGAGCACCCAGTTCACGACGTTATCGAGGAAATAGCGATCATGCGTCACGAGGATGACGTTGCCGGTATATTCCTTGAGATAATTTTCGAGCCACTGGACGCTTTCGGCGTCGAGATGGTTGGTCGGCTCGTCGAGCAGCAGAATCTGGGGCTTTTCGAGCAGCAGCTTGCACAAAGCCACACGGCGCTTCTCGCCGCCTGACAGGTTGGTGACCGGGCTGTCGCCGGGCGGGCAGCGCAGTGCCTCCATCGCGATCTCGAGCTGGTTGTCGAGGCTCCAGCCGTCGACTGCGTCGATCTTCGCCTGGAGATCGCCCATCTCCTCCATCAGCGCGTCGAAATCGGTATCGTCCTTGGGATCGCCCATCTCGGCCGAGATCGCGTTGAAGCGATCGACCAGGTCCGCGACCGGGCGAACCCCGTCCTTGACGTTGTCGATCACGTTCTTGGTCGGGTCGAGCTGCGGCTCCTGCGCCAGATAGCCGACCTTGATTCCCTCGGCCGCCCAGGCCTCACCCTGAAAATCGGGATCGATGCCGGCCATGATCTTCATCAGGGTCGACTTGCCCGATCCGTTCGGGCCGATGATCGCGATCTTCGCGTCGCCAAGGAACTGGAGGTGGATGTTGTTGAGCACCGGCTTGGGGGCGCCGGGGAAGGTCTTGGTCAGACCCTTCATCACATAGCTATACTGCACGGCCATCGCCTGCGGGCTCCGTCTCGATTGAATGCGGGGAAATTTCGAGGGCGCATGTAGTGGCTGGAGGCGGAATTGGCAAACCACATCATGCCCGCACTTTGCGCAAAATTTCGCGAAGTGGCCGCCTTGTCGAAGCACCACCCTTCCCGGTAAGCGCATGGGACAACAGCCATTGAGCGTCGCTGCTCGGGGCGAACGGAGGTTTTTCAGTGGCTCGCAAACTTCTCATCCTCGCGGTGCTCGCCGCATCCGCCCTCACCGCTCCAGCCTTCGCCGAGACCGATCCGGCCGTCGCGAAACTCCGCGACGCAGCGCTGAAGGACGATGTCGCCTGGAATGTCGTGGAGGGGCTGACGACCGAGATCGGCCCGCGCCCCGACGGATCGCCACAGCAGGCCCGCGCCCGTGAATGGGCGGTGGCGAAGCTCAAGGGCCTGGGGTTCAGGAATGTCCATATCGAGCCCTATCAGCTCGATACCTGGGTGCGGGGGCTGGAGAGCGGCGAGATCGTTTCGCCTTATCCCCAGCCGCTGCGCCTCACCGCGCTCGGCAATTCAGGCGCGACGCCGCCCGAGGGGCTGACGCTGCCGGTGGTATTTTTCGAGAGCTTTGCCGATCTGAAAGCCGCGCCCGAGGGAAGCCTGAAGGGCAAGATCGCCTTTGTCTCGAACTCGATGCAGCCGACCATGGACGGCTCGAGCTATGGCAGCCAGGGCCAGGCGCGGCGTGCCGGGCCAGCTATCGCCGCCAAGAAGGGCGCGGCCGGGATCGTGATCCGCTCGATCGGCACCGATCATGGCCGCGGGCCGCATGCCGGCGTCACCAATTTCGGCGACGTCACGCCGATCCCGGCCGCTGCCCTGTCAGTCGCCGATGCCGAGAATCTCGAGCGGATGATCAAGCGCGGCAAGCCGGTGACGCTGCATCTGCTGCTGACCCCGCAGCGGGTCGGCATGCGCGATTCGGGAAATGTCGTGGCCGAAGTGCCGGGCACCGATCCGGCGGCCGGCGTGATTCTGATCGGCGGCCATCTCGACAGCTGGGATCTTGGCACCGGCGCGATCGACGATGGCGCTGGCGTCGCGATCACCACCGCGGCCGCCAAGCTGCTGATGGAGTCAGGCAAGCACCGCCGCACGATTCGCGTGGTATGGTTCGGCGATGAGGAGACCGGCGGTTTTGGCGGGATTGCCTATGCCAAGGCGCATGCCGGCGAACGCCATGCCGTTGCAGCGGAATCAGATTTTGGGGCTGATCGGATATGGCGATTCCAGACCAACCTGCCCGACAATGCAAAGGACGTAGCTGATCGGCTCGCGGTAGCGCTCAATCCGATCGGGGTAATCCGCGGCGCTGCGGCCGCCGGCGACGGTACTGATGTCGAACCGACAATGGCAACCGGCGTCGCGTCGATCAACCTGAACCAGAATGGGATGCGCTACTTCGACTGGCACCATACGCCGGAGGATACGCTAGACCGGATCGACCCCGAACAATTGCGTCAGAATGTCGCCGCCTGGACCGTGATGCTGGCGATTCTTGCCGACGCTCCGGAAGAAATAGGACCGGTCCCGATCCAGAAATGACGGAAAACCGTGGCCTAACCTTTCCGAGAGATGAATTACGATTGACGCACGGTTCGCTTGCGTTATGAACCGCCGCTCGTGGTAAGCAATCGGGCTGGCCGCGAATTTTGCTATGCTTGGGAGCATCCGCATGAAGAAGATCGCCTTTGTTCTCGCCGCCGCCGGCCTGATGTCGCTTGCCGCTTGTAATAAGCCTGCAGAGACCACGGCCGTAAATAACGAGGCGGACATGACCGCCATGGATAACTCGGCGAACGCTATGGACACGATGGCAACCGAGAACGCGGCGACGCCGACGGAAAACGCCACGACGAACATGTAATTGGTGCCGATCGGGCTTCGGCCCGTTCGACCTGATGAGAGGGCGTCCCCTGCGGGGGGCGCCCTTTTCATTTGGGCCTGCTTCACATGAGGCCGGCAGGCGGTTTCCGCGTCAGCTCAGCGCGATAGACGCACCGGGTAAATCTGAACCGCCAGGCCATGCCGCCGCCGTTCTGACCGCTTCTAAGGATAGGGGTCAGAATTGAGTCAGCCTCACTCGCTGCCGAGTGTCGACGACACCTTCCACAGATCCACCCCGCCCTCGCCGGCATGCTGATCGATCTCGGCCAGTTCCGCCGCATCGAAGCCGAGCCGCTTCACCGCATCGAGCGAATCGTCGAGCTGCTGGACCGTGCGGGCGCCGATCAGCGCCGAGGTGACGCGAGGATCGCGCAGCACCCAGGCGATCGCCATCTGCGCCAGCGTCTGGCCGCGCCGCTTGGCAATCGCGTTCAACGCGCGGATCCGCTCGAGATTCTCCTCCGATAGCATCCCCTGTGAGAGTGACCCCGCCTTGGCCGCGCGGCTGTCCTCGCTGACACCGCCGAGATATTTGCTGGTGAGCATGCCCTGGGCGAGCGGCGAGAAGGCGATGCAGCCGGTGCCGAGCTCCTCAAGCGTGTCGAGCAGGCCCTGCTCCACCCAGCGATTGAGCATCGAATAGCTTGGCTGGTGGATCAGCAGCGGTACCCGCTCCTCCTTGAGGATCGCTGCGGCCTTGCGGGTCAGCTCGGGCGAATAGGAGGAGATGCCGACATAGAGCGCCTTGCCCTGGCGGTGGAGATGGGCGAGCGCGCCCATTGTCTCCTCAAGCGGGGTCTTCGGGTCGACCCGGTGCGAATAGAAGATGTCGACATAGTCGAGGCCCATGCGCTTGAGGCTCTGGTCGCAGCTCGCGATCAAATATTTGCGGCTGCCGCCGACGTCGCCATAGGGGCCGGGCCACATGTCCCACCCCGCCTTGGTCGAGACGATCAGCTCGTCGCGGTGGCCTGCGAAATCACTCGCCATGACCCGCCCGAAATTCTCCTCGGCCGATCCGTACGGCGGTCCATAATTGTTCGCGAGATCGAAATGGGTGACGCCGCGATCGAAGGCGCGGCGCAGGATCGCCCGGCCGGTTTCGAACACGTCGGCGCCGCCGAAATTCTGCCACAGGCCAAGCGAGATCGCCGGCAGATCGAGCCCGCTTCGCCCGCAGCGGCGATAGGGCATGCGTCCGTCATAGCGGGCGGCATCAGCGACATAGGGCGTCGGATAGGGCATCGGAGAATCCTCGGAAGCAAGACGGGTTCGACAGGGCGCATTGCCCGCTCGGCATCGCCTACGGAAGCGCTTTATCAATCGCCATGAGACCGGTAACAGAGAGGCTTGTCAAACGGCCGAAGAGCCGATCATCGTCAAAAAGGGGAGCAGGATGGCAAGGTTGAGGCTGATCGCGGCGCTGCTGGCGTTCACTGCCACCGCGGCGAGCGCGCAGGTTGCGCAGGACGATCCCGGCATCCGCGAATATACGCTGCGCAACGCCTCGGGCATGACGGTGCGCTTTCTCGATTATGGCGCGATCATTACGTCGATCGAAGTGCCTGATCGGGCCGGGCATTTCGACAATGTCGTGCTCAGCTATGGCTCAGCCGCCGAATATCGCGCGAAGAACGACAAGAACCGGTTCGGCGCGGTCGTCGGCCGTTATGCGGGCCGCATCGCGGGGGCCAGATTCAGCATCGGCGGCAAGGAATACAGGCTCAAGCCGAATGACGGCCCCAATGCGCTGCATGGCGGCGGCGAGCCCGGGCTCGACAGCAAGATCTGGCACGTCACCAGGTTTCGCGAGAAAGGCTTGGTCGGCGCGCGGCTCAGCGTGACCAGTCCCAATGGCGACCAGGGCTTTCCCGGCGCGCTGACCGTCACCGTCACCTACCGTCTTCTCGCCGACAACAGCCTGCGCATCGACTATAGCGCACGCACGACGCGGGCGACGGTGCTGAACCTCACCAACCACAGCTATTTCAATCTCGCAGGGAGCGGATCGGTCGAGAAGCAGACCCTCCAGCTCAGCGCGAGCCGCTGGGTGGAGACCGACCAGACCGGCATCCCGACCGGTCGCCTCCCGGCTGTCGCGAACACCCCGCTCGACTTCCGCGTCGCGCACCCGATCGGCGAACGGATCGATGCGAAGCTGCCGATCATGGCGGCACGCGGCGGCTATAACCACGCATGGCTGCTCGCCAGCCGCGATCGCACTGCGGCTGCACCAGCGGCAGTCCTGACCGACCCGGCCTCAGGCCGCCAGCTCCGGATCACAACCACCGAGCCGTCGCTCCAGGCCTATACCGGCGATTATATCGACGGCCTCGACAAGGATGCGAAGGGCCGGACGATTCACCCACGCGACGGCATTGCGCTCGAGACCCAGCATCTGTCGGACAGCCCGCATCAGCCGAGCTTCCCGTCGACCCAGATCAAGCCGGGCCAGGTCTGGCGGTCGGAGACGGTGTGGCATTTCGGCGTGACCGGCCGGCGCTGAAGGAGACCGGGAGATCGTGAACTCGTCGCGGTCCTACCGTCGACTGAGGCTTTGGAGCAGCGCCGCGCGAGTCCGAGCCACTTGCTCCGGAGTGATCGGTCCGAGCACACCCTTAACATCGGGCGGCAGATGTGCAGCCGGGTCGCCGTTCACCTCGAATATATAGTGATCGAACAAAGCGCGCCACGCGGCTCGCTGATCGTCAGGCAATCCGCGTACCGACGTCAGCGCGAGCAACAGGACATCATCTGTGCTGCCGAGGTGATCCGGGGCCGGGTTCCACCAGTAATTGACGAAAGCATTGACGGGATCGAGCGATTCTACCCCATGCCACCATTGAAACGGCAGGTAGATCGCGTCGCCGGGTTCAAGAAGAGCGGTCTGCGCGGCAGCCAATGCCTCGGCGTAACGCGGGTACCGTTCGAGATCGGGGGCGGCTACATCGACCAGACTGATGACCACTCCCGCCGGCGTCAACTCGAACGGACCAGGGTAGAGGTTGGCCACCTGCTCGGGTGGAAAGACGGTGAAGCGCCGTCGGCCCGTCATAACGATCCCGATATTCTCCATTTGATCATAATGCGTCGCAACCCTGATTGAATTGCCGAGCCAGATGCGAGGCACGATTTGCTCGTCGAGCAGATCGTTTCGGTTCTCTTCGACGAAGCCGGGAAGATGTTCTGGCAGAGCAAGCGACTGCACCGCCATCGCATAGGGCCGCACAGTCTTTTGGTCACGCAGGAGACGGTCGAGAAAGGGATCAAGCGGGGTAGTACCTCGTTGAAAATTGAGCTTTTTCAGGTCCGCCGTATAGAAAAAACGTCCCTCTATCTCCGGCTCGCCAAGCATGGCTGAGACCGGTCCGGGCTGGCTGAAGCGTTTGAGATAGTCGATCGCCGCTTCAGGCGAGGTGCGGCCGGCTTGCACCGCAGGCCAATCCCTGCCGAGGCCGCGGAAGATCGCGGGCTGGCACGACGGCCGGATTTCGGCGTGGAAGCGGACTCGGTCAATGCTTTCGATCTCGCGGATCGGGGCCGGTTTAGGAGCAACCATCATGACGCGCGACGTGCCACGATTTCAGACCAGCTGCCATGCGCCCGCAGGAATTCGTCCTGGGTAGACATTGCCTCAGCTGTGGCACGGACAACCTCGCGAATATGCTTCAGGCGCTTCAACGTCTCGGCATCGGGCAGCAGATCCGCCGCGGGGTGATAGCCGCCAGCTACTATTCCCTGCCCGACCATCACCGCCAGCCAGCTCGTCTCATTGAACAATTCTTCATGCTCTTGAAACACCCGGCCATTGGCGCGAAACATGTCGAGCTTGGCGGCAAGCCCGGCAGGCGGTGGCAAGGTGCGGCAATAATCCCAGAAGGGGGAATCGTCGCGTTCGGTCGCCTTGTAGTGGAGGACGAGAAAGTCGCGGATATCGACATATTCACGCTCGGTCTGGCTATTGTAGCGATCGATCTCGACCTGGTTGATGTGGCGCGTCGGGAATAAAGTGAGCAGGCGGGCAATGCCGGTCTGGACAAGGTGGATGCTGGTCGATTCGAGCGGCTCGAGAAAGCCGCCGGCCAATCCGAGCGCGACGACATTCTTTACCCAGGCCTGTTTGCGGTGTCCGGCCGTGAAGCGGAGCTGTCTCGGCTCGGCGAGCGCCGCGCCGTCGAGATTTGCGAGCAAGGTGGCCGCCGCCTCGTCATCCGAGATATGCGCGCTCGAATAGACATAGCCGTTGCCGATCCGGTGCTGGAGCGGGATGCGCCATTGCCAGCCGGCGTTGCGCGCGGTGGAGCGGGTCAGCGGCTGGCGATCGCCAGCATATTCACAAGGCACAGCAAAGGCACGATCGCACGGCAGCCACCGGCTCCAGTCCTCGAAGCCCGCCCCTAGCGTCTGCTCGATCAGCAGGCCGCGGAACCCAGAGCAATCGACGAACAGATCGCCCTCGATCCGCGTGCCGTCCTGAAGCACGACCGCCTCGACAAAGCCGCTTTCGCCATTGCAGGCGACGTCGACGATCCGCCCCTCGTTGCGCCGGACGCCCCAGCCCTCGGCAAGGCCGCGCAGATAGCGGGCATAGAGGCCAGCATCGAACTGATAGGCATAGCCGAGCTTGGCCAGCGGCGAATTGGGCAGATCGGTGCGCGGATGCTCGAACCGCCCGGCAAGGCCGGCAACGATGCCGAGCGAGTAATCGTCGAGTTCGGTCGTGTCGCCGAGCGCACGCCCCTTCAGCCAGTGATGGTGGAATTCCACCCCCATCATGTTGATCCCGTAAAAGCCGAACGGGTGGACGTAACGGTGGCCGATCCTGGCCCAGTCGACGAACTCGATGCCGAGCTTATAGGTGCCGTTGGTCGCGCGGACGAACTCGTGCTCATCGATCCCGAGCAGAGCATTGAACAGGTTGATCTGCGGAATCGTCGCCTCGCCGACGCCGACGGTACCGATCTCGTCGGACTCAATCAGCGCGATATCGAGACCAGTCGGCCCCATGATCTTCGAAATCGCCGCCGCCGCCATCCAGCCGGCGGTGCCGCCGCCGACCACAACGAGCTTGCGGATCGGCTCCTTGATCATGTGGGGTTGCCGGTGAAGGGCATGAAACCAGGATTCTCATCGGTAAAGGAGAATGCCGGTACCGCCGGCGGCGCGGCGCCGGTCGCAGCGATGAAATCGCCATGGGACGGCAATTGCTGCGCGGTTTCCAGATAGCCGAGCCGCATTTGTTCCAACGCCTCCGCGACCTTGTCTTCGTCGAGCGCGTCGACTGTTGGCTCGTAATCCTGTGGTACGATATTCTGGCCGAGCATCACCGCGACATAGGATGGCGTCGCGAACAGGTCGAAGCCTTCGCGGAATACGCGGCCCTTGGCCCGGAACAGATCGATCTTGCCCTGGAGCGACTCGGGGATCTCCATCGTCCGGCAATGGTTCCAGAAGGGAGAATCGTCGCGTCTGGTCGCTTTGTAATGGAGGATGATGAAGTCGCGGACATCGTCGTAGAGATCACTCATCTGGCGATTGAATTCGTCGCGCTCAACGGGGTTGAAGCGCTTGTCGGGGAAAAGCGCAATCAGCCGGGCGATCGCGCCCTGGATGACATGGATGCTGGTCGATTCCAGCGGCTCCACGAACCCGCCCGACAGGCCCATCGCGACGACATTCTTGTTCCAGCTCAGGTTGCGCCGTCCAGTGGTGAAGGACAGCCGGCGCGGATCGGCCAGCGTCTTGCCGTCGACATGGTCGAGCAAAGTGCGCTCGGCATCGTCGTCGCTCAGGAACTTGCTCGAATAGACGATGCCATTGCCCATCCGGTGCTGCAACGGAATGCGCCATTGCCAGCCCGATGGGTGCGCAGTGGCGCGGGTGAAGGGATCGGCCGGGCCGGTGAGTGAAGTCGGTACCGCAATCGCACGGTCGGCGGGCAGCCAGTGGCTCCAATCCTCGTAACCGGTCTTGAGCGCCTGCTCGATCAACAAACCGCGAAAGCCCGAGCAATCGATAAACAGATCGCCCGCGATCACCCTCCCGTCAGCGAGGGTCACGGACTCGACGAAACCGTCCTCGCCCCGCAACGCGGTGTCCACCACCTTGCCCTCGACGCGGCGCACCCGACCCTGCTCGGCATAGTTGCGCAGGAACCGCCCATAGAGGTTTGCGTCGAAATGAAAGGCGTAGAAGAGGTTCTTGAGGGGTAAGGGCGCGTCGGCATTGGGGCGGGCAAAGCGGCCCATTGACGCGGCGACCGCGCTCATCGACCAGCTCGAAATATCCTGCATCACGCGTCGCTTGCGCTCGCGCAGATACAGCTGGTGGAAATGCACGCCGTGCAGATCCTCACCATGCTGGCCGAAAGGATGGAAATAGCGTTCGCCGATTCCGCCCCAGTTCACGAACTCGATGCCGAGCTTGTAGGTGCCCTGCGTTGCCCGCAGGAAATCATTCTCGTTTATGCCGAGCATCCGGTTGAAGGTGATGATCGGCGGGATCGTCGCCTCGCCGACGCCGATCGTGCCGATTTCCTCGGATTCGATCAGGGTGATCCGGGTGACCCCATTATTCATGAAACGCGAGAGCGCCGCGGCAGCCATCCAGCCGGCCGTGCCGCCGCCGACGATGACGACGTCCCTGATGCTATGCTCGTTCATGTGGCGGATTGACCTTTGAGAGTGCGGAGAAAAGCGGAATAGGTTGGAAGCGTGGAGACGATCGCCGTGAGGCTATCGCGCATCGCCGCCATCGCCCGGTCGGATTGTTCGGGGGGCACCGAATCGATCAGCGGGTCGGTACGCCGGGGGATTACCCCCTGCCCGATCAGCACGGCCAGCCAGCTTTCGCGGGAGAAGGTCTCGTCCTCGTAGAAGGGCAACCGCCCGCGATCGCCGAACAGCGACATTGTGTGGGCCAGCGACGCCGGTGGTGCGACGCCGCGCAGATCGCGCCAGAACGGGTCTGTCCGGCGTGACGCAACATAATGCAGCACCAGGAAATCGCGCACGCGATCGGTCTCGGCCGCGCATTGTCGGTTGAAATCCCATAGTTCGACGGCAGCACAATCGCGGTCGGGCAGCATCGCCACCAGCCGGTCGATAAAATTATGGGCCAGATGAAGATTGGTCCATTCGAGCGGCTCGAGCGTGATCGCGGCATCGCCGATCGCGACGCAATTGCGCAGCCATGGCTGGGGCCGCCGCCCCTGGCGAAGCGCGATCGGCGCGCCCGGCTCGACGCCGGCGAAGCCGCGCAAGGTCCGCGCCGCTTTGGCGTCGGCAAGATGCGCGGAGGCATAGACCAGCCCATGGCTGGTGCGCGCCGGATTGGTCGCCACCCAGCGCCAGCCCGCCGGTTGGGCGATCGCACGATCGAGCGGCTGTCCTTCCGCCGCCTTGGCATCGGCCATCAGCACCCGATCGCACGCAAGCCATTGCCCCCAATCCTCGAAGCTTTGGTCGAGTTCGGATCGCAGCAATGCCGCCGGGCCGGTGCAATCGACGAACAGATCCGCCGTGGTCATGCTGCCATCGTCGAGCGCCAGGCCGGCGATAAAGCCGTCCTCGGCCCGCAAATGCACGCCGGTGATTGCCGCCGGCCGCTCCCGCGCGCCGATATGCAGGGCATAGGCACGCAACATTGCGGTGTAGTGGTCGACGTCGAGCGCGAGCCCGAACCCGAATTCCGACAAAGGCGATCCCGTGGGCTGGTGCTCGGGCAGGAGAAACCGCCCCGCCCGTGCCATCGCCGCCGCCGGCGCGTGCGCATCGAATGGCGCGACCCCGCCCTTTTTCGCAGCCCGCACCCAATGATTGTGGAAGGATGTGGTGCCGAATTGCTGACCGTACCGATCATAGACGTGCGCATAATCGTCGCGCCCGTCGATCCAACCTTCGAACAGGGTGCCGGCGCGAAAACCGCAGCCGGCGCGCAACACCGGGTCGCTATCCTCGAGCCCGATATCTTGATGGAAATCGAGCACCGACGGCAAGGTGCTGGCGATCCGGTCGGCCAGCGCCCCGGGCGCGACGGGAATCGGCACCACCGTCACCTCGACTACCGGCAGCTTGCGCCTGAGCGCCGCCGCGCAGGCCCAGGCGACCATCCCACCGCCCGCGACGACGACCGAGCGAATCGGACCTCCGCCAGCCATCAGGCAGCCATCGGGCAATAGCGGGCGAGATACTCGGCATGATCAGGCATGCCGCCGGCGATTCCCGCGATCTGGCTGTGCAATTGCACCATGCCCGCGACGAGGCTCTCGGTTCCCGGCGCGTCGGCGCGCAGATCATGGCCGAGCGGAACGACCCTCTGACCAAGATAGACCGTGACCCAACTCCCATCCAGGAACACGCCCTCGCGATACTTTACCACACGCCCGCGGCGGCGGAACAGCTCCAGCTTCTCTGCCAGGCTGTCGGGTATCTCCATCGTCCGGACATAGTCCCAGAAGGGCGAATCATCGCGTTCGGTGGCGTGGTAATGCAGGATCAGGAAGTCCCGGATGCGGTCATATTCCAGGTCGATCAGGCGATTGAACTCATTGCGGTCGACTGGCGAAATCTCGGGCTCGGGAAACAGTTCGAGCAACCCGGTAATCGCCGCCTGGATCAGATAGATGCTGGTCGATTCAAGCGGCTCGAGAAATCCCGAGGAGAGCCCGACGCCGATGCAATTGCCGACCCAGCTGCGCACCCTGCGCCCGGCGAGGAAACGCAGATGCCGCGGCGGCGCGATCGGCTCTCCCTCGACTGAAGCCACGAGAGCAGCGGCGGCATCCTCGTCCGACAGGAATTTGCTCGAATAGACATAGCCATTGCCGGTGCGGTTCTGGAGCGGGATCCGCCAGCGCCAGCCAGCCGGCATCGCGATCGCGCTGGTATAGGGCGTGATTGCGCCTTCGGTCCGACAGGGCATCGCCACGGCCCGGTCGGCCGGCAGCCATTTCGACCAGTCCTCAAATGGCTCGCCAAGTGTCTTGCCGAGCAGCAGCGACACAAAGCCCGAGCAATCGACGAACAGATCGCCCTCGATCCGCTCACCGCTTTCGAGTTCGATCGCCGCAATGTCGCCGCTTTCGCCATCGCGATGAACGGTGACGATCCTGCCCTCGGTCCGCTTCGCACCCCAGCTTTCGGAAAGCTTGCGCAAATAGGGCGCGAACAGATTCGCGTCGAACTGATAGGCATAGCCGAAGGTCGAGGTGAGATCCCGTGGATTGCCCGAGGGCAAGGCAAAGCGATTACGCCGGGCGATCATGCAGCCCATCGAGAATTGCTCGAGGTCGGGAACTGCCACACCCTGTTGCCGCAGCCGCAGCCAATATTGATAAAAACTCAGTTCGCCATTGCCGGTGCCGTGAGTGCCGAACGGATGAATGTAGGAATCGCCGATTCGGCCCCAGTCGCGAAACTCGATGCCGAGCTTGAAGGTCGCCCGGGTCGCGGCCATGAACTCGGCCTCGTCGATGCCGAGCCGCTCATTGAAGGCGCGAATATGCGGCAGCGTCGCTTCGCCGACGCCGACGATACCAATCGCTTCGGATTCAACCAGATGCACTGAACATTGGCCCGGCAACAGCTTGCTCAAAGCAGCTGCCGTCATCCAACCGGCGGTGCCCCCGCCCACGATTACGACGCGGCGCGACGCCATCAAACTTCCCCTCCAAGCGTGTTTTCTTTTCTTATTGCGGCGTCCGCGGGGCATTGGTCAACCGCAACCGAGCGTCCCATTGCCCGCCTCCTGAAAAGATTCCGAAAAGAAATTGTGTTATTACAAGCACACTGCGCGCAGAAAAATGACCAACGTAAGACTTTCTCGGCCCCAGCCCTTGCAATTTACAACCGATCCGGCATCATGTCGGCCGCTAGACAGTTAGCCAATAAGTAATGCTCCACAAAGGTGGTAGCGGTAACATGGGAGGGGCAGGCCAAATGAAAGTTGTTTCGCGTAAGCGGGGAATCACGAAAATCGGAATCGGACTGGCGCTGAAGGGTGGCGTTTCGACGCTCGCGCTTTGCGCCATGTCGGCTGCGGCGCCCGCCTGGGCGGCTGCGGAAACGCCGGCCAAGGCGGCCGATCCAGCAGTGCCGGTATTGACCGCCGCACAGGCATCGCCAAGCCAGGCTGCGCCTCAGGATCCGTCACCTGAAGAAAAAGACATCGTTGTCACCGGCATCCGCGCAAGCCTTGCCAGCGCACAGAACATCAAGCGCAATTCGGACACTGTCGTTGACGCGATCACCGCGCAGGACATTGGCGCGCTTCCCGACCGTTCGGTGACTGAAGCGCTGCAGCGCATCCCGGGCGTCGCGATGAACCGCTTCGCCGGCAGCAACGATCCGGATCACTTCTCGGTCGAGGGCTCGGGCGTCGTCGTCCGCGGCCTCACCTTCGTCCGCTCCGAGTTCAACGGACGCGACACCTTCTCGGCAGGCGTCGGCGGCCAGGCGATCAACTTCGCTGACGTGCCCGCTGAATTGCTCGGCTCGGTCGAGGTCTACAAGAATTCGACCGCCGAGATGATCGAGGGCGGTCTGGCCGGTACGGTCAACCTCAACACCCGCAAGCCGTTCGACAACAAGGGCTTTCATTTCAGCTTCGATGTCGAGGGCAATTATGGCGACATGAAAAAGAAGTGGTCGCCGACCTTTTCCGGTTTGATCAGTGATACCTGGGATACCGGCATCGGCACCGTCGGCGTACTGCTGTCAGGCTCCTATTCGCGGCTGTATTCGAAATCCAACGGCATCAACATCTCCAACATCCAGACGCGTGATGGTACGTCGGTGCTGCAGTCGAATTCGACGACGCAGTACGTCTGTCGCAATCCGCTGCCCTCGAACACCGATACGACGACACTGTCGCCAGGTTGCGGCGTTGCGGGCACGGGGCTTCCCGATACGCTCGCGGACAATGCCGGCACGCGCTATGCGCCGATCGGCGGTCAGTTCCGTGAGGAAGATTATGATCGCCAGCGCAAGGGTATTGCGTTCGCGGCACAGTGGGAAAGCCTTGATCGCCGCGCTTTGGTTACGGTGCAGGCCCTGCACACCGATTCATCCAATAACTGGGGCGAGCATACCTTCGAGAGCGCGTCCGACCTTTCGGAATATAATACCTATCCGGCGGGCTGTCAGCAGAACGGCAACGGCCCCAACGGTTCAACCCGCGCGGAATGCCCGATCGCGTCCCTGCAGAATTACACCTATGATGCCAATGGCGTGTTCGAGAAGGGCCTGATCACCTATCCAGGCGGCGCCTGGCGCGGCGATCCGCGGGTCTTGGAGAATATACCGATAGCCGGCGGCATGCAGCAGAGCCTGTCGCGGCGTCAGGTGCAGGAGCGCAACCAGGTCAGCGATTTTGGCCTGAACTTCAAGTTTGACGCGACCGAGCATCTGTCGTTCAACTTCGACGCGGATTATACCAGGGCGCAGCATGACAACCTCGATGTCAGCGTTTTCGGGTCGACCTTCGCCGACAATTATCTCGACCTCACCGGCAACCTGCCCACCGTCGTTGCGCATAAGCCACTGGTCACAAATACGTCTTGGACGGGTACGAGTGCGACCACCACCCGGGTCGCGGGCGAGAATGACGCGCAATATTTCGCCGATCGCAACAATCAATTCTGGCGTGCGGCGATGGATCACATCGAGCATTCGACCGGTCATGAAGTGGCTGTCAAAGGCGATGTCGTCTATAAGTTCAACGACGATGGCTCGTTCCTGAAGCGCTTCAAGTTCGGCGCTCGCTACGCCGATCGCGAGCAGGTCATTCGTACATCGAACTACAATTGGGGGGTGCTCAGCGAAGTCTGGGGAGGCGACAAGGCGGTGTCGTTCGCTCAGTCCTCGGCCAATTCTTCGCTGTACCAGTTCGACAACTTCTTCCGCGGCGCGACCGGTGGCCCACCGGCAGCCTATTATTACAACGGCGATCTGATCAAGGATTATGCTGGATCGTCGAACTACTTCAAAACCATCGGCCAACTCTGGTCCGTAACGAATCATTCCAACTCGTCGACATGGACGCCCGCCGCCGGGCGCGCCGGTGTCATCGCGGGTACGCCTTATCTGCCGTCTGAAATCCAGCCGGTGAGCCAGAAGACCGGCGACGCATATATGATGCTGAGCTTCGGGCGCGAGGAACCGTTGTTCGGAGGCATCAAGGTCGAAGGCAATATCGGCCTGCGCTATGTAAGCGATCAGGTGAAAACGACTGGCTCGATCGGCGCCCCGACGGCGCAGCAATTGGGTGTGTTGGATCCATGGGAGGTCCGCTGTCCAGATCCCGCCCCACGGCTCCCGGGCGACCCGCCCCCGACACCACCGGCCGGCGTCTGCGCCCAGGGTAAGCCCACTTACCTGTTGCTCCAGCAGTTTGCCGGGGATGGCAGTAACGTGGCCAACAGCACGTCCAACCGTTATAGCTATTTCCTGCCCAGCCTGAACCTCAAGTTCGGCCTGTCGAACGACATGCTCGTACGCTTCGCAGCGTCACGGGTGCTGACCCGGCCCGATATGGCCGATCTCCGCAACTATGTCGGTATCGGCGTTGCAAGCGACGGGGTCACTCTGACCACGACTGCCGGTAACCCCTATCTCAAGCCGGCGCGCGCTTGGCAGTTCGATCTGACCTATGAATGGTATTTCGCCAAGGTCGGTTCATTGACAATTGACGCCTTCTACAAGGACGTAAGCGGCTTTTTCTACCAGAACCAGTTCTACCGACCGATCACCAACAATGGTGTGACGCTCGCGACGCTGGTGCGCGGGCCGGACAATTTCCCGGCGCATGGCAAGATCAAGGGCGTCGAAGTCGCCTATCAACAGACCTTCACCTTCCTGCCGTGGATCTTCAGCGGGTTGGGCACGCAAATGTCCTATACCTATTTGAAGAGCTCGGGCATCCCGAACAGCTTCCTGAACGGCGGTTCGCCTGCCAACGTATCGCGCGTTCCAGCCGGCAACCTGCCTCTCGAGCAGCTTTCGGAGCACAACGTCAATGCCACGGTCTTCTTCGAAAAAGGACCGGTCTCGCTTCGTGCCGCCTATACCTGGCGTTCGAAGTTCCTGTTGACGGCGTCGGACGTGATCTTCCCCTACTTCCCGATCTACAATGATGCGGAAGGCCATCTCGACGCTTCGGCCTTCATCAACATCACGAAGAAGATAAAGCTCGGCGTGCAGGGGGTGAATCTCACCAACACCGTCACCAAGACGCTGCAGCAATATAGCGCTGCCGGCGCTCAGGGGCCGCGTAGTTACTTCATCTCGGATCGCCGCTTCTCGTTCATCTTGCGCGGCAGCTGGTAAACCCCGCTTCCGCAAACGAAACTACAAACCCCCTTCGCGCAAGCGGAGGGGGTTTTTCTTTGACTGAAAGATTCCCATGATCATCCGCTCAGCGACCGCGATCATTGGCGCACTCATTTTAACCGTACTGGTGCCTGCCATTGCGGCGGATGTACCGTCTGCCTCTATCAACATGAACCAGATAGGTTTTGAACCCGGATCCGCAAAGCGCGCGATCATCAATGATCCGGCCAGCGCGCCGCTGCCTTGGCGCCTGCTCGATGCAAAGGGCGCGGTCATCGCGCAAGGCGTCACAATCGTGATCGGTGACGATGCGGCATCCGGCGACCATGTCCATCAGCTCGACTTCTCGCAGGTCGCGACGCCCGGCACCTACAGGCTCAAAGTCGGAACGGCGGAAAGCCGCCCCTTCCCGATCGCGGCCCATATCTACGCGCCGCTCAAATACGCCGCGCTCAATTACTTCTACCAGACCCGCGCCGGCATCCCGATCGAGGCGCGCTACGCCGGCGGCGCGATATGGGCACGCCCCGCCGGGCACCCCAAAGAGGTCGCGCCCTGCTTCTCGGGCAAGGACGATCGCGGCAATGATTGGCCCGGCTGCGATTACAGCCTGGACGTGACCGGCGGCTGGTACGATGCCGGCGATCACGGCAAATATGTCGTCAATGGCGGCATCGCCTTGTGGACGCTGCAGAATCTGTACGAGCGCGAGGCAACGGGCGGCACCCCCTCCCCCTTCGCTGACGGCCCCTTTGCTGACGGCAGGGTGAAAATCCCGGAGGCCGGCAACGGCCGCAACGATCTGCTCGACGAAGCGCGCTGGGAGATGGAATTCTTCCTCGCCATGCAAGTGCCTGACGGCAAGCACATCAAACTTCCGGTCGGCCCGCTGCCGCCCGGCGAGAAGGGGCTTGTGCTCACGGAGGTGGACGCTTCAGGCATGGCCCATCACAAGGTCGCCGACCGCGCCTGGACCTCGCTCCCCACCGCGCCCGCTGACGATCGCCAGCCGCGCCTGCTCTACCCACCGAGCACCGCCGCGACGCTCAATCTCGCCGCGACCGCAGCACAATGCGCCCGGATCTGGCGCGCGGTAGATCCAGCCTTTGCCGCGCGCTGCCTGGCGGCGAGCGAGCGGGCGTTCAAGGCTGCGCTGCGCAATCCGGAAGTCTATGCCCCCGACAGCTTCACCGGCAGCGGCAGCTATGGCGATCGGCAACTCGCCGACGAATTCTACTGGGCGGCCGCTGAATTGTTCGTAACGACCGGATCACCCGCGTACCGCGACGCAGTGACGCATATGGCGCAGTTCACCGCTCCGCTGAACGAGCCAAGCTGGGGCGGCACCGCCGCGCTCGGCACGATCGCGCTCGCCACGATACCCAACACGCTGACGCCGAAAGAGATCGCCGCCCAGCGCGCGCTGATCATCGCCGCGGCCGACCGTTTCCTCGCCGACATAAAGCAGAGCGGCTACCGCGTTCCCTATCCCGGCACCGCCTATATCTGGGGATCGAACGCCATGATCCTCAACCGCGCCATGATCCTGGCTCAGGCCGAACGGCTGACCGGCGATGCGCGCTACCGCGAAGGCGTGGTCGATGCGATGGATTATGTCCTGGGCCGCAACCCGCTCGACCAGAGCTATATCACCGGCTTCGGCGCCAATCCGGTACACAACCCGCACCACCGCCTCTGGGCCCATTCGCTCGACCCGAAAACGCCGCCCCCACCGCCGGGGATACTGTCTGGCGGGCCGAATTCCACCTCGATGGTCGACACGATCTCGAGCACGATGAGGGGCAAATGCGTCGGCCAGCGCTGCTGGACCGACAAGACCATGGCCTACACGATGAACGAAGTTGCGATTAACTGGAACGCGCCGCTGGTGTGGGTCGCGGCGTATCTGGATGAGGGGCGCTGACCAAAAACGATTGAGACAAAGTGTCGCTGTAACGCTCAATTGGAGCTTGTCGCAGAACGCACTCCACGATCGTCACTCGAAGATGGGGTTCCTTGACCTCGGTCGCAGCGTGCGTGAAATCTGAACCTTGGGCGCAGTTCCCGTACCGCCCCCCGATTCAAAGCCGGAACACCATGCTGTATGCTGTTCCCACCGCTACGGCGGGCGGGACTCAGGTTGTCGGAAATGTCAGCATCCGCATGACTTCTCCAACACCGGGGCATCGCCTCCAGCGCCTCGCATGACGCGCGCTCTCACCCCCAATACAGTCTACCGAAATTATCCAACACGAAGAACGGTCGCCTGCACAATGAACGAGGCGGGGATAAACTGGAACGCGCCGTTGGTTAGGGTTTGGTCTGTCTGGATGAGCGCACTCGCCGAAAATGATACCCGGCAATGTCGCCAAACCCTCTGGAATGCCTACCCTAATAGCCATGGTGATGCATCCATACAGCCCCGAGCATAGCTGTAACGACGAGCAGGCAGAATACCGCGCTTCCCATATATTCCTGCCAATAGGCGCCGGATTGCCGAAGTCGATGGGCGCGAATGAACGCCTTGGCCGAGCCAAATGCGAAGCAGCAGGCAAAAGCGAGGAAGAAAACATCCCCTGGGTACGGGCTATGCGCCACGTCTAACCACTCTCCTCACATCGCCGCCGGATCTTCGGTCTGTTGTTCGACGTCCCGCCCCCTCAGGCCAACACCGGCCGCGTCGGCGGGCGCCGGCGCGGTGCGGCATCCGACTGACGGCGGACCAGCGTGAAATCGAGCCGCACATGCTGCTCGCCCTCGGGCGCCGGGGCGCCGCGCCGGCGGATCGTCGCGACCAGCATCTCCACGGCCGCGCGCGACATGTCGGCGATCGGCTGGTGGATCGTCGTCAGTTCGGGCCAGATCGCGGTAGCGAGCGTGGTGTCGTCAAAGCCGCACACGGTCAGGTCGCCCGGCACGTCGAGCCCGCGGCGATGTGCGACAGCGACCGTCGCCGCGGCCATATCGTCATTGCTCGCAAAGATCGCGGTCGGCGGATCGGGCACATCGAGCAGCTTCTCGGCCGCATCGAGCCCCGATCGATAGGTGAACAGCCCGCCGGCGATCAGCGCGTCGTCGGCCGGGATATTGGCGTCGGCCAATGCCTTGCGATATCCCCGCAACCGCTCGTCGCTCGCGGTCTGCGCCGGATTGCCGGCGACGAAGCCGACCCGGTGATGGCCGAGCGCCAGGATGTGCTTCGTCATCGAATAGGCAGCGGCGAACTCGTCGATGCTGACCGCGAACAGGTCCTCGGACGGCCGGCCGCTGCCGACCAGCACCGCCGGCACGCCCTCGGCCGCGATCGTCTTGATCAGCCTGGTTGAATCGCACAGCGGCGATGGCAGGATCAGCCCGTCGATCCCGCTCTCGATCAGATGCTTCGCGACCTCGACCTCATGATCGCCGAGATCGCATTTCTCGATGATCAGCTGCACGTCGCTCCGGCTCGCCTGGTCGAGGCTGCCGACCAGGAATTCGCTGAGATAGGCAGCGCTCGGGTTGCTGTAGAGCAGGCCGATCCGGTCCTGCCCCGCGCCGGCCAGGCTGCGCGCCGCCGAATTGGGCGCGTAGCTGAGCGCCGAGATCGCGGCATTGACCACGTCGCGCGTCGCCGCGCGGACATTGGCTTCGCCGTTGATCACACGCGACACGGTCATCGATGACACGTTCGCCATGCGCGCGACATCTCTGATCGTCGGGGCTGATCGCCGACGGCGTGTGGTCTTGTCGTTCACGGTAACTCCCGCTCTCCCTTGGCCCGTTCATAGCGCATATTCGCCGCTTGGCACCATCTCTGCCGAACTGGCCTGATCAGGCCCTCCGATCCGTATTGACAAGGTTGGTCAAGCGCCATCATGGTACCGGTATCTGGTGGGGGATCAGACCAAGAGTGCGGCAACAGGCCGGACGCTGATCTCCTCGGGAGGATGGGTCGATGACTGGAATATCGCGGCGCGAAAGCCTGATCATGGCAGCCGGCATGGTGCTCAGCGCCTGCGCGGGCGGCGGCACCGCTGCGAGCGGCGCGACCCCCAGCCCGACCCCGGCACCCGGGCCGACACCGACGCCCACGCCAAGCCCCACTCCGCCCCCCACGCCCTCGCTCAACGCAGCCGCTGTGGCGAAGGGCATGCGCTTCGGCTCGGCCTTCGCCTGGAGCGCGGCCGGTGCCGATGCCGGCTCCTTCGCGAACCCGTCCTATGCCGCGCTGCTCGAGGCCGAGTGCGGGGTACTGGTGGCTGAGAACGAACTGAAATGGCAGTTCATCCGCCCAAGCCCGACCAGCTTCGACTTCACCAGATTCGATGCGATGCTTGCCTGGGCGGAAAGCAAGAGCCTCGCGGTCCGCGGCCACAACCTGCTCTGGCACCAGCCGAAATGGATGCCCGGCTGGGAGGAAAGCTATAATTTCGGTGCAAGCCCCGCGACTGAGGCTGCACGGCTGCTGAGCGAGCATGTCCGCACCGTCACCACCCGCTACGGCACGCGGATCAAAAGCTATGACGTCGTCAACGAGGCGGTGAACCCGTCCGATCAGTCGCTCTACCAGACCGCCCTGTCACGCGCGCTGGGCGGCCCGGAAGCGACGCTCGATCTCGCCTTCCACACCGCCCGCGACAATGCGCCGCACGCCCAGCTCGTCTACAACGACTATATGAGCTGGGAGCCCGGCAATGCGCAGCACCGCGCCGGCGTGCTCAAGCTGCTCGAGGGGTTCAAGACGCGCGGCACCCCGGTCGATGCGCTCGGCGTCCAATCGCACCTCGTCACCCAGGGCACCGACACCGCGGCGAGCGTCTCGGCGCAGCAGGCAAGCTGGAAGAGCTTCCTCGATCAGGTCGTTGCGATGGGTTACAAGTTGCTGGTCACCGAGTTCGACGTGCGCGACAATAATCTCCCGGCTGACATTGCCGCGCGAGACCGTGCTACGGCCGATTATACCCGCGCCTATTTCGATGTGATGTTCACCTATCCGCAGCTCGGAGATGTGCTCGCCTGGGGCATATGTGATCGCTACAGCTGGATCGAAGGCTTCGAGCCGCGCGGCGACGGTTCCAGGCGCCGCCCATGCCCATATGATCTGAACTTCAATGCCAAGCCGATGCGGACGGCCATAGCCGACGCCTTTGCCGCGGCACCGTCACGACCATGAATCACAAGCCGCACTAAAGCGGCATCAAAAGGGGGAGAGAAAAATGCGAAATGCACTCACAGCCGTCATCGCCCTGGCCACGGCATGGGCCGTGCCCGTGCAGGCTCAGACGGCGCCTGCGCCTGCACAGGATTCCGGGGGCGGCATCACGGACAAGGCGGTTAACAAGATCGGCGCCAACTGGTCATTTTATGGTCCCAACCAGACCAGCAAGATGATGAAGGACGCCGCCGTTCAAGGCGGCCAGTTCGTCCGCGTGAAGGTGACCGCAAAGGGCGCCAATGTCTGGGACGTCGGCGCGATCTCGCCGATCCAGAAGCCGATCGCGGCCGGCGACACGGTCCTCGTCGCGATCTGGATGCGCGGCCCCGAGCTGAAGGACGGCGAGACGATGCCGCTGCCCTTGATCGGCGCGAACGGGGCCGCCGCGCCTTATACCAATCTGGTCGCGTCCGACGTTAAGATTACCAACGCATGGAAACTCTATTACGCTTCGGGCAAGGCATCGACGAATTTTGCAGGCAACTCCGCAAATGTGACGGTGCATCTTGCTTCGGACAAGCATGTGGTTGATCTCGGCCCGGTATTCGTGCTGGATTTCGGCCAGAACTACACTGGAACATTGCCAGACAATAACGACCCGCAATAGCGGCACGAGAATCACCGGGAGAAAGACGATGATCAAGCATCTTTGGGCGGCCGCACTGACGGCATCGCTTCTGGCGGGCGCGGCCGCGCCAGTCGCCGCCGCACCGCGCAAGGCTCCCGCAAAGGCGCCGGGCAAGGCCGCGCTTTCTCCCGATGCCCGCGCCGCCGCGCTGGTCGCGAAGATGACCCGCGACGAAAAGCTCACCCTCGTCTACGGCTATTTCTCGACGGATTTCGCGTCGAAGAACTTCACCGCGCCCCCGGAAGGCCGGCCCGGTTCCGCCGGCTATATCCCCGGCATTCCGCGTCTCGGCATTCCGCCGCAATGGCAGACCGATGCCGGCATCGGCGTCGCCACCCAGGGCGGCGCGGCCAAGAAGCGCGAGCGCACCGCCCTGCCCTCCGGCCTCGCCACCACAGCGACCTGGAACCCGGCGCTCGCCTTTTCCGGCGGCGCTATGATCGGCAATGAGGCGCGCAATTCGGGCTTCAACGTGATGCTCGCCGGCGGCGTCAACCTGATGCGCGAGCCGCGCAACGGCCGGAACTTCGAATATGGCGGCGAAGATCCGCTGCTCGCGGGCACGATGGTCGGCGCGCAGATCGCCGGCATCCAGTCCAACAACATCATCTCGACCATAAAGCATTATGCGGTGAACGATCAGGAGACCGATCGCAACGCTGGCAACTCGATCCTCGACCAGAGCGCGATGCGCACATCCGACCTGCTCGCCTTCCAGTTCGCGATCGAGCGCGCCAATCCCGGCTCGGTGATGTGCTCGTACAACCGCGTGAATGGCGATTTCGCCTGCGAGAATGATTTCCTGCTCAACCAGGTGCTCCGCAAGGACTGGAAATGGCCGGGCTATGTGATGTCCGACTGGGGCGCGACGCACAGCACCGCCAAGGCAGCCAATGCCGGCCTCGACCAGGAATCCGGCGCGCCCTTCGACGACAAGCCCTTCTTCGCCCAGCCGCTCAAGGATGCGCTGGCGAACGGAAGCGTCAGCGCGGCACAGCTGGATCTGATGGTGACGCGCATCGTCCGCTCGATGGTGGCGCACGGCCTGTTCGAGCATCCCGTCGCTGAAGGCGGCAGGATCGACTATGCCGCCCACGCAGTGGTGACGCGCCAGGACGCCGAGGAAGGCGCGGTGCTGCTCCGGAACAAGGAAGCGCTCCTGCCGCTCTCGCGTTCCACGAAGCGGATCGCGATCATCGGCGGCCATGCCGACAAGGGCGTGCTGACGGGCGGCGGGTCCTCGCTGGTCTATCCGATCGGCGGCAATGCGGTGCCGGGCATCGTCCCGACCAGCTGGCCGGGGCCGATCATGTATTACCCTTCGTCGCCAATGGCCGAGATCGCCAAACTCGCTCCTGGCGCCAAGGTCAGCTACGCAAGCGGCGACGATCCAGCCGTCGCCGCCGATCTGGCGAAGGACGCTGATGTCGTGATCGTATTCGCCACCTCCTGGGCGGGTGAATCCTTCGACGTGCCGCTTGGCCTGCCCGGCTATCAGGACGCGCTGATCAGCACGGTCGCAGCAGCCAACCCCAAGACGGTTGTGGTGCTCGAGACCGGCGGTCCGGTGCTCACCCCCTGGGCCAATCAGGTCGGCAGCATACTCTCCGCCTGGTATCCCGGCACCGCGGGCGGCGCAGCGATCGCCAATCTGCTGTTCGGCAAGGTCAATCCGTCGGGCCATCTGCCCGCGAGCTTCCCGAAAAGCGCCGAGCAGCTGCCGCATCCGGCAGCGCCGAATTCCGGCGATACGATCTATGCCGAAGGCGCGACGGTCGGCTATAAATGGTATGATATGAAAGGCCTGGAGCCGCAGTTCCCGTTCGGCCACGGGCTTTCCTATACCAGCTTCGGCTATTCGGGCCTGGCAGCGACGTCGACGGGCGCAGGCGTGAGCGTTCGCTTCACGGTGCGCAACACAGGCAAGGTCGCCGGCAAGGCAGTCCCGCAAATCTATGTCGCGCGCCATGGCTGGGAAGCACCGAAGCGGCTCGGCGCCTTCTCGAAAGTCGCCCTCGCCCCCGGTGCCTCGCGCACGGTCACGGTGACGGTCGACCCACGCCTGCTCGCGACCTGGGACGACAGCGCCCACGCCTGGCGCATCGCCCCCGGTGCCTATGAGGTAATGCTCGCCGCCTCGGCGCGGGATATCAAGCAGACGGTGACCGTGCAGGTCGCAGCGCGGACCTTGCCGGTGGGGTGGTCTCCGGCAAAATAGACCGGCAAATTGTTCAGCCCCTCCCCTTCAGGAGTGTCAGGTGAACAGCGCCCCGCGCTGTTCAGGACATGCTGGGAGCATGTCCGACCTGACACTGGGTGTGGGGGTGGGGGCGCGCGTCTGCGCGCTCAAAAAGACTCTTCGCCCGAAGATCGAAGCGTCGATCGGGGCATCGAGCCCCGCTCGACGCTGCCCCACCCCCTACCCCTCCCCTGAAGGGGAGGGGCTGATATTGCTCTGGCAACGCCTCAGAAGCAGGCCAGCGTCCGCCCCTCAGCGGCACTCCGGCGTGCCAGCGCAATCAGCTCGAGCCCTGCAAGTGCATCCGCCGGATCGACCGGCGGCGGCACGCCGTCGAGGATCGCATCGGCCACGCCCTCATAATAAAGCCGCCAGTCGCCGCGCGCTGAAGGCACCACCTCAGGCGCACCCTCCCCGATCGTAAGCAAACCGTAAGTCACCGGCGGCTCTTCGCCATAGCCGGGATCGCCCGCCTTGCCGCCCGCGCGCAGGAAAGGCTCCTGCGGATCGAGCCCATATTTGACGAAGCTGCCAAGACTCCCATGCAGCGCGAAACGCGGCCGCGCCGCTGCAATCAGGGTCGAGCCGGACAGGATCACCCGGCGCTTTCCATAATGCAGCACCAGCTCGAAATAATCATCGACCACCACGCCCGCCCGCTGCGCGGCAAGGTCCGCGGTCAGACTCTCGGGCGGCCCAAACAGGCACAGTGCCTGGTCGATCAGATGCGGCCCGAGATCGGCGAGCATCCCGCCGCCCTCCTCAACGCTCGCCTCGCGCCAGCCCTGCTTGATCGCCGGCCGGAACCGGTCCCAGCGCAATTCAGCCAGCATCACTTCGCCCAGCGCCCCATCCCGCAGTACCTGCTGCGCGGTCAGGAAATCGCTGTCCCAGCGCCGGTTGTGAAACACTGACAGCACCCGCCCGCGCGCCTTTGCGACGGTAATCAGATCCGCGGCAGCACCCGGGTTCAGCGCAAAGGGCTTGTCGATCACGACATGCTTGCCTGCCATGAGCGCTGCATGGGCAAACGGCGCATGGAGATCGTTCGGCGTCGCGATGACGATCAGGTCGATCCCCGGATCGGCGATCAGCGCCTCCGCGCTCGCTACCACCGCAACGCCGGGATAATCGCGCGCGACCTGGTCGGCCCGCGAGGTGACGATCGCCGCCAGCTTCAGCCGGTCGACCGCGGCCACCAGCGGCGCATGGAAGCTCGCCCCGGCCAATCCATAGCCGATCACCCCCACATTGATCATGCGGAGGTCACCCGCCAATCACCCTGCGCCAATCAAATATGCTGTGCGGCGAGGATCGCTGCATCGCTGGCGAGGCTGTGCAGATAGGCGCGGCGCTCGGGCGATCCGTTGCGGAGCTTGCCGAGCCGCTGGCGCTGGTCCTCCGTCAGCCTGAAGCGAACATAGCCGCGCTGGCTGAGACAGGTGTCGAGCGTGGACTGCTGGAGCGCAGCCACTTCGCGAAAGGCCTTGTCGGGCCGCGCGGCATCCACCGTACGGGCGATCGCGGAAACCGCGGGATCGTCATAATAGGGAAGGCTGCCACCGGTCGCGATCGACGCCAGGCTATCGATCCGGCGCGACGCATCGACGAGACGCTTGGCGCCATCGGTTTGCGCCACATCCTGATAATAAGCGCGGCTGGCGCATGACACCGCATCGTCCTGATATTGCACTAAAGGAACGCCCGCCTTGCCCCAGCTTTCGCGCGGTTCACTTGCGCCGAGGGCGGATGTCGAGAGCGTCACGGCGCACAGGCCGGCAAGCAGATAACGACCGATCATTGGAATCCTCCTCAATCGATATCCGACATTACCATGTGCCGCGCCGGGCGGCAAATCAGGTCTATACGCTCTGACCCTGTCCGACCTCGCCGGCCACATCCGCGCCGCCGCCCACCTCACTCCCGGCAGGCGGGCGATCGAGATATTCCCGCCACATCATGATCAGCACCGCCATCGTGGCAGGGCCGACGAACAGGCCGAGCAGCCCGAAAGTCTCGACGCCGCCAAGAATCCCGATCAGCACCCAGACGAACGGCAGCCGCGTCGCCCCGCCGATCAGCACCGGCCTGATGAAATGATCGGCGATCGCGACCACCGCCAGCCCGATCACCACCACGGCGATCGCACCGCTCACGGAATCCTGGCCGAGCAGCAGCAACGCGGCGATCGCGAACATCAGGGCGGCGCCGAACGGGATCATCGCCGCCACCGCCGTCAGCGCGCCGAGCAGGATCGGGTGCGGCACGCCGAGCATCACATAGACGATCGTCATCACAGCGCCCTCGCCGATGCCGACCAGCACCAGCCCGTCGATCGTACCGCGCACCGAGCGGATCGCCTGAACCCCGATCCGCTCGCCGGCCGGGCCGAACAGCAGGTCGCCGGCCCGCTCCGCCTGCGCAACGATCGAATCCCGGTCGCGCAGCAGGAAGAACAGGGTGAGCAAGGTGAAAGCGAAGATCACGCTGCGATGGAGCAGCCCCTTGCCGATCAGCTGTGAATGGTCGTGCCAGGCAGCGCCACTCAAGGTCCGGATCTGCAGCGCGGCGCTTTCCGGCGTGGCGAGATTGGCCTCCCACCAATGCTTCAGCGTGTCGCTGGCAAAGGGCACCTGGTTGATCCAGCCCGGCACCGGCACGCCATTGGCGCGCGCCGAGGTGATCCAGGCCATGACGTCCTGCACCTCGCGCGCGGCCTGGGCGATGCCGACCGCGATCGGCACCAGCACCAGCAGCGCAACCACAAGCGTGATGATGGTCGGGATCGTCACCCGGCTCGCGGCAAGCCCTGGTCGAAGCGCCCGCAGCCGCAGCAGCAGCGGATCGACCGCAACCGCGATCACCAGCGCCCAGACGAGCGCTGGCACAAAGCCCGAGACGACCCACAGGCCAAGCAGCCCGAGCGCCGAGGCAAGCACGATCCGCGCGACGCTCTGGGCTTTTGCAGCGCTCGGGGTGCCTGCGGTTGGGGGTACGGGTTGCGTGTCGATCTGGTCCATGCGCAGAGGTTTAGCAGCGTGCGAGGGATTTGGTAGCGGGTGCGTAACGCTCGCTCCGTTCGTGGCAATGAGCACACCGCCGCGACCGCCGAAATTCCCCGCATCGGCATAGTCCGGGCGCGCCACGGCATGTGTTACCCACATGGCACAGTAGGTTACAGAATAACCAAGCCGGCTCCTTTTGTCCCTTGCCACGCCGCCATCGCGGTGGCTCAGTCGTGAAACTAACCGGGGGGAGAATGTCTGCACAGGCGTGGATCAGGAGAAAGAATTCATGCGCGATTTCAAAATGGGTAAACTCGCCGGCATAGCCACGCTGGCACTCATCACAGGCTTGTCAGCCACGCCAGTCCAGGCCCAGGAGACGCCTGTGGCGGATACGGCGGCACCGGTCGACGACATCGTCGTGACGGGATCCCGCATTCACCGCAATCCGCTCGATCAGGATTCGCCGGTCATCACGGTTGACCAGGCGGCGATCGGCCAGACCGGCCTGACATCGGTTGCCGATGTCCTGCAGCGGCTGCCAAGCGCATCGGGCGGCCTGAATTCCAAGGTCAACAACAGCGGCAATCTCGGCAATCCGCCAGACGGCGGCGGCGTCGGCGCCGGCTCGGCTGAAATCGATCTGCGCTATCTGAGCGCCAAGCGCACCCTGGTCCTTGTCGACGGCCTGCGCTTCGTCAACGGAACGAGCGGCAGCGGCATTCCCGCGACCGTCGATCTGAACACCATTCCCATCAATATGATCGACCGCGTCGAAGTGCTGCAGGCAGGCGCCTCGCCGCTTTACGGTTCGGATGCGATCGCCGGCGTGGTCAACATCATCACGGTCGCGCAGCAGGAGGGCCTTCGCGCCTCCGCGCAGTTCGGCACCTTCCGGCAGGGCGATGGCCACACTCAGGAATATGCCCTCAGCTACGGCATCAAGGGCGATACGACCAATTTCGTCTTCGGTGCGAGCTATGTGAAGCAGGAAGCGGTGCGCTCGGCGAACCGCACGATCTCGCAATTCCCCAATCCGGGCCAGACGGCCTGCTCGAACGGCGGCGGCGGTTGCAGCAGCGCTGCGCTGAACGGCCGTTTCCTCACCGATTTCGGCAACCAGACGATCTCGACCGCGCCGGACAGCACGCCAACCTTCGCCGAGCTTCGGCCGTTCGTGGTGACCGACCGGTTCAACTTCGCGCCGTACAACTACATCCTGACGCCGTCGGAGCGCTACGGCGCATGGTTCAGCTTCAAGCAGGAGCTGAGCTCGAACGTCAATCTGCGCGTCAAGGCGCAGTATAACCGGCGCAACTCGGAGAATCAGGCTGCATTCGAGCCCCTGTTCATCGGCCCGGATGCAGGCAATGGCGCCGGGAGCCTGTTCGACACTTTGTCATTCGACGCGAGCAACCCGTACAACCCGTTCGGCGTGACCTTGTCGGCCGGCGGCCCAGGTCAGCCGCCGCAGAATTATTCCTTCATTGCCCGGCGCCTCGTCGAGGCGGGCCAGCGCACGTTCGACCAGAAGGTCGATACCTATTCGAGCACGGTGACGCTCGATGGTTCGTTCATGATCGGCGACCATAAATGGTATTGGGACGCGAACGCGCTGTTCGGCATCAACGATGCCCATCAGAGCTTCACCGGCAACGTCAACGCGGCCCGCGTCGCCCAGGCGATCGGCCCGATCGCGAACTGCACCGCACCGTGCGTACCGCTCAACCTGTTCGGCGGCGCCGGCTCGATCACGCCGGCAATGCTGAACTTCATCGCCTTCACCGAGCGCGACCGGAGCAGCCAGAATCTCTATGATTACACAGCGAACCTCAGCGGTTCGCTGTTCGATCTGCCGGCAGGTCCGGTCGGTATCGCGATCGGCTATGAACACCGGGTGCAGAGCGCGAGCTTCACGCCCGACCCGATCGTTGCCGCCGGTCTCGGTGCCGACATTCCCGCCCAGCCGGCCTCCGGCAGCTACAATGTCGACGAGGTTTACGGCGAAGTCCGCGTCCCGATCCTGAAGGACACGGCCTTCTTCCATTCGCTCGAGGCAACCGGCGCGGTCCGCCATTCGAACTATTCGATCAGCGGCAGCAGCACGACCTATACCGGCACCGCATTGTGGAAGCCCGTGGCGGACCTGCTGCTGCGCGCATCCTATTCGACCGGCTTCCGCGCGCCGAGCCTTGGCGAGCTGTTCGGCGGCAGGTCACGCTTCGATCTGCCGGTTACCGATCCGTGCTCGAACATCGCCGGCTCACCTTATCAGTCGAGCGCGACGGTGCGCGCCAACTGCACCGCCAATGGCGTGCCCATCTCGGGCAGCTATCAGGAGGAGCCCGGCCAGCTTCCGGTCATCACCCAGGGCAATATCGCGCTCAAGCCGGAGAAATCGCGCAACCTGTTGTTCGGGGCGGTCTATTCGCCGTCATGGGCGCGCAACAGCGGCTTCGCCAGCGCATTCAGCGTCGAGGCGAATTACTATGATATCCGCGTCACCAACGCGATCGGTGCGGTGGATCCCAATCTGACGCTCAACAACTGCGCGCTGCTCGGCAATGCGCCCAGCTGTGCCCTGGTGGTTCGTACCAGCAACGGCTTCGTCAACGAGATCAACGGGACATTGCAGAATCTCGACAAGATCGAGACCAGGGGTATCGATGTCACCGCGAACTATCGCACCCCGACGACCGGCATCGGCAGCTTCGGCCTCTCGGCCAACGCGACCTGGCTGCTGAAATATGTCCTCACGGCATCGAACGGCTTCGTCGTACTGGATCGCAAGGGGACCGAGCGCGGCAGCCCCGACCAGGCGTTCCCCAAGTTCAAGGGCAACGCGACGCTCAACTGGTCGATCAGCGACTTCAGCGCATCGTTCACCGGCCGGTACATCAGCGCGGTGACGGAGATCAATCCGAACACCGGGCTGCCGAACCCAATGGCGAGCCGCTTCTATGGCGACGTCCAGTTCGTCGTCACGCCCAGCTTCATGGACAGGCGCTTCGCCCTCACGGTCGGCGTCAACAACGTCTTCAACCAGGATCCGCCAGCCTGCTTCTCGTGCAGCCTGAACAATTTCGATCCGACCACTTACGACGTGCCCGGCCAGTTCGGCTATGCACGCCTCACCTACAAGATGTAGGCGACACGTCGTCCCGGTGCCGATCCGTCGGCACCGGGCGACATTTAGAGTCGAATTCGACCAGCTTTGCCCGTCATGCCGGACTTGTTCCGGCATCCACGTTTCCGCAGGAGCCTCGCGGGTTATGTGTGCGGGACGGTGGACCCCGGAACAAGTCCGGGGTGACGGTTGATTTAACCTGGTCGAACTCGACGCTAGGTTCCATGCTCTACTGCCGCGCGGCCCAGCTCCGCATCGCAGCTGCCAGAAACTCCGCGAAACCCGGCTCGATCCGCTCGTAGCGGGCAATAAAGTCGGGATGCCCGAGATAGGTGTCGGCAAGCCCCGCATAAGCGGCGACCGGCGCCTCCCTGCCCCAGCTGGCGCTAACCCAGGCGAAATGCCGAGCGATAAGTGGATCAAGCGAACGCTCGTCCGGCGCGATACCCTCGCGCAGCGCCGCGGCCAGCCCCTGCTCGATGTCCGCGAGCTCAGCCATCATGTCGTCCCGCTCGGCCGGGCTCAGGCTCCCCATCTTGCGGCGGCCGGTTTGGATATGGTCCCGGATGCCCGGCCCATATTTGTCTTCGAGCCAGGCTTCATATTCGGCTTGCTTGTTCGGGTCGACGATCCCGGAATACAGGTCTGAGTCCTTCATGGCGGGGTCTCCTTCGAGGTCGGCGATCGTGCGGTCGATCGTCCTGAGCATCTCGGCGGAACGGGTCATCTGCCTGGCAATACGCTCGCGCTGTCCCTTGAGCGCCGCGAGGCGATCGAAGCCGGGAGCATCGAGGATCGCACCGATCTCGCCGAGCGCAATGCCCAGCTCGCGATGGATCAGGATCTGCTGCAGGCGCAACAGCTCCTCGCGGCCATAATAACGATAGCCGTTCGCGCCGACACAGGCGGGTTCGAGCAGGCCGATCTCGTGATAATGGTGCAGCGCGCGCACGGAAACCCGCGCCATCGCCGCCACCTCGCTCACCGTATAGTTCGCCATGTCCTTCTCCCGCGTCTGTCCGCAGGACGTGCCGATAGTCCCTCACGCCGCGTTAGGGTCAATAGGCCTTGATGATAATGATCGCCTGTTCGGGCTTGGGCATTGGATATATGACGCTCAAGCCGCACTATCTTACTAGGAGTATGCATGGCCCGTAATGTCGAGCTATCCGTTAGCGACATAGAGTCGCTAATGACCAAGCTATTAGACACAGACTCATCGGTAAGGCGCGATGGGCTTAGGTTATTTTCATTTTTAGGCCAGGAGGCCATCATCTTTCTGGATGCGGCCTTGAAATCGAGGTTCGATTCCCACTTTGCAGCGCGCTCGAACGTCATGGATGGGGTGATAAGCTGCACCAGTAAGGTGAATCCAGATCAAACGCGATTGATATTGGAATTGTCTGATGACCCGGATGAACTGGTCCGAGAGAAGGTGATAGCCTTTGTCGGCGCAGTCAGTATTTCAGTGCTTCGGTCAGCAATAGACGGGATGGATCCAAAGCAGAGGACTCCTTTTGCCCATGCGTTACCTATTGTGGAAAATTTTGGAGACGATACACAAGCCTTGTTCGATAAGGCCATCGCTCGATCAGATGTGGAATCCACATTCGCTCTGGCTTCACTGCAGAGAATGGCGCGAGCGGGTGTTTTGGACAGGGTGCCCAACTATTCCGGAAGCTCGTATCTCGCAAATGGTTGCCTTGCCAATACCCAGCGATTGATGAACGGCGCAGCCAGGCGCAGGAGTGGAGTCAAAACCTGGGCGCGGTCACACGTGCGATAGCCCTGTTACCTGCGCGCTTGGGCCCTCTCTCGCGTAACCATCACCGCCTTGAACTTAGCGCACACGCCCGAAAGAGCTGAGCACTGCATGGGCTCTCCTGACTGGATCTGTACAATGTTCTGTACAGATAGGAAATGTCAGTGACCCCTCATGACATTCCCAACAGCCTCGGAGGCGCTGAGCGCTCTCCCGCCTGCCTCGCTTCACGTCCCGACTGCGGCGCGCCCCCCCGATAGGCATGACATAATTATCCAACACGGGCGCTCCTTATTGGGGCATTTTCCCTCGTAGAAGCTGCTTCCGGGCGCCGAAATCCGCCCCGAATTATGTCACACTTCCAACATTTCCGCCGCGAGTTCGCCGCCTGATTCAACCCATGCCCGCAATCGACCATAGAGACATAGCGGACCGTCGGAAGCGGTGCGCGCCGCTCTTTCACATGACTGGAATTTTCGTCCGCTCTCGACCGTTGCCACGGAAGCGGTGGGCAGCGTCGCGGTGCGCTGATAGCGACAGCCACATTGACAAGCTGACCCCGAAGCGGCTCAAATCCCGCCCGGGAAGAGGGGAACCGGCATGGCAAGCACAAGTCCGGCAGGCGCGCCGTTCGCGGCCCATCATCGCCACGATCGAGCGGTGATCGCAGGGCTGGTGCTCGCGATCTGGCTGGCAATCGTCGCGGGCTTCGGCATCGACATGGTCAAGCGCGCGCATGACGGGGCATTGAGCTTCCCGCTCATCGTCCATCTCCATGTCGTCGCTTATGGATCATGGCTGCTGCTACTCGCCGCCCAGGTGTGGCTGGTCCGAACGCGGCGGGTGGCGGTGCATCGCCGGCTCGGCATGGCCGCGCTGGTGCTGATCCCCCTGATGCTCGTGCTCGGCCCGGCCACCGCGATCTCGCAGATCGCCAACAACCCCTATATGCCGGATCGCTGGATCGCGTGGCTCAGCGTCAATCTCACCAACACGATCGGCTCGGTGGTGCTGCTGACGGCAGGCTTCCTCCTGCGCCGTGATCCCGCCGCGCATAAAAGACTGATGCTGATGGGCACGATCGCCGTGACCGAGCCCGGCTTCAGCCGCATCTGGCTCACGCAGCTCTACGAGCGCTGGGGCGACGGCTATGTGCCCTTCTACTTCTCGGCCTATATTGGCGCCCTTGTGCTGATCCTCGCGTTCGGCGCCTATGATCTCGCGACACGCCGTCGCCTGCACCCGGCCTATATCGCCGCCGCGCTCTGGATCTTCGCGAACGAGGCGCTCGCCACCTGGCTCTATTACCAGCCCTTCTGGCTCGCCTGGGTCAAGGCGATGACCGGCCATGGCGCCTAAATATCAGCGATCATCACCGCCCATGGCCGCGACGACGGACGCGCTGTCGACATATTGCTCCATGCTGACGATCTTTCCGTCATTCAGGCGGTAGAGATGCGCAAAGGTCGCGGTCATTGCCTTTCCCGTCGCCAGGTAGGTGCCGGAATAGACACCGAATGCGGCCACCTGATCGCCGTCTTCCAGAAACAGGTTCGCCTGGGCCCGGTAATCGTCCCACTCCGTAGCGAGCCGGTGAAACACATTGGCGAAGATCGCGTCGGGGCCGATATAGGTCCCCGCATAGGGAAAACCGGCGGCTTCGGTCCACTGCGCGTCCGGAGCGAGCGCGGCCGTCAGACGCTCCACCTTTTCCGCCGCACCGCCTTCATAGGTCGCGCGGATGATGTCTTTGTTCGCCGTCACAGGACTCTCCCTCAGCCCCATGCCATTTCGCCGGTCGCAACCTTGGCGCCGATCTGCAACGCGACGCCCATGCCCGCATCCGGATAGCGCGCCGTCATCGCGGCGATGAGCCCCGCGCTTCCCACCGCCCTGGCCAGTTCCTGCTCGAAGGCCTGAAGATACTCTTTGGTGTAGAGGATCGCCGCCCGGCCCGTCGGCGCGTCCGGAGTCATATGACCGGGCACGACAATCGCCGGCTCCCACAGCAGCATCTCATCCAGCTCGCGGGCCCATGCGCCCCGCGCCTCGGCCGGCGTGTCCGCGGTCCAGACATGGACGCCGGAAAAGATCATCACGCCGCCGAAAATGGCCGAGAGCGACGGCACCCAGAGATAGCGACGATTGGCGAGGCCGTTCGCGGTGACGATGTCGATCGCCTGCCCGTCCACCGCCAGCGATGTTTCCTCGAATGCCGTCGGCATCACGATATCCGCAAGCGTCTTCGGTCCATTGTCGCCGAGCTGCGGCGCCCATGTCGCCAGCTTTTTCTCCACATTGCCGTTGATCGCAGCGATCGTCTCCGGCGCGGCAAGAACCTGCGCGTCCGGGAACGCCGCCTTGATCGGGCCAAGTCCGAAATAATAATCCGGGTCGCTCTGGCTGACATAGATGCTGGTCAGCGTGCGTCCCGTCGCCTTGACCGCTTCAGCGACGATGCGGCCGTCCGGCAAGGTGAAGCCGCCATCGATCAGCACGGCTTCAGTCTTGCCCCACACCAGCACCGGGGCGCGGAAAAAGCCGTTTTCTCCGGCGGGAAAGGATTTCCACTGAAGCTCGTCACCTGCGGTCATCGTCATCGTCTGTCTCCGGAAAGGCCAGTCATTGCCTCGTGCCGGATTATATGCGCGCGATCGATTGCGTTGAGTACAGCGAATAAATACACACATTGTATGCCTGAGACATATAATAGCCGGCCCGACGCAAGCCGCGGCCTCAACAACCTCAAACGCCTCGCTTATTTCGCCGAGGTGGCTGAGACCGGATCCTTCACCGCCGCCGCCGAACGGCTGGGGATCACCAAGGCAGTCGTCAGCCAGCAGGTCGCTCGGCTCGAGGCTGCGTTCGGAACGACGCTGCTGGTGCGCACCACCCGAAGCGTACGGCTGACCGAAGAGGGCCGAGCCTTTCACGAACGGTGCGTCCGCATTCTGTCGGAGGTGCACGGCGCGTTCGACGTGCTGGAAAACAAGGACCGCGCCCCATCGGGAATGCTCCGCCTGACGGCGCCGTTCGACTATGGCATCGCAGTCGTCGTCCCCGCGCTCGCCGAGTTCCAGCGGCGCTTCCCCGCCTGCACCACAGACCTGGTCATCACCGACCGTACGCTCGATCAGGTCGACAACGACATCGAACTGGCGATCCGCGTCGGCTGGCTGGCGGACAGCGCCTTGCGGGCTCGCAAGATCGGGTCGTTCCAGCAGCTCCTCGTCGCCAATCCGGAGGTCGCAGCCGCTCTGCCGCAGGATGCAGGGCCGGAGCAGCATGCCAGCCTCCCCTTCGTGGCCAACGCCAATCTGCGCGCCCCGCTGGACTGGACCTTCACCGATGCCTCAGGCGAACAACGATCAGTCCGCTTCTCGAGCAGCATCGCGATCAGCGCCACGCTCGGCGTGCTCGAGGCGGTCCGCGGCGGAATGGGCGCCTCGGTCCTGCCCGACTTCGTCATCGCCGACGATCTCGCCGCCGGCCGCCTGGTCCATCTGATGCCGCGCTGGCAACTCGAAAGCGGCGGCATCCACGCCGTGGTGTCCGCCACCCGCTTCCGCCCGGCACGCGTCTCAACCTTCATCGACATCCTCGCCGAACAGGAACGCGGCCGGCAAAGAGCATTAATTCGGGGACACTATACTTAATTATCCCAGCGCGCCCGCGCCCTACAGGATCGGCTTCCCGCCCGTCACTGCGATCGTCGCGCCGGAGATATAGCTCGCCTCGTCAGTCGCGAGCATCACATAGGCAGGCGCAAGCTCCTTGGGCTGGGCAGGCCGCCCGATCGGATATTCGGCGCCGAACTGCTTCACCTGCTCGGGTGGCATCGTCGACGGGATCAGCGGCGTCCAGACCGGCCCCGGCGCGACGCAATTCACCCTGATGCCCTTCTCCACCAGCAACTGCGCGAGCCCGCCCGTGAAGTTCTGGATCGCGCCCTTGGTCGTCGCATAAGGCAGCAGCGTCTCCCTCGGCATATCGGCATTCACCGACGTCGTGTTGATGATCGCGCCGCCCTCCCCCATGTGCGGCACGGCGGCCTTGGCCAGATAGAACATCGCATGGATGTTGGTGCGGAACGTCGCCTCCCACTCCTCGTCGGGAATCTCGTCGAGGCTCTTGAAACTCATCTGATGCGCCGCATTGTTGACCAGGATATCCACACGCCCGAACGCCTCGACCGCCCGATCGACAATCGCGCGGCAATGCTCCGGCGAGCCGATATCGCCCGCCACCAGCACTGACCTACGGCCAGCTTCCTCGATCAGCCGCGCAGTATCTTCAGCATCCTCATCCTCGTTCAGATAGGCGATCAGCACGTCAGCGCCCTCGCGCGCAAAGGCGATCGCCACCGCGCGGCCGATCCCGCTGTCGCCGCCGGTGATGATCGCCTTCTTCCCCTCGAGCCGGCCATGGCCCCGATAGCTCTCCTCGCCATGATCCGGCCTGGGGTTCATCGCGCCGGTCGTGCCGGGCACCGGCTGCTGCTGTTCGGGAAGCGGCGGCTTGATCTCGTCCATCGTGTCCATGGCATTCACTCCTTGCCTGAGCCGGGCTCGGAAAACGCCCGGTGGATCTTCGCCCCCAGCTGCGCCGGCGTCAGGTCCGCCACCGCGCCCGCGACCTTGTTCTTGAGCGTCGGGAGGACCTTGTGCTTGTTGGCCATCAGCGCATCGTACGCCGCCTTGGCGACCACCGCGGGATCGTCCTTGTGCTTCATCTGCCCGGCATTTGTGTCCATCATGTCGGCGCGGTTGAAGATGTTGGTGTCGGTGATGCCCGGCATCAGCACAGTGACGCCGATGCCGGTGTCCTTCAGCTCGTTGCGCAGCGACTCCCCGAACCAGCGCAGGAACACCTTGGTCGCTCCATAAACGGCTTCGAACGGAGCCGGCTGCGTCGCAGCGATCGAGGAGGTTATCAGCAGCTTGCCGCTGTCGCGCGCGACCATGTCCCTGAGCACGAGCTTGGTGAGCTGCACGGCACCGCGCACATTGAGATCGATCATCCTGAGCTCGCGCTGCAGATCGGTCTCGACGAACGCGCCACCCAGGCCGACGCCGGCATTGACGCACAGCACATCGACCGGCCGCCCCCCAATCGCATGGTACAGGCTGTCGACACCCTGCTCAGTCGAAAGGTCGCTGGCATGAGTCTCGACCATCGCGCCGCCCGCCGAAAGGCCGGCACGGGCATGGGCGAGATGCTCCGGATCGTCGGCCGCGATCAGAACGTCATAGCCATTGTCGGCGAACTGCCTGGCGAGTTCGTAACCGATGCCGCTCGAGCCGCCGGTGACGACGGCGAACATGCTTCTGTCGCTTCCGATCATTGCGGTCTCCTCAGACCCACCTGCCTCACGAACCGCTGTCTTCGCCTGTGGGTTCCGCCCGCGCAGCCTTTCTCGCCGCCGGATTAACCTGCTTTAGGCAATTAGGGTCCTGCGTCTCCGGGGCAGGTGCCGGCGGCACGCGACATTTGGCCGAAAACGCGCCGAAACCCGCGGAAATCATCCGAATTGATGACGAATCCGAGGCCGGTCCCTACACCTTGTGGAGAGGTTCCGGAGGGGCCGATTAACGGCCGAAAAACCATTTTCCGGTAGAACGGTTTCCCAGAAGAGGCGAAAAAGCCGGAACCGATCGCCGCTAATGACAGGGCCAATGACAAGCACGCGTCTGAGACAATTTGCTGCTACACTGCTCGTCGTTCTGGGTACGCTGTTTTTCGCGCCCGCGGCGATGGCCGCCAGCTGCTCGATCGCGACGTCGCAAGGCTCGACCGGGCCGGCAGGCTGGCAGACCTATTGCTGGATCGATTTCTCCACCTACAACGATGCCAGCGCGCGGTCAGGCTTAGGCCAGAATATGAGCCTGACGTTGCAGGATGGCACGGTGGTGAGCTTCAACCTGAAGGTCACCTCCGGCTCCGCGTTGAACACGCTTGCGGCCCCGTCCTGGACGGGAGCTGCCATCGGCAACACCGCGTTTCTCGGCATCACCGGTGAGCCGGTCCTCTACCAGACCGCCGCCGGCACCTCCACGCTCGTCATGTCGAACATCGTGCTGACACCGCCCCCGGGCGCGACCGGCGGCACCCAATATATGATCGTCGCGGCGGACGGGGAATCCACCAATGACGCCGAAACACTGAAGTTCCAGACCAATGGCGGCAGCTGGTCCCTGCTCGATCAGGTCGGCCCGACCACCGGCTCGACCTATCCGACCGCGTCGGGCACAGGGACGCAAACCTTTACCGAGACCGGCGTTGCCGGCACGGTGGGCGCCTATATCGTCGGCAGCGCGACGCCAACCACCGTCACCACCACCCTGGTCGGCGGCGGCCTCGAAGGGGCGATGTTCGCGGTGCGCTACGCCTCGATCCGCCTGACCACAGTTATCTCGGTCGCGCGGCTGAATGCAGCCGACCAGTTCGCCTTCTCGATCAACTCGACCACCACCGGAACCGCGCTCGCCGCCGGGTCCACCAGCGGCACTGGCCTCGGCCCGTTCACCGCCGCGGCGCTGTCCACCGCGTCCGCCGTTCCGGTGACGCTGGTGCAGTCGATGACCGGCGCCAGCGTCAGTACCATCAGCCATTATCGATCGTCGCTCACCTGTACCAACAGCGTGAGCTCCGCCACGCCATTGCCGAGCGCGGTCATCACCTCATCCTATAGTTTCGGCCCGCTGTCGTACGGCGATGTCGTGCAATGCACCTACACCGAGGCAGTCTATCCGCATCTGACCCTGAAAAAGGCACTCGCCGGCACGGGCCGCCAGTTCACCACCGATCAGTTCACGATGAATATCAACCAGGGCGCGACGAATATAGCGACCACCACCACCACGGGCACCGGCTCGACGGTCACCAACGGCACGACCGCGCAGACGCAGGTCACCCCCGGCACTGTCTATACCTTCGCTGAGGTCGGCGCGGGCGGAACCGTCCTGTCGCAATACACGTCGAACATGGCCTGCACCAACACCAATGGCGGATCGTCGACGGTGCTGCCGACCGTCCCGGGCGGCACGATCACGCCGGCGGTCGGCGATGTCGTGACCTGCACCATCACGAACACCAAGGTCGCCGCCAATGCGCAGCTGACCATCAGCAAGACCGGTACCTTGGTGTCGGATCCGGTGAACGGCACCACCAATCCGAAATACATCCCGGGCGCGATCGTCCGCTACACCTTTGCCGTGAGCAATACGGGCCCCTCGTCCGTGACCAACAACTCGGTCTGGCTGATCGACACACTGCCCAACCAGCTGCTGGTCGGCACCTCGTCCTCGCCGATCTTCACGCAAGGCACGCCGACCAGCGGCCTCAGCTTCACCGTCGGCACCGATATCAAATATTCGAACGCGGCAACCGCGCCGGCCACGTTCGCTGCCTGCACCTACACCCCGGTATCGGCCTATGATCCGGCAGTGAACTTCGTGTGCCTCAACCCGAAGGGCGTAATGAACGGTTCGAGCGGCACGCCGCCCAACTTCACCCTGAGCATCCAGGCACAGGTGCAATAAGGCGCATTCCCTGCGCTACCCAAGCACAGCCCGGGTCCACTTTAATTAAACAGCAAACCAGGCCGCCTGTCAGAAGGCTGCGAATGATCTCGCGGAGGCGATATGGCGGTCATAGTAAAACGAAATAGCAGAGGCGGTTCATATACGCCCTTTGAGCCGGACCAGCCTGAATATTACCGCCAGACCCCCGATTATGGCGATTTCATCAGAGGTCGCGGATTGCGCGTTCCCGGCTATGATCACATAACCTCAGCGACGCAGGTCAAAAAGACGGCCAGTCGCATTCCGGACATCATCACGGTTCGGACAATCCGCGTTTGCAATCAGCGCTTCAGGGATTTCGTTGAGGATTGGGAGCCGGGGCTGCATTTTTTTGTACCCTTCGCCCTCAAAAGAAAAAGCGGGGAGGACCTCGGCCCGCATTACAAATATAGCATTGGACAGGATATCGATTGCTTGCTGACCGGGGAATTGCAGCAACACTTTAAAGGCTATGACGCTGCAGATGGCTCAAGGACGTTTGAGTTCTCGATTGGCCAGGCGATTACTCATGCATCGTATAGCGAGCAGTACCCTGACAAATCGAACGCTCCCGCAATAAGAATCAGCAAGCCAGCCATAACAGGCGCCCACCTGTGGACGATGGGGCTTCTCGGCCTGGGCGATAGCGATGAGCCAATGGTCATGTCCGACGCCATGTATAAGGCGTTCAAGAAAGAGAAATTCCGCGAATTGGATTATAAGTGCCTGGCCCACGAAGTTGATAAACCATGGACCGCTGAGGAAAATATGGGGCCAATGCTGGACGCCTGGCGTGAACGGGAAAAGCAGATCGCGCTTCACTGGCCCGAACATCCCGCCCGCCGCGGACCATGTGCATAAGAGCGTCCGCTTTGATCAGTGGAAGCCGATTACGTCGGGATTCTAATGGTTCTGGCACCCCGTCTGGCGAAGCGGCGGTCGGGGAAACATGACAAAAAAGTTAGAATTCGGGCAGCTAAAACCGGGCTGGCCCCGCGACTTGCCCCCCAAATAAACGCCGAATTTATGCGACAATCGGCGCCAGAAATAATGTGTGCTTAATCCAAGTTTGCTCTAATGCGTGTCCTTCATCGCGGCCTGCGACATCGTAAGGTCTGAAAGGATCAGAAGTGAGTCAAGGAAAGGGATTGCTGGGCTCGGTTATGGGAGCCCTGTTCGAAGCTGAGGATAATCCGACCGAACCCGTGCAGGCCCCGCCAAAGGCGACTGCCCCAAATGCTCCTCCTCCTCCCATCGTCACATCGCCTATCGGCAATCCGCAGAGCATGTCGAGCAGCGTCGATGCCGATCTGGTCGACAAGATCCGCGCGGGCACCTTCGCCGTCCCCAGCGACTATGTGTCGCTCATGGACGCGGCAAAGCTCCTCGAAGGCATCATCCCGGACGAAGGCATGCGGCTAAAGGCAGCGCTCGCCAGCTCGAAGATCTCATCGGCCCAGATCGCTCAGGCGCTCTCGACGACGCATACCGATGCCCTGAACGGCGTCGCGACGCTCTACAAGAACGAGCGCGAGAAGAAATTCGCCAAGGACGTGACGAGCAAGCTGGCCGACGCCACCAAATTGGGCAACGATATCCACGCGCTGGAGAAACAGGTCGCGCAGCTCCAGGCGAATATCCAGACCAACCGTTCCAAACAGGCCGCCCTCACCGTAGAGGCGGAATCGGCACGCGTTCAGATCGAGGGCGCTGACGCGAATTTCGCGACCGCGCAGGCGACTGTCGCCGCTGAACTTGTGGCGCTCACCAACAAGATCAAGTCTCTTTAGACTTAGATTCAGGGGGAAATGACATGAACGAGGTCATGGTTCCGAAGCAGGAAATTGTCACCCGCTGGCTTATCAGAGGGGCACTTGTTGTCGGCGCGGTTATCGGGATCAACACCTTCGGCCCCTCGGTCAACGGTGCGCTGACCCTGCTGCACGACGCGACGGAAACGACGCTGCGCACCGGGCTGCTGGTCATTGCCGGCTTCGCCATCTACAAATTCCTGCCGACGCTCAATCTCCTGCTCAACTCGCTCGCGCGAAGGGCAACCTGGCGCGTCATCGAATTCGATCCGATCTCCCCGCTCGAAAATTATCAGATCGAGATCAAGAAAGAGGGCCAGAAATTCGCTGACCAGATCCGCCAGCTCAGCGGCACCGTCTCCTCGATCGAGACCAATCGCGACGATCTCATCAAGCAGGCCGATGATGCCCAGGCCCAATATGATGCCGGCATGCGCCTCGGCAAGGATCCGTCGAGCCTCAGGTCGTTCGCCACCCGCGCCGGCACGCTGCGCAACTCGGCCGAGAATATCTCGAACGTGTCGGCCCGCATCGCGCCCGTCCTCGATCTGCTGCGCAAGATGTACGCTGTCTACAAGTTCCAGGAGAATGAGCTGGCCGACAAGATCGTCGGCAAAAAGGCCGAGTGGAGCGCCTTCAAGGCAGCGGATGCCAGCATGAACTCGGCCCGCAAATTGCTGTCGGGCAATTCGAAGCAGCTCCAATTCTATGAGGATGCGTCGAGCCTGATCGCCAAGGAATTCGGTTCGGTCTTCGGCCAGTTGAACGATCTCCAGCTCGCATCCCAGGAAGTGATCGACTCGATCGACATCCAGAAGGGCGTCTATGACATGCAGGCGTTCGAGCGCTGGCAGGCCAAGGCCAAGCCGCTGCTGATCGAGGACCACACACCAGCATCAACGACGACCGGCCTTGAACCCGGCGCACAGGCCGCACCTGTCTTTTTCAAGAATTAAGGGGGACTTCACATGGCATATGATTTCAGCAAACCGACTCCACTTGCCAAGGGCGCTGGCGCGGTCGTCGCGATCGGCGTCGCCATCTTCGGCATCGGCTATGTTCGCAGCCACACCAACTGGCTCCAGGCTCCGGCCGAGATCCAGTCGGAGGTGCCGACCGGCCTCGCGCCGGTCACCGGTACGGTGACGCAGAACGGGACTGCGGTTCCGGTCATCCTCAATACGTCGAAAGACGTCGTGCCCGACGGCACGCCCTTCCGCATGGAAGTGCTCGCCTGGAATGCCGAGATGGGCCTGCATTTCGCGAATGGCGGCCCGGTCACGACCGTCGGCAGCCTCATGGCCAAGGAACATCTGAAGGCGACCATCCAGCGCCAGGATGATTACGGCAAGATGCAGGAGAATATGCTGAAGTTCGCGACCCAGATCAGCCAGGGCGTCGCCAACCCGACTGACGGCACCGCGTTCGCGATCATCATGGGCGATGGCTATCCGGCCTTCGCCTCCTCGCTTTCGCCGCAGATGGCTAAGCTCAACCAGGCCATCGAAGTGGTCGGCGCGATCGGCTATTCCTACGGCGAAGACAAATGCATGGTCGACAAGAAGCATATGGGCTCGCCCCAGGCCGCCAAGGGCGCCCTGATCGCGGCCGTGATGCGCGACGGCGATTATAACATCTGCGCGGCATGGGCTGCGCAGAACGGCATCCCGATCAACCCAGACGAAAAAACCTATGATCCCGAGGCGCTCAATTTCTCCGGCGTAAGTGCCTTCACTGATGCCGACCAGAAATTCATCACCGGCGCTCAGGAAGAACGCGAGATCGTCTCCAAGGGCAAGAAGACCGGCAAGAAGCAGATGGTCACGGTCGACGGCACCGCGACCTGGACGCCCGGCGACGTCAATGTCGCGCAGAACCGCGGCAATGCCGGGACTTTGGCGTCGACGCGCGAATATTCGTACCAGATGCCGGCGATCATCATCGGCAACCGCGACTATATGAAAAAGAACCCCGAGCTGGTGAAGGGCCTGCTTCGTGCCGCGCTACGCGGCAGCGACATGGTCCGGAGCTCGGAGGCCGCACTCAACCAGGCGGGCGCGATCAGCGCAGACATCTATGGCGAGCAGGATCCGGCCTATTGGGTGAAATACGCCAAGGGCGTGAGCGAACCCGACAAGCAGGGCGCGACGATTGCGCTTGGCGGATCGCGCGTGATCAACCTTGGCGACAACGCCTATCTCTTCGGCCTCAATGGCAAGGCCAATCTGTACAAGCGCACCTATACGATGTTCGGCGACCATAACAAAAAATACTACCCCGCCCTTTTCACCAGCTACCCGGCCTATGACAGTGTCGTGAACACTGAATATCTGGCGGCGCTGCTGCGGGAATCGCCTGAAGCCAAGGTCAGCGCGGTCGACACCTATGCCGGCAACACATCGGGTCAGGTCGTCGCCAATGGCGATTTCCAGATCGAGTTCGATACCGGCTCCGCATCCTTCAAGCCCGCGTCGCTCGCGGTGCTCGAGCAGGTGCTGAACCAGACGGCGATCACCAATCTGAGCGTCGAAATCCGCGGCCATACCGACAATGTCGGCAGCTCGGAGGCCAATATGGCGCTGTCCAAGCGTCGCGCTGACGCCGTGAAGGCTTACTTCATGCAGAATGCCGGATCGGCCTTCCCGGAAAACCGCATCGTGACGCGCGGCTATGGCGACACGTCGCCGGCCGCCGACAACTCGACTGAGGAGGGCCGCCGCAAGAACCGGCGCGTCCAGATATTCCTCCGCAAGGTGGGTTGATCCAAGTCAGACTATTTCGGGGGCCATCGTGCCCCCGATTTTTTTGGGGCAACCATGTTCGCGCTGTTTCAGCCCAATGCAAAACTGCCCGTGATGGACAATCGCCTGCTCGCTTTGGGCTGGGCGATCGCCTTTATCGTCATCACGAGTTTCCTGCCGGTCCCGCTCCTCCCCAAGCCGATGGCGATCCTGACGGCGTGGCGGGAGCTCATGGCGCACGGCCTGCTGCACGAGCTGATGGTCAGCTTCCTGCTCAACGTCGAAGCGATCCTATTCACCACGATCCTGTCGCTGCTGCTCGCCTATGCGTCGCTGATGCCGGTCGTGCGGCCATTCGTGGTCTTCATCTCCAAGAACCGCGCGATCGGCTTTGTCGGCCTGACCGTCTTCTTCACGCTCGCGACCACCGGCATCCACCAGTTCAAGCTGGCGCTTCTGGTCTACGGCATGCTCGTCTGGTTCGTGACCTCGATGCTGTCGCAGCTCGATTGCATTCCGATGGAAGAGTATGACCATGCCCGCACGCTCGGGATGAGCAAATGGCGGATCGTCTGGGAAGTCGTCGTGCGCGGCAAGGCCGACACCGTCATCGATGTCATGCGTGAAAACGCCGCTATGGGCTGGATGCTGCTGCCCATGGTCGAGGGGGTCGCGCGCACCGAAGGCGGCATTGGCGTAATGCTCCTGAACTACAACAAATATCTCCGCCTCGACGCGGTGTTCGCGCTGATCCTGACGATCCTGATCGTGGTCCTCGCGCAGGACTGGTTCCTCCGCATCTGCAAGACCCTGCTCTTCCCCTATTCGACGCTCGACACGGAGTCGAAGCGATGAACGAGTATACCGTTCACGAAACGCTCGTGAACATCTCCAACCTGTCGCTCACGCTCGGCGACAATCCGATCCTCTCGGGCATCAACCACGAGATCAAGGACATCCACCGGGCCGGCAAATCCCAGGGCCAGGTGGTGTGCCTGTTGGGGCCGTCGGGCGTCGGCAAGACCCAGCTCTTCCGGTGCATTTCCGGCCTGCAGCGCCCTACCACCGGCGAAGTGCTGATCGGCGCCGAGCAGAAGCTGGTCCAGCCGGGCGATGTCGGCGTCGTGCCGCAGCAATATACGTTGTTCCGGCATCGCAAGGTGCTCGACAATCTCCTCGTCGCCGCAGCCCAGCGCGGCACACCGAAGGAGGAGGCCACGGAAAAGGCCATGGGCTATCTCAAGCGCTTCGGCATCGAGGATCGCGCCAATCTCTATCCGGCCCAGCTCTCGGGCGGACAGCGCCAGCGCGTCGCGATCATCCAGCAATTGCTCTCGTCCGGCCATTTTCTGCTGATGGACGAACCCTTCTCCGGCCTCGATCCGATCAACAAGGACGAAGCAATCGAGCTGATCGGCGACGTAAGTTCGCAGGATGAGCTGAACACGATCATCGTGACCACCCATGATGTGGAATCCGCGATCACCATCGCCGACCAGCTCGTGCTCCTCGGCAGGAACGAGCCCGTAGACGGCAAGAAGACGGGCTCATCGATCAAGAAGATCTATGATTTGGCGGCAATGGGCATGGCCTGGCGCCCGGACCTTCGCGAATGCCCCGAGTTTTTCGAGCTGTCGAAGAAGATCTATACAGATTTCAGGAGCTTGTGATTCAGGCGCTGGCGATTTTCAGCAGAGCGCGTATCTCCTCGACGACACCATCGCTATTCGCCAGCACATCGTGGTTCCAGAAACGGATGATCGTGTAGCCATTTGCCTCCAGGATCCGTGTGCGAGGGGCATCGCTCTGGGGGGCGTGCTGCCCGCCGTCCAGCTCGACCACCAGCCGCGCCTGCTCACAGATGAAATCACCAATCGCACCACCCGCCGGTTGCTGCCGCTTGAACTTGGCGCCTTCTACCTGACGGTTGCGGAGATACTGCCAGAGCCTGTGCTCGGCCTCAGTGCCATTGACGCGAAGGGCACGGGCAATTCGGGTCAGGCGCTTTTGCGGCATGTGCAGATCTTACCTGATCTTCCCCGAATTTGGGAGTGCTGCGCTCCTCAATCTCCTCTCCAGTGGGAGAGGATACGAAAGCTTGGCAGCTTGCTGCCTAGCTGAAGTTGGTGAGGGGCTCCGCACTCTCGATAGTCCGGAGCCCCTCACCAACTTCGCCTAATTCGCTGCGCTCATAAGGCTTCGTATCCTCTCCCAAAGGAGAGGAGTGAGAGTATTCCATTTTAGGAGATGCCGCGCTCCTCAATCTCCTCTCCAGTGGGAGAGGATACGGAAGCTTGGCAGCTCGCTGCCTAGCTGGAGTTGGTGAGGGGCTCCGCACTCTCGATAGCTCCCGGAGCCCCTCACCAACTTCGCCTAATTCGCTGCGCTCATAAGGCTTCGTATCCTCTCCCAAAGGAGAGGAGTGACAGTATTCCATCTTAGGAGATGCCGCGTTCCTCAATCTCCTCTCCAGTGGGAGAGGATACGGAAGCTTGGCAGCTCGCTGCCTAGCTGAAGTTGGTGAGGGGCTCCGCACTCTCGATGGTCCGGAGCCCCTCACCAACTTCGCCTAATTCGCTTCGCTCATAAGGCTTCGTATCTTCTCCCACTGGAGAGGAGCGATAGCGCGCGCATCCCCGTCACGTGAGGCAGCGCAGCAACGTCCCACAACCGGTATCACCTGGTGACCCAGCCGGCGCGTGAGCCAGAAACTTTCGCACTCCCGGAGAAGATTTATATAGATTTCAGTATCTTGTGATAAGCTCCTAAGGAGATTCCGTAGATCTAGAGGCCGATCACCTCGGGATTCCACCGGTTGACGCGGATGGTCAGTTTTTGACCAGGCTGAAGTGTGTAGAACTCAATCCGATGCGAAGGGATTTCCAATTTTGCCTCATGCCAGGTGCGATCCCCGGGGATCTGATAGCGCATGGTCGCGATCGCTGTGCCGACGACTGCTAGATTTTTCAGTAGCCGGGGATCGTGCCGGACTTGCTGAAAAGCCCACTCTCCGCTGCAATCGCGCCTGGTTACGATTTCCTGCTGACTAACGGATGACGCCGTTCGGTGCGTCTCCGTTCGCGTATAGTCGCAGGATCGTTCGATCGATACTATTTCGCCGGGGTCAGCATAAGTAGTGATCGCGCGATAGGCGATGAAGCAAACCCCAAAAACCAGGAAGCCGATCGTGATTCCCCCTGCCAGCTCAATCTGATTGGGGAACTTCAATCGCTTCACTCCATTCGGTGTCCCAAAACTATCGCATAGCTCTTTAAGACGCACTTAAGGGTGCGACCTCAGCTCCGCTGCCTTGTCCCCGCTCGTGAGGCAGTGGGCCGGAATAGCTGTTCCATGCCCGCCAGGACCGGACCGAGCTTGCCGATCCGACCAACGGCGCTAGCACATAGCGACAGTCCTGGAGGAACCAGCAATGCGTCGATGGACTATAGCGGTCGGAATCGGCGCGCTGGGCATGGTGACGCTGGGCGCGACACCCAAGGCCGAAAGCGCCACCGTCACGATGGGCAAAGGCGCGGCTGCAATGAGCTGGCAATAGAACTCAAATTTCAGCGACGACGTGGCAGCCATGGTTGTTATAGCAAGGCACTATGGCATTAGACGCGCAGGCGATTGTCGCACCGGCCCCGGCCCAGGATGAACCCGACGTCATCGAAGTGATCGGCATCCGGTCCGGATCGACGCAGAAGATCGACCGGCGGACCTATCGCGTACAGCAGACCCCGCATTCGGCACAGAAGGATGGAGCCCAGCTTCTCCGGGAATTGCCTGCGGTCACCATCACCTCCGATGGCGGCGTGGCGCTGCTCGGCAGCGGCGATGTCCATATCTATGTGAACGGGCGGCCCTATCAGGGCGACGCGAGTCGATATCTCCGGACGCTCCATGGCAGCGATATCGAGCGGGTCGAGGTCATCACCAATCCTTCCGCGCAATATTCAGCCGAAGGCACGGGTGGGATCATCAATCTGTTGCTGCGGCATAAGCCCGGCGAAGGGGTATCGGGAAACGCCAGCACCGAAGCCTCGAGCCTCGGCCACGGCGCAGCTGACGCGACGATCAAGTTAAAGCGTGGCAAATGGACCTATGAAGCGGAGGCGCAGGGAGGGGCCGGCCGAACTGGAAATTCGCCTTACGAGAGGCGCCGGAGCGTTGAAGCGGCTATAGGCTCAACGCCGATAGTCGATGACGAACGCGGGCGGCAGTCCTCACACGACGCCTTTGTCGCAGCCTATGGCAAGCTGACCTATGATTTGGATTCCCGGACCAATGTCTCGGCCCGTATCGACGGCGGCGGAAATCGCGACAACACGATCACGACGGCGGATTTCGCCGGCCTCACTTCAGGCTTCCAGTCATTCACCGAGCGGCAGCGCAAGACGCACGCAAATTCCTTCATGGCTGCGCAGCTGAACGTCGATCACCGGGGCAAGAAGGAGGGCGACACGCTCACGGCTGAAGTCGATATCTTCGGCCACCCCATGTCACACGACACGAGTTCCGCCACCTTCAGCAATCGCGGCGTACTCTCCACCGATCGGCGGGAGGGGCTGTTTGGCGTGCTGGCGCAGGTCGATTGGCAGCATGTGATCGGCCGCGAAATCCTGTCGATTGGCGGAACCCTGCGCCACCGCGAGCAGAACGAACAATATCGTGTGATCGACGATGGTCCTGTTGGTGGGAACGGGATCAACGCGATCGATCAATATCGTGCGGTGGACGATGTGATCGCGGTCTATGCGACGTTCCAGCAGCCGATTGGCAGCTGGACGATGATGCCAGGCCTGCGCGTCGAAGCGCACAGCCGAACCATCTCCAGCCCCGGCGCACCCGACATCAAGCTCGACCACGCGCAGGCATTCCCGACCTTTCATGTCGAGCATCGCTTCGGCAAGACGCTCGACCTCACCTTGAGCTACAGCAAACGCATTGATCGGCCGGACGTGGAAAAGCTGCGGCCATATCGCCAGGTCGAGGACGTGCTCACCAGCGTTCAGGGCAATCCGCGCCTCGAGGACCAGTCAACCGACGCCTTCGAACTCAATCTCCACTACCGCAACAAGGCGGTTGAGGCGGGCCTGATCGTCTATGACCGCGAAACCAGCAAGCTGTGGAGCAGGGCCTATAGGGTCGTGGATGGCGTCAGCGTCTACAGCTTCGTCAACGCCGGCCACCGCCGCAACCTCGGCGCCGAGTTCGACTTCGGCATGCCGATCGTGAAACACGTCAAGCTCAACGCCAGCGTCAATCTGTTCGATGAGCGCGCGCCCGTTGACACAGGCGCCGGCGTGACGACGCTTGGCAGCTTTCGCTATACGACCAATGCCACGCTGGAATGGAACCGGGCGGATCGCGGCGAGATTCCCGGCGACGTCGCGCAGCTGCAATGGACGTACAATAGTCCGTCACGCCAGTTTCAGCTGCGCAATCTCTCATCCGGTTGGGTGAGCCCATCCTACACCCATAATTTCAGCCGGGCCATTTCGCTGACCGGCACGATGACATATGCCACGAACAACCGTCATCGCCTGCTCGCGCCGCTCGTCCAGGACTATTACGAGCAGCGAAGCCCGATCGAATTCAAGCTGAAGTTGGTGAAGACATTAGGCGGTCGATAACCCGCGAAGGCGGGTCATCGGCCGTCTGCCGGGGGACCTGTACAATGTTCTGTACAGATAGGAAATGTCAGTGACCCCTCATGACATTCCCAACAGGCGCGGAGACGTTGATCGCAGTTTTCCGCCTGCCCCGTCTCATGGCCTAAGCGCCAGAGCCCCCGATAGGCATGACATAATTCACCAACACGTTACACCGGTTTTCCGCAGGTTCTCCTCGTACAAGGTCCCTCCGGCACCCAAAATCCGCACCGAATTATGTCACACTTCCAACATGTCCGCAGCGGCTTGTGCAGGCGATTCAACCCATGCTCGAAATCCGCCATAGCGAGACCGCGGACCGTCGCAAGCGGTGCGCGCTGCTCTTTCACATGACTGGAATTCTCGTCCGTGTGCTATCGGAGTTGCGGTAGAAGCGCGCTTAAGTCACCGCCGGGTCCAGGTCTGCCTCACGCGGAGTTCAGCCCCGCGCCCTTACCGCCCGTTTCCGCGAGCCACGGTCACCCGCGACACCCTCTCGCCCCGCCGCTCAACCGCAATTTCAGCCACCGGTTCGATCCGCGGCTGTACCGGCGCCTTCACCGGCACCTGAAGCAAGGACCACCCCGTCGGCAGATAATCGGTCGACATGTAGAAATAGAAGATGCAGCTCCCGTCGCTGCGATAACTCGCGCCCTTGACCAGCCCAAAGGCAGTGCCGCCATTGAACACCGGCGCCCCGCTGTCGCCGCCCTTGCAGGTCGGTCCGGCCACCGCCACCCAGGTCGCGAGGCACGCGCCGCCGCACAGATCGCCCGAGGGTGCGAAGTCGACCAACTCGACCTCCGCGCAGCTGTAACCGGTCCGCTCGCCGCGGTGGCACACCACATCGCCCACCCGCGTGCTGGTGCGGTTGCGCGCACCCGTCACTGCGCGCGCCAGGGTCTTCTTGGTATCGGCATAGAAAAGCGGCTGCAGCGCCTGCTCGCTGACATGGAGCTGCACGTCCTGATAACCCCAGCCCCATTGGCCGAGGAAACTGAGCGGCAGCTGGCTGCGATCGGGGCCGTAATAGGCAAGCGTGTCGGGGCAATGCGCCGCCGTCACCACGCCGTCATGCGTGCCGTCGGTCACCACGAAACCGCTGGTGCAGGAATAGCGCTTGCCGTCGACCGGGTTCATCCCCTCGACGCGCCCGCCACCGCCGACCAGGTTCACGTCCTTGAGATTGACCTCGGGCCGGTCCTGCACGCGGAGCCGCACCGGCACGCCGGCGATCTTCTCGATCCGCGCCTTCAGCGTGTCCTTGCCGATCTTGTCGACATCGGCGCCGTCCACCATCAGGATGAGCTGCCCGGTTCGCGGATCGACGCCCATGCTCGGCGGATGCGGCACGGCGGCGCGGATCTCGGCCTGGTGCTGCGTGATCGCGCTCAGGATATGCGTGCGCGAAACCGGCGCGCCGGTCTTGAAGACGATCGGCACATCCATGCCGCCGGCGAACACGGACTGGTCGGGCACCGGATCGGACCCGGTCAGCAGCACGACGATCCGGTATGCCGGCCGATGCTCGATATAGAGGCCGGCCAGCCGGTCCCCATACAGATCCTGCAGGCGATCGGTCGTCGCGACCGTCTCCTCCTGTGCACGGAGCCGGCGCGCCGCCTCGTCGACCGGCACGTCGTAGAGCCGCGCATATTCCCCCGCATCCTGCGCCAGGCCCTCGTCCACGGTCTGGACATGCGCGAGAGGCGAAGGCGGCGGCGAAACCGCGCCCGCACCGCGATGCGACTGCGCGGCGGCCGCGCCAGCCGTCATCGCCAGAATAGCCCCGATTGCAACGCGCCGAAGCACGCGTTTCACATATATGCCCATGGCGCCAACATGCGCCTGATCGTGCCGTTCTGGCAATCCGGACTATTGGGGGCTGAGCACAAGAATATGCGCCGATCCGGGAATCATCGCCGGTCGCCCACCGGCAGTGGCTGGCGGACCGAAACGCGCGCTCGGCAGATAGACCATGCCGTCGCGCCAATCGACTGCGCCGGTACGGGCGCCGGTCTCGGTCGGGACGGACGCGATCACCGTTGCGGCGCCGGGGCTCGCGATATCGATCACCGTCAGCGTGCCGTCCTTGCCGCACGGGATCAGCGCCACGCCGCGCTGTCGATCGAGGATCACTGCATCGGGGCCGAGCCCGATCGGGAGCAGGCTCACAGCCCTGGTCGCGAGATCGACCACCGCCGCCTTCCCATTGCCGCAGGCGCTGATCAGCCGGTTGCGCTGCTTGTCGTAACCAAGCCCGGTCGGTCCGGTGCAACCGGTCAGCGCAATGGCAGACCCCGCCTTGCCGGTGACCATGTCAGCCGTCTCGATCTCATTCTCGTCCTCATTGTTGACGTAGAGCGTCGAACCGGAGCCGACCGCGAATTCGAGGCCGGGCTTGAGCGTGATCGTACCCACTACCGTCGCCGCGACCGGATCGATGATCGAGACCGTCCCGGCCTTGGAGTTCATCACCAAGGCATGCCTGGTCACGCGGTCATAAAAGGCTGCGTCAGGATCGCTGCCGACCGCGATCTTGGCCCTTTCGGCGCCGGTCGCAGTATCGAAGATCCGCACGCTGTCGTCGCGGCCGCTGGAGACGAGCAGCAAGGTCGTGCCCGCGATCGGCACCACTGCATGGCCGCGCACGATCGCTCCGATCGACGTGACCGCGTCATCCTTGGCAAGGTCCACGACCGTGACGCTGTCGGTCCGCGCGACATAAAGCTTGCCTCCTTGCGTATCGACCTTCGCATAATCCCAGCCGCCGTCGGGCACGGCAATCGAGCGGACGATCTTGTAGCTTGGCTTGTCGCCCGGCGCGGGCGCCGCGGCGACGATCGCCGTTGCTGAGGCGAGCAGGAGCAGGCGCGGCATCAGGGTAAAAAACATGAGCGACCTCGCAGGGGAAACAGGGGGAAACCGGATGGCGCCTTGTGCCACGACGGCCTTCGCATAGCGAGGGTGCAACATCGGTCCGGGCGCAGGGTTCGGAAAGATTATAGAACCGAAGCGGCCCTTGCGCGCGAAGGCGATTGCGCCGGTCCGGGTGCTGCGGCATCAACGCACGGATGAGACCCCAGACGATGCGCAGCCTGCGCCAGCTCCACCATTATGTCGGCGTGTTCTTCGCGCCCGCCATCCTGTTTTTCGCGGTCAGCGGCGCTGTGCAGACCTTCCGGCTGGGCGAAGACAAAGGCTGGGGCGGTCCGCCGCCGGCGCCTTTGGTCTGGATGACGAGCGTCCATAAGGACCAGTCGCTACCGCACGCCAGGCCGGAAAAGCCAGCGCCGAAGCCGGATGCCGCCAAGCCCGCCAAAGCCGAGGCGGACGACGATAACGACCACGATCACGACAAGGCGCCGCGCGGCCCCTCTCCGCTCCCGCTCAAGATCTTCGTCGTGTTGCTCGCGCTCGGCCTGACCACGTCGACCCTGCTCGGCATCACCATCGCCCTCACCAACCGCGCGATGCGGCGGACTTCAATCGTCATGCTCGTCGCCGGAACAGCGTTGCCACTCGCGTTGCTGCTGGTGTGAAGGGAAACGGCCTCGCTCGCCGGGGCGAAGGCAGCGACACATTCGGGGGAACGGAAGAAAATGGTCGCTGCGTGCTCTCATGAATGACCCGCGGCTGCAGCCCTGCCCTTGCCGGGGACGCGGCTTCCGACTGCTTTCTGCCCTGCCATTATTGCTGCTGGCCGCCTGTGCGACATACGCACCCCTCCCGCTCGCCAAGGACGCTCCTTCGCTCACGGCGTCCGACGTGGCGGCGCTGTCTCACGTGGCCGCCACCACCGATCATCCCTGGCTCAAACCCATCGCGATCGACCTCGCCCGGCCCCTCAGCCCCGACGCGATCGCCGTCGTCGCGGTGATCGCCAATCCCGATCTCAAGGCCCGCCGCGCGCGAGCCGGCGTGTCCGACGCGCAGCTCTTCGCGGCAAAGCTGCTGCCCGATCCGACCTTCAGCATCGGCGCGAGCCCGGTGCTGTCGGGTCCCGATCCCTTTGTCGATATTGCGAGCTCCCTCGGCGTCGATCTCAACGCGCTCAGGACGCGCGGCGTAACGATCGCCGCGGCGCGTGCCGCCACGGATCAGGTGCATCTCGATCTCGCCTGGGCTGAATGGCAGACCGCCGGCCAGGCCCGCCTCCAGGCGGCGCGTATTGTTGAGCTCGAGCGCAGCCTCGCCGCTGCCGCCGAGACCAGCGTCGCTGCGGAATCGATGCTCACGCGCACGCTTCGCGCGGTCGGGCGCGGCGATCTGGCGGCTGATCAGGGCAACGCTGCCCGCGCCGCCGCCTTCGACGCGCAGGAGCGCGGGCGCATCCTCGAGCGCGATCTCGCGGCGGCTGAGCTCGAACTGACCAGACTGCTTGGCTTGCCGCCCGCTACGGTCATCTGGCTCACGCAAAGCGCTGTGCCTGAGACGCCGCTCGACGCCGAGCGCCTGTTCGCCCTGGCCCGCCAACGCCGCACTGACCTAAAGGCGCTCGAGGCGGGCTATGCCTCGGAAGAGGCGACATTGCGCAAGGCAGTGTTCGACCAGTTCCCGGCGCTTGGACTGACCGTCAACGGCAACCGCGATTCAGCCGGCAATACGCTGGTCGGGCCTGCGATCAACTTCACATTGCCGCTGTGGAACCGCAACCGGGGCGGCATTGCGATCGAGCGCGCGACACGCGCTACGCTCAAGGCCGAATATGACGCCCGCCTGTTCCAGACCCGCGCAGAGATCGCGACGGCTGTCGAGGGCATCACCGTCGCACGCCGCCAGCGCGAGGCGCTGCTATACGACCTTCCCGCCATCGAGCGCTTCGCCCAGGCGGCCCGGCGCGCAGCCGATCGCGGCGACCTGTCGCTCGCGGCCGCCGAGACCGCCGAGCAGGCGTTCCGCGACAAGTGGATATTGCTGGCACAGAGCGAGCAGGACATCATCGAGCAGACCATCGCGCTCGAACTCCTCACCGGGGCACCGAAAGAGACATGGCCGTCATGAGACACACCGCGCCCTTCGCGGCCCCCTTCGCAGCGTTGCTGCTGCTCGCTGCCTGTTCGGAAAGCGCTGACGAGGAGAAGGCACCGGCGCCGACCGCCCTGGTGTCACTCGCGCGGGTCGAGCAGGGCGCGGTCAACCGCCGCGTCACCCTGTACGGCGCGGCGGAAGGCGGCAGCGCGAGCAAGCGCGTGCTCACAGCGCCCGCCGCCGCGATCGTCGCGCGGATCGTGGCGCCCGCCGGAACCCGGGTCGGGCGCGGCCAGATCGTCGCAATCCTCACGCCCGCCGCCGACACCTCGCTCGAACTCGCCAAGGCCTCGAGCGAGGCTCGTGCGGCCGATGCCGCGCTCGCCCGGGCTGAGCGCCTCCGCGCCGATGGGCTGGCAAGCAACGCCGATGTCGAAACCGCACGGGCCGCGGCCCGCGCCGCCGATGCGACCCGCGCTAGCCTCTCCGGTCGCGCCGCCGGTCTCGTCCTGCGCGCGCCCGTCGCCGGCTTTGTCGACAGCATCGTCGCCAATCCGGGCGATGCGGTGCAGGCCGGCGCGACCGTGGCGACGATCGCTGCGCCCGACGACGCCCGCGCCCGCTTCGGCGTCGATCCCGGCCTCGCCACCGCGGTCCATACCGGCGATAGCTTGCGGATCATGCGGCCCGGCGGCGGCTCAGTCGAGGTGCCGGTGCTGTCGGTCGCAACCGTGGTCGACCCCCAGACCCGCCTCGCCTCCCTGTTCGCCGCCATCCCCGCCGGCTCGGGCATCGGGGTTGGCGAAACGCTGAAGGGCGATGTCTCAATCAGCGGCCAGGGCGACACGCTCGCCATCCCCTATGCGGCGCTGCTCGACGATGGCGGCCAATCCTATGTCTTCACCGTCTCCGGCGGGACCGCCCATCGCCGCGACGTGACGATCGGCCCCGTCGCGGGTGATCGGGTCGCGATCGTCAAAGGCCTGAGCGCCGGCGATCAGGTCGTGACCCAGGGCGGCACCGCACTCGAAGACGGCATGAAAGTCCGCACCAAGTGACGCGGGCTTTCCTTGAGCGGGAATCACCCATCCCGTTCGTCTACGGCATTCACACATCTGCGCGACGCTGTTTCTCCCTCTCCCACCGGGAGAGGGAAGGGGCCCGCCGCGAAGCGGTGGGAAGGGTGAGGGTGACGAGCATGAGCGGCTCCTACTCAACCTCACCCCGCGCTGCTGCGCAGCTTGCCCCTCTCCTAAAAGGAGAGGGGAAGAAGGACGCGTCCGATATGTGTGGGCGAACCTCTTCGCCACGAACCTGGGCTTCGACAGGCTCGGACCGAACGGCGCCGGGTTCCAAACAGCGGGCCCCCGTATGACCCGAGCGCTGGCGAACCATGCCCGCGCCCTGTGGCTCGCCGCCCTGCTGCTGACGCTCGGCGGCGTGGTCGCGGCGACGAAGCTGCCGGTCAGCCTGTTCCCCTTCATCAGCTATCCCCGCGTCGTCGTCGCGATCGATGCGGGGGACCGCGACGCATCACAGATGGCCGCCGGCATCACCCGCCCGATCGAAGTCGCGCTGCGCTCGGTCCCCGGCGTCACCCGCATCCGCTCGACGACCAGCCGCGGATCGGCCGAGGTCGCGCTCAACTTCGCCTGGGGCCATGACATGGTCGCGGCGACGCTGGCGACCCAGGCAGCGCTCGCCGCCCAGGTGCCCGATCTGCCGCCCGGCACGAAGTTCGAAGTCCGCCAGTCCGACCCGACCCTGTTCCCGGTGCTCGGCATCGCCCTCACCTCGACCTCACTCGACCAGCAGGCGCTGCGCCAGATCGCCGAGCTCCGGGTGCGGCCTGCCCTCACCGCGGTCGACGGCGTCGCGGCGGTGGACATTCTCGGCGGCTCGCCGCGCGAATTCGCCGTCGATGTCGATCCCGCGCGCGCCCAGGCGCTGGGCATCAGCCTCCCCGATGTCGCCGCCGCGCTCGGCAAGGCAAATGATGTGCGCGGCGTCGGCAAGATCGAGGATCGCCACCGGCTCTATCTCGTGCTGGCCGAGAGCCCGACCGTCTCGATCGCCGATCTCGGCACCACCCCGGTCAAGGCTGGCACCAGCGCCGGCGCCGGGCTGGTGACGCTCGACCAGATCGCCACCATCCACCCCTCCGCAGAACCCTCCTGGACCCGCGTCACCTCGAACGGGCGAGACGCAGTGCTGATCAATATCCGCCAGACCCCGTCGGGCGACAGCGTGCGGATCGTGCACGAGGTCTCCGCCCGGCTGAAGCAGCTCGGCCTTCCGGTCACCGTGACCGTCACGCCCTTTTACGACCAGTCCGAGCTCGTCACCGGCGCCGCGAACGCGGTGCGCGATGCCATCCTGCTCGGCGCCTTCCTCGCCGGCATCGTCCTGTTCCTGTTCCTGCGCTCCGGGCGGCTGATGCTGATCACCGGCCTGATGCTGCCTGCCGTGCTCGCCGGCACCTGCCTCATCCTGTCCGCACTCGGCATGAGCTTCAACATGATGACCTTGGGCGGCATGGCCGCGGCGGTCGGGCTGATCGTCGACGATACGGTAGTGATGCTCGAACACGTCATGCGCCGGCTGCAGGAGGGCGCGGTGAAGGGCGCCTCGGGCATCCTCGCGGCGGCGGCGGAAATGGGCGTCCCGCTGTTCGGCTCTACCGCGGCGACGATCATCGTCTTCCTGCCGCTCGCCTTTATCAGCGGCGTGACCGGCGGCTTCTTCAAGGCGCTTGCGCTGACCATGGTCGCCGCGCTGACCCTGTCTTTGCTCTATGCCCGCTTCGTCATCCCGCTCGTCTCGGCGCATTGGCTCCGCGAAAGCGACGCCGAGGCGGCCGAGCGCGCTGACGGGTTCATGGGTGGCCTGGTCCGCTTCCATGACCGCGCCGCCGACCGCCTCCTCGCCCGGCCAGCTCTGTTCGCCGGCGTGCTCGGGCTCGGACTGGCGCTGCTCGGCTTTGCCGCCTGGTCGCATGTCCCGTCAGGCTTCATGCCGCAGATGGACGAGGGCGGCTTCATCCTCGATTACAAGGCGCAGCCCGGCGCGGCCCTTGCCGATACCGACCGCCTGCTCCGCCAGGTCGAGCAGATCATCACCGCCACGCCTGAAGTCGCGAGCTATTCAAGGCGGACTGGTGCCCAGCTCGGCGGCGGGCTGACCGAGGCTGACGAGGGCGATTATTTCATCCGGCTGAAGGGCGGTTCGCGCCGCTCGATCGAAGCGGTGATGGCCGATGTCCGCGGCCAGATCGAAGAAAAGGTCCCCGGCATCGAGATCGAGACCGCGCAGCTGATGGAGGATCTCATCGGCGACCTGACGGCGGTGCCGCAGCCGATCGAGGTGAAACTGTTCGGCGATGACGAGCATGAGCTCGACGCGTCGGCGAAGCGCATCGCCGCCAGGATCGGCAAGATCGACGGCGTGGTCGAAGTCGTCGATGGCCTGCGCGTCGCCGGCGATGCGATCGCGGTGGCGGTCGATCGCGGCGCGGCGACCCAGCAGGGGCTCGATCCCGGCAATGTCGCCAACCAACTCGAGGCGATGGTCGGCGGCACCGCGGCCACCGAGGTCCGGGTCGGCGAGCAGCTCGTCACGGTCCGGGTGCGCACGCCCGCCGATCTGCGCGCGCGCGCCGCCGATATCGCCAACCTCGTCCTCACCGCGCCCGACGGCCATGCGGTGCGCGTCAGCCAGATCGCGAAAATCTCGGTCGCCGCCGGACAGAAGCAGCTCACTCGCGAAGATCTCGCGCCCTTCGTCGCGGTGACCGCGCGGCTCGAGGGCCGCGATCTCGGCTCGGCGATGAAGGATGTTCGCGCGGCGGTCGCCGGCCTCGCGCTGCCGGCATCGGTGCGGGTCGATTATGGCGGCCTCTACGCCCAGCAGCAGCAGAGCTTCTCGGACCTGACCATGGTCTTCGCCGCAGCCCTGTTGCTGACCGCGCTGCTGCTCACTTTCCTCTACGAACGGATCGTGTGGACGCTCGCAGCGCTCGCCACCGTGCTGCTCTCGGCCGCGGCGGTGCTGTGCGGCCTGTGGATCACCGGGATCGAGCTCGACATCTCCGCGCTGATGGGGCTGACCATGGTGGTCGGCATGGTGACCGAGCTCGTCATCTTCTTCCTCGCCGAGCTCGACAGCGAAGGCCATGTCGACCTTGCAGCACTCCGCGACGCCGGCTCGAAACGCCTGCGCCCGATCCTGATGTCAGCCCTGATCGCGATCCTCACCCTCAGCCCCCTCGCCTTCGGCCTGAGCCGCGGCGCCGGCCTGCAACAACCGCTTGCGACCGCAATCATCTTCGGCCTGGTCGCCGCGGTGCCGCTGGTGCTGCTGTTCCTGCCAGCGGCAATCGTCGCGCTGGGCGGGTCGAAGGGTAAACAAGCCAAAACAGGGTAGTTCCTCTCCTTTGGGAGAGGATAGTGAAGCTTGGCAGCTTGCTGCCTAGCGCAACTTGGTGAGGGGTTCCGGGAGCTATCGAGGGCTCCCGGCGCCCCTCACCAACTCCGACTAGGTCGCTGGGCCGCCTCGTCGAGCCGATAAATCACCGCGAAACCGGGAACAGGTGCCGCCTCCTTCCGTTCGGCTCGCAAGCCGAAGAGGAGAGCTTGGAAATGGAACTTCATCGTGGCCGGTTGATCGACCACCTCCATCTCGTGGTGCGCGATCTGCCCGCAAGCCGCCGCTTCTACGGCGCGCTATTCAAGGTGCTCGGCGTGCCGATCGGCGGCGAGGCCGATGACTATTTCTGGGTGGATGAGCTGTTCGTCTCAACCGCTGACAGCAAGTCTGCGCACGGCCAGTTGACCGGGCGCCATCACCTCGCCTTCCAGGCAGCCGATCGCGATATGGTCGATGTGTTCCACAAGGCGGGCCTGGAGGCGGGCGGAACCGACAATGGCGCGCCCGGCGAGCGGCCCTATCACCCCGGCTATTACGCCGCCTTCCTGCTCGATCCCGACGGCAACAATATCGAGGCAGTGTTCCACGGCGAGGCAAAGCGCAGCGCACCATCCGTGACGGTCACATTCTAGGCCCTGAATCAGAAGTTGGTATAATTATGTATCGTCACCCCGGACTTGTTCCGGGGTCCACTGTGCCGCAGGAGCCACCGCGGCGGAAAAGCGGATCGGTGCGCCCGGGGTGACAGAGAGCTATTTGGAAGCGGCAGGCGGCAGGGGCTCAAGCCCGAGCGACGGCGCCAGATCCTCCCAATTCGGATTCTCGCGTTCGATCAGGTTCTTCTTCCACTCGCGGCGCCATTTCTGGATCCGCTTTTCCGCCGTGATGGCGGCCTCCATTGTGTCCGCGACTTCGTACCACATCAACATCTTGATATTGTGACGTTTGGTGAAGCCGTCGAACGTACCGTCGCGGTGCTGCATCATTCGACCGACAAGGTTCGACGTTACGCCAGTGTACAAGGCTCCGTTGAAGCCATTGGAGAGGATATAGACGCAGGGGATTCGTTCCCTCATAGCGATGAGAATGCCGAACCGTGGATGCCGGAACAAGTCCGGCATGACGAATTTTTCGAGGTTCTACTTTCCCGTCATGCCGGACTTGTTCCGGCATCCACCGTGCCACAGGAGCCACGGCCTCGAACCGGACGCTGGGACCGCCGCATGGAATCCCGGCCTCAGATCCTCACCCCCAACAACCCCGCCACAATAGCCACAGCGATTCCCCCACAAACCACCACACCCCCCACCCAAAGCCGGTTCACCAGCCGAACCTCCACGCCATGCGCGATCAAAACCTGCCGAAGCCCCAACGACAGGTGCACCAGAACAAGGAAAACCCCCCAGCCATAATGCGGGACCAGCCTGATATTCCACGCATCATGGATCAGCCCCTCGGGCGCGCCTGATGCCCATGCCCAGTCGGTCTCGACATGCCGCACCGCGCGCGCACCGATCAACGCCGAGTTGAGATGGGTGACGATAAAGCTCGCGATATAAAGCCCGCTGCCGACCTGCAGCACCCGGAAGCCATCGCCGGGCAAGCGGCTCCACCGCCGCGCCAGGGCAAGGCCGGTCGCGATCTGGAAGAGGAGCAATCCGATCAGCAGCCCTTCGACCAAAGGTTGCCGATAAACCGTGCGCCCCGCCTTCATGATCGCCGCATGCATATCGGGCCCGATCAATCCCGACAGATGATTGGTGAGATGAAAGGCGATGAAGACGACGATGAGCGATGCAGCCACCCCGTGGACGACCCGCAGCCGGGGCGACGCAGCGCGCGCGACGGCGGGCGGTCGAAGCCCGACATAGGCGATCGCAGCCGCCCAAAGCCCCAGCCATATCGTTTCATCGCTTAGCGGGCGCCCGACCAAGCCGCGCGTGACGCCGATCAGGACGAAGAGCGGCGGCGCCACCATCGTCACATAGGCCAGCGACCTAGCCCGCACCCGCACATCCCCCGGGTCCGAAACCGAGCGCAGCAAATATGCCCAGCCGAGACCCACAAGAGGCACCGCCGCCGCCAGCAACAGGCAAAGCCAGCCGCCGGCGGTTCGGACGAGGTCCGGATGGCTTCCTGAGGCCCCGGTGCAGTTGCTGAAACCATGCAGAAAGAACGGGTACGACAGCGCCAACAGGAGTGGCGCGAACCACGCGGCGCTGCGCTTCATCGAACGGCTTTCAATCGGCAAAGCGCTCATTGATTTATCTCGATACGCCGTATATTACGGTAAAGCGTAATAAATTGGAATCGAGATATGTCAACGCAAAGCAGAGTCAGCCGATCACGCGAAGAGGTGCTCACTGACCTCACCCAGGCCGGCAATCTGCACAGCGAGGCGATCGTCCTGTTCCATTCAGCGGTCGCGCAGGACATGGGCCTCGACCCGACTGCCTATAAGACGCTCTTCCTCCTCAGGCGCCTCGGCCCACTCAGCGCCGGAGAGATAGCGAGAGAGACAGGATTGGCGACCGCCTCGGTCACGGATCTGATCGATCGCCTCGTCAAGAAAGCCTATGTCAGCAGGGGCCCGCACCCCACGGATCGCCGACGGATCGTGGTCACGTTGATCGAAGAGTCCGTCACCGCGACCCGCCGCCATTTTGGCGTGCCGAACCCCTCCATGGCCGCGCTATGCGAACATTATGATGTCCAGCAACTCGAGGTCATCACGGATTTCCTGAGACGCAATGCGCAGAGGCTGAGGCTGGATCTGGCGCATCTGCATGAGAATCCTTCTACCCTTGTGGGAGAAGGAGGGAGGAGCGAAGCGACGGAAGGATGAGGGGGAGTGAGGTTCCGGGCCCGGATTCTAATGCGCACCCGGATAGAGCGGCTTCTCCCGCACAATTGCCGAAGCCGGTACAGGGTCCGGCCGGCCGACCGGTTTGATCACGACGTCGTCGAAGAAGGGGGTGCTCAGCCGATCGCCGTCGCGCGCGGCGAGGAGGCCGGCCATGCCGCTCGCGTAAAGCGAGTCCTGGACGTCAAGAACCGGGCGGTCGTCGATAAATGCGGTGATCATACTGCCTTTGAACCGAAGCCGGAGCCGGTGCCATTGTCCCGGCGCGACTCCAGCTACCTTGGTGGACCCGAGCAATTTCTCTCCACCAGCGGTTGCGTCGTTCTGCGCCCGGATGAGCGCCTGTTGCTCCGCGTCGCCGATCAGGGCCTTCTTGTCCGCCTTGCCCCGGATGACGATCAGTTCAAGCAATCCCGCGGAATCGAGTTGCAGGAAATACCCTTGCGGAACAGTGCCATAGCCGCTGCCGACATTGTTGACCCGACCCATGATGCCGCCGCCTTCGCCGGGCGCGAGATGCACGTCGGCGGCGACCTCATAGTCGCGCCACTGGTCATCGCCGATGATCGTATAGGGCTTCCATTCGGGCGCCCACGACATCGGCTGTACGGGCACGGCCTGACGCAGGCACATGCCGGCCCTGGCCGGACAGCGCGCGAGCTCGAAGACGTCCGCGATGTCGGCGAAATAGCGCGGCAGATAGCCATATTGCGCAGGTTGCCCGTAGCGCTCGAAATTTTCCCTGTAGGGGAGTGGAAAGGCGGTTTGCGCGGGCACTGAGGCGAAGCCGCCTTTGCGCTGCCCTCGCGTGGTCGTGATCGAATAGACGCTGTCGGGGGCAAGCGTGAGGGTGAACGCGCCGCCGCTTACCGCGACGTCCGGCTGACGGACAAACTGCGCGCTGCGGTCACTGCGCCACACGGCCACGCTCTTCGGCGACAGGCCCCGGCCGACGGTGAACCGTATCCGCTGCGCATTCCGCGCATCCTTGGTTTCGGCGATGATGCTGTAGTCCGTCCCCGGCGATTTCAGCGTCACATAGGTGCCGCCGCCGGCGAGATCGCCGCTGCCGCCATTCAGATACTGCCAGCCGATCTCGCTGAACTGGCCGTAATGGGCATAGCCCCATAGCGAGGGGTTGATCGCGTAATGCCCGCTCCACGGCGAGCCGGCGCGGATCGCGGCTTCCTTCTCACCCGAATAGGGCTCCGTCGGGTAAACCCCGGCGATCCCGTACCAGGTGACGATCCTGGTGACGCCGCTGCGGATATAGTTTTCGTTGAAGGACTCGACCATGCCGATCAGGCCGTCAAAGCCGGCCTTGTAGACATGCTGTTCGGTGTTCCAGATCGGCTTTCCGAGCCTGGCCGCGGTGGACTGGACTTCAGCCGACACGACTGACTCCGGCGCATTGATGTGAGCGCTGACGATGTCGAGCGAACTCCGCAGTTCGGCGTTTTTCAGGAGATCCGGGACGAAGGCGAACTTCGAGTCGTCGGGCCAATTGTCGAAGCCGTGCAGCCGAACCTTGGGAAAGCCGTTCGCATCAAGGCTTTTCCGGAAAGCCTTGGCGAAGCCGTAGCTCGCGCCCTTCTCGTTGCGACTGCCGATCGCGTCGAACTCCAGGCGATAGACGCTGCGGAGCCCGCGCAGCCATGTGATGTAATAGTCGACCGTATCCTGGGACCAGAAGTTGCCGTCCCCGCCCTTCTGCTCGAACAGGGTGCCGCTGGTGCCGAGCCAGCCCGGCCCGCTCCAGGCGGCGCCGTCCAGCGAAAGGCGCGGATTGCGCCGCCGCGCTTCGCGCAATTCCCACCACATATAGCCGCGGCGGTAGTTGAGGTCCTGGCGGCTGTGCATGTGGCTGGGCATCGAGCCTTGCGTCGAATTACCGTCGCCGGGGATTTCGACGAGCAGCGCACTGATCGAGGCACCGAATTTCGGCGTGAACATGAGGTCCAGGATCTGGCTTCGCTGGGCTTCCGGGTAATCCTTCAGCAGCACCCCAGTGCCGCCGCCGCCCTCGACGACGCCGATACCCTCGAACCGCTTGCCGCCGCGATCGGCGCTGAGCTGAACAGTCTGGATGCCGGTCTCTGCTGCCGGCGCCTGCGCATGCGCGTTCGCGGCCAGCGGCGCGAGCATGAGGGCCGCCACAATCCGGGGTTTATGAAACAAGGCTGAAGCCCTCCACGTCGCGGCTATCGACTGGCACGCCGCCGCCATCAGAATTGCTTTTCCCCTCACGATCGTCCCCCTCATGCCGGCAATAGCGGGCCAACAACCTCTCCCTTATGGACTCGTATTTGAGCGCTGCTTTCCACAGCGCGTCAATGAGTTCTGGGTTGAAGTGGCTCCGCTAACATTTGATTTTGCAGGGCTTTTGCTTCTACCAAATCCACTTTGAAGGTCGCCAGTCCGCCCTGCGAACCGACGCGCCGCCTGGCAACAAAATCAGCTGATCCCAATATCGAGCGGGCATTGGTCCGACCCCACCAGGCGAGAGGGAGATGACTCGCGGCGTAATGGGTGAATGCCGTAGCCTTCGGGGAGGGTTGAGATGGGGCAGTGCCACATACCTCCGAGCTCGCGGAAGCGCCCAGTACGGCCCATGGCGCAACCTTCGATGTGCGGAGATCGCGCCGCGTCGCGCGTGAATTCAACCTTTGGCCGCCTTCGCTATGGTCGCATCCGATCCGATACCGCGCGCGCTCTTTCTCATCGTCGAAACAATCGAAACGCCTTCCCCCGACCGGCGCCGGGGGCGAGCGTGCCCACCGCCGGGCCTGGCTCATCAAGAAAAAGAAAGCAGAAAAACATGACTCGCATAATTCAATACTCGGAATGACTTAATGACCTCAGTCATACCATGACCTCCCAATCCTCCCGAAGAAGCGGATTTGCGAGTGCGCGGTCGAAATGCGTAACGCCCCAGACGATCGCCCGCCGAAGTTTAAAATTCATATCCTGACGATGGCTCGCAAAAATGCCAAATCGGCGACCACGCCCCGCCAGGCGGAGCGCCGCAAGGTCATCATTAGCCTCGCCGATCCGCCGACCGTGCAAAGAATATTACGAAAATCCCACAATCTCCAACCCGGCGACTTCAAAAGATTAATGCGAGGCATCAAGCTACTCACATCGCACGATAAAAGGCGAAAATACCGCCTCTCGTACGTGAGTTTCGCGCTTTTTCATCGATTTTAGCGCCGTAATCTCCAACTTCCGGCAAATATAGATGATGGAAACCCCGGCCGAAATGCGCCGGCCATGAGCGTCAGCGAGCGGACGCCACTCCAGCCCGGACGAGCTCGGCCCGAGCCGCGGCAAAGCCCGCCGCGAACTCAGGTTTCGCCATCAGCCGCTCCGCGATCAGCACGCCGAGCATCTGCCCGGCGCTGACATCGCTGCGGAAATGCTGGCCGCAGATGATACGGGTCTGGCCGTAACGCGCGGCGCGGGCGAGCAGGGGCGCGGCCTTTTCGGGCACCAGCCGGGCCAGCACCTCGCCCATCGAAAAGGCCATCGAAGTATGCCCGCTCGGGTAGCTGGAGAACAGATCCTCGTTGCGCTTGCAGCTCTTGAGCGAGGGGTCGATCGCATAGGGGCGCGGGCGCCTGAACGCGTCCTTGCCGCGATCGACCGTCGCCTTCTCGCTCTCGCGAACCAGCGTGAGCAGGGCCGATGTGGCGGGCAACTTCGCGAGGTCGAAGCGAGGCCCAAGCACCTCGGCGAAGATCGTCGCGTTCTTCGTATCGCCGTCACGCCGCGCATCAGCCTCGTCAGCGGGCGAGCGCGCATCCTCGGCCGCATGCAACTCGGCCAGTTCAGCCCTTGCCTGCTCGCTGCCGGCCACCGGCGGCGGCGGCAGCACCAGCGCCGGGTCGATATCGGCGATCGACAGCAACGGAGCCTTCCCGCCGCCGGGTGCCGCGCCGGCAAGCGCTGCCGCCATGGCGAGAAGGCCCAGTTTCAACATCAGAAGGTCAGCGTGATGTCGCCGGTATAGGCGCGCGGTGTCTGGTAGAAGAGCTGCCCCGAGCTGTTGTTGATCAGCCGCTGCGAGTTGAACAGGTTGTTGATCTCGACCCCCAACCGGACCGGGCCGATCTCGTAGCGCGCGGAGAGAATGGCGCTATTGTATCCGCTTGTGCTGGGGTCGGCACCCCCGATCGGCGCGGTGGGCTCACCCGCCGCAAACCATTCCTTGCCGGTATATTTGTCGATCAGCGAGAAGCGGATCGGGCCGTGTTTGTAGATGATGCCGCCGGCCGCGGTAAATGTCGGCGCGAGCTTCACCTGGGTGTGAACGACGTCGGTCGGGTTGTTGGTCTTGGCATAGTTCACCGAACCGTTGGCGAAGACCGCGAATCCGCCATTGAACGCGTAGGTCGCCTGGCCCTCGATGCCCTTGTAGATCGCACCACCGATATTGGTGAAGCCGGCGGTAGCGCCGGAGCCGATAGGCGAGAACTTGTTCTTGAAGTCGATATAATAGCCATCCAGGTCGAGGCTCAGCCGGCCGCCATGATAGACGGCACCGACCTGATAATTGGTCGACTTCTGCGGATCGACCGTCGAGAGCGACGGGTCCGCCACATAGAGCTGGCTGAGCGGCGGCATCAGGAAGCCCTTGGCGTATTGCGCATAGAAGGACAGGCTGTCGATCGGCTGGTAGTTGATCGTCAGGAACGGCAGATCAGCCGTATAGGTCTTCTTGAAGTTCGACGGGATCCGGGTCGTCTGGTTGTAGGCGGCGGTGTCGATGCGGGTGAACTCGGCATGCTTGAAGCCCGGCGTGATCTTCAGGCCCTCGAACGGACGCAGCTCGACCTCGACGAATTCCTCGAGGTGGTTGATGTGCGAATCCTGGTCGAACTTGATGTTCGACGGCGTGACGAGCTTGGTCACGGGATCGGTCACCGTCTTCTCGGCGAAGTTCGGATCCATGGTCAGCAGGTTGACGTCGCGCTGCTGGCGATAGGTATTCGAATGCTCGTACCAGAAACCGACGGTCGAATTGACCCAGCTCGCGATATCCATGTGGAGCTTCGTGATGTTGCCGATCACGCGATATTTGTTGGTCTTGGTATAGCCCGGAACGCCGAACACCTTGGCGCCGCCCTGGCTCAGGGTGACCTTGTTCGCGGCCGTCACCGCGGCGATATCGGCAGCCGTGTTGCCATAGAGCGTAACGTCGCTGCCGCTCAGCGTCTCATTGTCGTAGCTGTAGGTAAAGCCGCGGGTGTCGAGGTGCGCCCAGGGGGTGAGATCGACTTCGAGCTTGGCGAGCTCGAAATCCGTCGTCTTGTGGGTGTGGTTGTACTTGTAAAAATTCTGCGTGTTGGGATCATCGTTCAGGCTGAAATATTTGCCGAATTCATTGACCTGGGTGATGGTCGGGCCATCATTGTCGGGCTGGTTGAAGTCATTCTCGTTATAGGTCGCGAGCAATGTCAGCTTCGCGGTACCGATCGGGATCACTGCCTTGCCGAACACGTTGTTCGACGTGAACGGGCTGAAGCTGCGCAGACCGTCCGACTTGATATGCTGGCCGCTCAGGACGATTTCGGTGCCGCCGAGCGCCTTGATGGCGCCGCTTTGTACGAGGCCGCGCAGCAGATAGGTGTTGTAGCTGCCATAGGTGCCCTTCGCCTCGACGCTCGCCTCCTCGCGGGTGGCGCGCGAGAACATGTTGAGGCTCCCGCCAAAGGTCGCCTGGCCCAGATTGCTTGCATTGCCGGGGCCGCGATCCACGATCAGCGTTTCGACTGTGTTCGACGGGAAGAAGGTGTTCGAATGATGGGTCGGATCATTGGTGTCGCCGAACGGTACGCCGTCATAGGTGACGTTATATTCGCCGTCCTGGAAGCCACGGATCTGCGCCTTGGATTCGGACAGGCCCGAGCCATTGGCGTTGCCGCTGTTGGAAACGCTCGGGGAAATCAGCGCGATCTGGTTGAAGTCGGAGGTCGCGGGCAGCGAGTCCTCGATGAACGAGCGCGAGATGATCGATTGCGGCTGGGTGGTCTGGAGCGAGGCGGTGACCGGCGCGATTTCGTTCGCCTTGGTCGCGGTCACGACGATGTCCGAACCCTCGGCGATCTTCTGGGCGTCGGCGTCCGTGTCGGCCGGGGCAGTCGCGGCCCTGGGCTCCGCTGCGGTAGCCGTGGCGGGCATCGTCTCCGCGAGAGCGGCGCCCGAAGCGAGCGATGCGGCAAGCGCAACCGCGCTCGCGCCGAAAAGGCGCAGCCGTGCGCCGGTCGATGTCGTCATTCTGGAAATTCCCCTTCGCCACGATCGGCGCACGGTCGCGCTAGGTGCGGTTGATGACGGTTTCATTGCGGAGCCGTGACAGAATGATGATTGGCGAAACTAATGTTACAGTGCCGTCCCGATCATTCCCGCAGTTGACCTTCGCGCCCGCTCCCCGCACGGGGTGGCCGATCGGCTGTCAGGGGCCTGCCAATTGCGAATCGTGATCGTAGACGATAGCGGCCTGCGCGCGACGGTGCTCGAGGAGGGCCTGCGCGAGGCCGGCTATGACGACATCCAGGTCGTCCCGCCGCGCGGCGGCTTTGTCGCGCGGATCGAACGCATGGCGCCCGATGTCGTCCTGATGGATCTCGGCAGCCCGAGCCGCGACACGCTCGAGGAAATGCTCGCCGTCAGCCGCGCGCTCGCCCGGCCGATCGCGATGTTCGTCGATCAGTCGGATGACGCGATGATCGGCGCCGCGATCGATGCCGGCGTCTCCGCTTATGTCGTGGACGGGCTGCGCAAGGAGCGGGTCAAGCCGATCCTCGATCTCGCGATCCGCCGCTTCAACGCATTCGCCCGGATGCAGACCGAGCTCGATGAGGCGCGGACCGCCTTGTCCGAACGCAAGACGATCGACCGTGCCAAGGCGATCCTGATGAGCAGCCGCAACCTGCCCGAGGCGGAGGCCTATGCCCTGCTCCGCACCACGGCGATGAACCAGGGCCGCCGCATCGTCGAGGTCGCCGAAGCGCTGATCACCGCAAGCAGCCTGTTGGGGGGCCTATGATGACCGCGATCACGATCGCCTTCCTGCCGCTCACCGACAGCGCCGTGCTCGTCGCCGCGCGCGAGAAAGGCTTTGCCGCCACCGAGGGGATCGACCTTTCGCTGCTCCGGACCACCTCCTGGGCAACGCTGCGTGATCGGCTGGTCTATGGCCAGGTTCAGGCAGCCCACATGCTGGCCCCGCTCGCGATCGCAGTGACCCTGGGGCTGAGCCAGCATCCGGCATCGATCTCCGCGCCGTTCAAGCTCGGCGTCAACGGCAATGCGCTGACCATGGCGAGCGATTTCGTCGCCGCACTCGATCCGGATCCAGCGCAGCGCGTCGCCGATCCGGTCGCGGCAGCGCATGATTTCGCGGCCGCCATCGGGCTGCACCGCCGCAAGCCGATCATCGGCATCGTCCACCGTTTCTCGAGCCACGCCCTGATGCTGCGCTACTGGCTGGGCTCGGCCGGGGTCGACCCCGACCGTGACATCACCATGCGCGTGCTGCCGCCTTCGCTGATGGTCGAGGCGTTGCGCGCCGGCGAGATCGACGGCTTCATCGCCGGCGAGCCGTGGAGCAGCGTTGCGGTCGCCGAGGGGCTTGGCGAGATCGTCGCGATCGGTGCACGGATATGGCAGCGCGGCGTGGAGAAGGTCCTCGGCTTGCGCACTGACTGGATGGAGGCCAACCCCGATCTGGTCGATCGCCTGCTGGTCGCCCTGTCGCACGCCGCTGCCTGGTGCGACGATCCCGCCAATCGCCTCGAGCTCGCAGCCCTGCTCGAACAGCCAAACTATGTCGGCCAGCCGGCCAGCGCAATCCTGCCCGCGCTCGAGGGCAAGATCGCGCTCCGCCCTGATATGCCGCCCATCGACGTGCCCGATTTCCTGATGTTCCACGGCGAGGCAGCCGGCTTTCCATGGCGCAGCCAGGCGCTCTGGATCTATTCGCAGCTCGTCCGCTGGGGAATGGTCAAGCCGGCCGCCGAGACTGAACGCCTGTCGGCCGACGTGTTCCGCTCGGACATTTATCGCCGTGCCCTGGCTGGCTCAGCCTTCCCGATGCCGGGCGCGAGCATGAAACTGGAGGGCGCGCTGGGATCGCCGCTCGCCGTCGGCTCGCACCGCCGCCCGCTGACGCTCGGCCCCGATCGCTTCTTCGACGACCGCGTGTTCGACCCACAGGACGTCGAGGGCTATCTGGCCGCGTTCCGCAAGATCTGACGCCCGGGAGAGATCGCTAAAGCGCCCGGAGAAAATACTCGGTCGGCGTCTTGCCATGCCCGGTCGCGAACCGGACATGCGTCTCGTCGGTCGTGCGCTGGTTGTCCGCGACCTTCATCTCGTCCGGGCCTGAGGTGCTGACGACGAGATAGATATGGTCGGCGCCCGCCGGGGTCGGGTCATTGTCGAAACAGACGCCGATGTCGCCGCTGATCTGCTTGCCGACCGCGATCCGCGTCCAGCCGCGATCCGCCATCACATGCGCCAGCTTGCCCGCGCCCCAGGTCATTGCCACATCGATACCGGCCTGCTGGAGCAAGGCGCTCAGATGCGCCGCACAGCCATTGGTCGGATAGCCCGGCAGCGAGGCCTTGGCGGTCTGCCGCGCTGCTTTCAGCCCGGCGGCCGAACTCCCCTGCCGGATCAGCTCGGGCACATGCACTGAGTCTGGGGTGGGATGCCCCGCCGCCGCCAACGGTGCAGCCCCGGTGCGCCCCGATTCCGGCACCACATCCTCGAGAAACGCACCGCTGACAAAGCCGTCGGCAACCCCGTCGCCTTCGAGATCGACCATCGTCCAGCTGCCCACACTCTTGAGCGGATGGACGAGCGTGCCGAACACCAGCAGCTTCGCGATGTTGAACTCAGTCCCCGGCCCGGCGCGCAGCCTCAGCCCGCTGCGCGCATTCACCCGCATCGGCGCTACAGCCGATGCGCCCGGGCCAGCCGCCGGTCCAGCCGGCACCACCAGGGAATGCAGCACGAAATCGCCGATATCATGGCCTTCGCCCGCGGTGTCCGGATCGCACTCGACCCCGGCGACGGTGGTGGCCGGGCCCTGGTTCAGTGCCCAGCGATTGGAGCTCAGGAACGCGGCATGGCCGGTCCAACCCGTCGACTGAGCCAGCCAGGCGCGCGCCGCGAGACCGGCATCGAGCACTGCCTTGCAGGTCGCGCCGCTGCCATAGACGCCGACGATATAATCGGGCTCGCCCGTCGCCACCGCGAAGGCATCTGCCACGCCCTGAAAATAGGGCAGCACCCGGTCGCGGATCTCGGCCGGGCTCGCGTCGAAATCGACGCCGAAATAGATCGCTGAGCCGGCCGGCTGGCCGATCGTCGTCGCGCCATAGCTGCGGGCATATTGCGCATCGGCAACGCCGGTCGGTCGGTCGAAGTTGCTCGCTGTGTCGCCGTGCCGGCCCTCATGGACGATGCCGAGCCGCAGACCCACCGCGGCGAGTTGCTCGGCCTCGGCGCCGCTCAGCCGCTTCGACGGACGGATCGTGTCGCGCGAATAATAGCGGATGACTGTCCTGACCCCGCCCGCGACCAGCGCCGCTGCCTTGCTGCCGCAGGTGCTCGATACGTCGATGATCGATGCCATGGCCATGCTCCCGGTTGCCGCAACGATGCCGGATCATATCGATTCCGGATGGAGTCTTGCCCGGAGATGGTACCGATCTGGTGGTAAGTCGATTGGAGGGGCGTGAAGATATGCGACACCTGGGTGTCGCATATCTCCGCTGATTCAACCCGCGAGGGAATCAGCCCATAGCGCCGGCATGTCGCCGATCAGGTACCAGACCTTAAAGCGCCCATTCCAGCGAGGCCCACAGCTTCTTCGTGTCAGTCCCGAAGCTGTGCGCGTCATAATCCGCGAATTTGACGAGCGCGGTATATTTGCCCTTCTTCACGCTCAGCTGAGCATCGATCTCCGAGCCGTAGCGCAGGCCAAGCCGGTCGCTGCCGAAGCGGTGATAGATCGCCGTCACCCCGATCGCGTCGAAGCCGAGCGCCTTTTTCCAGCCATAGCCGACCGAGCCATAAGCATCGCGCAGGCCGTTGGGCGGCGTCACGAGGAACTTGTCGGCCCAGCCATTGAACTTGTGCAGCGTCGCCAGCGGCGTCTGGAAACTGGTGAGCGCAACGCCCTTGTCGGCACCGAGGATCTCGAGACCGGCACCCACGGTGAACGCCTTCACGGCAAGCCCGACTTCGCCCGCATAATAGTTAGAGGAATAATTGTTCGGGTTGCGGTGATAGTCGCTCTGCACAGCGAAGCTCGCGGCATAGGTCACCTTCACCGTCTTGCTGAACGGGTGCGCACCGGCAAAGCGGCCGCCATAGGTCTGGCTGCTGTTGCCGAGCACCGGTGTCTCGTCCTGATCGACCAGATAGGCGAAGCCAGTGAGCGTGCCGATCTTGGTCGTGAAGGCGAGGTTGGCGAAGACATTGTCGCCGCTGATCGCCTGCAGCCGCGCCGGGCCGAAATTATTGCCGCCATCGATGCCCCAGATGGTGCGGTCGGACCAGGCATAGGTGACATCGGCCTTGAGGTTCTTGACGCCGCTCCACTCGACCCGCGCTGCATCGAAGGTCTGCTCATTGTCGCGCCAGCCGACCGAACCGACAAAGCGTTGGTCGTCGAGATTGATCCGCTGCCGGCCGACCGTGACCACCGTCTTGGGAATGCCGCGATATTGCAGCTGGAGCCGGTTGAGCTCGACATTCTCCGGATCGGCAACCAGCGGGAACATGGTCTTGCCGTTGAGGCCGCTATTATAATGCTCGGAGATGGCGAGCGTGCCCTCGGCCTCCGCGAGGAAGCTGAAATCGCTGACCTTGGCCTCGAACCCGGCCCTGATCCGAGCGGTGATGGCTTCGGCGTCCTTGGCGATCGGCGCCTGCTCGACATGTTCGTAGCGCAACCGCGCATCGATCAGCGGCTTGATCTTGATATCGTCCGCCATGGCAGGCGTCGCTCCGGCGACGGCCGTAAGCGCAGTTGCAACCAGCAAATAAGCACGCATCGAAAATTCCCCTTTTTTCTTGTTGAGTGCCCTCTCCCCGGACGGCCGTCTGCGCGGCCCTTCCCTTGTTCGTGACACGTCACCGGGCGATGCGAGGCATCACCGGCATCGGGCCGCCACCGGCAGCCCGGTTGGATTTCAGCGCCAGGCCCGGCGCCCCTCCCGGCTCAGGCCGCCCGGTCGACCGGGTTCGAAAAGCGCTGGTGAAGAAAGTGGAGTATCTCGTGCCGGGCATGGCCGTATGCCGGCATGTCGGCCGCCTCGATCCGGTTGCGCGGACGCGGCAGGTCGATCGCCAGATCCTCGCCGATCCCGGCCTCGGGCCCGTTGGTCATCATCACGACCCGGTCAGCGAGCAGCACTGCCTCGTCGACATCATGGGTAATCATCACCACCGTATTGTTCAGCTGCGCCTGGATCGCCATCACCGCATCCTGCAGGCTGGCGCGGGTAAGCGCGTCGAGCGCGCCGAACGGCTCATCCATCAGCAGCACGCGCGGGTTCATCGCGATGGCGCGGGCGATGCCGACGCGCTGCTTCATGCCGCCCGACAGCTCGCCCGGCCGCTTGCCCGCGGCATGTGCCATCTGGACCAGCTCGAGATTGTGGAACACCCAGTCGCGGCGCTCGGCGCTGGTCTTGCCGGGCGTGGTCTGGTTGACCGCGAGGCGCACATTCTCCTCGACCGTCATCCAGGGCAGCAGCGAGTGATCCTGGAAGATCACCGCCCGGTCGGGGCCCGGCGCGTCGACCACATCGCCGTCGAGGAAGACGACGCCACGCGCCGGCTTCACCAGCCCGGCAATTGCGTTGAGCAGGGTCGATTTGCCGCAGCCCGAATGGCCGATCAGCGCGACGAACTGGCCCTTCTCGATCGAAAGGTCGATGTCCTTCACCGCGACAAAGGTGCCGCGCCGGGTCGGGAAGGAGACGGTGATGCCCTCAAGGGCGAGATAAGCGCGATGCTTCATGTCAGCGATCCTCCCTTAAGCCTGATGTGCGATGCGGCGGCCGATCAGGGCCACGAGCCGGTCGAGCGTGAAGCCGACCATGCCGATCCAGACGAGCGCGACGATCGTGTCGGTGAGGAGCGAGCTGTTATAGCTGTCCCAGATGAAGAAGCCGATACCGGTGCCGCCCTGGACCATCTCGGCGGCGACGATCGCCAGCCAGCTCATGCCGACGCTGATCCTGAGGCCGGTGAACATGTACGGCACCGTCGCGGGCAGCATGATCCGGAAGAAATAGGTCGCCGGGCTGAGCGCCAGCACGCGGGCGACATTGCGATAGGTCGGCGGCATCGCCTGGACGCCGGCGGCGGTATTGAGGATCACCGGCCAGATCGCGGTGATGAAGATCAGGAAGACAGTCGACGGCCCGGCCTGCTGGAAGATGGCGAGGCTGATCGGCAGCCATGCGAGCGGCGGGATCGTGCGCAGCACCTGGAACAGGGGATCGAGCGCCCGATAGGCAAGCACGCTCTGGCCGATCAGGATGCCGAGCGCGATGCCCAGGATCGCGGCGAGGCCATAGCCCATCGCCACGCGCTTGAGGCTGGCGATGATATGCCCGGCGACCCCGACATCGCCGCCCTCGGCGATGTGCAGCCCGCCGAAATCGAGCGAAACGCCCTTGAACGGATGGACGATCAGCTCATGGCTGTCAGTCCAGATCTTGAGCGGGCTCGGCAGCGACGATCCTTCTCCGTTACAAATGACCTGCCAGACCCCGAGCAGCACGATCAAGGTTACGACCGTCGGCAGGACATTGGTCGCCACCGAGCGCAGGTGATCGGGCAAGGCCGCGAGATAGCGCGACATGACCGATGCCGCCGCCGGAGCCGGGCTCGTCATTTCGCTCAGTCGCGCCGGCGAGGGCGGGTTGGGGTGCCGAATGATTTCGGCCTCCGCTTTGGTGCCGGCGGTGCTTGCCGGTTGGGGCAAGGGATCCCGCGATGGTGTCGGTTGCGTATTCATCGAAAGACCCCCTGCCCTTCCTGTTCAGCGCTTGATGGCGAGGCTGGCGAGATAGGCCGCCGGATTGCCGGGATCGAACACCTTGCCGTCGAAGAAATGCTCGGCCCCGCGGCTGTCGCCCTTGGGGATCTGCGCCGCCGGAACCTTGGCCAGAGCAGCCGCCTTGCGCCAGATATCGGCGCGGTTGACCTGGCCGATCACCGCCATCTTGTTGAGCGTCTTCGGCAGCTTGCCCCAGCGCTGTTCCTCGGTGAGGAACCACAGATCGTGGCTCTTGTACGGGAAGGACGCGTTCGCCGCCCAGAACTTCATCTTGAACGGCGCGTTCTTGAACACGCGCCCATCGCCCATGGTGAAATTGCCGGCGAGCCGATCCTGGATGTCAGTGACCGGCACCTTCAGCCAGTCGCGACCGCCGATCATGGTGGCGAGCTTCAGATTGTTCGCCGGATTGTCGCAGATCCGCTGCGCCTCGATGATCGCCGCGGTCAGCGCGATCGCTGCATTGGGGTGCGCCGCGACCCAGTCGGCGCGCATGCCGAACGCCTTTTCGGGATGGTTCATCCACATCTGGCCGGTCGACACAGCGGTGTAGCCGATGCCCTGCGCGACCAGCTGGTCGTTCCACGGCTCGCCGACGCAGAATGCCTCCATCGTGTTCGCCTTCATATTGGCGACCATCTGGGCTGGCGGGATGGTGATCAGATCGACATCCTTGTCGGGGTCGATACCTGCGGCCGCCATCCAGTAGCGGATCCACAGATCGTGGGTGCCGCCCGGGAAGGTCATCGCCATGTTGATCTTGTTGCCGCTCGCCTTGCGCTGGGCGATGATGGCTTTCATCTTCGCGGCGTTGATATCGGCCTTGGCGGCGAGATAGGCTTTTTCGACCGAGATGCCCTGGCCGTTGACGTTCAGCCGGGCGAGGATGTTCATCGGCACCTTGCCGGCGGCACCCAGCGTCAGCAGATAAGGCATCGGCGAAAGGATATGCGCGCCGTCGATTCCGCCGCCGCCCGAGCCGAGCACGAGATTGTCGCGGGTCGCGCCCCAGCTCGCCTGCTTGGCGACGGTCACGTCTGGCATGCCATATTTGGCGAACAGCCCCATTTCCTTCGCCACGATCAGCGGCGCGGAATCGGTCAGCGCGATGAAGCCGAGCTTCGCACCCGTGACCTCAGGCCCCGTCCCAGCTGCGAAGGCGCCGGATGGAAACAGCGTGCTGATCGAAGAGAGTGTCGCGGTGGCGGCTGCAACACCACCCAGCTTCAGAAATCCGCGCCGCTCGAGCGTTGCGCCCCCATCAACCTTTGCGCTCTGGTCTTCCGTGTCCATCGCCAATTCCCCCGAATGCTTGAGACGAAAAAAAACCGCCTCGAACAGCGGTCGTGTGGACCGGTTCGGGCGGCGTCGTTGCCAGTGCATGCCCCTCGGGGCAGCACAGCGATCCTGCCCCTCAATGGGCCGGATCGCTTATCCGTGTCGGCACGTCATCGTGCTGACCCAATAAGGCTGTCACCGATTCGGGGGCTGCGCAAGCTTTTTTTGTGCGGTGCGGAAAGATATCTCAAAAGCGTGCAAATTCCGGTCCTTGCCTCACACAGATCCTCTTTTCTCCGATCGAATCTCCTCGTTGCGGGTGCCGACTCCAGAGATTTTCGAGACAAAAATGATGCGCCGCGGTATTTTTGCACTTGCGAAGAGAATCGTTTTGGTGGAAATTGCATCTGCCGCACGGTAGACGTGCGATCAGAGGATTCGGCCCCAATGGCGGGGCTGGAGCCACCACAGACAGCAAAGCCGCTGTCCGGTCTTCATTCGCGACGCGAGGGGGCCGGAAAGCGGCTTTTTTTTCGTGTTTCGAACGGATCGGATCGAGGATTATCATGGCAACGCTGATTTGGCAGAATGAGGAAAGCGAGCAGAAGAGCAGCTTCTGGAGTGTCGGCCACAGGCCCACGCTGATCGCGGCATTCCTGTATTTCGACCTCGCCTTCATGGTGTGGGTCCTGCTTGGACCGCTCGCGCCCGATATCGCCAAGGCATTGGCGCTGACGCCTGCTGAAAAGGGCCTGATGGTGGCGACACCGACCCTTGCCGGCGCAGTCCTGCGCGTGGTCAACGGCCTGCTGGTTGATCGGATCGGGCCGAAGCGGTCGGGCGCGATCAGCCAGATCATCGTGATCGTCGGCCTGCTTTCGGCCTGGCTGATGGGCGTGAGCAGCTTTGGCGGCACGCTTGCCCTCGGCGTCATCCTCGGCTTTGCCGGCGCAAGCTTCGCCATCGCACTCCCCCTCGCCAGCCGCTGGTATCCAGCCGAGCATCAGGGCAAGGCCATGGGCATTGCCGGCATGGGCAATTCCGGCACTGTCTTCGCCGCCCTGTTCGCGCCGACGCTCGCCAAAATGTTCGGCTGGAACGCAGTGCTCGGGCTTGCCTGCATCCCGCTCAGCATCGTCTTTGTCGCCTATATGCTGATGGCCAAGGACGCTCCCAACGCGCCCGCGCCGAAGAGCATCACCGCATATCTCGAGCCTCTGAAGACCTCTGATGCCTGGTGGTTCATGCTGTTCTACGGCGTCACCTTTGGCGGGTTCGTTGGGCTGGCGGCTTCGCTGACCATCTATTTCCACGACCAGTTCGGCCTGACGACCGTCATGGCGGGCTATTCCACCGCCGGCTGCGTCTTCGCGGGGTCGCTGGTGCGGCCGCTCGGTGGCGGGCTCGCCGACGCGATCGGCGGGGTGAAGACGCTCACCGCAGTCTATATCGTCGCGGCCTTGGCGCTTGCCGGGGTCAGTGCTGCCCCGTCGCTGACGGCAGCCCTCGGCCTCTTCGTCGTCGCGATGCTCGCGCTTGGCACCGGCAACGGCGCTGTGTTCCAGCTCGTGCCGCAGCGTTTCCGCGCCGAGATCGGCGTGATGACCGGCCTGGTCGGCATGGCGGGCGGCATTGGCGGCTTCTACCTCGCCTCCTCGCTCGGCGTCGCGAAGCAGTTCACCGGCAGCTACCAGTCGGGCTTCCTGATCTTCTCCTGTCTGTGCCTGGTCGCGCTGGGTGGCCTGATGATGGTCAAGCGCCGCTGGCGCGCGACCTGGGGTGCGGCTGCCGACGCCCGGATCTGACGATCCGGCCCGGTTCTCATCATTTGTTTTCGGAGTGATTGTGATGGATTTTCAGGGGCACGGGACGATCGACGAGGGAGTCACGAGCGACGACTCCTCCGCCGCCGGCACGCGCGCGCATCTCGTCGTGGTCGGCAACGGCATGGCCGGGTGCCGGGCGATCGAGGAGCTGATCGAGCGCGATCCCAACCGGTACCGCGTGACGATCTTCGGCGCCGAACCGCATGTGAACTATAACCGCATCATGCTCTCCCCCGTCCTCGCCGGCGAGAAGAGCTTCGACGAGATCGTGATCAACGATCGGGCCTGGTATGCCGACAACCGGATCGACCTGATCGTCGACGATCCGGTCGTCGCGGTCGATCGCGCCGCCAAGACGGTGACGGCGCGGTCGGGCCGCACCACCAGCTATGACCGGCTGCTGATCGCCACCGGCTCCGATCCCTTCATCATCCCGGTGCCGGGCAAGGATCTGCCCGGGGTCATCAGCTTCCGCGACATGGCCGATGTCGATCATATGGTCAGCGCGGCTGAAAAGGGCGGCGATGCGGTGGTGATCGGCGGCGGGCTTCTCGGGCTCGAAGCTGCGCACGGCCTGTCCTTGCGCGGCATGAAGGTCACCGTCATCCATCTGATGCCGACGCTGATGGAGCGTCAGCTCGACGAGGCCGCCGCATGGCTGCTGCGCACTGCGCTGGAAGCGCGGGGTCAGACCATTTTGACCGAGGCCGATACCGCCGAGATCGTCGGCGACACCCATGTCGAAGGCGTCCGGCTCAAGGACGGCCGGCTGATCCCGGCAAGCCTGGTGGTGATGGCGGTCGGCATCCGCCCGAATGTGAGACTGGCGCGCGAGGCTGGTCTCGCGGTCGGGCGCGGCATCCAGGTCGACGATCATATGGTGACGAGCGACGCTTCCGTGCTGGCGGTCGGCGAATGCGTCGAGCATCGCGGCCAGGTCTACGGTCTGGTCGCGCCGCTCTGGGACATGTGCCGCGCGCTGGCCGATGGGCTGGCTGAGCGGCCGAGCGGCTATCAGGGCTCAGTCACCTCGACCAAGCTCAAGGTTTCCGGGATCGACGTCTTCTCGGCGGGCGACTTCACCGCCGGCGAGGATTCCGAGGATATCGTGCTGCGCGACGCGGCACGCGGCGTCTATAAGCGCATCGTCATCAAGGACGGCCGGATCGTCGGCGCGGTCCTCTACGGCGATACTGGCGATGGCGGCTGGTATTTCGACCTGATGAAACGAGGCGAGGATGTCGGCCCGCTGCGCGACCTGCTGATCTTTGGCCAAGCCTTCGCCCAGGGAGGTGGGCCTGCGGACCCTAAGTCTGCCGTTGCGGCGCTCTCGGACGATGCCGAGATCTGTGGTTGCAACGGCGTTTCCAAGGGCAAGGTTGTTGCGTGCATCTCGGGCGGCGCACAGACGCTCGATGCGGTGCGCGCCGGGTGCAAGGCTTCGGCATCATGCGGTTCCTGCACCGGGCTGGTCGAGAGCCTGCTCGCGGTAACGCTCGGTGACGATTATGCCGGTGAGCGCACCGTCCGGACGATGTGCAAATGCACCAGCTTCGGCCATGACGATGTCCGCCGTGAGATCGTCGCCCAGTCGATGCGCTCGATCCCCGAAGTGATGCAGAAGCTTCACTGGTCGACGCCCGATGGCTGCGCCTCGTGCCGCTCGGCGCTCAATTATTATCTGCTGTGCGCGCTTCCTGGCGAGTATGTCGACGATCAGCAAAGCCGTTTCGTCAACGAGCGGATGCACGCCAATATCCAGAAGGACGGCACCTATTCGGTCGTGCCGCGGATGTGGGGCGGCGTCACCTCGCCGAAGGAATTGCGCGCGATCGCTGACGTGGTCGAGAAATATGATGCGCCTTTGGTCAAGGTGACGGGCGGACAGCGGCTCGATATTTTCGGGATCAAGAAGGAGGATCTGCCCGCGGTCTGGGCCGACCTCAACGCGGCCGGGATGGTTTCAGGTCACGCTTACGGCAAGTCGCTGCGCACGGTGAAGACCTGTGTCGGTTCCGACTGGTGCCGCTTCGGCACCCAGGATTCGACCGGGCTCGGCATCAAGATCGAGCGGATGACCTGGGGATCCTGGATGCCCCACAAGTTCAAGATCGCAGTCTCGGGCTGCCCGCGCAATTGCGCCGAGGCGACGATCAAGGATTTCGGGATCGTCTGCGTCGATAGCGGTTACGAGCTCCATGTCGGCGGCAATGGCGGGATCAAGGTCCGCGCCACCGACCTGCTCTGCAAGGTTTCGACCGAGCAGGAGGCGATGGATTATTGCGCCGCCTTCATCCAGCTCTACCGCGAAGAGGCGCGCTATCTCGAGCGCACCGCGCCGTGGATCGAGCGGGTCGGGCTCGAGCATATCATCGCGCGTGTGGTCGAGGATGAGGTCGGGCGCGAGGCACTCCGGTCCCGTTTCCTGTTCTCGCAGAGCTTTTGCCAGGACGATCCCTGGGCGGCCCGCGCCGCCGGCGCCGAGCGCGAACAGCATGCGCATATGGCTGAATTCAAACCGCTCGCCGTGGAGGTACTGGCATGATTGGAGAATGGCTCGATATCGGCTGGCTGCACCAGATCCCGCTGCGGGGTTCGCGCACGATCCCGGTCGAGGGCGGCGAAGAGATCGCCGTGTTCCGCACCAGCGACAACCGCGTGTTCGCCCTCGCCAATCGCTGCCCGCACAAGGGCGGTCCGCTGAGCCAGGGGATCGTGCACGGGCATAGCGTTGCTTGCCCGCTGCACAATTGGAACATCGCGCTGACCACGGGTGAGGCACAGGGCGGCGACAAGGGCTGCACGCCGACCATCCCGGTCAAGGTCGATGCGGGCCGAGTGCTGCTGTGCCGGGCTTCGACCTTGAAGGCGGCGGCGTGACTTGCCTTCTCAAGCCCCTCCCCTTCAGGGGAGGGGTTGGGGGTGGGGGACGTCTCACCGAGACCAGCGCTTGCGGTGACTCCCCCACCCCAACCCAGTGGTGGGGCTCTTTGCCCTGTCCGGGGGACAGGGCTGCCCCACCACTCCTGAAGGGGAGGGGCTTTTGACCGCCATCCGCACAACCTGCGCCTATTGCGGCGTTGGCTGCGGCATCGCCGCGACCCCGCTCGGCGGGCGCGCGGTCGAGATCAAGGGCGACCTCGAACACCCTGCCAATCACGGCAAATTATGCTCCAAGGGCACGCATCTCGGCGAGACGGTCGGTCTCGAGGGCCGGCTGCTCCACCCGATGATCGGCAAACGCCGCGCAAGCTGGGACAAGGCGACGTCGCTCGTCGCCAAGCGCTTCGCCGATACCATAGCCACATACGGCCCGGGCAGCGTCGCCTTCTATGTCTCGGGCCAGTTGCTGACCGAGGATTATTACGTCGCCAACAAGCTGATGAAGGGGTTCATCGGCACCTCCAATATCGACACCAATTCCCGGCTTTGCATGTCGAGCGCGGTTGCGGGGCATGTCCGCGCGTTCGGTGAGGACGTCGTCCCCGGCAGCTATGACGATCTCGACGAAGCCGATCTGTTCGTGCTGGTCGGATCGAATACCGCCTGGTGCCACCCGATCGTCTATCAGCGCATCCAGGCGGCGCGGGCTAGCCGGGGCGCAAAGCTGGTCGTGATCGATCCGCGCCGCACCGAGACCTGCGCCGACGCCGATCTCCACCTCGCGCTCCGCCCAGGCAGCGATGTCGCGTTGATGAACGGCCTGCTCGCCTATTGCGCAAGCGAGGGGCTGGTCGATCAGGCCTATCTCGCCGCCAGCGTTTCGGTGCCCGAAAATTTCTGGGAGACGCTCGATCAAGGCGGCGATCTCTGGTCGGTTGCCAGGGCCTGCGACGTGCCGCCGGCCGATCTGTTGCGCTTCTATGAGCTGTTCGCCGCGCGGCCGCGCACCGTCACCCTGTTCAGCCAGGGCATCAACCAGTCGCTGCGCGGCACTGATCAGGTCAACGCGATCGTCAACCTCCACCTCGCCACCGGACGGATCGGCAAGCCGGGGGCCGCGCCCTTCTCGATCACCGGCCAGCCCAATGCGATGGGCGGCCGCGAGGTCGGCGGCCTTGCCTCGACACTCGCCGCGCATATGAACTTCGCGCCCGAGGATGTTGCCCGGGTCGGCCGTTTCTGGGCGGCGCCCAACATGGCGACGCGGCCGGGCCTCAAGGCGGTCGATATGTTCCGCGCGGTCAGCGAGGGCCGGATCAAGGCGATCTGGATCATGGCGACCAACCCCGCCGTCAGCATGCCCGACGCCAATTCGGTGCGCGCAGCACTCGCCGCCTGCCCGTTCGTCGTGGTCTCGGACGTGATCGCCGATACCGACACAAGCCGCCTCGCCCATGTCCGCCTCCCCGCCGCCGGCTGGGGCGAGAAGGACGGCACGGTCACCAATTCGGAGCGCCTCATCAGCCGCCAGCGCGCCTTTCTGCCTCTGCCCGGCGAGGCGAGGCCCGACTGGTGGATCATCAGCGAAGTCGCACGCCGGATGGGCTGGGCCCAGGCGTTCGCCTATAACGGCGCTGCCGATATCTGGCGCGAGCATGCCCGTCTTTCCGCCTATCAGAATGATGGCGCGCGGCTGTTCGATCTGCGCGCACACGCGGCGATCGGCAACCAGGCCTATGACGCGATGGAGCCGTTCCGCTGGGGCGGCAACGCCTTTGCCGATGGACGCTTCTCGACCCCCGACGGCAAGGCGCGGATCGTGCCGGTCAATCAGGCGCCGCTCGCTGACCCGCTCGCCGACTGGCCGATGACGCTCAACACCGGGCGCTACCGCGACCAGTGGCACACCATGACGCGCACCGGGCTGAGCCCGAAGCTCGCGCGCCACCGCGAGGAGCCTCTGGTCGAGATCCACCCGGCCGATGCCGACGCGCTCGGGATCGCCGAGGGCGATATCGCCCGGGTGGCGACACCGCAGGGCAACAGCCTTTTCCGGGCGCGGCTGAGCGAGGACCAGCGGCGTGGCGATATCTTCACCCCGATCCACTGGACGGATCGCCAGTCGACGGGCGGCCGCACCGGCCTTTTGCCGCGCCCGCTGACCGATCCGCATTCAGGCCAGCCCGGGTTCAAGGCGACGCCCGCACGGCTCGCCAAGGTCGCAACTGAATGGCACGGCTTCCTGATCGCGGCTGACGCCGAGGTGCAGCCCGATTGCCTCTGGTCGACACGCATATCGGTACCGGGCGGCGTGTTGCACGAGCTGGCGGGTGTCGGCGATGCGGCAATGCTCGACGCCTGCCTGCCGCGCGGCGACCGGATCGAGGCATTCGATCGCGCGCAGGGCTCGCGGCGCATCGCGATCCTCAAGGATGGCAAGCTTGCCGCCGTGCTGTTCGTCACGAAGAGCGGCATATTGCCCTCGCGCGACTGGCTGATCGCCCAGCTCACCGCGGCAGCTGCCGCACCCACCATCCTCGCCGGCCGGGCGCCCGGCGCGCAGGAGGATCGCGGCCCGATCGTCTGCGTCTGCTTCGACATCGGCCTGCGCACGATCGTCAAGGCGATCGCCGGACAGGGGCTCACTGACGTGGCCGCGATCGGCAAGGCGCTCGGCGCGGGCACCAATTGCGGATCATGCCGCCCTGCCCTCGCCCAGTTGCTCACATCCACAAGGGAAGCTGTCCATGTCGCATCGTGACGCGCACCAGCCGGTCTGGCTGGTCGGTGCCGGCCCAGGCGATCCGGAACTGCTGACGCTCAAGGCAGCGCGACTGATCGCGGCGGCCGAGATCATCTTCTATGACGCATTGGTCGGTCCGGGCATCCTTTATCTCGCCAACCCCAAGGCCGAGCTGGTCGGCGTCGGCAAGCGGTCGGGCCGGCATTCGAAGGACCAGGCATCGATCAACGACCTGCTGCTTGAGGCAGCGCGCGCGGGCAGGCGCGTGGTCCGGCTCAAGGGCGGCGATCCTTCGATCTTCGGGCGCTCGACCGAGGAGATCGAGCATCTCGTCCGCCACGGCATTCCGGTCGAGATCTGCCCCGGCATCACCGCGGCAAGCGCGGCGGCGGCGAGCGGGCGCACCTCGCTCACCCTGCGCGGATCGGCGCGCAAACTGACTCTGGTGACCGCCCATGCCCGTGCCGGCGAAACGCTCGACCTCGATTGGGCCGGACTGGCGAGCGCCGATGCGACGCTCGCAATCTATATGGGCCGCGCGGCGGCAGGCGATATCGCGCGCGAACTGATTGCCGCCGGGCGAGCGGCCGATACGCCGGTGATGGTGGCGGTCAACGTCTCGCTGCCGAACGAGCGGCTGATCCGCGGCAAGCTCTCCGCCCTCGCCTTTCTCGTCCGGACAATCGGCGAGCGCGATCCGGCGCTGCTGCTGATCGGCGAGGCGGTTGCCGCGGTTGGGGTGGATGCGGCGCAGGTGGTGAAGAAGGTGGCCTTGAAGGCGAAACTCTAAGGCCAATACTCGTCACCCCGGGCTTGTCCCGGCGTTCGAGCTTTGGCTTTCCCCCGGAAAGCCAAGATTGTGTTTGAGGAACACAATCTCGCTCGAACGCATCGTGATCAACGATGACGGCATTTGCGGAACGATGGATGCCGGAACAAGTCCGGCATGACGGGGGGTGAGGATACCCGTCTAGCCGGACTTCTCCGGACTGCGTCCGCCGCGTGCAAACGCTTCCAGATCGGCCGGCGTGTTGATGTTGGGCAGCACCATATCGGGCACGACGTGTCGCGGCTGCGCCACCGCGAACCAGGCTTTTAACGAGCGATCGCTTCCCGCTTCCAGATGCGCATCCAGCACCGGCGCGAGCGCACTCGGCCAATAGCCGAGCAAATGCTGGCCCTCGACGATCGCGGGCCCCTCCCCGATCAACGCCGTGGCAAGCTCTCGCGGGAAAACCGGCATGTCGCAACCCGTGCTGAGCACGCCCGCGAAACCATGCGACGCCGCATGATGGAGCGCCGCGTTGAGGCCACCCAGCGGACCGATATCGGCACGCGGCCGATCGGCCAGCGAGAGCCGGCCCGGCATCTCTCGCCCGCAGACTGCGACTGCCTCGACGCACGCCGACAGATCGTGAATCGCGCGGTCGATCAAGGTCTGCCCATCGAGTTCCGCCAGCGCCTTGTCGCTACCGAAACGCCGCGATCCGCCACCCGCGAGCACCGCACCCAGGATTCGAGGCTGCTCGGTCATGACGGTTCCAGGATGTCGCTGCGGCTCACAGACCCCCTAGGCATGACACGCCAGCGGACAATCGCGGCAATAATGCTGCGATTGTCCGCTGAACTGCATGCTTCAGCAAACGCTCAAAGAGCGTGTTCCCACGCGGGGAGCGCGATTGGGCCGAGGTGGATGGGAAAATGGCGGGCCAGAACGTCGCTCTGGCTGTAGTCGGTGTCCGCGAACGCCACCCAATCCTGCACGCCGTCGATATCGATCTGCAACGGTATTTGTACGCCGCCGCCTGACACGATGACGTCGCCCGACTGCAGCTGGCTCGATGTTACACCCGTCAGCGTCACGGTGTTGCCGCCGCCCAGGTCGATCACCGCATTGCCGCCCACATCCTGCGTCGCAGCCTGCACCGAGGTGAAATCGGCAAAGAAAGCCGACAGATTGAGCTTGTCTGTGCCTGACACGAAGTCACCGACCGTATCCTGACCGGTGCCGAGGTTGAACACGAAGGTGTCCGCCCCGCTGCCACCGAACAGGGAATCAGCACCCGCTCCGCCATTGAGACTGTCGTCGCCAGCCCCGCTGGACAGAATGTTGGCGACCGCATCGCCGGTCAGTGTGTCGTTGAAGGCTGACCCGGACAGGTTCTCGATCCCGCTAAGCGTGTCGTTGCCCCATCCTGTCGCCTGCGCGCCGGCAAGCGCAAGGCTCACCGTCACGCCGCCGGTCGCGTCACTATAGTTGGCGGTGTCGTTCCCGGCGCCGCCGATCAAGGTGTCGTCGCCTGCCCCACCAAGCAGCATGTCGTTGTCGTTGCCGCCGTCGAGCGTGTCATTCCCGGCCAGGCCGATCAGCTTGTCGTTGCCGTCCCCTCCGCTGAGAGTGTCGTTGCCGGTAGCGCCGGTGAGCTTCTCGTTCAGGGCGCCGATGCCCGTCAGCGTCAGGTCGCCGATGAAACCATCGAAATTGTAGGCGGTGAACCCACCCGTATAGCCGTTGCTGATCGTGAAGATGGTCACGAAGCTGTTGGTCGCACCGACGCCGTCGCGGTCGCTTTGCAACAGCAGATCCGTCCCCGACTGCACCAGACGGAGGTGACCGTCGGCAAAGGCGTTGCTGTTCGCGGTGTATCCGGTCAAGCCGCGATTGAGGAAGTCCGTCATTTCGAACTTGTCGCCAGTGTCGCCGATCTGGAAATCGGTCACACGGCTGGTCCGGGCCGTAACCGCCACATCGGTCGAATTCGCCGCGTTGGAGCCGACGCCGAACTGGATGGTGTCGGCGCCGGAACCCAGCGTGATCTGGTAGTTGTTAACGCTGGTCGCACCGCGCATGCTGATGCTGACGATGTCGGCACCGGTGCCGGCGTTGACCGTGGCGCTGGCAACGCCAGTCAGGATGATGCGATCGTTGCCCGCGCCGCCATCGACCGTCACGACATCCAGGTTTCGGTCGTTGGAGGTCGCGCCCAGCGCCAGGTAGGTCTGGCCGATAAAGCCCGCAGTGTTTGTCGCCAGCGCCACCGACAGCGTGCCGCCACGCAGCTCGATCATGTCGTCGCCGTCGCCGCCATCCATGTTGATGTTGGTCGCCACGGCTGTGCCCGGGGTGCCGCGCGTAACCAGAACGCTGTCGTTGCCGGCATAGCCGAACAGCGAATCCGTCTGGCTGAGCGCCGTTGCGCCCGTGCCGACCCCAGTGTCTACGATCAGATTGAAATCGTCAGTGCCCCGCAGGGTGTCGCCAAAGGCCGATCCGGTCAGATATTCGATGCCGCTCAGCGTATCCACACCTGCGCCGCCAGTGTTCTGGGCAACCTCGATCCGCAGATCGACGTTCACACCCGCCGTGGAGCTGACATAGGTTGCCGTGTCCAGGCCCTCGCCGCCGATCAGGGTATCGTTACCGGCCCCGCCCTCGAGCAGGTCGTTGCCGTACCAGCCATCGAGCACGTCATCGCCAGCGGCGCCGAAGATATTGTCAGCCGAGCCAGTGCCGCCGACCGTGTCGTTGACAGTGGTACCGCGGAAGATGAGGGCTTCGATGCTGGTCAGCGAGCCGACGCTCACGCCGTTTTCGGTAATGTCGCTGTTCCCGGCAAGGCTCCTCAGATCGAAGGCGATGCCGACGGTACTCGCGCCGACGCCGAGGCGGCCGTCATAGATCATGATCGCCGTGTCGCTTCCGTCGCCACCGTCATATGTGTCGTTACCGGCGTCGACCCCGGTGAAATACTGGCGTGACGTATTGCCTACCCCGCCGACCAGCGAGTCGTCGCCATCGCCGCCGCGCAGGATGTCGTTGCCCTGGCCGCCCGACAGATAGTCGTTGCCCGCGCCGCCTTCGAGTGTGTCGGCGCTGCCGTCGTCCAGCGAGGCACTCGTGCCGCCCAGCAGTGTGTCATTGCCGGCGCCGCCGAAGATCGTGTCGCTGCCGTTGCGGCCTTCGATGAGGTCCGCCGCGGCACCGCCGGTCAGCTGGTTGCCCAGGGTGTTGCCGGTCAGCGTATTGGCAAAGGCAGCCGCACCGACCACGTTTTCGATGTTGGTGATCGTGTCGCTGCCCCCGAAGGTCCCGGTGTTCTGCGCCGTGACGGTGTTGAGATTGACCGTGACCGTCGAGGTGGAGGCTGAATAATCGACGGTGTCCGCCCCGCCGGCGCCGTTATATGTGTCGCCGCCGCCGCCATCGAAGAAGATATTGTCGTTGCCGTCGCCCGTGATGTTGTCGGCGCCGGAGCCGGTGCGGACATTCTCGAAGTTCAGGATCGTGTCGTTGCCCCAGCCCGTATTCTGGGCCGTCACTGTGGCCAGATTGACCGTCACCGCGGTCGAACCTGTGAAGGCCAGCGTATCCACGCCCAGCCCGCCGTCGAGGACATCGTCGCCGAGGCCCCCTTCGATGACATTGGCGTTGGCGTCACCGGTCAGGATGTCGGCGGCCGTGCCGCCGGTCAGGTTCTCGATACTGCGCAATGTGGCGATCTGATTGCCGCCGACGGTGGCGGTGCCGTCCGACGCGCCGTTCAGTGTGGCCGTGACGGCGGCCGCGGAACCCGCGAAGGAAGCGGTATCGGACCCGATGCCGCCGTCCAGCAGATCCACGATGCCAACCGCGGTCGTGCCCGGGTTGAGCGTATCGTCGCCCGCACCGCCCCAAAGGGTGTTCGCGTTGGCGTCCCCGGTAAGGCTGTCGTTGAAGGCGGAGCCAAGCAGGTTTTCGAAGCCGCTGAGCGTGTCCGTGCCGGCGTTGACCGTGTTCTGCCCCGCGCCCTGCAGGCCGAGGCTTACCGTCACACCGGCCGTGGCGCCCGCATAGGAAGCGGTGTCGTTGCCTAGGTTGCCAGCCAGCGTATCGCTGCCCAGGCCGCCTTCGATGACATTGTCATTGCCGTCACCGGTCAGGGTGTCGTTATACTGCGAACCGACCAGGTTCTCGATGAGGTTCAGCAAGTCGTGGCCCGCCGCAACTGTGTCCTGCACCACGCCTTGCGTGTTCAGATCGACCGTGACGCCGGTTGCCGTGTTGCTGAAGGCCATCACGAACGACGCGGTATCGTTGCCGTTGCCGCCGTTCAGCGTGTCGTTTCCAAGCGTGCCCTGGAGATAGTCATTGCCCTCGCCGCCCCGCAGCGACGCGCTGCTGGTGTTGGTGGCTGAAAACGGCGCGGTGTTCACCGTGGCCGTGCTCAGGGACATGTTCAGCGTGTAGGTCGTGCCGGCCGCCAGCGGCTGGGCTGTGGTGTCCGAATTCTGCGTCCACCGGCCGACGCGGAGATAATAGGTTCCCGCGCTTGCGAAGGTCCAGGTCAGGTAGCTGTTCCCGGTTGAACTGCCCGCATCGGCGATGCTGTCGTCATTATTGGCCAGGATGACAGTGCCCGTGCTGTCGACCAGTTCGATCCAGGTATCGATGCTGCTGAAATCGATGTCGAAAATGGCCGTCGCGCCCGCGGTGGCGTCCACACGGTAATATTCCAGCCCGCCCCCGGTTGAGGTGGCGTTGATGGTAGCGTGCGGAGTCGTCGTGGAGTTGGTGATGTTGGAGTCGGAAACCAGCGTATAGGCGTTGCTGGTCTGCGGATTGATTGCCGTGGCCGTGCTCAGATTGGCAGTGGACTGGGCCTTGGTGATGATGGCGTTGTTCACAATGGTAAAGCCGCCACCGATCAGCCGGTCGTCGCCGGCAGCGCCCGATATCTGATCGAACCCACCGGAACCGCCCGTGAGCGTGTTGTTCTCGGAATTGCCGAGCAGGTAATCATTGCCGGCGGTTCCGCCGATGTTTTCGATGCTGCGCAGTGTGTCCGTCTCGCCATCGTGGTTCACGATGACGTCCGTCCCGAAATTGTTCAGGATAACGGTAACGCCCGTTATGTTGGTGAAGATCACCGTGTCGCTGCCGGCGCCCCCATCGAGAATATTGTTGGCGGTGTTTCCGACAAAGACGTCGTTGCCTGCGCCCCCCTTGACGTTCTCGATCAGGGACCGGGCGTCGTTATTGTAAAGCAGGGACATGGCGATGTTGCCGGGCGCCAGGTTGACCAGGCCCTGATAAGCCAGGTTGTTGACGAGCTGTGCCTGGTCGACGGTCGAGAATTCGCCCGGGCGAAGGTCGACGGTGACGCCATTGGCATAGTTGCTGGCGTCGATCGTGTCGTTGCCGCCGCCGTCCCAGATGGTGAGGAATATCTTGTTGCCCGACGGCGCTCCCTGGCCGACATTGTTGATGAACATCTCGCCGGTCGTCTGGCTGAAGGTGTAGACGCTGTCGTCGGAATTGGTGTTGTAGTTGGCGCCGTACAGATATTGCAGCGCGGCCAGATCATACTGCATATATGTCTGGGGCTGGTTGATCTTTTCACCCGCGAAATTGCTGTTGGTGAAGGGCGCGGGCGTATAGGTCATCAGCGACCAGGCCTGTCCGTCCCGATCCGGGGTCAGGGACTGGCTGCCGAAACGCGGCCCGCTGCCGAAATAGCCGGACAGATCGGTGTTCGTGTAATCCTGGTGCCCGTGCTTCAGCCCCATCGTGTGGCCGATCTCGTGCAACATGGTGGCGAACCCCCATGTCCCCTTGAAGGCGAGATCATAATAGGGCTGGTTGTTGCGGCCGAACCAGATGTCGCCGGCGAGGCCCTTCGTATCGGACGGGAAATTGCCGTAGGCGGATGCGTCGTCCTGGTCGGCAGTCTGCGAGATGCGGATGTTGGCGTGGACGGTATCCGTGTCGGTGATTTCGGTGAACGTCAGTCCAGTCGCCGCCGAGAGTTGGGCGAAGGCCGCACGCGCTGCCGCCTGCTGCTGCGCGCCAAGGTCGACATGGTAGAGGCTGACGCCGTTGGTGTCATAGCCGCTGCCGCTATAGTTCGAGCCCGATGTCGGAAAACTATAGGTGAGGTTCGTGGTGCTCCACTTCGAGCCGATCAGGGCCGCATCGATGTTGCGGATGCCCGTGAAGAAGTGGCTTCCATCCGGATTGGTGCCGAGCGTCAGCAATTCCCCGTTGATCGGAGAATTCGCACCGGCGCTGGGGAGGGTGGTCTTCGTGTCGGCGCCGCCTTTAGTGGCGCCCTCGCCCACTTCCAGTTCACCGACCACGGTGGGGATGTCCAACGGCTGATCCATGCCTGAACCAATACCGTTGTTGGATATGTCGGAGCCGAAATCCGAATTGAGCATAATGTTCCCCTCGATTGCGCCCACGAAAGACTCACGCCATGCACATTTGTGTCTATGTCGGGAAAAGTCCGTGATTCTCTTTGATGTCATATGTATTTACGGTGTGTTCATCATGGTCAAGGGCAAAGCGTGTTCGGTCGGCCCCGAGGTTTCCAGGATCGGGAAACGGCGCTGGAACGCTGCCGGATAGCGCCGTGACGCAGGCTGCTGGAGAGGCTGGACCGGCCCGGGCAGGAGCCGCTGCAGACCCGGGTGGAGACCCTGCGGAGTATGATCGGCTCGACCAGGCTCACCCGGCCAACTCGTGACACGAGATCGCGGTTCGCGTATCACGGGCTGTGCTCATGATCCCTCGGAGGGCGCGATGCTCCGCATTCTGCTATCGATCTCTTCGGTGCCGATCTCGTCGATGCTTATCGCCTGCACGCCCTCGCCCCAGAAAGCCGCCATGCCCAGTCCTGACCATTTTTCAGGGGCCACCGTCCCAGGTTCGAGCGGCCGAGGCATCGGGAACCCGGAGCCAGCCATTATGGAGCCGACCGCGGAGCCGGAGGCCATAGCAAAGAAATCCGCTCCCGGTCCGCTGGCGGACTCGCCCGCGGAGGCCCGGGGGCGTCAGATTCTTTCCACGGCCTTTGTCCGGGTGGGCCCGGACGGGCATCTGACGCTGGAGTTGCGCAATGGGAAGGCGCTGGTTCTGCGCAACGTGGTCATGCGGCCCAGCGACTATTGCGGCGTGCAAGTCGCCGGCGACCCGGCGCGCGCCAAATATTGCGGCGGATACGCCGAGGTCGCGGCAGCTCGGCCCGGCGGCGCGCAGGCGGTCTCGGACACCGTGGAGCCGGCTCCTGGGCTCCCGGAGGCGAAGTAGCGCGGGGGCGAGTTCTGCGGGAGAGACGAGTGCATCGCGGCCGGTGTCACGCACCCAGAAAAACCACACGACACAGCATGATGCAGCGCCGCATTCGGCCGCCAGTCTACGACGGGGCGCAAAGCGATAACTTTTAAACGGCTAGCTTTTCGCGTCTTTTCCAAGGAATTTCCGTAGCTGGTCGGCACTCGGGGCTAAGCGTTCAAAATGCATTGCTCGCGACAACCCTTCATCGCTCAGCGTGTAGACCGCGGTGTGAACGGTCCGACCGCCAAACCCCTGAGAGAAGGTTCTACCGCCATAGACACTCTTCTCGCCGGCGATGACCCAAAGTGCGAAGTTTGTGCCCGATGTTGTATATTTTTGAGAGCTATTTACCGTCGTAGTGAGAATGCTGCTGCACAAGTCAGGCCTAGGTACAGTCAGGATGTCCACTTCGCCTTCGATCGCCGCCCTGCGTGTTCGCGGCCGACGCCGTCGCCGTCGCATGCAAGAAAGTAGGAGAATACGATGACTCGGCGTGGTCTGGGGATTTGGCTGGCTCTAATTCTAATTTACATAATTTGTCTCATTTTGTTGGGGCTAAAGCTTAGCAATTGGGGAAAGACAGCGGACCTGAGCCAGTACAGGGTCTTCAAGGACCTCGTTCCGTTGCTCTTGGCCGTTCCCGCTGCTTGGCTTGGCGCACTTTTCCAGAAGCGGACGAGCTTTCTGACCGGCGCTCGAACTCTCTACGAGAGCGCCATTAAAACCATTCATGAAGTAATAGAGTACACGTATCTCAACCCTCCTCAATTATCTGACTACGTAGCCATCACAAAAAAGATAGATATTACGATGGATTTACTTCGAGGTACTTTCAAAGACGTTCATGAAGGTACGCGGTACTATTACCCGTTCGACACCCTAGGCGAAATTCGACACAGCTTGGGTGAGCTCGGGTACGGCGCGAAATTCGAAGGTGAAGAGTCTGCTGCAACTGCCCGAACCTGGTATCGTGAGCAATGGACCAATAAATTGAGACCGGTCATTTTGAATGAACTTGATATACACTTACCCTCCTTACAGGATTCATCGTTATTGGAGGGACGACGACAAACTGTCATAGTCGCCGCGCGGTCAATTAAATCATTCGAAAGGCACAGATTTTTCTCCCCCGAGGTTGAGAGGATTATTGAAGAGAATTCAAATCTGCTCTCCAAACAGCGAGCGTTGCTGTATCTTAGGCGGCTCAGGCGGAAAATCGGGCGGAATCGTTGGCAAGAGCTTCCCCCGCCTGATCGGTCGGGACCAGAGCGGCCTATCAGCTAAGTCGTCTGCTTCTGTACAACAATGGGCTACCGACCCCGTACCCAGCGCGCTACTTCCCGGATAAGCGTCCGCTTTTCAACAGGCGTCGACCTTAGCACATGCCGAAGCGGCTTAGTGCATCTCCTTGTCGAGCCATGTGTGGCTCCGCGCTCACGCGCCCGAGCCTCTACTCTCCGCCTTTGGTGATGATCGCTAACGCTGGCTAAAGGGCCAGCCCCTGGCGCGCTTCGAGACTTCCGCCCAGCTTCATCTGCTTGGTAAAATGGTCGGGGAGACAGGATTCGAACCTGCGACATCCTGCTCCCAAAGCAGGCGCGCTACCGGACTGCGCCACTCCCCGACGCGCGCCTCCCCTAGGGGCTGGTTCTCGCGGGCGCAAGTTCTGTGAGTCTTGCCCTGTGTCGAGGCCGTCGCGGCAGGTGCGGCAAGCCATGGGACAAGGGTGGCCCAACCCGGAAGGCGAATCAGGGGGTTAGCGAACGCGCAGGCGCCATGCTATCCGTAGCGCATGATCATCGCCGCGATTCTCCTCGTCGTTTCATCGCCATTTCCAGCGCAGGAAAGCTCTGATTATCAAACGGCTTATAAAACGGCTTACGAAAAGGCTTTTCGGGAGAGTTTCCGAACCAACGCGATTCAGTCCTGTATATCCACGGCAAAGGGTGCGGCCGCCGCGGGTTTTGACGTTACGCCCGTTTGCACCTGTGCTGCGGACCAGCTTCTCGCGACCAAATCCGTTCAGCAATTGAGCGGAAAGCTTCCCGACGAGGAATTGCGATCGGTCACTATGGCGTGCGTCAAGACCAACCCGCCGCTGCAACTGAAGTAAAAGCGCCGAGCGCGATCACCGCCGCTCGAACACTGTCCTCACGCTATAAGGGATGGGCGCGAACGGGTGTTCGATGCGGATCTGGGCCGACTTCGTCTTGCCGTCATAGGACAGAATCGTGAAGCGCGCGCCGAAACTCTCGATAGTCCGCGGCATCTCGCTGCCTCTGAACAGCGTCTGGCCGTTGCTGAACTTCAGCGGCTTGCCCTCCTCGACGATCTGGAAGCTGGTGCTGATATTGCCCATGATGCCGCCGGGCCCGTCAAAGACCATGCGGGCCTCGCTTTCGCCGGGCATCCGCGCGATCCCCAATTTGCGGAAAGGCGTCGGCGTGATGGCGACTGAGGTGATCTCGTTCCGGTTGGAGGTGTCGGCAACGAACGCCCTGTCCATCGTGCCGTCGGCATGCGAATCGATCAGGCAGGACTGGACCTGAACGTGCCTGAGTTTGGCAATCGCCTCGAAATCCATGCCGATCTCGCTGAGCTCAGACAAGCCGACGACGCGCTTCTTGCCGGTCAGTCTGGGGGCGGTGCAATAGAGCGCATCATGCTCACCGATCAGCGCCGTCGCTGCGCCGGACACTTTGGACTCGATGAGCTGATCGTCCTTGCCAACCGTGACCGGCTGCCCGAGGAACGTGAAGGAGACATCCGCGTCGAGCGACGCTGCATGCGAGCGGCCGAGCGGCTGGCGATAAAACACCTCGCCTTTCCTGGCGGTCACCACCGTGCCCGGCGCCACGGAGCCGCCATCGGCCATGATCACGTTGGTGGATTGGTCGACCAGGATGTTGAGATTGGCCATCAGCGGCAACATCAGGGGAATGAGGAGAAGTGCGCGCAGGCGCCTGTTCCGGTTGCTGGCCATCACCCGTCTCCCCCGATTAATCCCGCCATGTCGGATTGATAGCCGACCTCTGGTCAATTGCCAGTCGCGATACGCCCCGGCCTCGGCTTTCGCGCGCCGGGCTTGGCTGACTTCAACCGCTTCTCCTCCCTGCTATGGTCCGGGCGGATCCGCTGCCGCGCGCACGGATCCTGCTCTTTCCCATTGTCGAGACATTCGAAAGACGCTGCCGACAGCCGGTCGCGGGGGCGGCCGCGCGCCCCCGCCGGCCTGTCGGAATCGGCCGGTGAAGAGGGCTTGCCTATATCTTTTACGATTCTCAAAACTCTATACTTGATATTATTAGTGCAGATATGACATGCTTCGGAGCAGAACAAACCTTTCACGATGAGTTGATGGACCACGCGCTCGATATATTCGGTCTCTATTTTGCGACGAAGGGCGAGCTTGGAATTTTCAACGCACGTCGGTTCGCATAAATGCCATGCCGCTTATGCCATTACCCAGGCGGGGTTGCCGACGAGGGGTTATTAGCCTCGAAAGATTCATCGGCCCGAATGAATATTACAAGAATATTGTAACGCCTGCATCGGGTTAATGCGACCTGCAAAGGCCATGGGGAGGCCGATGCACCCCGCTACCCGATCAGGAACCACGCCGCCCCAAGCGCCAGTCCGAACGCAACCAGGGTCGCAGCAAGGATCACAAGAAGCGGCCGCGGCCCCGCCTCGAGCAGTTGCGAGAGCGGCGAGCGGATCGCCGTGGCCGTCACCGCGGCGGCGAGCAGGCCGGATGCCAGCTTCTCGGCTCCGCCTGCCACCCCCGCCGGGATCACCCCGAAGCTGTTGATCCCGGCCAGCACGAAAAAGCCCACCACGAACCAGGGCACGCCCGGCCCCTTGGCCTGAGCCCCCTCCCCGCGCAGGAACATCGCCACCACCGCGAGCACCGGCGCGAGCAGGGCGACGCGGGTTAGCTTGACGATCGCGGCGATCTGGCCGGCGCCCTCCGAATAGGAATAGCCCGCACCCAGCGCCTGGGCGACGTCGTGGATCGCGGCGCCCATCAGGAAGCCGGCCTTGAGGTCGCTCAGATGGAGGGCATGGGCGATGAGTGGATAGACCATCATCGCCATCGCGCTCATCGCGGAGATGCCGACCAACACCAAAGTGAGCTGCGCCTGGCTCGCGCGCTTCTCGCCAAGCGTGGTGGCGAGCGCCATCGCCGCGGAGGCGCCGCAGATCGCCACCGCCCCGCCCGCCAATACTCCGAACGCGGTGTCGAAGCCGAGCCGGCGCGCGGCGAGAATACCGGCGCCGATCGCCACCGCGACGATCGCCAGCACGCAGAAAAAGGCCATCGGCCCGAGTGCGACAATCTGGCCGACGGTGATCCGCACTCCGACCAGCACGATCCCCCAGCGCAGCAGCGAGCGTGAGGCGAAGGCGAGGCCCGGCGTCAGCCGCACATCGGCGCTGAGGAAGTTGAGCGCGAGGCCGATCAGCAGCGCCATCAGGGTTAGCGGCACACCGTAATGATCCGACAGGAAGCCGGCGGCGAGCGTGCCCGCTGCGACGATCGCCAGGCCCGGCCAATAGCCGCGCCAGCTCGCCTTGGGGGAGGGCTCGATATCGCCATAGAGGTCGGCGGCCATCGGCAGCGGGAGTTTGGTGGGTCGGGTCGCCATGCCCGCCTTTTATCCGGTTGCGACGAAAGGGCCAGAGACGCAGCCTCCGGGGGTGTTGCGGCCCGCGCGACATTGCGCGAAAACGCGGCATGGCTGATGGACCGACTCTGATCGAACGCCGCCGCGCACTCTCGCTGATCGCGGCGGGCGGCGCCGGGCTGGTGACATCGCCGCTCTGGGCCCAATCTCTGGTCGACCTGCATCTGCCCGGCGGCCCGGGCACCCGGCCGATGACCACCGCCTTTCCGGGCAAGGGGCCGATGATCCTGCAGCGCAGCCGCGCGCCTTTGCTCGAAACGCCGATGGCGGCGATGGACGGCCATGTCTTTACGCCGAACGACCGCTTCTTCGTGCGCTGGCACTATGCCGACATCCCGCTCGAGGTGGACGTGCAAAGCTTCCGCCTCAACATTCTGGGCGCGGTGAAGCAGCCCTTGGCCTTGTCGCTCGCCGAACTGCTCAAGATGCCGCGCTTCGAGATAGCCGCGATCAACCAGTGTTCGGGCAATTCGCGAGGGCTTTTCGAACCGCGTGTGCCAGGCGCGCAATGGGGCAATGGCGCGATCGGCAATGCGAAATGGACGGGCGTTCGGCTGAAGGACGTGCTCGACCGCGCCGGGGTTGCGGCAAACGCGGTGCAGGTGCGGTTCTCCGGGCTCGATACACCGCCGCCGGATGCGCCGCTCTTCGCCAAGTCGCTCGATCTCGCCCATGCGATGGACGGCGAAGTGATGATCGCCTTCCAGATGAACGGCGCGCAACTGCCGATGCTCCACGGCTTTCCGCTCAGGCTGGTCGTGCCCGGCTGGTACTCGACCTATTGGGTGAAGGCGCTCGACCGGATCGAGCTGCTCGACAAGCCCGATACCGGCTATTGGATGGAAAAGGCCTATCGCATACCGGACACGCCCCGGGCGAACGTGGCGCCCGATGCGAAGGGCTATCCGACGGTGCCGATCAACCGGATGGGCCCACGCTCCTTCATCACCAACATCGCCGATGGCGCGCGGGTGGCGGCGAATGCGCCGCTGAAGCTGCGCGGGCTGGCGATGGGCGGGGCATCAGGCGTCGCCCGTGTCGATCTGTCGCGGGATGGCGGCCAGACCTGGCTGGCGGCGGCGACTGGGCCCGATCAGGGCAAGTACGGCTTCCGATCCTGGGACGCGGTGATCCCTGCCCTGCCGCCCGGCGATTACAAGCTCGCGGTGCGCTGCACCAGCGACAGCGGTGAGGTGCAGGTCTTCGAGCCCATCTGGAACCCCGGAGGCTTTATGCGCAACAGCATCGAGACGATCACGGTGCGGGCGGCATGAAGGGCTTCCACCACGCTCCGGCGATGCTTGCGGTCGCTGCCTTTGCGCTGGGCGCCGCCGCGATCGCTGCGAAACGCGGGCCTGCCCCCAAATCGGTTTCAGGAGGCGGCGTCACCCTCACCTCCTCGACGCTCAGCCTGCCCGAGGAAAAGGCGGCGTTCCCTGAAGGCCCGGCGGGCGAGCTGATCACCAATAATTGCAGCGCCTGCCATTCGGCCGAGATGATCCTCAACCAGCCATTGCTAGGCCCGGACAAATGGAAGGCCGCAATCGACAAGATGCGCGGCACCTACCATGCGCAAATCGCGCCCGAGGATGATGCCGCACTGGTGGCCGCTCTGACCGGGCTCCAAGCGCCCCGCCGCTGAGCAGCGAGGCTCAGGACAATTCGCTGACCATATAATTCCGCCTGGTATCGCGCGGTACGACGCCGGCGCCGGTAAGTGCGATCAAGGCCTGATCGAGACGCAGTCCGACCTCGGCGAGCTCCAGCTCGTCCGCCATTGCAAGCGCCTTGCCCACCAGCTCAGCGAGGTCGTTTCTCGAAACATTGGCCATCGGCGTCCCTTCTCTAATCCTCCGTATAACGCCGCAACGCATGAACGCGGCATTAGTCCTTCCAAAATGGCTCAATCTTCTCGATACTCGCCGCGGATATGGATGCGGATCTCCACAAGCGGCTCTCGACGCGACACCGGGAATGCCTGCGGCTCTATCACCAGCGCTATCGTCTAAAGCCGATGGCGCGCATGTTGGGTATCTCGGAAAACACCGTAGGCGGCTATCTTACAGAGGCAGTTCACCTGCTCAACGCCGCCGGTCGCATCGATGCGGCCGAGATGCTGGCCCAGTATGAGACGACCCACCCGGAATCGAGGGGTCGGTTTTCGGTGGGCGACGATCAGTCCATTTCCGCTCCAATCCCGGAGGTGCACCGGGGGGAGCATGCAGTCTCAGCCGCACCAGGCTGGACGACATTCTTCCCGACGCGATCCAATCGGGGAGGGCCCAATGATTTATCTTGGCGGCAGCGGCTGACAGCCATTTTTTCGGGGCTGCTGCTCCTGATCCTGGCGATCTGGATCAGCGTCGCCCTTTATTCTTTCAGCGCCGAGCAGATGGGCAAACTCATCAAATAGCTCCTCCACCAGGCGCCGATTCCTTCCGACCATCATTTCCAGCAGGACCGCCCGGCGATTGCGTCAGGCGGAAAGGAGTTCCCATGTCCAAGACAGATTTCACTGCCGCGATCGAGGCGCGGCTCCCGCTTCGTGCGATGGAAGACGAAATCGACGCCGCCATCGCCGGCAGCGCGAAACTGACCATCGCGATGATCGAGGCGCGCAAGGCGGCGGGCTTGCCGATCCGCGACGGACACGCCCTGATCTACAAGAATATGGAGATCGGCATGGCACTTGCGGATGCCCGTGCCCAGGCGGTCAAGCTCCATGCCGGATGCGCTGCGTTCGGGCGGCGGCTCGACTTGCCGATGCTGTTCGGCGACCAATGGGATTGCGGTATGCTCGCCACGGCGAAGCCCGGCCCCAATCTTTCACTGGTGGGCGAACGACGGTCGGTTTCGGGCGGGGCTTGACGCGGGGCCGCGGTCGGTGATCCGGTCGCGGCATGCCGCTTCACATCATGCTCTTCTATGCCCTGCTTCTCGCCAATTGCGGCTACGCGCTCGTGTCCGGGGGAAAGCCCGAACGGCTGGCGGCGGCGATGCTTCTCGCCGCCACCATTCTTTCGAAGCTCCTCGCGCTCGAAGTGCTCGGCCATTTCCGCGGCTTCGAATTCGACGTTTTCTGGGTCGATGTCGCGCTGCTGCTCGGGCTCACCGCCCTGGCGCTCAACACGGACAGGTATTGGCCGATATGGATGACGGCACTTCATGCCTACACGGTGGTGGCTCATCTGGGCGAGCTGGCAAATCCCGGGACCGTGTTCCCGGTCTACATGATCAACAGCGCGCTGGTGAGCTATCCGATCGTGACAATGCTGGGGATCGCGACCTGGCGCCACCGCGCCCGGCTGCGGCTTGGCATCATCGAAAGCTGACGCCAGTCATCGAGCGGCTGTCACGCGAGATCGGCAATCTCGCCGCGCTGATCACCGGCCCGGGCGCTTATGCCGACCAGGCGGCACATATCTCTCGTGCCCGCGCACTGCGTGCCCGGGCCTTCGGAGCGGCAGCGGAGCTGTTCGGCGATCCGGCCTGGGACATATTGCTCGACCTCTACACGGCGCATGTACGGGGCCAGCTGATCTCGATCAGCAGCGCGACCATTGCCGCGGCCGTGCCGCCCACCACGGCCTTGCGCTATATCGAGGCGCTGCAGCGCCACGGCCTGGTGGAGCGGCGACCCGACCCGGACGACCGGCGGCGCTGGTATCTGATCCCGACCGAGGCAGCGATCACCGCAATGGAAGCATGGTTCGCCGATATCTGATCAGAAGATGCCGAGGACCTTCGGCCGCGCCTTTTTCACTGCAGCCATATCGCGCGCCTCGCACCGGCCGATGATCGCCAGCGCGTCGAGCGTTCGTCCATTGGCCTTGTCGAGCTGGCCGGTCTGGGCATCGCCGAAAGCGATCCAGTCGGCGACGGTGTTGCCGCCCGGCAGATCGGTGCCGGCGACTGGCGCTCGCCAGCTATCGGGGATTAGTGTGCTGCAGGCATTTGGGGTCGTGACGATAGGCGGCGCGCCGACACAAGCCGTGCAAAGCAGCATCGCGCAGAGCGGGATCGACAGGCGCATCCGCGCCCGGAGCAGTCCGTATCGCATGGTCGTTTTCCCTGGTCACGGTGTCAGTGGCGGCATCCGCTTCCATGCGGTTGCCGATGGTGTTGGCGGCATCCCGGCCGCTGGCGAGCGCGGCGCCGGCCTGGCCGGTCGCGAGCCTTGTTTCGACTTTGGCCGTTCGCACCGCTTGCCATTCATGCCAGCCGAACAGTGCGAGCAGGATCAACGCCGCTGCCGCGACAAGGCTCAGCTTTGCGAGGTTCTTTTCAATCCACCCCATATCCCGCCTCCCGTTCCATACAGAGGATCAGGGCGAACGCGGCCAGGACCAGCCAGACGGTGTCGATCACGACCTGTTTCAGCCTGATCATGGCGCCGGCTCCTGCGGTGCCGCAGCCCGGGCGACCGCGGTGTCCTTCATCGCTATGGCCCCGCCACCGCCAGCCATCAGCAGGCCCATGCCCGTGCCGAACTCGATGATGCTGAAGGCGTGATCGATGACGAGATGCGCGCCGGCAAAGCCGATGCCGGATACAACGGACAAAGCCCATAGCATCCGCGACAGCTCGAGATGCTGGTTCGTCGGGCCTTTCAGGAAATTGAGAGTCATGGCCGCCCCCGATACAGAGTGGCTTCAGCCGCGCGGCGACGGGTAAGGCCGACCATTGGTTTGCCCCCTGCCCGGTTCCACCTCGCGAATTCGATGGCTGCACCCGCCTTGTCGCCGGCCTTGTGGGACGACAACAGGGTGGACTTGCCGAGATTGCCAAGCCCGAGGTTGAACGCGAACGAAACAAGCGCATCGAACTCGTTCTGCGCGGTCGGCGCGGTGCCAATCAGCGCGGACACGCCTTCATCGAAACGCTTAAGATCCGCATCGAGCGCTGCGTCGATCCGGGCATCGTCCCATGCCAGGCCCTTGTGCACTTCGGGCCCGGTATGGCCGATACCGATCGTCCAGGGCGCGCCGCCCGTCGCCGGATCAGGATAGGCCTGATGACGGCGGCCTTCGAAGGTGGATATCAGATCGCGTGCTGCGTCACTATGGATCATGGGTGAACCTTTCCGGTCAGCACGGCCCAAGCCGACACGGAGACGCCGACGAGCCAGCCAAGCACCGGACTTTTGAGCAGCGCTTGCAGGACGTTGCTGGCGCCCTGGCGGCGGTTGTGCTCGGCCTCGAGCGCAGAGACGCGCGTGGCCAGGGCATCGATCTTGATGCCTGTGGTGTTGGTCGAGTGAATGAGCTCACGCATCTGCCCGCGGATTTCACCAAGGAGCAGCACGATGCCGGTGTCGATATTCTCGATCGCAGGCGGTTCGGATTTGCGCTGAGGCATCAGGATTCACCTGCGTAAATGTAGCTCCGCTCGACGCCCGCCGCGCCCCCGATCAGCAAGGGAGTCAGCAATGGGGTCACGAAGCTCGTGGCCTTGTTGTAGCTATATTTGTCGACAACCAGGATATTGCCCGCCGTGCCGGTGCCGGGGAAAATATAGAGGTCGTTGCGCGCCAGCGGAATTGCACCGACCGTCAGCGTTGCCGACACATAGTCGAGCACTCCGCGATAGATCGATCGCATCGGCGTCGCGAAGTTATCGCGCGAGGCGTAGAGCTGGATGAGAATATTCGGAGGTGCGAGAATCCAGTCTTCACCATCCCAAACCGCGCAGTTCTGCAGACTGCCGGTGACGCCGGCCTGCCGATTGTCGGTCCAGTTGATGCCGTCTGTCGATTTGAGGGCCCGGCCGCCCAATCCGAACACCACGAACAGTCCGTTGCCATAAGCGGGGTAGTAGAGCGAATTCGGGGAACCGGCGCTCGCCGGGACCGAGCCGTTCGACCAGGTCACCCCATCGTCGTTCGAGTAGATCGGCGTCAGATTGTCGATGGCGACAAGCACCGTGCCGCTCCAGGCGATCCGGCTGACATTGAAGGCTTTGCCGGTCGCGCGCGCGGTCCACGTCCCCGTAACCGTCGCGGCCGTGGCTATCGTGCCGCCATATTGGATGAGATAGTGCGTCGACGCCTTCATGATGAAGTTGATCGTGGTGCCGCCGCTCGGACTCGCCTGCGAGGCCCAGGTCACGCCATCTGTCGAGGTATACAAAATGCCCGCCGCACCGACCGCGACCCATTGCGCGCCATCCCAGATGCCATGGTTGAAATTACCCGCCTGGCGCAGCGTCCATGTCGCCTTCGGATCAGTCGCCGAATAAATGCCCGTTGTAGCAAAGGCCATATAAAGCGCATTGCCGAACTCGATTGCGTTGACCGTTCCAGTGCCGGCCGTGGCGATCGTCGACGATCCGATATTGGGCTGGGCGCCGATCGCACCGAACAGGGCGGGATAGCTGGCCTGGGGATATGTGCCGCCGTCACACGGCAGCCAGCGCCCACTCGGTTTGCTTGCGAACATCTGCACCGCGCCGGTCCGCGCGTCGGGCGTCGTGTGTCCGAACAGCATGGCCTGATATTGCGGCGAATTGTAAACCCGCCGGGCGATCAGGTCGCCGCCCATCCGATTGAGATGGATGTTGTCGCTGGGCATGCGCAGCCCGGGCGGAATCTTGTTCGCGGCGATATAGGTCAGATCCGTGGCATCGGGCGACCAGCCATAGGTCGCGAGCAGATAAGCCAGTTCAGGCGCGGTCGGCGCGAAATTGGGATCATAGACCCGGCCCGGCCACATTGCCTGCATCTGGGCGGAATAGGGGTTCACGGCCCCTGCGCTGAGCGCCTGCAGCGCCGGCATGATGAGGCAATTCTGCATGCCTACGCGGGCGACGATTGGAGCCATCCCGCTGATGGTCTGGGCCGACGAGTTGAACCACCCCCAGATGATGTGGAAATCGTTGGTTGCCTGAAGGCCCTGGACGCACATCATTTTGGAGCCGGGCGGGACCGGCGTTGGCGCGGGTGCGGCGGAAATGGGTGTGAGGGTCAGCGCGGTGGGATTTTGCGAGCCATCGAATGTCGCTGACGATACCCGGACTTTGCGACCCTCGACCAGCCAGATGCTGTCGAGATCCGGGTTGCTGGCTGTGAACACCATTACAGGCGCGACGTCGTAGGCCATTACCGCGACTGGCGTAAGATCAGCGGGAATTGCATTGCCGCTTACCGTGATGACCGGGTTGATCGCGGCCATCTGCGCACCGCCGGTGTTGGCGACATTCCCGGCAAAGGCGTGATTGAGAATTTTGACGGCATCGCCCGAGCGGCCTTGCAACAGCACAGGCCAGTTGTCTGTTATCGGCAGAGCGTAATTGTGTGAGGTGCTGTCGCCCCAGACATGGACACGGTGCCGCGCGGGCACGTCGGAGATCGCAAGATACGCCGAGCTGTCGGCATAGTCTTTCACCAGCGCCGGCACTTTGAGCATGGCGGGCAGCACCTTGCCCGGCCAGAGCTGAATGTTCGAGATTACCGCCGTCAGCGACGTGGTGTTGGTGGTGAAGATACGGAATCCGGCAAAGGGGTAGCCCGCCGACTGAACGTCGAACACGACCTGATACAGCGTTTCACCGATTTGCTCGAACGCGGGTGTCGTGAGGGGGGCGCCTGAGTGTCCAGCGCTATAAATTGTACTGAGCGAATTGATCACGTTGCCAAGTGGCATATTGCTCTCGAACGAGACGACACCATAACCGCCATCGGCGATCGCAAGCGGAGAAAGAAGGTCAATGCCTCCACTTCCACCGGGTGGAATCGTGAACAGTCCGCTCGAGTAGGTCGAGCCACCAGAAAGACTAGTCGGTGAAACGGTGTACGAGACTGGCAGCACCGCATCTATTTTCGAACGCTGAAATCCTTCAGCCGTGAGAAGCTTCGCATCGCTGCGGGCCCGTGCCGGCCGAAGCGAAGCAAATCCTGGCATTTTCATAATAGTTGAACCAGCGCTTGCTGCAACTATCTGGACGCCATCGCAGGTTGCATCGATGATAAAGCTGATCGAATATTCACCGTAACTGTTGAGTGTCATCGTATCTGTATGCAGATTGACGAAACCAGCCTTGCGATAAACCACCGGCGCTGTGATCAATGCAGAGCCGGATACACGCTCGAAGACAAAAGTCACGACCAACCCCGCAGCCCGGACGGCCAAAAACGCGGGAGTCGGAAGAAAAGAAAAACTTGCCTGAGTTCCGCTAAGGGTAACGGTGTTGTTGGCGTTGGTGGTCGCACCACCGACTACGCAGCCTTGAATCAGGGCACAATGTTCATCCGCGTGTACCGGATCCAGACTTGCGAGAGCGTTTGTCGCGGAAGCCGCCGCCGCTGTCGCCGCTGCAGCACTCAAGCTCGCATCGAGCGCCGCAGTATTTGCGATCCGCTTCCAGCCATGCGGCGTACCGGTGACGTAACGAAATGCGCCGGCGTTGGCGACCGTGCCGCCGACGACCGGGTCGGTGTGCGTCCCCCCATCGGCATCAATCACCACCGCGCCGTCGTCGGCTGCGCCGGTGGCGACCGAAAGCGCGGCCCAGCTCTCGAAAACCCGACCAACTCCAGTGCTTGCGATCGCTTCCGTCCGGATGCGAGCCGTATCCGCCAAAATCGCCTGCGCAGCGGCGCCAGCGGCGGCGGCCTCCGCCCGCGCCGCTGCATCTTCGGCGGATGCATTGTCATTTGCGATCCAGCGGAGTTGGCCATCCGCTATGGCCAGGATCCTGCCATCGCCATCTATCAAAGACGGCAGGTCCGGTGCCAACTCCCCGGGCGGAGCCTTCAACGCCCGATCCGCCATGTCCCTCGTCACGAGATCGCGGATCGTGGCCCGCCGGTTGATCAGGTTGACCGTAGCGAGATTATAGGACCCCTCATTCTCGAAACTGCTTGTCTGGAGATAGTCGGGGTTTGACCGAAGCAGGATCTGCGTGTGCAGCGTCGGTGGAGTCAGGAAAGTAACTGTGCCCCCGGCATCGTCGAACGTGACCCGGTATAAATCGGGCGAAACCGGGAGACCGTCCATCTCGACCGCAGCCTCGCTCTCTGTCGCGATCGAGAAGGTAAACGGGAACGCGGTTTGCGCGCCGTCTGCGTCATAAGGACCGCTGTAAACATTCGAACTGATACCTGCCACGCGCACCTCCTGATAATGGAGGGGAGATACGGCAGCGCGGACACTTGTTGAATCAACGACGCCTTTGGAGCGGCACCATCACGGTGGGATATCCGCTCGACAACGCGAGTTCGAGCGCAATGGCAACGCCGCGCGAGACTCGTAGCCAAACCGTCTAGCCAACCGCACCGGGGCTTGCGTTCAATCGAACCGACCCTAGGCTACTGAAATGGCGAATCCTTCCCTGCCCTTCTCATTGCCCGCGGCCACGCCGCCCGGTCTGCTCAACCGCCTGAAATTCTTTCGTTGATGCTGCAGGCGCGAGCTAGGAAACTCTAACAAGCGCTGGATGGCGTGACGTGGCGGGAGGATTTAATGGGGGCATTGCGGTTACTACTGGCCCTCTCCGTTGTGCTTTCCCACGCTGGCGGAATTTTCGGATTTCAACTCGCCGGCGGAGCCTTCGCAGTCCTGATATTCTTCATGGTCTCCGGTTTTTTGATGCAGCTGGTGTTGACCATTCGTTATGATCCGATCAAGGATCTCATGCTTTTCTACGGCAATCGTATCCTACGCATCTTCCCGCTCTATTGGGCTACCTTGGCGACCGCCCTAGCTTTATCCTTCTGGTTGTCCTTCCATGGCGTTGGCTATTTCGCGTTGATTGGCTCGCATCTGGAGTCTCTCGGACCTTGCGACGCATTCATTCTTGTTTTTACGCAGCTCGCACTCATCGGCAGCGACGTTTTGCTGTTTTTAAACATCACGCCCCACGGGATCGGTTGGTCGAGCGGCGCGTCGGATGCGCCGGCCATGCTGCTGATGGTCAACCCACCCGCATGGTCGCTCGGCATTGAGCTCCTCTTTTACGCGCTCGCGCCGTTTCTGGCGCGTAGGAAAGTGGGTTGGACGGTAGCGCTGTTTGCCCTTAGCGCCGCCGCGAGAATGACTCTGATTGGCTCCCACAGCCTCACAGGCCTGACAGCGGACCGCTTCTTCCCGACCGCTTTGCCCTTTTTCCTGGCGGGCATGCTCGCCTGCCGATGGCGGACCGTGATCACACGGCACCCCACGTCGTCCCGAATTGCGGGTGGAGGCACGATCCTCTGCGTACTCTCCATCGGCGCGGTGTCCGTGGCCGGCATCCGCGCCGGCATACCGGGTCAACTCTTCGGGCTGGTCTTTGCCGGAGTGGCGTTTGTCGGCATCCCAGCACTCTTCGCCTTCTCCAATTCGCCGCTGCTGCCCGTTTGGGTGAGGCGCTTGGACGCCGAAATGGGGGCGCTCTCCTACCCGACCTACATAGTCCACTGGCAGGTCATCACAGCCTTCGACGCTTTCCTGCCCGAAACGGCGATGCGATCGGGCTTGATCGTTGCGACTGTTCTCTGTTGCGCGGCCATCCTGACACGATGGGTCGAAAAACCGATCGACCGCTATCGCGACCGTAGGCGAAAGCGACAGCCCGCGCGGGTGGAAATATCCGAAACCCGCAGCAGTCCGGCGAACACAGGTGCCAGAGTCGCGATACCGAAAAGGCAGTCGACCGGAGCCTCGGCCGCGGCGAGAGGAGCAGGTGCCTCGAAACAGCGATTTCCGTGGACGACCAGAAGGTAGATCGAAGGGGAGAAGGGCAGCGCCAGGAGAGCGAGCCAGAATATGCTCATCATGTGACGCAACGCAGTCGATTTCGGTTTTATGAACAGCCTCAATCGGCCCGATCTTGGGTACCGAATAGGCACTATACGAATAACGACCCACCGGATGTGTCATTCTATTGTAGAGACTGCGGATTTCCAGTGCACAGTTTCGGATACCGGCGCGACCGGCCGCGAGGGCGATCCGGGCCTGCGCCTGTGCAGTTCTTCATGCGCCAGCTGCTTGCGATCACCCTTCCAGTCCTGGGCCTGGATCCACGAAGACGTGAACGCATGATCTTCCGGCGTCGGCGGGGTGCGCGGCGACGTCGCGGCGCCGAGCAATGTCATATTGGCCGTGAATCGAGCGGTGAGCGCCAATGGCGCGCGAACACTGCCTGGTCGCGGCCGGGCTATCCCGTCGCCGCCCGCATCAGAACATGACGATCAGGTGCGGCAGTAGCATGAATTTGAGGTAGCCGGCCGCATGGATCAGCAGCGCCGACCACGACTTCCTTTTCTCGCCCCCCGCCACCCAGGCGAAGAGGCTCATCAGGAGGATGAGCCCCGTCAGCACCAGGTAACCAAACAATTCCAGGCTTACCCACTGGAATCTCCCCTCGAGCAGGGGAAACACAAGCCAAGCGAGGCCGAAAATCGACACCACCAATATCACGATCTGATAGGAGGTAAGGAAGCAATCCCCGAACTTGCTTGGCTCGTTCCACCTCATCTCATAGTCTCCGACAACATGGTCGCACGCTTCCGCGGTCGCCGCCGCCGATCCTGTTTTGTTCCGATCATGTCAACGGAAAATTTCAGACCGGGCCGTCCTGCCCGGGCCGTACACCCAGCTCGCAAAGATTCACGGCAAATCGAGGCCGCATGGCAGAAAGAGCGGTTTGCTTCATCTCATCTGAGACCTAATCTGACCAGCAATTTCGCAGCGCTCAGGAGAAACGCGAGTGCGGCCCAACCTGTTTGAGCAAACCTCATTCCGCCTCTCCCGACATTCGCACGCCATGGTTTAGGATATGATGATCACCTTTTGTTCGCATCGCGTCAATGCCGCCGCTATTCAGCGGCCGATCGAGGTCTGAAGAGGTATGCCCGGATCACCGCTAACGCGATGCCGATGATCAGAGAGGTTAGCAAAATGCCGGGCCATGGATTGTCGTCCGGCCCGTCATCATGCGCGAGCCCGCCGAATACGGCGAAAAACGGCGCGAAGACGGTGATACCGAGAAGGCATTTGACCGGAGACCCAGCAATAGCCAGGGCAGCGGGCGCTTCGAAACAGCGATTTCCACGGATGATCAGAAAGTAGATCGAGGGAGAGAAGGGCAGCGTCAGGAGAGTGATCCAGACTATGCTCATCAAGTGACGTAACGCAGTCGATTTCGGTTTTCTGGACTGCATCGATCGTCCTAATCTTGGGTCCCGGATGGCACTATACGAATAACGACCAATCGGATGTGTCATTTTATTGTAGAAACTGCGGATTTTCAGTGCACAGTTTCGGATACCAGCGCGACCGGCCGCGAGGGCGATCCGGGCCAGGCGGTGCTTCGCCACGCGGTGGCCGTGCTCAGCTCAGTGCTCAAGCACCTTATAGAACATCCCCTCTGCGGTCTCGACATTGCCCAGGATGATGCACTCACGATCGCCACCACATATATGCCGGTGGTCGACGTTCGCGACATTGTCGTAAAAATGGGTATCGTTATGCCAGTCATAGGTCGCATCAGGAGCGCCGCAGAACTGATCGTCACAGGGTATAATCACGTCAGCCTCGGATATCAGTCTTTGGGTCGATTCCAGCTTCTGAAAATTGACTAGGACAAGATCCGAATCACTGACGGTGCCTCGAGCGCGATTATACTTCTCGACAGAGCATAACCCTCCGTCACAGACCTTATATTTTCCATCGCGCATTATATCGATGGTAAGCCCAAGATCGGACTTCCATTTTCCATAGGGCGAAAAGCTGTTCTCCCAGTCGCGCTGCGGCGGCGAAGCTGTGCACCCTGGCAGCGTGAGAAAAATCAGAAGAGGAAGTACACGCATCTCACGCTGCTTTCATGGGAACAAGGTTAGCGGTGGCCGGTTCGTTCCGCATGAATGATCATGCTTTGTTCTTTACGCGTCAAGAGAAAACAGCGTTCCCCCATCCACACTCTCTACACCAATGCAGTACACCAAGCCTCCGAGGAAAGGAGAAGAGGCGGGACGCGCGCCTCCCGCTGCTTTCATCGGTCAAATTTACGCGGGATCGGCACCCTCCACACAAATGTCTGATAGGTATTCGAGAACCTGCCATGCTCCAGGTTTGCAACCTGCCCGTGGCGTAGTTTGTTTTCACCCGAAAACGAACCCAGAGTCATCGCATTCCTGCCGGTGAAATAGACATTATGGCCCCTCACTTCGGCAGTAACACCATAAGTGAACGTCCCGATTGTGTCGCCGACATTGATGCCGTCCGCCATCCCGTTAATGCCGTCCATGGTTCCATAGGGAGGTATATGCTGCACCGGAATCGACGCACCCGGCCTTATCTTTCCGCCGCCCGCACTGGCCAGCTGCGCAATACCGAGATCCGAGATATTCCGATAATAATCACCGGTGTCGCCGAAGAGAAGTTCGTTACTCTCGGCTGAATCCGGTCCGAAAATTTCGGGATGGTCGCGCGTTGTCTTACTGGTTCCGTCTCGCCAATCCATAAGCAGCCTCGCGGCCAATGGTGTCGTGAACGGATCATTGATCGCCGCGGTAACAGTAACCATCGCCGTGGCTTTGGCGGCGAGTGACGCCCCGGCATGCTGCAGATCCTTCAGGCGGCGGCGGAGCTCGTCAACGGCCATGCCTCCGACATTCCTGGCGATCTTCTCAGGCGAGATTTCGGGGACCGGCAAATGCCAGCCTTCGCCGATTCCGCGCCACGGAATGCCCTGCGGAAGGGCCTGAGCGGCACCGATCTTCAACAGTTGCGGCTGAGGAGGCTCGCCAAAATCGGCGGTGAGCATTCCGCGTTGCGCAGGCGGCACCCCACCCTGCCGAACCGATCCAGCATCCCTTCCAGCCGCATCCTCGTTCTCGCCCGCTGGGTCGATCGACCGCTGCACATAGGCTTCGTACAGCTGGTTCTGGATCTGGTCCGGCGTCCAGTCCCTTCGCAACATCTCTCGCACAGTGCCTTTGATCGCGTCGGTTCCCCTCAACGTCTCGGGAATGGTCGCCACATTGGCCAGATGCTCCACCTGCGCCTCGTCCGGCGATGGCGGAACCGCGCCCGCGCCGGGCGTCGCACCATCATCCAGCCCGTTGCGGCGGATCTCGTCCCAAAGATTGCGCTGGGTGACGGTGGCTGGCGCAGGCGGATAGCTGGCCATCCCCTTTTGCGTGTCCTCGAGCGAGGTATATTCCCCGGGCGTCATCCGGTCCTGCTCCAGGCGTAGATCCACTTTCGCGAACCCTTCGGGATCCGTCGCAGCCATCCGGTTGAGCTTCGTCGCGGCATCGCCGTGCGGCGCGACCGTCACCGGATGCACATTGCGATCGGCGCGGAGCGTCAGTGCGGCAAGCGCATCGTCCGGGAGATCGCGGCGAACCGCCGGCGGCAGTTGGTTGACCGAGATGAATCCCGGGCCAAGCGTGTGCGCAAGCGAAAGCCCGGTTTCCTTGGCTGCACTCTGTGCCGCGGTACGCTGCCGGTTGGCGAGACCAACACGCCTGTGCAGTTCCTCATGGGCCATCTGCTTGCGATCGTCCTTCCAGTCCTGGGCCTGGATCCACGAAGACGTGAACGCATGATCTTCCGGCGTCGGCGGGGTGCGCGGCGACGTCGCGGCGCCGAGCAATGTCATATTGGCCGTCACCGCCGTGCGCGCATCCTCGGGCAGCGCGCCGAACCAGGCGTCCCCATGGTTAGCGACCAGCGCATCCACGCCCGCCTGACCCCGCAGCGATGCCGCCCATGCTTTCGCCGCGTCGCCGCGATAATGGCGCATCAGCGCGGAAAGCTCGGCGGCACGAGCGGCATTGGCCCCACGACCCGGAGCGTCGCTGCCGGCTGCATTGTCCTTTTCGCCCGCCGGCCCAGGCGCGGGAATTGCAGCACGCGCCCCTCCCCCATCCGCCTGCCGGGCGGACTCGACGGTGAGCATCCGCCCGGTCACCGCCGCGATATCGCCAGACGGCGTCACGGGCGCGGTCGGCGATCGGAGCGCATCGCGCATATCGACATCAGCAACCGCCTGCGCCTCGCCAAGCACAGGAGCGAGCGTTCGCGCCACCTCGTCGCGGTGTGACGGGGTCATCTCGCCGGCCTTGTCGCGCAGATATTGATGCGCGGCGAGCGCGTCATGGGCCGTCAGCCCGTCGGCGACGTCGCGGTGGATCGACGACAGAAAATGCGCCGCCTCATGATTGACCGAGGCCGGGTCCCTGCCCTGCAACAGCGCCTGTGTCCGCATCGCCTCGATGCCGGTGTCGACATGCCTTTGGAACTGCTTCGGATCGGCGGCATTCTCGACCGCATCGCCCCTGGCATTGCCCTGAACACCAAGGCTTTGTTTTTGCTGGTCCGCGACATTCTGCGCCGCGACATGGTCTTCCATCTTCGCCACATCGGCAATGAGGCGCTCTGGAACCGATTGATCGAAGATCCCACGCTGGCGTTTGCCCCTCAGCCCGTCGCGCAACCCGTCGACCGTATCGCGCAACGCGTCTGTCGCTGGCTTCAGCGCAGAGGCCGCATCGGCGCCCTGCCGCGCATAAAAGCCGGCACGGATCGTGCGGGATTGTTCCGCATATGTGTTCCATGCTTTTTTGACCGCGGCATCGTCCTCGATCGCCTGCGCATGCTGCGCAACGGCGACCTTCTGGCCGGTCTGGCCGAGCGATTGCATCCCCGCGCCGAGCGCGTCGAGGCCCGACCCTGAAAAATCCCCGGGGACAAGCTTTTCACCAGTGACGCCGGCAATGCCGACCCGGTTCTGTTCGGTAGGAACGACGGGCATGTCAGCGCACCGCCTGGGGATTCGACGCGAAATTGGTAGCCATGGGCACCCTCCTGCTTTGGAGGAAACCCTAGGCGGGTCTGTACTAGTCTTGAATCAGATCGCCGGATCGGCCGGCATTCACCGCTGCATCCGGCCGCTACCGCGCGGCTTTCGACTTTGCGGCATGGCCGCGACGCACCGGCTCAGCGCGGTACATGCCGAAGATCGTGCCCGTGGAGCACACCGCCGGCCAGCCATCGTCTTTCGCGGCGCGTTTTTCATTCTCGGCATTCTCGGACAGCCTGACGCTGGCCGGGCTCGTGACACTCAGGTCGAACGACACCGGCTGAGCCTCGTCATAGAGAGTCATTCTCGAAGGGCTCGCTGATGCCAGCGTTCCGCTGGCGATGATGCCGGCGCAATCCCACGCTCCGGAGCCACCAGGACCGACATAAAAGGTCGTGATCGCCACCACGACCGAACCGTCACCGGCCGGCAGGATGGCAATGTCGCCTGACGCGCCACGCGCCTGCAGCGACAGTGCGCCGGTTCGTAGCCGCATTCCCGCCAGCGGTGCCGTGTTTTCGCCGAGCGCGAAATTCAGCCTGGCGAGCTGCGACGAAAGCTCAGAGGCGCGGCACGCATTGTCGGCGCAGGCGGTCAGGCGCCGATTCCAGCTGTCTACCGCAACCGAAAACGGATTTTTGCTGATATCGCTGTGGGAAAAATCCTCGTTGAACAGAAAGGACTTTCGCGCCTTTTGATATCGGGCATGGACCAGCCGCTGCAGCGCTGCGACGGACCGGTCGGAAATGCCGCGCGACTGGCTTTGGGGGTGCGACACAGTGGAGGCGCCCTGGGTGCGGCCGCCGATGGCGGCCGAACCGCCACCAATGATCGCCGCGATGAAGCACGGGAACATGAAAAACCGCACCATATGCCCAGCCTCCCCAAAACTAACGCCGCGATTTATCGCCCCGACTTAGCCGTTTCCACTCAATTCCCCGAAAGGAAGGCAGTGAAAGCGTCCATTTCCTCCTTGGGATAGCGGTACTTCGGGAGATCCAGCAACGTCTTTTTGTCGCCCGGCTTCTTGGTACCCTTGGCAACCGAAATCACATAGTCGGATCGCTTCGAATAAAGCTGATGCAGAAGTTTTTCGTTATAGTCGGGAGCGCCAATTCCAGGCGAGGCGTTGGCGGCAAGGACTGCGTTCGTCAGCGGGATCCTGGCCCTTCCGTGCTGGACCGCCATTGAAAAGACCGCCGCGCGGATCGAATTCGGCATCGTGTCGAGATCAACGCCGGTCGCGTTCTTGACCGCATCGACGGCAGCGACATATTTCGTCCGGTAGATGTAGCTGAACTGCGCATCGCGGAACAAACTCGGGTCCTGTGCCGCGATGTCCTTCCATTTCTTGTCGAACGCCGGGGTCTTGGGCTTGAGACCGGCGAAATCGCGTGCCCAAAGATTCTCATCGCTGGTCAGAAAGCCCTGCAGCGTCTTCTTGTTGTAGGAAAGCTGATAGGCTCCATAGGACACGCCACCAGGATCGTTCTTGCCGGAAGATATGGCTTCCGGCCCCGCTCCCCCGGATTCATATTTTGACGAGAGGTACCCGATCCGGTCGGGATCCTGCGTGGTCAATACCTGCATGATGCGCTGGTAATGCGGAGACCGTGGCGACGGCGCTTCGATCAGTTCCTTCAATGCGTCGCCGAATTTCCCATGTTGCCCTTTTGGCCCGCCCGCGCTCGGACCTGCCGGCCCGACTACGAGCGGCGTGACAGAAGGTGGGGCGGCAAAAGGTGGCGCAAGCGGTGGCGGCGCGGCGGGCGCTCCGGATCCCGGCATCGGGATTGGGGCGGCAGCATTGATTCCGGGGGCAATCAGGCTTCCCGGGGCGGGTGACTGCGTCGCCGGATTCGGCGGTTTCTGCGCCAAAGCACCAGCCTGCGGCTGGGACTGCGGCTTCAACCCCTCCACCACCATTGCATGATGGACGGCGAACGCGATCTGATCGAGCGTCGCCGGTCGCTTGCCCTCGGTCTGAACCGCAAGATCGGTCTGAGCTCGCGTGAAGACCCGCATTGCCGGGTTGCCGCCCGGCGCTGGTGCGGTGACCACCGGTGAAACATAGGCGGCCGTGTTTCCTGGCCGGAGCTCGGCGACCTCATCGCCGACGTCGCTCAACGGTGGTGCAGGCTGGGCGGCGATGCCCTGATCGTCGCCGGGTTGCCCGTCGTTACCAGCGGTCTGATCCGCCGCAAGATCCTGTTCCATTGGCATCGGTTTATCCACGTGGTTTTACAGGCGTTTTTCCAGCCATGTCCGAGGCCTGCGACGCGCCGCTCAGTGCCGTGCCAAGACCCTTGAAGATGCCGTCCATCAGCGCACCGCGCCCTTTGGCGCGATCCCCCGCGGCCTGGGCTCGGTAGTTGAAGGCATTGATTTCGAAGCCCTTGGTCTGCTCGTTCCCCGCCTTGTAGAGCTGGGTTAGATCCTCGGCTCCGATCATGGCGGTGTCGCGCTGCACATCGACCGCGCTGCCGAAATTGAGATCCACCCCGTTCGCCGCCATTGCCGCGGTCTGCGCGCCCTTGGTCTGCGAAATCTCGCGATAGCGGCGCTGCGCCTGGAGGTTGGTATTCTGAATCGAATCCTGTGCCTGGTTCTCGGCCAGCTTCGAATTCTGGTCGGCGACCTGCGCCTGGTAGTCGAGCACCTGTTTCTGCCCGATGCCGGACAACACGGCGCCACCGGCCGAAACCACGGTGGAAGCGATCATCAGCGGCACGGCAAGGGCGGGGACACACATCAGCAACGCTCCTGGGTGAAGGTGAGGAATTCGGTATTGGCGAAGAACATCCTGTCCTCCCCTGTGTGAAAGCCCATCCGCTGCAGGAAACGGATTGCGCGGGCGTTATCGGCTGACACTAGATTGCTGAGAGCCGGAGTTGAATCGAGCATCGCCGCCACAAAGCGCGGCCCCCAGCGCAGCATTGCTCGCGGATGGTCGTAGATCGCTTCGGTGCCGAGCATCCAGGGCGTGCCCTCGCCGGCCAGCGCATTCGTCACTACCAGGCCGAACATCGCCTCGGGCCAGCCGTCGACAAGCGCGGTCAGGCAAAACGTCGAAGCGATCAGCCCCTCCCGCAGCGCCTGTTTCGGGCTTTGTCCAAGCGCGCGACACTCGACGATGTCGGCCTCACGCATGCGGTTCGCTATCCGCCCGACATGCGCCGGCGACGCGGCGACAATACGGATGTCCGCGCCCGGTTTATTCTGTCGCGGCGGGATCAAGGTAAATGCCAGTGATCGTCATCGGCAGGGGGTCGGTCGATTGAACCACCACCCGCGCGCCGCCATTGATATCGGGCCGCAGCCATGTCTCGAGCAGGCCGGTCTGGAGCCGGTTCGGCTGGCCGAGGATCTCGGTCGTGCGCGCCCGCAGCGTCTCGAGCTTCGCGACGGTCGGCCCGGCCTTCAGCCCGCGCGTCTCGACCACGCGGATCACCGCTTTGGCCTGGGTCTGCGGCTTGGCGATCGTCCAGCCCGCCTGCCCCTGCCAGGCAAGCGGCAGCGTCTCGATCGTCGCTGCATAAGGCAGCCCAGCCGTCACGATCGAGGCGGGTTCGGGCAGGTCCACCACACCGTTCGCCACCACCAGGCCAGATACGACATTGCCGTCCGCCAGCGCCGAGATCGTCTTGCCCTCGAGGTGATCGAGCCCGCGCAACCGCCTCGCCGGCGCATCAAAGGCATAGGAGACGGCGCTGTCGAGGAAACAACTATTCTCGACTCCATCCCAACGCGCCGCCGCCATGCGCTCGATCAGCAATTTCCCGTTGCGCCGCACGGTCAGGTAAAGGCGGTCCTCGCCATTCTCGGAAATGACGCACACGCTTTCGACCAGCCCGTCCGTCTCGCACTGCGTCCAGCCCCAGACCTGCTGCTCCTGTTCCCAGGTGAAGCACAGCAACGCCCCGTCGTTCCGCGCCGCCCAGATGATCGACCGCGGCTCCTGCGCATACGCCCAGGACACTATGTCAAACCCCCGGAACAGGTGCGGCGAAAAGATCGTCACATCGTTCGAGTTGATCGAATCCGTCTGGAATTCATACCCCAGCGTGCGCACGCCATTGCCGATCGCGGTCTGGTAGAAACACACACTGTCGATCACGAGCGGAGAGAGCCGCGAGGAACCGCGCCCATTCTGCCGCCGCGTCACGAAATCGGTCGCGCTGATATAGCCCGCCTGCCCGCCCCCGATCTTGAAGATCGCGTCCGAGGTCAGCGCAAGGAGATCGTTCATCGAGACGAGCTGGTTGACTGCGTTCACCCGTCCCGCGACCAGCGCGAAGCTGAGCGAATCCGACGCCTTGAGCGGTCTCGAGATATCCATATTCTCGAAGCTGCCCGATCGCGAACCATAGATGGCGTTCGGATGATTGGCCGTACGCGCCCAGAGCAATCGCTGCTCGAAAAAGGTCACCGTCGACGGATAATTCCCCATGTCGCGCGCGACGATCGTACCGCTAGCAACAGTCTGGGCTGCTGATACGCGATAGGTCCCGGTGCCCCCGGCCGTGCCGCTGAGCTGGCCGGTGATCATTGTGCCGGTCGTGACGCCCGGGCCCGACAACGTCTTGTTCGCGGCGAGCTCGCCGCTCGTGATGGCGGTGACGGTGAGCACCGTCCCCGTGATGCTGCCGGTGATGTCGGCTTCGAAGTCGTCGAACGGATTGCTCCCGACCGGCGGCCCGTCGGAATAGTCAGGCCCGATATTGTCATCGATAAAGTAGGTCGACGCGGTGTTGCCGATATAGCCATATTCCTGCGTGTTATCAGCTTTGTAGACCCGGTAACGGGTGGCACCAGTAACCGCTGACCAGTTCACCCTGTTGGTGTTGCGCTTCAAGGTCAGGTCGTTGGTCTGGGTGGCGTGCGTGGAAGCGCGGCTCTCCTGCCCGGAAACGTCATCGACAGCCGTCACGACATAGCTCGCCGGCTGCGGGAAAAAAGCATTGCCGGCTGGCGTGCCGGTGGCGTCGACGTTCTGCGGCGAGGCAATATCCACGCTCGAAATCACCGGAGCCGCAAGCGCGGGCGTGAAGCCGACACTGGAGAAGGTCCAGTTCGTATGCCCGCCGCGCACCAGCTTGGCCGGCGCATGGTTGATATGGGCGATGTACATCGTATCCGCCGATTGCTCGAAATCGAGTTCGGCCAGTTCGCTCGCATTATAGGGCGACCCCACGCGATAGAGGCGGGCGACACTCATAGCTCGGGCCCGTCAGCGCGCTTGTTGTGCGACAATATGCCGGCCGAGACATAGGTGCGCGCGCCAGCAACCGCGATCTTCGCGACCCAGGCCGAACCGTCAGGCTCGCCGATCGCATCCATCCGCACCCAGGCGCCATCGATCCAGAACAGATGTTCCGCCGTCGCGCGGGGATATCCTTCGGCGCGGAGCACCGGTTGCCAGGCCAGCTCGATCGCCTGGACGGGATAGTCGCCCCATTCGAGACTGTGCTCATGCCGGGTCCGCACAAGCATGCCGACCTTCAGGAGCCGCGCCTCGATCTCGCTGCCATCGGCGAGCAGGACGAGCGTGTCGTCAGCAACGCACCAGCCGCCGCCATAACCGCCGCCCCCTGTGGGCGGTGGCGGCGGGGGCGGTGGCGGTGGCGGCACCGGTGGCGCGGTCGGCGGTGCCGGCGGCAGCGCGGTGCGGGTGATTCCGCCAGTATCGCCGGTGAAGGCAGTGAAGCCGGTCGAGTTGATGTCGACGGTGAAGCTCACATCCGCGACGACGCTCAGCACCCTGCCGATCTTGCCGTTGAGTTCGGTCGTGCCGAGGATGCCGCTGAAATAGACCTGATCGCCGATATGATAGTCATGATAGGCAGCGGCGATCATGGTCGTGCTGCCCAGCGTGATCGCGGTGGCCGTGATCTTGTCCTCGATCACCATGCCGCCCAGCGCCGCCGGCCGCATATAGCCCTGGCCAAGCTCTAGCGCATATGTCTGCTCGAGGCTGAACTGAAACGGCATCAGCCGCACGGATTGGTTGCCGCGCGCCGAAAAGCTGTTGCTGGAAACGGTTTGCGCCGGGGTGACACTATAGGTGCCGCCGGCGCCCGCCGTGCCGCTCAACTGCGCAATGATCGTCGTGCCGGCGGCAACGCCAGGGCCTGACAGAAGCTGCCCAGCGACCAGCGCGCCGCTGGCGACTGCGCTGACCGTCATCACACCGCCCGCAATGCTCGCCGTCACCTGTGCCACGCTGTTCCCGGCATAGGCCTCGGCGACGAAGCGCGTACCGGGCCGCTTGGTCACCCCGCCATATTTGAGCAATGTGACGTTGCGCGCGCGGCGCAACGCTGTCTGATAGGCCGCCACATCGACGCGTCCGATCAGCTCCTCGGCGATCTCGCCCTTGGAGAAATTGGCTGAACCAGTGCGGAACGCCATCAGCACACCTGCCCGGTGAGGCCGCCGCTGCGCGCCGCCATCACTTCATCGCTGAAGGGAAGGTCACGCCGGGGCTCGCGATTCTCGTCGTCGGCCATGGCCCGCATCGCGGCGAGCTCGGCCTGCTGGAGCAATTGCCCCTTCATTTCGCGGCTGTCGCGGATCGGCACCGCCAGTCTCGCCGCAAGCGCATAAGCAAGCGCATCGGCGAAAAGCGCCGGCATCACCGCCTCCGGTACATCAGACGCGGAATATTCCAGGAGAGCGCCCGGGATCTGGGTATACAGCAGGCCAGCCTCGACGATGAACGCCTGCCCCCACTCGACAGGCCAGCACGCCACCACGCCTTCCACGGGCGGAACAAGCCGCTTCGGCGTCGCGCAATCGACGGGCAGCGCATAGGCATGAAGCCACTCGCTCGCCCGGGGATTGACGCTCAGCTCGGCGAGCGACGCGATCCTGGTCGCAAAGCTCCAGTCGTGCCGTTCGAGCAGCAGCTTCAGGCATTGCGGATAATAGCGCGCGCAATGCTGCGCCTCGATCGAGTCTTCGGCGATGTCCGCGATCGCGGACGCCCGAAGCTCGCCGAGCGCGAGATTGCAGATGGTGATGCTGACAGCCACTGGACGTTCCTATGCGTAGGTCAGGTTCAGGCATTCGATGTCGCCCGCCGCGATCGCGGTCGTGTCGGCATCGGCGGCAGCACCCGTGATCGCAAAGGCAATGCCGGCCGCGAAATATTGGCCGGTCGTCCCCAGGTCGATCGCGAAGGGCGCACTCGCCGCGAGCACGAAGGTCAGCACCGGCGTATCGGTGCCGACGGTCGGCGCGCTCGCCTTGTTGTAGAGCTTGAGATAGCGCTTCGAGGCGACCGTGTTATTGCCCGAGACCTTGAACAGATCCCCCGCTGACGCCTTCACGCTGGTCGCGTTGGTGGTCGCCGCCGAGGAGAGCAATCGCACCGCCGCGTTCGGCTTTTTCTGCCGGTCCCAGCTGGTGCCGTTGAACAGATAGGGCGCCATCGCGAGCAGCGTGTTCGTCGCCGTGCCCTGGCTGGCCATCTGGCCGAAACCGACGCTGCTGTTGATGAAGCCATCGGCAGCGGTCGCGCTGTTGAACGTCGCCAGCGCACGCAGATTGCGGCTGATATCGACCCCGAGCGTGCCAAACTGGCCGGTGGTCAGCGGCGTGATCGCGCCGCTGGTGTAAAGCCCCGTGCCGAGCGACGGCAATGCGTTGGTCTCGGATGTGGGAATACCGGGAATATAAGCCATGATTGCGCCCTCCCCGGCGCCCGAATGTCAGAATGCCAATGTCGAAAAATGGCCGGGGCGCGCGGGCCCCGGCATCAGGTCAGCGCTGTGCCTTGGCGGCGGCCGCTTCCGCCTTTGCCCGCGCCAGCTTTATTTCGGCCTCGGTCGCGGGCTGCCACTCGCGGCCCTTGGGCTCGGCGGTGAAGAACGCCTCGCCAGGCTCGTACAGCGCGCCGCCGGTATAAACCTCGTGCGGCGCAGTGAACGCCAGCGTCGGGTTCGTCACGACTTGCGCGTCCTTGACGGGCGCGCTGGGTGCGCCGGCTGCGATGGGGGGTGCGGGATCAGCCATTGGTCTGGTTCCCCGCGGTTACGCCGGCGGTGATCTTGCCAAGCGTCGGGGCGGTGCCGGCGACCGTATATTTCAGCCGCATATAGCGCTCATTGGTGCCGATCGGCACGCTCTCGGGCAACAGATTCCGGGCGCCGGTCGCGAGATCCGCCAGCACATAGGTCGGCGAGGTGAACACCGTCGCGGGCGTCGAAAAGCCTGTATTGTCGTCAGTCTCGATCGAGATGATGAGCGAGGTGAGATTGTTGAAGCTCTCCACCACGGTGCACTTCAGCGGCACGTCCGCACCGCGGCCGATGTCGCGCACGATCGCGCTCGCCGCCCCGTAAATGGTGCCCGGCGCGCCGAGATCGATGATATTGGTGGAAGCCGCCGTGGCCGTGATGGACTGGGCGCTCGAGAAGAGCGTCGTTGCGTCGATGATCATGTCATGAATCCTTTCTGGAATATGGGAGGACCGGCCCTTCCCTCCGTCGCTCCGGCAGGTCCGGAGCGACGGCGAAAGGCGCAGGTCGTCAGCTCACCAATGACTCACCGTTGATGAGCGCGTCGGTCTCGCGGATGGGCATGCCGCGATAGGACATGACCTCCTTGCCCTCGAGCTCCATCGGCCGGATCATCAGTGCGGCATTGTTGGTGCCATTGGTGCCCAGCCCGTCGAGCGCCTCGATCATGTCGCGGTTCATGTAGATGACGGTGCGGCCCTGCGCCGCGACATCGCCGTTCATCTTGGCGGTGCGCCGGTTCTGCAGCTTGTAGCTGGCCTTGCGCATGAACTTGTAGAGATCGACATTGCCGAGCTGCACATTCGACACGTCGATGTTCGCGATCCGCGCGTTGAAGCGCCAGTCGCGGACCGCCACGCCGATATGCTGCCGGAACAGCTCCTCCTTGACGTAATAGACATTGCCATTGCCGTCGACGGTGCGCTGCTCGCCCTTGTCCTCGCGGGTCACGCCGGCCTGGGTGCCTTTGGGGTGGATCAGCGTGGTATAGGCATCGCCGTGGGTGACGAACCAGATCGAGGTATTGTCGGACTGGAAGCCGCCGGCATCGACGATCTGGTTGCCGGCACCGCCGCCGCCGAGCTTGTTGTAGCGCGCAGAAAGGCCCTTGAACTTCTCGGGCGTGGTCAGGGTGTCATGGTAGAAAAAGCCGCGCTGCACCTCCTGCGCCATCGCCTCGAGATAGCCGCGCCCTTCGGACAGCCGCACCGCCGCCGGGTTGGGCGAGATATCGAGCAGCCGCGTATCGACCGTCGAGAGACCCTCGACAAAGCCGGTCGTATCGTCGACCTGCTGGGTCGAGCTCTTCGACTGCGGGATACCCTGATAGAGCATGCCCCAGGTCACGGTCGGCAGCCCGGTGCGAATGGTGTGGCGGTGGAAGGTGCCCATATTGGCCTCAGCCGTCACCGCATCCTCCATCAGCGGATTGAGCTGACGCAGCACCTCGATCACCTCGCCGATCTGCGCGTTGGTGCCGCCGGTGCCCTTGTACAGGTCGATGAGGCTGAGAAACGTATTGCCGATGGTAGCCATAATGTAATGTCCTTTCCCCGCAGCATTTCCGTTCCGGGAAATGCCGGTAAAATGAGAGATTGCAGAGTGTTGCCGTTCCTAAGCCGTCAGGCTTTGGGTGCGTCGTTGGGGTAAAGCGTCTCCGCCGTATCCCGCCGTGAGTGGAAGGTGCCGGAGCCGCGAACAAAGTCGCCGTCCTCGCCGATCGCCCGGCCCACCTTGGCCCAGGCGCGGATCATCTCCGGATGGTTGCCCAGCCCGCTCTCGTCGAGCAGCACCCGGAATGGCGATCCCTTGGGGAAGCCCAGATTGTCGAGCGCGAACGCGCCCTTCGCCAGCGTCTGCCTCCAGTTGGCACCGCCGATCTCCTGATCGGCCATCGCGGTGTCGAGCCACGCCTTGCGATCGGCATGCACCTGGCTGAGGATCTGCGCATTGAGCTTGTCCGAAAGCCCCGCCGCGAACTTGGCGGCGACCGGCATCAGCTTGTTGGCCTGCTCGTTCGAAAGGCCGAGCTCCTTGAACACCGGCGTCGCCACGGCGAGTGCCTGCGGGTCGATGGAAAAGCCGCCGGGCGCTTCGAGCTCATAGGCGTCCGGAACCTCGTGGCCGCCCTCACCCTCGAACTCTTCACCGTCCTGCTCGACCAGGTCGCCCTGGTCCTCGCCGCTGTCGAAAGCTGCAGCATTGACCTCGGCCGCACCCTCGGGCGCGTCTGGCTCAATACTCGTCTCGAAGCTCTGCATGGATGTCGTCTCGTCGATCAATTTCTGTCTCCTTGTGCGTTGACTGCACCTGTTCGCGCAGAGTTTGAATCAACGTCTGGGCGGGAATCCCCGAGGCCGATGGCAGGGGCTGGACCTCATCCATGCTGCGCAGCATTTCGAGCGCGAGGCTCCGCCGCCCCTCGAGAAAAAGGCCGCGCCCATCGGCCGAAGTGGCTGTAGTTTCGAACACCCCGCCGGCCTGAATGAGCGCGAAGAGGAAGCGCCGGAACGCCGCGGATTCGAGCAAAGTGAGCTTGTCCGAACGGTCGATCATCTTTCCCTCTCCCAGCGGGAGAGGGAGGGAGGAGCGAAGCGACGGAAGGGTGAGGGTGACGAGGGGTTGGTCAGCGGCCTAGACGCCCTCACCCTTCCCACGCCTACGGCGTGGGCCCCTTCCCTCTCCCGCTGGGAGAGGGAGATTTCATGAGCGCCGCTCACAGCCCCCGCCAAAACCAACCCGTCACCCCGGACTTGTTCCGGGGTCCACTGTGCCGCACGAGCCGCAGATTGTGATGATTGCGGACGGGTGGACCCCGGAACAAATCCGGGGTGACGAAGGAAATGCGCGCCGCTCATTGCCCGGCCCCGCCAGGAACCAGCCCAGCCAGCCCCCCGCCATTCGCCGCAGCCTCGCTCAGCAATCGTGCCGCATCAGCCCCCTGCCGCGCCGGCCCGGCCATCGCCGCGAGCTTCGCCCCCTGCGCCTCCTGAGCCCGTTGCTGCCGCGACGCGTCCGCCTCATCCACAGAGCGGATGATCCGCGGCGGCGCCCCGGCACGATCGGCATAATCATCCACGATCGCATCGACATCGAGCCGATCCCCGGCCTCGGGAAACTGCCCCGCGAGATTGCCGATGAACGACACTGTCCGCTCGATCTGGCCGAGCCCGACCATCCTTTGCATCTGCGCAAGGATGCTCACGAAATCGACCTTGATCGGCTGGCCCTGCAAATGCTCGGGCGCCGGCGGCAGCATCTTCTTGCGCGCCATGATGCCGAACGCCCGGTCGATCGCGACCTCGAGCTTTTCGCTGTTCACCCGCTCGATCACCGGCCCCAGCTGGGTCAGCTTCTCCTCGTTGCGGCTCGCGATCTCCTCGACATTGCGCGGCTGAACGCCCTGCATATTGGTGATCGCCATGAACAGATCGGCATAGGTCAGCCGGTCGACCGCGTCGGCGCAGCGCTGCACATCCTCGGAGATCGCGCTGATCGCGGCGGGATCGATCCGGTACGGCACGATCACGCCCGCCGCATCGACCTGGCTCGCCGTCACGATATTCCCCGCCCGCCCGGTCAGCTTGACCGAGGCCGGTACGATCTTCTCGGGCCTAAGCAGGAATTCGGTCGCCAGCGACTTGCGCTTGGTCTGCAGCTGCAACTCGCGCAGGTCAGCCAGACAGTCGAAGCCCGGCGAGGTCCCATAGGTATCGCCGCCGATCGTGTCCCAGCGCGGCGCCCAGAAGGGCTGTTCCTCATAACCCTGGACGCGCAGCACCCGCTCGCAATCGCCGTCATTCTCATCCCAATAGACTGAGCGCCAGGCTTTGCCCGAGGCGGTCTTCAGCCCCTCGACGCGGTCCTTGTTCGGCTCGATCGCGTGCATGACGTTGACCTGCTGGTCATAACGTCCGCTCGCATGCGCATTCCGAACGAAGTCGCTGACGCCGTCGAGCCCGAACGACTGCACCACCTGGTGCACCGTCATCGGGCAACGGCGATAGAGCGTATCCGGCACGCTCGCATCGGAGAGCGCCAGCCAATATTCGCCGGCGGTCATTGCATGGCAGACGGCGCCCGCCTGCCAATGCTCGACCATCACGCACGCTTCGGTCCCGAACATGCCCATCTCGGCATATCCGGATTTCATCGCACCGTAGAAATTGGTGCCCGCGAGAAAGGCGTAGATCCGCCGTTCCACCTCGGCCAGCCAGTTGCGCACCGCTGCATCACCGCCCAGATCCGCATTGAACGGCGCCAGCCGGAACCAGGGTCGCGACGGCGAGGAAAGCCCGCTCGTCATGCCCCCGGTCAGCGTTCGAAAGCTCAATATGCCGTGGCTGTTATAAACCGAATTGTTGGTCCGTTTGAAATTGCGGTTCTGCTCGCTGTTGAGGAAGCGCGAATGCGATGGCTGCGCAAATTGCGCGATCTCCCGCCATTCGGCCTCATAAGGCTGGCGAACCGCCTTGAGCGCGCCGAGCCGGCGATTGCACCGCTCCTTGATGGTGAGCGACATATCAGCCCCCCAATGCGCTGGTGGTGGCCGGACCCGACCCAAGGCCGAGTGCGCCGCGATACGCCGTCGCCATCATCGCGCGGCGCCGTCGGATCTCGTCGTCGATACGCGGAGCGGTTGCGCCATTGTCCGGCAGCTTGAGCGCCTGCCGTTCAGGGATGGAGGTTGCCTTGGGCATTTTGGGTGTACACATACATGCCGCTTAAGCCCGCCGCGCTTGTGGTTGAATCAAACTGGCGCTTCGGCTGATCGACCTTGCCACCCCGGCGCTTTCATCACACGATGCGAGCAATCTGGGGGGAAACGGCATGACTGAAGACTTCGGAACGCCGGTGCCCCCATGGGACAAGGAGGACGAGCCGCCCGCGCCGCCTCACATGCCCACCACGCCCTTCGCCGCGATCATTGGCGGTATGATTTTGCTGTTCGCCCTCGGCTTCTTCATGCCGAAGATGGCCAGGTTCCCAACCGAGCTGGGCTCAGTCGAGACCTTGACCATCGCCGTGACCATTGTCCTCTGGTTAGTCGGTTTCGTCCTGATCTTCCGTCGCGCCACCACCGGCTGGATCGCCGGCTCATTCTTCCTGATACTGCTGGCAGCAATGCTCGGCACCAATGCCGGTGTTGTGAGGGCGAAGCGTGAGAAGCAGGCGGACAACCTCGCCTTTGCCAGCATAGAAAGGCGGCCCGATGGCTCGTTTGGCGTGCCCGACGGCGTCGAACCCGGCCCGATGACGCAAAATGCTCTCGCACACGCCAACGCGGTCGTCGCGATCGCGCGAGCCCGCGACGACAAGCTTGCCGCTCTCGGCATGGACCGACTAACCAATGCTGACGAGGTCACGCGCGATCCTGCGCTGCTTCGCGATTGCGATCGTTTCCCTCGCGCAAAGGCGATCGTCGACGACGCGACCATGAAGCTGACCGCCGCACGTGCAAAATTCCGGATTCCAATTCCCGGAAATGGCCTGGACGACGAGGAGCGACTGGCTTTGCAAACGCAGGAGACTGCCCGCGACGCGAGGGCGGCGGCGAAGCTCAAGGCCCAGACAGCGGGCAATCGCGAGCAGCTCGATGTTTCAGGCGAAATCTGTCGCATCCTCGCGACAACGCGGTGGCAGAATGTGGACGGCGCGTATCGTTTCGCCAACCGCGCCGACATGCTCCGTTTTGACGATTATCAGTCGCGACTGGCGGATCTGGAGGCCTCGGCGGAGCAGTCGATACAGGACAGCATGCAACAAATGGAGGACACCAAGCGCGGAGTGCGCGAGAGCACGTCGGAATGATTGCGCAAAGGCGCGGATATGAAAGACTATGCCATCATCTTCGGCGCGGCGGTCTGGGAGGACGGGCGGCTGAGCGCCACACTCCATCGGCGCGTCCAGGGCGCGCTGGCCTGGGCGGAGGACCATCCTGACGGCCTGCTCGTTCCCACCGGCGGCATCGGCCCCTCCGGCCTGACCGAAGCTGAAGCAATGCGGCGCGATCTCCTGATCGCCGGCATCGCACCGGGGCGCATCATCCCCGAAACGCAGGGCCATGATACGCTGGCATCGGTCAAATTATGCGACGCGATCCTGCGCCAGCGCGGCGATTGCCGCAGCGTCGCCATCTGCACCAGCCCCTTCCACCAGCCGCGCTGCGCCCTGCTCTTCCGCCTGCTCGGCTACCGCGTCGAGCGGCCGCCCATGCCCTCAGATCGCGGCCGCGTGCTCAAGCGAAAATACGCCCGATATGTCCTGAAGGAGATCTTCGCGACGCCCTATGACGCGCTGCTCCTGCTCGCGCGGCCGCGGCCCTGATGTAACGCCCGTCCGGACTGTTCGAACGGCTGGCGAGCGCCTGCGGAAAAGCCTTCATTGTCATCCCTTTGAAACGAAAGAGTCACGGGAACGGCATTGTCCTGATGCACTGGGGCGCGTCGCAGCGACCGCTGCATCGAGGGGAACACCGTGATCAGATTCACTTCCAGCATGCTCGCGCTCGCGGGCGCGCTTCTCTACGCCAACGCGGCATGCGCACAGACGGCCGAACTCAACAGCGCCGACACCCCGGCCGGCGGCAGCGACACCGCGTCGGAAGCAACCTCGGATATCGTCGTCACCGCCAAGCAGACCCGTTCGGCCACCGCGCTTTCGCAAGCAGAGATCCAGAAGATCCTGCCCGGCGTCTCGCCGCTAAAGGCGATCGAGACGCTGCCCGGCGTACTGTACATCACCGCCGATCCTTGGGGTTACAACGAGCAGAACGCCCAGATCTTCATCCACGGTTTCGCCGGCAACCAGCTCGGCTACACCATGGACGGCGTTCCGCTCGGCGATCAGAGCTATGGCAATTACAACGGCCTCTCGCCGCAGCGCGCGATCATTTCGGAGAATGTCAGCCGCGTCATCGTCGCGGCAGGCGCCGGTGACCTCGCCACGGCATCGAACAGCAATCTCGGCGGCACCGTCGAGACTTATTCATCGGATCCGCTCGATCATTTCGGCATTCAGGCAAGCCAGACCTTCGGCAGCTTCGATACGTCGCGCACCTTCGTGCGCATCGACAGCGGCAATTTCGGCGGCACGAACTCGGCCTATATCTCGGCGGCGCGCCAGCACGCCCGCGCCTGGGATTTCAACGGTGTCCAGGGCGGCTATCAGGCCAATGCGAAGTTCGTCCATGACGATTCCATCGGCAAGCTCACCCTCTATTTCGACTATAACGATTTCACCCAGCCGAACGAAGACGCGACGGTCAAATTCAAACCGTCCGCCGGTGGCACCGCCACTGCGGTGCAGCTCTACACGCCCTATACAAAGCCGTTCTTCTACCCGGATTTCAATGACTATCGGACCAATTACCTGAGCGCGCTCGGCAATTCGCCAGCCGCGCAGGGAAGCAATTACCGCAACTATTATTCCGATGCGCAGCGCACCGATTATCTCGGCTATGCCCGGTACGATCTGCATATCTCGAAGAACGTCAACTTCTCGACCACCGGCTATGCCCATCACAATGACGGCGTCGGCGTCGTGGCCGGCCCGCTTGGCCAGTCGATCACGACTGCCCAGCCCTATCTCGATCCCAATTATGCCAGCCTGCCGACCAATTGCCGGTTCGGCGCCAACGCCAACGGCATCCGCCCCACTGCCTGCACCGGACTAACCGACGCACAGGCGGCCGCATCAGGCGCAGCCCTCGTCGCGGCCACCGGCGGCTCGGGCCTGATTACCCGCACCACTGAATATCGCATCGATCGCTTCGGCGTGATCTCGGCACTCACCGCCGATCTGGGGAATCACAAGATCGAGCTCGGCGGCTGGTTCGAACATAACAGCACGACTCAGTGGCGCCGCTGGTATGCGGTCTCTGCCGGCAATCCGGCAACCAGCACGCCCTATATCCGTCCGCTCGCCGCCGCCCAGCCGCTTTTCACCCAATATCAGGGCGAGGCGCGGATCAACGAGCTCCAGCTTCATCTCCAGGATAGCTGGCAGGTGACCGACAAGCTGCTCGTCCAGGCCGGCTTCAAGACCAGCGCCCAATGGGCAGAAGGCCATTTTCCGGTCCAGCCTGTGGCGGGGTCGCTGTCAGGCCTCACCGGCGGCCTGCCCCAGGGCAGGATCAACACTTTGCGCTGGTTCCTCCCGGCGTTCGGCGCGACCTATGATTTCAACGGCCACGAACAGCTCTATTTCAACGTGCAGGAGAATCTGCGGCAGTATCCGGCCTATCTCGCCGGCGGTGGCGGTCCCTGGTTCACCGGCAGCCAGGCGGCCTTCAATGCCTTTGCCGATCAGGGCAAGCCCGAGAGCAGCTGGACCTATGAAGCCGGCCTGCGCACCCACCGCAGTTTTGCGAGCGGGATCGGTTTCGAAGCCCAGCTCAATTACTATCACGTCGTCTTCAACAACCGCCTGCTGGCAATCTCGACCAATCCGGGCGGCATCGCCGGCGGCGGCATCACCGGTGGCACCTCGATCCTCGTCAATGTCGGGAGCGTCCAGACGAACGGCGTCGATGCCGCCTTCACCTTCCGCGTCGGCCGTGGCTTCTCGCTCTACAACGCCACCTCGTACAATCTGTCCAAATATCAGAGCGACTACACCGCCGCCGCGACTGGCATCGGCGCTGCCACCGGAACCTGCATCGGCGGCTATCTCGTCGTCAGCGGCGTCGTGCCGACCTGCGGAAAGCAGCTGCCCGGCACCGCGAAACTGATGAACAAGACGGTGGTGACGCTGTCGCAGGGCCCGTTCGAGGCGCAGCTCATCGGCGACTTTGTCGGCGAGCGCTACGCGACCTTCACCAACGACGTGAAGGTGCCGTCCTATTTCCTGACCTCGCTTCGCATCGCCGCGCGGATCCCGGACAACATCCTGCCCCTGCGCAAGGCCGAGATTGCGCTCAATGTCACCAACCTGACTGACGAAAAGGGCACATCGACCCTGTCGATCGGCTCGGCGACCAACAGCTACTCAGCCTACCCGATCGCACCGCGCCAATGGTTCCTGACGCTGTCAGCCGCCTATTGACGCGATTGCCGCTTCGGACGCGGGTGGGGTCTCGTTCCTCGGGATCCCACCCGCATCTGTACATAGTTCTGTACATATCGGAAAATGTCACAACCCGCATGACATTTCCAACCGAAGCGCTGCGGCCTCGAAGCTGAGCTGCATGAGACAAGAGTTGATTCAACCAGTGTCCGGATCGGGGCACAGTGCAAACCGGACGGAGCGTAAAATCTCCGGCTCAGCTCTTTCACATGTCGGTCGAAACCTGACGTTTCTCCCGTCCCTGTTCCTTCCCTGTTATGGGCGCGGCGCTCCCTGTTATCTCCAACAGCCTCCCTGTTATTGAATTAACAGGGAGGGCGCCTTACAAGATACTGAATAAGAACGTTAAATTTGCCGCAAAAATCCAACAAAAGGGCTAAAATCGGCCTAAAAAATAAAATCTTCCCTGTTCCTTCCCTGTTAATCGCCAATAACAGGGAGAAACTGCGGCTGGAGTGAATCGCTGCGGGTTTGTCGGAGGCTCCCGAATTCGAGAGACTGGAGCAATGAGCAAGCGACGATCGTTCAGCGGCAGACCGGCTGCGTGCGGTTATCAGCCGGCCAGTCCGCGGCGCTCGATCTCGCCCCACAGCGCCTTCGCGTCCTTGTCCATGCCGTTGCTCTGCTCCAGCGCGTCGAGCAACGCATCGTCTGAAATCGCAAAGCTCGATCGCTCGATCAGCTCCTGCGCATCGCGGATCCGGCGGCGCAGATCGTCGCGGAAGCTCTTGCTCTCGTTGCGGCGCATCAGCCCGCCGTTCCGCACCTTGATCGTGAGCGCACCGCTCTCGATCATGGCGTCGATACCGAGGTCGTCGTTCAGGCGTTGGCGGAGATGCGCCATACACAGCGCAAGCATCCGGGTCGAAGTGTCATCAGGCATTGGCGCGCCTTAAGCATCCCGCGCCGGTCGGTTCAACCCGCAAACGCCCGGCATATGCGATGAGACGCCCCACCATCCGGCCCGAGCGCCGGCGCGTAATCGCCGGCGGCCATGGTTCCGGATTTTGGCGCCCAGGTCGCCAGATCCCACCATATCGGTTCTAAAATCGCCACCGGCCTTCACCTCCACCCTTGCCGACAGCCCGCCAAACCATCACGATACCGCAACACCGGAGACGCGCGCGATGAAGCTGGGTTCGGGAGTGTTAGCCGCTGCCGTCGGACTGGCAGTTACCCTGTCAGGCTGCAGCCAGTCGCCAAATCAGAGCGGCGGCGGCACCAATACGTCAGCGGAGATCGAGGTCGAGGCCCCGGAACCAATACCTACAGCATCGCCGACACCGAGCCCTACCGCCACGCCCACTCCGGTCATCTCAACGCCCGCCACGCCGACGCCTGTCACAGCAAGGCCCGTCGCTCCTACTGCCATCGCTCCAGGGGTGCGTCCCACCACCACGCTGGCCATACCCCACGGAACCACGGCAATCGTCCCGCGGTCGTCCCACACCTCGGCAGAGGCCGGCGTCGCCGCCGATCCGGCACCGCCTCCTCCTCCCCCTCCTCCGGCAGCAACCCCCGCGCCCGCTCCGGGCGAAAGCTGGTGCGAGGCGGCCAACGACAATGTCAGCCCGACCGAATGCGCGCGGCTGACCGGCTTCGTACAGCACCTCACGATCGGCGAGGGCGGAATCAATGCGCCGCAGACGATGTATGTCGGCGATACCGACCAGCTAACGTTCGCGATCACCGACAAACCGGCTAAGAACCCAGTGGGCGACGTGCTCGGCGAGACGCCGACTGAGACGATGCCGGTCAAGGTCACGCGGCGGATGGCGGCCGAGCTCACCGGGGTCGGTTTCGAGATCAAGCCGGCGGGCAACCAGGCGCGCGATCTGTCCGCGACCGGCGGCGCCTTCTGGTCCTGGACCATCACCGCCCAGCCTGGCGCGAGCCACAAGCTCGATCTCTCGGTCTATGTGAACAGCGCCCGCGCGAATGACCCGCCCGAGCTTCACCTCGTCCGCGTGCTGCACCGGAACATCAAGGTGAAGGTCCATATCGGCGACCGGGTCGACAAGGGCATCAAGCGGGCGACCGATCAATCCACCGGCCTGACCACGCTGATGAAGGCGCTGCTCGGCCTGGTGGTCGCCGCCGGCGCCCTGTGGGCGGCGATCAGGACTTTCGGCAAGAAGTCGAAGCCCGAGGAGCCACCCGCCAATACGCCGCACTGACCCTTCGCGCCCTCAGCCGTCCCTCAACCGCCGTTCGGCTTCGCCCATATAATCGCGCACCACCGGCGCCGCGTTGCGCTTCTTCGTCAGCTGGAGCTGATAGACGAGATGCCCGTCATGCCGGAACGCGGCGATCGCGCCGGCCAGGTAGAAGCGCCACATCCGCCAGAAGCGCGCATCATAGATTGATTCAATCTCCGCCTGCGCCGCGGTAACCCGGTCATACCAATGCTCCAGCGTCCAGGCATAATGCAGCCGCAACGATTCAAGGTCGGTCAGCCAGAGATATTCCCGCTCGATCGCAGGCATCATCTCGCTGAGCGCGGGCACATAGCCGCCCGGAAAGATGTACTTGGCCAGCCACGCATCAGTCGGCGCAGGTCCATCTGCACGACCGATCGTGTGGAGCAGCATGATACCGTCCGGCGCCAGCAGATCGCGGCACTTCCCGAAGAACGCCCGGAAGTGCGGCGGCCCGACCGCCTCGAACATCCCCACCGATACGATCCGGTCGAACTGCCCCTGCACATCGCGGTAATCGAGCAGCTCGAAGCGCACCCGGTCAGCCACCCCCGCAGCCTCGGCCCGAGCCCGCGCGACCTTGAGCTGCTCCTCGGAGAGGGTGATGCCCAGCACGTCCACATCCGCCACGCGGTTCAGATACAGCGCCATCCCGCCCCAGCCGCAGCCGATATCGAGCACCCGCTGCCCCGGCGCCAGCGCCAGCTTCGCCGCGATATGCGCCTTCTTGTCGTGCTGCGCCTGGTCGAGGCTGTTGCCCGGGTCGGTGAAATAGCCGCAGCTATATTGCCGGTCGGCATCGAGGAAGAGATCGTAGAGCGCGCCCGACAGATCATAATGATGCGCGACATTGCGCTTCGAGCGGCGCTTCCAGTTCCAGCTGTCGAGCGGCGTCGCCAGCCGCCCCGGCCGCCATTTCCGGGAGCGGACCGGATTATCGACGTCCCAGCGGATATTGTACCCGATCAGATCAGCCAGATCCCGGATATCGCCATCCTCGATCGTCAGCCGCCCATCCATATAGGCCTCGCCGAAACCGAGCGCCGGGTTGAACAGGATACGCCACGGCGTCGTGGAACCGGTAAGGCGGATCGTCAGGGGCTTTACGCCCGGCGTCGGTACGCCATAGCTTTTGCTCCGCCCGTCCCCGTCGACCACCGTAAGCGGCCCCGACAGGATCAGCTTGGGGAAGATCAGGTCGAGCGGAGACATGGGTTCATGTGCCTGCGCTCATCGGCGAAACAGCCTGGATCATCCTGCCGAGCCTCTCGTTACACATCGCTGTGTCGGTCAGATCGGTGAGGACTGCAATGCGCAAGACAATCGAACAATCGCGGCGATTGCGCTAAGCCGTCACCATGGCTCCGCGCTCAACGCCCAACATCTTCACAGCTCATGCCCGGCAGGCCATCGTCGGCCGTGTGCGCGCGGTCTTCAACGATCGTGCCCGCGGAGAGAAGCCCGTAGTGCGCCGCACCGATGGCCTGTTCGGCCCGCAATCGGTCACCTGGCGCGTGCACGGCGACGTGACGACGATGATGGTCGGCGGCGTCGCGGCGCTGCTGCTGCAGATGCTCCACCCGGCCGTGCTTGCCGGCGTATGGGATCATTCGAACTTCCGCGAGGATATGCTCGGCCGCCTGCGCCGCACGGCGCGCTTCATCGCGCTGACCAGCTATGGCGGCCGCGACGAAGCCGAGGCAGCAATCGCCCGCGTCCGCAATATCCACCACAATGTCAGCGGCACCCTGCCTGACGGCACGCCCTACACGGCCGACGATCCCGCCCTGCTCGCCTGGGTCCACGTCACTGAGGCAAGCTGCTTCCTCCAGGCGTGGATCCGCTATGGCGAGCCCGGCATGTCGGCGGCAGATCAGGACCGCTATTATGCTGAGGTCGGGGCCATTGCCGAAGCGCTCGGCGCCGATCCTGTACCGCGCAGCCGTGCCGAAGCCGCTTCGCTGATCGCGACGATGCGCCCCACGCTGGCAGTGGACGAGCGCACCCGCGAGGTCGCGCACCTCCTCCTCACCCAGCGCGCACCGAAACTCTCCGCCGCTCCGATCCAGGCAATCACCTTCCAGGCCGCGATCGACCTGCTCCCGGCCTGGGCCCGCCAGATGCATGGTCTGTCGAGCTCAACCCTCACCCGCCCGATCGTCCATGCCGGCACCTTCGGCCTCGCGCGGACGCTGCGCTGGGCGTTCGGGGTGTAAGTCTCCCTTGCACCACCCCTGCACTGAAAAAGCACATGATCCCAACGTGCCTGGCGAACAAAAACCGCTAGATTCGCCTCGCTATCCATCCGGGGAGTCGATGCCAATGACACGGAAATCCATCAACGGAATCAGCGGATATGCTCCCGTCCTGATGTCCTTGGCTGCATTCGGGCTGGTGTTGTTCGCGGTGAACACCGGTTGGGAACGCCACCTCGGCGACGAGGGTGCGGCCGCGCATATCTTCCAGTTGCTGATCTGTCTGGAACTGCCGGTAGCGGCAGTTTTTCTATGGACGGCGGACTGGAAACAGGCGCGTCCTGTCCTCGCGCTGGTCGCGGCACAAGCTGCGGCTCTCGTGCTCGCGCTTGGTTCCGTTAAGGTCTTCGGCCTGTAATCAGCGTCCCTGATGCTCCTATGGGGGGCGTTTACGTCTCGAACCGCGCGCTCAGCATCGACTGGTCGAAGGGTCGTTCCGTCAAAAATTCCGCGTCCCATTCGCTGCGCTCGGTCGCGAAGAAATCGCCGCCATAAACATGGATCGCCCCGGTCAGCTTCGGGATCGGGTTGGACACTGAATGGATGATGTCTCTGCCGAGAGGCACGACATCCCCGGTCGAAAGCGACCGCGCGCCCGCCGCCTCGACCCGCCCCTCGGGATCGTCCTTGATCCGCCGCCAGAAGATATTGTCCTCGCGCCCGCCATAGATGCCGATCACCGCCCACATCTCGTGGTTGTGCGGCATGATCGTCATCCCCGGCTTCCAGACGACGTTGATGATGGTGAGATCGGGCGACCGGAACAGCGGCACCAGTCCGCTCGCGGCCGGCTCGCCCACGCCGGCGAGCACCGCCGCCGGATCAGCGAACGCGCGCTCGACAACCTCGAGCACCGCCCGGTGTGTGGCGTCGGCCTGCACCGCCGCTCGGCAATCTTCGATAAAGCGATCTGAATCGAACATCGCTCCATTTACCACGGGCCTTTTCCCGCGCGAACCCCTTGACCCTGACATGATGTCACACCCCATATAGCCTCGCGTCGGAGGCACGCATGACTGAAACGCACACTCACACGACCTGCCACGCAGGCCACACCCACACCATGAGTCCGTCCCATGCCGTCGCGCCGGGAACGATCTGGGTATGTCCGATGCACCCGCAGATCCGCCGCGATGGCCCGGGCCATTGCCCGATCTGCGGCATGGCGCTCGAACCCGAAGCGCCGTCGCTCGACGATGCGCCCAATCCCGAGCTGGTCGATTTTACCCGCCGCTTCTGGGTCGCGGCGGTCCTCAGCGTGCCCTTGCTGGCCATCTCGATGCTCGCCGAAATGCTCGGCCTCGAGTTCTTTCCGCCCGCCCTTTCGCCCTGGGCCCAGCTCGCACTGACTGCGCCGATCGTCCTTTGGGCTGGCTGGCCCTTTTTTCAACGCGGCTGGACGTCGATTCTCACCCGCCATCTCAACATGTTCACGCTCATCGCAATCGGCGTCGGCGCGGCGTTCCTCTACAGTGTGGTGGCAACCGTCGCGCCCGGCCTCTTCCCCATGTCCTTCCGGATGCACGGGCTGGTACCGGTCTATTACGAGGCGGCCGGCGTGGTGGTCACGCTCGTCCTGCTCGGCCAGCTCCTTGAACTGCGCGCCCGCGCCGCGACCGGTCGGGCCATCCGAGCGCTGATGAACCTCACGCCCAAGACGGCGCACCGCCTGTCCGCCGACAGCGGCGAACTGGAGGTTCCGCTCTCGGAGGTGATCACCGGCGATCGCCTGCGCGTCCGCCCCGGCGAGGCGATCCCGGTCGATGGCGTGGTGATCGAAGGCCGCTCGCCAGTCGACGAGGCGATGCTCACCGGCGAGCCCGCGCCCGTCATCAAGGCACCGGGCGACGCCGTCACCGGCGGCACCGTCAACGCGACCGGCAGCCTGGTGATCGAAGCGCGCGCGGTCGGCGCGGATACAGTGCTCGCCCGCATCGTTCGCATGGTCGCGGACGCGCAGCGCAGTCGCGCGCCGATCCAGGCAGTGGCGGACAGGATTTCAGGCTGGTTCGTGCCCCTGATCATCGCAGTCGCCATCGTCACCTTCATCGTCTGGATCCTCGCCGGGCCGGACCCGCGCTTCGGCCATGCCCTGCTCAATGCGATCGCGGTGCTGATCATCGCCTGCCCCTGCGCGCTCGGCCTCGCCACGCCGATGTCGATCATGGTCGGCACCGGGCGCGGCGCCAGGGCCGGCGTTCTGATCAAGAATGCCGAGGCGCTCCAGGCGTTCGACGGCGTCGATACGCTCGTCATCGACAAGACCGGCACCCTCACGCTCGGTCACCCGAAACTGATCGCTGTCGAGGCGCTGCCCGGGCTCTCCGAGGACGAAGTGGTCGCACTGGCGGCAGCGGTCGAGGCCCGCTCGGAGCACCCGCTGGCTCAGGCCGTGGTGGCAGGCGCCGCCGAGCGCAAGCTGAAGCTCGCCGACGCAACCGACTTCGCCTCCGAAACCGGAAGCGGCGTCTCCGCCACTGTCGATGGCCGCAAGGTCGCGATCGGCAATGCGGCGATGATGCGAGCATCCGGCGCCGACCCCAGCCCGCTCGATGCCAGCGCCGGAGCGCGTCGCGGCACCGGCGCAGGCGTTATGCTGGTCGCGATCGACGGCAAGCTCGCCGGCCTGCTCGCGGTCGCCGATCCAATCCGCGACACCGCACGCGACGCGATCGCCGCATTGCGCGCGGACGGCCTTCGCATCGTCATGCTCACCGGCGACAACGCCGCAACCGCGCAGGCGGTCGCCACGATGGTCGGCGGCATCGACGAGGTCCGCGCCGATCTCAAACCCGAGGACAAGGCCCGCATCGTCAACGAGCTGAAGGCGGCGGGAGCAAGGGTCGCGATGGCCGGCGACGGTGTCAACGACGCGCCCGCCCTGGCAGCCGCCGACGTCGGTATCGCAATGGGCACCGGGACTGATGTCGCCATGCAGAGCGCCGGCATGACGCTGACCAAGGGCGATCTCTCGGCGATCGTCCGCGCCCGTAAACTGGCCCGGGCGACGATGCGCAACATCCGCCAGAACCTGTTCTTCTCGTTCATCTTCAACGGCATTGGCGTGCCTGTGGCGGCCGGCCTGCTGTATCCGTTGCTTGGCATCACCCTGTCGCCGATGATCGCAGGCGCGGCGATGGCGCTGTCGAGCTTCACTGTCGTAACGAACGCCCTCAGATTGAACGGAGTGAAGCTGTGAACATCGGCCAGGCCTCAGCGGCGAGCGGCGTTTCGCAGCGCATGATCCGCCACTACGAGAAGATCGGGCTGATCCCAGCGCCGCCGCGCCGCACGAGCGGCTACCGCGACTATGACGAGGCGGACGTCCACCGCCTGCGCTTCGTCGCCAATGCGCGCGATCTCGGCTTCCCGGTGGCCGAGATCAGCGAGTTGCTCGGGCTCTGGGCCGATGCCGGCCGCTCGAGCGCCGAAGTCCGTGCGCTCGCCATCGCCCGCGCCGCCGAACTGGGTCGCAAGGCCGCCGCGCTCGAGGCGATGCGCGCCACCCTCGAGGATCTCGCCGCGCGCTGCCACGGCGATGACCGCCCTGATTGCCCGATCATCGAACGACTCGCGCGCTGACGCGTTGTAGCGTGATGCAGGTCTCCCGGATCATCAAGGCGCCTCGCGCGAAGCTCTACGCGGCGTGTCTCGATCCCGACATGCTCGCGAGATGGCGCGCACCCGACAGGATGAGCGGCGTGGTGCACAGCTTCGACGCCCGTGTCGGCGGCAGCTACCGTATGTCGCTGACGTACAAGGCCTCGAAGCGCGGCTCGGACGGCAAGACAAGCAGCGACACCGACAGCTTCACGGGTCGCTTCGTCGATCTGGTACCCGACGAGAAGATCGTCGAGAGTATAGTCTTCGAGTCCGGTGATCCGGCCTATGCCGGGACGATGACCCTGACCACCAGCTTAGAAGATGTGCCCGGCGGCACTAACGTCACGATGAAGTTCGATGGCCTGCCGCCTGGCATCCGCCCCGAGGACAACGAGACGGGAACGCGACAGTCGCTGGCCAAGCTGGCGGCGCTGGTTGAATGACCTGGAGGAGAAGTATCCGCTCTGTGCGTTGAACATACCTTCACGTCAGCAATCAGCTGACCCTGGTTCCTCTGGCAGCTCGGTTCGGCCGAGGCTAAGCTCCGACAATGCCGATCGAACGCCTCGATCACGTACAGCTCGCCATGCCGCCCGGCGGAGAGGATGCCGCTCGCGCCTTTTACGGGCGGGCGCTTGGCATCGAAGAGGTAATCAAGCCCCCTCATCTCGCGGCGCGTGGCGGGTGCTGGTTCGAGCGCGGCCCGTTGAAGATCCATCTCGGCGTGGAGGCGGATTTCCATCCTGCCCATAAGGCGCATCCGGCGTTCATCGTCACCGAGTTGGCTGCGTTAGTCGCCACCCTGAAATCACATGGTTATGCTGTGGTCGAGGACCAGCCGCTTGAAGGCTATGACCGCGTCTATGTCGATGATCCCTTCGGCAACCGCATCGAACTGATGGAGCCCCTGCGCGTTTCGCCCTGACCCTTTGCCACCAAGGATAATGCCAATGTCCCGTATCGCTCTCACCATCGCCGCGGCCGCTTCCATGGCAACCGCCTCGCCTGCCGTTGCAAAGGGCTGCCTCAAGGGCGCGGCGGTCGGCGCGGTCGCTGGTCATTATGTCGGCAAGGGCCATGCCGTCATCGGCGCGGCGGCCGGCTGCTGGATCGGCCATCACCGCGCCGCCAAGGCGGCGAAAGCCCGGCGGGCGCAGGAACGCGCGCGCCACCAATAAACGGCGGCATGCAGGAGCTTCTTGCGGAATTCGATACTTCGGATATATTCGAAATATCGAATCGAAGGAGCATCCTGTGAAACGCCTCCACCTTCACGTCAGCGTGCCTGATATCGATCAGGCCGTCGCCTTTTACAGCACCCTGTTCGATGCGCCTCCCACGGTCACCAAGCCAGACTATGCGAAATGGATGCTCGAAGATCCGCGGGTAAATCTCGCCATTTCTTCGCGAGCTCGGGCGATCGGCGTCGATCATGTCGGCATTCAGGTGGACAGCAATGCCGAGCTCGTCGAACTCGCTTCGCGCCTGAAGGCCGCGGGTGCCGAAACCATGGACCAGGAAGCGACGACCTGCTGCTATGCGAAATCCGACAAGAGCTGGGTGACGGATCCGGCCGGCGTCCGCTGGGAGAGCTTCTACACCCATGGCGAGGCGACGGCCTATGGCGAGGACGAGATCCTGTCCGAAGCCACAGCTCAACCCTCAAGCGCGTGCTGCGCCCCCGCGCCCGCCGCCAAGGCCTGCTGCTGATGCAATTGCCCCTGGCCGTCGATGCGCTCTCGGCGCTCGCGCATGGCAGCCGTCTCGCTGTGTTCCGCCTGCTGGTGCGGGCAGGCCCGGAGGGCGTGGCAGCCGGCGAGATCGCGCGGGAGATCGGCGCGCTGCCCAACACCCTCTCCTCGCATCTGACGATCCTCGGCCATGCGGGGTTGATCCATTCCCGTCGCGAGGGCCGTTCGATCCTCTATTCAGCCGATTATGAGCGGATGCGCGAGCTGCTCGGTTTCCTGATGGAAGATTGCTGCGCTGGCCGGCCGGAAATCTGCGCGCCCTTCGCCACTGGTTGCGCGCCGGCTCGCGAAGCCACCAGCGCATGAGCATCACACTGCCGCGCCGGCTGGCGGCGGAACTCCTCGGCACCGCCTTGCTGCTCGCGATCGTGATCGGCTCGGGCATCATGGGCGAGCGACTGGCGGGCGGTAATGTCGCGATCGCTCTGCTCGGCAACACGATCTCAACCGGCGCGGGTCTGTTCGTCCTCATCCATATGTTTGGGCCCATCTCCGGCGCGCATTTCAACCCGGCGGTTACGCTCGCGGTATTGATCGGCCGCGGCACCGACGCACGCACCGCGCTCGCCTATGTCGCAGCGCAGATCACCGGCGCGGTGCTCGGCGTATGGGCAGCGCATGCCATGTTCGCCGAGCCGTTGCTCCAGGTCTCGACAAAGCTGCGGGACGGCCCCGCTCTGGCGTTCTCCGAGTTCGTCGCGACATTCGGTCTGATCGGAACGATCCTCGCCACTCAGCGTTCGCGGCCCGATGCGACCCCGGCGGCAGTCGGGCTCTACATCGTCTCGGCCTATTGGTTCACTGCCTCGACGTCGTTCGCGAACCCAGCCGTCACGATCGCCCGCAGCTTGTCGGACACATTCGCGGGCATTGCCCCCGTCTCAGCCCCACTCTTCATCGCCGCGCAGCTCGCTGGCACTGTCGCCGCGCTCGCCTTGTTCGGCTGGCTGCTGAAGGAGGAACCAGCATGAGTTTTCCCGTCACCATCTACCACAACCCCGATTGCGGCACCTCGCGCAACACCCTCGCGATGATCGAAGCGGCGGGATATGTCCCAAGCGTGATCGACTATCGCAGCACCGGCTGGACGCGCCCGCTACTGGACGATCTGCTGACGGCGATGCACGCCCGCCCCCGCGATCTTCTGCGCCAAAAGGGCACGCCGGCCGGCGAGCTCGGCCTGCTCGATGAGGCGACATCCGACGAGGCGATCCTGGAAGCCATGGTCACCCACCCGATCCTGGTGAACCGCCCCATCGTGGTGACGCCCAGAGGCACGAAACTGTGCCGCCCGTCAGAGGCAGTGCTTGAACTGCTCGATCATGTGCCGGCCAGCTTTACCAAGGAAGATGGCGAGGTCGTCCAGACGGCGAAATAGGCTCGATATTGCTGGAACGGGTTTACGGCGTTGGTCGATAGACCCGCACCTCCGCACCCGATCCACCTGTGGCACGCACAGCAAGATAGAGCCGGTCCCGCTCGGGCACGAACAAGGCTGTGCGCGCGCCGGGCCTGGTCGCCGCTATTCCAAGCGAGCGATAGCCTCCCGCCGCCAATGCCGCGAACACCTCGATCGCCCCTGATCCGCAGCTCACCATGATCTGGTAGCGGCGCGTATCGAAGAAGACGTCATCTGCATCCCCGCAGGTGGGCAGGTCGGAGCCGATCGCCCCGCTGTCGACGTCGAGCGTCACCAGCCGCGCCGGCCAGCGATAGACGATCGCCGCCGTCTTCGTCTCCGCATCGATCGCCATCGGAAAGTTCAGCCGATGCGTGGCGCGCCAGCTTGCCGTCACGACGCCAGTGGCGAGATTGCCCGCGATGATGCGCCGCTTGTCGGGCACATTGACCAGCACCTGGTCGCCCAGCAGCCTGAACCCCTCGGGATGCCCCGGCAATGCCACCCGCGACACGATTGCCCGCGTCGCCGGATCGATCACCTCCAGCGCGCCCGATCCATAACCAACCACCAGCCGTCCACGCGGATCGACCCGCAGATTGTCGGCATCGTCGCCAAATGCCAGCATGCCGGCGGCTGCGAGATCGGCGCCGCGATAGAAGCGCACGGTGCCGTCCCCGCCACTCGCCACCGCGAGCTCGCCGCGATCGGCGAGCCACGCGACGCCTTGCGGCTCCTTCAGCCCCGATATGCGGTGGACGACGGCTCCAGTCTTCAAATCAATCGCATCGACACTGCCATTGCCGACTTCAGCGACGAACAGCCGCTCCCCGGCAGGGTCGATCGCGAGATGGTCGATCCGGCCCGAGACATCCGGCAGCGCGATCGTCCGCTCGAGCACCAGCGGCGCGGCCGGCGTGGGCGCGCCGCCACAGGAGCCGACGGCACCGAGCAGCAACAGGATCGGCCATGCGCGGCTGGGCGGTGTCCGGCCACTCACAACCGGTCGCTGGCTACCGTTTGGGCGAGGCGCTCGCTCGCCGGATCCCAGTTGATGGTGGCCATGAAGGCATCGACATAAGCCCCTGCCTTGACACCATAATCTATCGCATGGGTATGCTCGTGGCGATTGGTCGTGGGTCATTGTGTGAGGCCCTCGGGACGGTCCCCGTCGTTCGACTTTCAGATTCAGCTCGCCACTTTCACATGCCGCAGCGCATCCGCAAGGGCTCTCGCCAGCTTGCCGGCATCGTCATTGGCCCAGAAGTGCATGAAGAAGAGTCTTGGCTCGTCGTCCAGCATGTGGTTGTGCAGCGCCGTCACTTCGATTCCATTGGCGCGAAGACTCCGCAGGACCGGATTGACCTCATCCGCCGTAAGGACGAGATCGCCGGCGATCGCCGCCTTTCCGCCGCCCGTTGGCTGAAAGTTGATGGCGATCGCGGACCCCATGGCTTCGGGAAGGGTCATGCCGTCGGCGCTCGGGACGACCGCACGGGGAATGCTGAAGGCGTAGACGCCGCTGTTGACCTTGCCCTTGTGTCCGAGCGCCTGGTCGAGCGCAGCCGTATCGAGTTCGAGGGCAGGCGCGGGTGCCGGGGGTACCGCAGTTGCGGCCGGCGCGCTCGGAAACGGCGTGTGGCTCAAGGCAAGAGCGGCGTGCAACGTTGCAGCGAGTTTCGCGCCATCGCCCATGCCGCCGACATGCATGTACATGGTGTGCGGCGCGGCGCGGAGCAGGTGATTATGGAGCGCCGTGACGGACACTCCACCTTCCAGAAGACGCTTCATGACGGGGTTGACCTCATCGTCGGTCAGGACGAGGTCTCCCATGACCATCACGTCGGTCCCCTGGCGCATGAATGCGACCCATGATCCCAGCGCGAGCGTGGGTTTCACGGCGACACCATCCAGGACGACCTTCAGGTCTGTCCGCGGGAATCCAACGCGATAGACGCCGCCCGGCATCTCGGTTCCGGGCTTGCCCAGCGCGGCCGCGATCGCATCTTCCCAAGGTTCGCTCGCATGCGCCGCTCCCGCGATCTGCAACAGTGCGGCAACGGCAAGCAGAGACGGCAAGATGCGCATGGGTCTACTCCTTCATTCAATCGGGTTCAGCTCAAAATGCCCGCCACGTAGAGGCCAATGCCCGCTGCCGAGGCTCCCCCAAGCGTCGTGAATATGCCGACCTTCAAGCGGAGCATGGCGACGATCGCAGCGATCGAGATGGCGAACGCCCAAAGATCGATGCTGCCGGAAACGGGCATGTCAAAGTGAATAGGCCCCCATTTCAGAGGATGCACTACGCGAAATATCGTATGGATCGCGAACCAGATGGCCAGGTTGAGCACGACGCCGACGACGGCAGCGGTGATCGCCGACAGCGCGCCCGAAAGAGCCTTGTTGCCGCGCATCCGCTCGATGAACGGGGCGCCGAGGAAGATCCACAGGAAGCAGGGGATGAACGTCACCCAGGTGGCGAGCAGGCCACCCAAAGTTCCTGCGAGCAGCGGCGAGAGCATGCCGGGATGGCGATAAGCACCCATGAAGCCGACGAACTGCAGCACCATGATCAGCGGCCCGGGCGTGGTCTCGGCCATACCGAGCCCGTCGAGCATCTCCTTGGCCGACAGCCAGTGATAGGTCTCGACCGCCTGCTGCGCGACATAGGCAAGCACCGCGTAGGCGCCGCCGAACGTCACCACCGCCATGGTCGAGAAGAAGGTCGCGATCTGGGTAAAGACATTGGTGCCGCCGAGAAGCAGCAACAGTGCCGCGACCGGCGCAAGCCACAGCACGAGCCAGACAATCGCCTGGCGCAACGACTGCCCGATCGTCGGGCTGGCATGGGCCGGAAGCTCCTCGCCCAGTAAGGTGTCCGCGTCCTCAACGATCGTGCCTTTTGCCGCTCCGTGCCCGCCGCCGACCTGGAACGCCGCGATGCCGGCGCGGCCACCGAAATAGCCGACCAGTCCGGCGCCGAGCACGATCACCGGGAACGGAACCCCCAGGAAGAAGATGAGTATGAACGCGATCGCGGCGATGGCCCGCATGACATTGTTCTTGAGCGATCGGCTGCCGATCCGCACGACCGCTTGCAGCACCACCGCGAGTACCGCGCATTTGAGGCCGAAGAACAACGCGGAGACGATCCCGACCCGCCCATACAGCGCATAGACCCAGCTCAGCGCCATGATCGACACGACGCCGGGCAACACGAACAACCCGCCGGCGACGATCCCGCCCCTCGTCCTGTGCATCAACCAGCCGATATAGGTCGCCAGCTGCTGCGCCTCCGGGCCGGGCAGCAGCATGCAGTAGTTAAGGGCATGCAGGAACCGGTGCTCCCCGACCCAGCGCTTCTCGTCGACCAGGATGCGGTGCATCACAGCGATCTGCCCAGCCGGCCCGCCGAACGAGAGCGCGGCGATCCTGAGCCACACCCAGAACGCCTCGCCCAGCGTCACCTCCGCCGGTCGCTCCCGCAAGACCGAGTCGACGGTAATGTCTGCGGCGCTCACCTGGCTTTTCCCTTGGCCGGCGTATGCGAGACCCAGTCATGCGTCTCGCCGGTCGCATCGCGGCACCAGCGATAGAGCGCGTCATACACCGCCATCCCCGCCTCGAGCTGCGCGAGATCGTCAGCGAACATTCGTGACAGGCCGAGCGACACCGCCAGCAGCCCCGCCGCCTCCGGCGCGAGCTCGGGATGGGCGGTGTCGGCGCCGCGCACGATGGGCGCGAGACGCGCCAGTCCGTCGAACCCGCCCAGCCCGAAATCCTCGATCATCGCGTCGAAGGTGCACAGCGCGCCGCGATGGCTCCAGCGCACGCCCGCGCCCTCGACATCGAACGGAGTCGCCCTCATCCGCGCCGCAACGCCGGCAACCTCAGGCGCGGCGACGAACAGGAAAAGCGCGTCGGGGTCGATGAAGCGCCGGATCAGCCAGGGGCAAGCGATCCGATCAACCTTCGGCCGCGCCCGCGTGACCCAGAGCGTCCGGCCCGCCGCGTCGCGTGGTGGAACGGGTTCCTCGTTGATCAGCGGCACGCCCGCCGCAGCCCAACCCCTGAAGCCGCCCTCGAGCAGCTCAGCCTCGGCACCCGCCTGACGCAGCCACGCCGCAGCACCATGGCTGGGCGCATCGCCGTTCAGGCAGGTAAGGATCACGTTGCGCCCCGAAAGACCGGGCGCCCATTCCGCCAGCGCCGCGAACGAATGCCGACGCGAACCGGGAATGGAACGAGGATCTGCGGCGAGCTCGGTATCGCTGCGCAGGTCGATGATGGCCGGGCATCCAGGCGTACCGATCAGGCGGATGAGCTTGTCGGATGAGATTGCATTGATCACGGGCATAAGGCGTCCTCAGGCTTGGGGGACGCGATACTTCAGCCTGTCGCCTCATGGGGAGATCGCAAACCCCATGGCCTTAAAAAGCCGCGTTCGGGCGCTGCTGTCAAGGCGTTGGTGACGATCGTTGCAGGCCCGACACCTGAGATCAGGATAGCGGATGCGGCGTGAACCCCCTTTGCCTTCCCCGGCGGAGACCGGGGCCCAGTTGGGGGACGATTGTGGCGCGTGCCGCGTGCCTTCACATGGACCTTTCCAACTGGGCCCCGGCCTCCGCGGGGGAAGGAGGAAAAGCTGGGAGCAGAATCCGTCCAGCTGCTATAGCCGATGGGGCGGGATCATTTGCCCGGGATGGACCTCTTGGGCGAAGGCGGGGAATATCATGGACGACCAGAGCGGCACTATCTTCCTCGCGATCTTCCCCTTCGCCTTTGTCGCGCTGTGGCTTTTCATAACGACGATGCTGGGCACGCTATCCGGCTGGTTCACGCTCCAAAGCCAATTTCCGCGCGGCGACGAAGCCCCGCTCGTCACATTCCGGCGCCTGTCGGGCTCCATGGGCCTTGGCGTAAATCTGAACGGCATCCTGACGCTCAGCGCCTGCCCGTCTGGGCTGCGGATCGGGATATGGCGTATATTCGGCCCTTTCCAGCGCCCCTTTGTCGTTCCCTGGGCCGAGATTTCGCCAGAATCGAAAACGCGCTTCTTCATGCCCATGGCCCGGCTCGGGCTCGGCGCACCCGAGATCGGCAAACTCGCGATCGACGCGGGCATCTGGCAAAAGCTCTCGGTGCATGCGCCAGCAGGCAGGCGGACCACCGCCGCCCCGCTCCCGTTCGTGACAAATCAGCAGCTGGCGCAAGGCCTTGCGCTGCAATGGGCGGTGATCAGCGCCATCCCCGTCGCCTTCTCCACCTTCTTCGCCTTCGTCTCCCAGCTGACGCCCGGTCCCCCGCCGGCGCTGGTGGCGGTCTTCGTCGCCTTTCCGGTCATCGCCATCGGGATAGCGCAACGCTTACGCTATGTACGCCAACGGAACTGACGCCGGAGAGGTGAGCGGGAGCGCCGCTATTTCTCCGCCCCGTAGAACAGCACCCACACCGAGAAGTCCTCCGAGATTCTCTCGAACCCATGCGCGACATGCGCGGCGCAGAACAGCACATCCCCCGCGCCGACCGCCGTCACCTTGTCCTCAACCCGGTAATTCCCCGTCCCCGAGGCCACGAAATAGATCTCGTCGCGCAGATGCGGCACCTGCGGCCCGTCAGTCGGCCGAGCGGCGAAGCGCAGTTCGAGATCGCCATCGACAAAGATCTCGGCCGATCGCCCCGGCGTGCGCGGCAGCGCCAGCGCGGCGGCGAGCGATACGGGTGGCGGGGTGCGGTCCATCAGCCAATCCTACCACATCTCCGCTCAGCCATTCAAAGATCGAACACCGCCAGCACCAGCACCGCAACCAGCAGGATCGTGGTGCCGGCGAGAAAGACTTTGTCGGCCAGCCGCTCGAAACGGTCGTGCGGATCGTCGCCGCGCAGCGACAGATAGGAAAAGACGCAACTCGCTGCGAAACATACCACCCCGGCCCAGGCGATCTCGTCGGCGAGCGTCTTGCCCGAGGCATTCGCGATATGCAGGCCGGCGATGATCAGCAGCGAGATGCCGAGCAGATTGGTCGCGGCGTTGAGGATATGGCTTGATGTGCGCATCGCTGCCCCTTGGCGCGGGCGAGATGAACGGCTGAGAAACGGGAGTAACCTTCTTGCTACCGGGGCTGATGAGCTCCCATTTCCTCAATCGCCGCGGGGGTGGCGAACGCCAGCCCAGCCCCGACTTCCCTCGCATGCGGAAGAGAGCAAGAAGCGCCCATAGGCGACATCCCCGGAATATGGCAGAATGATCCCGTGAACGCCTCATCAAACCCCAAATCCGATCTCAGCCTTGCCGGGCGTTGGCTGTTCCCGGTCTTCTGCCTGGCCTGGCTCTCCACTTCCGGGTTCCGGCACGGCTTCGGAACCTCCGATGTGGTCATCGGCGCGCTCAGCCTTTTCTGGCTGGGCGCAGCCCGGCTGATCCAGACCCGGACCACCCGGCCGCGACGGACATTCTACTGGCTGGCGCTGGCGTCATCCGTCGTGGCGGCACTCTTCACGAGCTTCGCTGCGACTGGAAACCAGCCCCTGTTGCCGGGGATCATCGGATGGGCGGGCCTGACCGTCCTCGGGCTGATCTGGTGCATTCATTTCGAGCGCACCGAAACCATTCAGTGAGCCTCGCCTCTCGAGCCGAAGCCCCTACCCGTAAAATCCTCCATTTCAGCACCTGCGCGCCTCTCCTCAGCAGTGGCACTCCACGACAAGCGCCGCCGATCGAGGATCGGCCCTGTCACCACCTTGCCTGGCCCAATGCTGGTCGCTCGTCACCGTCATGCGCAGCAGTTCCTCGCTGCAGCATTGCTTGTTGTGCTTCAGGTCGAAGATCAGCTGGTCCTCATAGGTGGTCACGCCATCACCTTCCTTTTGGGATTTGGTCAAGACGCCGCCGAGCTCCTTCAGGGTCAGCCCGCGCAGGATATCCAATGCGTTGCACGTCCCGGTCAGGGAGTGGGGGCGCTGGTCTTCGCAGGTAAGCGGTATGGTGACATGCCCCGATCTGACCTGCTCGAAGATGACATCGGCCACGTAGGGCCCACGCTGTTCCGGCCCGGGCTCGGGCGAGCCGAACATGTGCTTGAAGTCACGATAAGCGGCACATCCGGCCTCCCGCTCCTGCACAGTCGGCTCGGGAGCGGTCGGGCGACGCCAGATCACATATTTCGTATAGAGCTCGAGCTCGTCCTCGCCGTGCATCTCCTTGTCGCCCCGCACGATCTGGTCCGGAACCGTGAAGACGTTGACCCTGCATAGCCACAGCCCGAACGGCCTGGGCCGGTCGTAAAAGATCAGTGGCAGGCCCTCGTCACCGGCATGGCGGGAGTCAGCCACGAAATGCCGGCCGATCCGGGCCATCATCAATGCGCCGAGCTCAGCGCTCGAAAGACGCCGTTCAACAGGCTTTGATCCGGGCGCGCCATTATGCGTCTGACGACCTTTGTTCCGGTCGGCGGCAAGGCCTGCATCGCCGCCAAGCGCGCCTGCAGCCAAGGCCAGAATCGCCAGCAGGAAAATCGGTTTGATGCCCATGATTGCCCCGCCGCCAGCATGACCGGGTCATGCCTCCCGACAAACAGTCTGGACATGTTGGAGAGCATGGTCAAGAACAAAAAGGAAACACCCGGGGAATGGCATGGGCATCATCGCAACCGCAATCGACTATATGATCGCCGCCGGCATGAGCGGCGACGCGCTGGTCAGCGCGGTAGCGGACATGGAGGCAGCGCTCGACACCAGCACCCACGCGACGAACTTCCCACCACGGCACCGAGCACGGCGCACAAGCCGTAACGCAGCGTCACAAAGCGTCACAAAGCGTCACGCGTGACGTTGGTGACGCTCCCCCCAATGATATATATTCTAACCCCCCTTTACCCCTATCCTCTTACGAGGATCGGTCCCCTTTTTCGGAAAAGATGATTTCAAACGAACCCCAGGCCGATGGTGACGCACGCCGCCTGCCGGGCTATCCTCGGCGAACAGAAATCGTGAGAGGATCCCCAGTGAGACCGTCCCGAGCCGTGAAGCTGACCCGAGCCCTCACACTGGCCGCCGCCTGCGCCGCCTTTCTGCCGATCGCTGCCCAGGCAGCGCCGGGCCAGACCTGGGTTCGAAGCTGGGAAGCCTCACCGCTCGAGGTTTCCCTCCCCCGCCCAGCGCCGCCTCCGGCAACGCCTGATGCCGCAGCCGCGGCTCCGCCCGTTCCGACCGCTCCGATCACCTCGGACGTGACGTTCCGAATGGTCGCCCGGCTCTCGGCCGGCGGCACGTCGATCCGGCTTCGGCTGTCGAACGAGATCTCGGCCGATCCGCTGCGCCTCGGTGCGGTCCATGTCGCACTGGCCGGTGACGACGGCGCGATCGTTGCGGGCAGCGACCAGGCCGTGACCTTCGAGGGCAGCACGGCCCCGGTCATCCCAGCCGGCGCGCCGCTGCTCAGCGACACGATTGCGCTGAAGGTCCCGCCGCTCGCCCATCTCGTGGTCAGCATTTATGTGCCCGGCTCGACCGAGCACCTGACCGGCCATCCGCTCGGCGTCTCCACCACCCGCATTGCGCCCGGCGACCAGACGGCTGCGGCCGAGATCGCCGGCGCCACCACCAAAATGCGCTACATCCTCAGCGGCATAGACGTTTCGGGCGGCACCGCCACCTCGACGATCGTCACCTTCGGCGATTCGATCACTGACGGCGCGCTTTCGACTGACAATGCCGATCATCGCTGGCCCGACATCCTCGCCGAGCGCCTGCGCGCGGCAGGCAAGACCAGCTTTGCGGTCGCCAATGCCGGCATCTCGGGCAACCGCCTGCTCGCGACCGGCGCCGGCCCGGCAGCGCTAGCAAGGTTCGATCGTGATGTGCTGTCAGTGCCCGGTGTGCGCTACGTCGTCGTACTGGAGGGCGTAAACGATATCGGCAGCGCCACGCGGAGCAAGAGCAACATGCCCCTCCCCAAGGATATCATCGGCGCCTATCGCCAGATGATCGCCCGCGCCCATGATCGCGGCGTGAAGGTGATCGGCGCGACCGTCCTGCCCTACAAAGGCGCCGGCTATTATTCGGAGGACGGCGACGCGGTGCGCCAGGCAGTCAATGACTGGATCCGCACGCTCGGCCATTTCGACGGCGTGATCGATTTCGACCGTGCCGTCGCCGACAAGGCCGATCCCCAGATGATGGCCGCGGCGTTCGACAGCGGCGACAAGCTCCATCCTGGCGATGCGGGCTACAAGGCAATGGCCGAGGCGGTGGATCTGGCGTTGTTTCGGTGAGAGACGCGACCCTGGGTGCCTCCGCTACCTATGCGAGTGTCTCGGGGCTGATAGGCTGATTTCGACAACAGGGCAGGTCTCCCCCAGATCGCGGCTGTGGCTCAGCTGCGATGTCGCACGATGCTCGCCGTCTGTTCCTCCGACAGGAGGCGCTTCGGAATAAAGCTGAACAGGGTATCGGTCTGGCGGAGCAGGATCGCATCGCGACCTTCGACAATCTCGACAAAATCCCCCCATTTGAGCTGAGCATGTCCGCGTTCCGATGTCATCGAAATGCCCGCATCCGACCATTTGACCGCCACCTCGCCTTGCAGCGATTTCTGCTGGGCGAAGGTCCGCCGCGCCTGGCCGGGCAGACGCAGATAGGCCGCCAGGAGGACCGACGACAAAAACAGGAGCCAGGCGGCAAACCCGATCACGGCCATGACCACCATGGAAAGGTCGAGAAGCCAGGCAATTGCAAGCCCGGCCATCGTGCCGAGCAAGCTGCCCACCAGCCACGCGCGCCGCATCCGCCGCGTTTTCAACGAAGCGGTAAAATGCAGCCGGTTTGCGTTGAGGACATCCTCAAGAGTCGGCTGGAAGGAAATCGCAGGCACCGGCACATCATGCGGCGGCTTCCGGTTTCGGGCAATGCCGATCATGCCGGAAGGCCAATGAATCCTGGAGTTCGGTCCGATCATGCACCAAAGCTGATCCGCCACTTCGCTCATGGCCTCGGGGGAATGCAATGAGACTCGCGGCCTGGCAGGCCCCGCTCCTGCCGCGCGGATCGATGGCCGCGATCGGCCTCGCCCGCGAGCGCGTCGCCTGGTGCGAGGCTGAGGGCATCCGTGTCCTGCTCTGCCCGGAGGCGCTGCTCGGCGGGCTCGCCGACGATGCGGAGCATCCCGCGGAAGCCGCGATCAGCGTCGACAATGGTGAGCTCGAAACGCTCCTCGCCCCGCTCGCCAGCGACACGGTCACCACCATCATCGGCTTCACCGAGATCGCCAGCGCCGGGAAGCTCCATAACAGCGCCGCCATCCTCCATCGCGGCGCGGTGCGCGGCATCTATCGCAAGCTGCACCCGGCCATCCGGCGCTCGGTCTACAGCCCGGGCAAGGACAAGCCGGTTTTCACGATCGATGGCCTGACCTTCGGCATCATGATCTGCAACGACACCAACCATCCCGAACTCGCCCGCGCGCTGGTCGCACGCGGCGCGCAGGTGCTGTTCGTGCCGAGCAACAATGCGCTGAGCCCGGAAAAGGCCGATGTGGTGAGCGCCACCCACGCGGTCGACATCGCCTGCGCTCGGGAAAATCGCGTGCCAGTCGTTCGTGCGGATGTGGCGGGGCGCAACGCGGATCGGGTCGCGTTCGGCACCTCGATCATAGTGGGTGGCCGCGGCGACGTCCTCGCACTGGCGTCGCCGCTCGTCGAGGATATGCTGGTCGCGACGGTCTAAACGAGCACAGGCCGGGACGACTCGACCTAGCCCCGCGCCCCGGCCGCCAGCATATCGATCAGCGCCGCCAGTTGCGGTTCCGGCTTCGAATCCCGCCAATAGGCCGAGACCGGGAACTCCGCGCCGACCGCGTCGATCGGCCGCACCACGATCCGGTCGTCGAGACGGTGCTCGACATGGCTCGCGCAGATCAGCGCGATACCCTCGCCCTCGGCGACCTGGTCCATCACCCGGGGCGGGCCGAGGTCCATCAGTACGGCATTGAGCGCCGGCGCGTTCGGGCTGATCCGCTGTGACAGGAAACGGTGCATGTCGCCGCCATGCTGCTGGCGCGACACGATGAAGATTTCGTCGCGCAACTGCGCCGGAGTGACCAGCTTCTGTTTCGCAAAACGATGCTCGGGCCCGGTGGCGATCATCACCTGATCGTTCCAGAGCTGCATCGAGGGAAGGTCGAACCGCGCTCGCCCCGGCCCCATCACCAGCGCGAGCTCGCCCGCGACCAGCGCCGGCAGCAAGGCCGTCCGCGACATTTCATGCACGCCGATGCCGACGCTCGGGGCTGTCCGCGCGAAGGCCAGGAGCCGCTCGCCGAGCCGATCGCGACAGATCGAGGCGAAAACGCCAATCGCCAGATCCGATCCGCTCTCATCATTGTCGCCGGTGCCGCGAGCCGGCGCCATTATGGATGCGCTGTTCATGGCGCCGATGTGGAGGAGATCGCGCGAATCCCGCCATGGCTTGCGACGGGAGCGACGAAAGTGCGACGAAAATGACGGACGCGGCGACCAGCCTGCGACGGGGCTCTCGCGCCCGCACCCGCTTTGTTGCTAGACCGTCCCGATGGATGGGGGCATCGCCTTGGAACGCAGCGGAGAGGAAGAGCGGGGCGACCGGCGGGCGCACGGCCGTACCGAAGCCGCGTTGCGCGAGCGTGAGCGTAACCAGGCTTTCCTGCTCGACTGGAGCGACCGCATTCGCGGCGAGGCTTCGCCCGAGGCGATCGTGGCAATCACGCTCGAGGCGCTTGGGCGCCATCTCGGCGTCTCGCGCGCCATCTGGTCCGAAAGCGACGCGACCGGGGGCACCTTTGCGATCCTTGGGGAATGGTGGGACGGGGTGCCCAGCCTCGCCGGCACCGATTTCTCGCTCGGCCATGTCGGCGCGATGTCCGAACGCGGCGGGCCGGCTGAAGACGTCGTCCGCTACGACGATATCGCCAGCGACCAGCGAATAGATCCCGCAGCCGCGCAATCCTGTCGTGACGCCGCGGTCGCAGCCTTTGTCAGCGTTCCGCTCATTGAGAAGCGCCGGGTCCGCGCAGCCATCTCGGCCCAGCACACTGTGCCGCGCGCCTGGACTGACAGTGAGATCCAGCTGATCCGCGACATCGCCGAGCGCACTTGGGTGTCGCTCGAACGCGCCCGCGCCGAGGCCGCCTTACAGGAGCGCGAGCGCCACCAGTCCTTCCTGATCGCGTGGGGAGACCGTATCCGCCCCGAAAACGAGATCGACGCCATCATCGCGATCACACTCGAGATGCTCGGCCGGCATCTTGGCGTCACCCGCACCACTTATGCCGAGGCGGATATGTCCGGCCGGTCCTTCAGCATATTGGGCGAATGGCGTCACGGCGTCTCGAGCATCCGCGGAAACAGCTACTCGCTGCGCAGCGTCGGCGCCGCGGCCGATCGCGTCTGGCTGCCGGGCGAAGTCATCCGCTATGACGATGTCGCCAATGATCCCCGGCTCGAGCCGGCGGCGGCCGAACGCTATGTCAGCCGAGAGATCCTTGCCTTTGTCACCATCCCGCTGGTCCAGGACGACAAGCTGCACTCAGCGCTATCGGTCCACCACAAGCACGCGCGATACTGGACCGAGGCGGAACTCCAGGTCATGCGCGACATCACCGAGCGCACCTGGGTGGCGCTGCAGCGCGCCCGGGCTCAGGCAGTGCTGCAGGATCGCGAACGCAATCAGACCTTTCTGATCGCCTGGAACGACAGCGTCCGCGACGAAACCGATGCGCGCAAGATCCTCGGGCGCACCCTTGCCCGGCTTGGCGAGCATCTCGCCGCCTCGCGCACCAATTATGCCGAGGCGCTCCATGGCGGCGATACGCTCTGCGTCCTGCAGGAATGGAGCAATGGCGTGGCCAGCGTCGTCGGGAGCGAAATCCAGCTCTCCTGGGTCGGCTCGCGGCTGGCGGGCGCGCATCGCAGCGGCCGGCCGATCCGGATCAACGACATTGCCGACGATCCGCTCGTTTATGAGGGCAATCGCGCCATCTTCGAGTCGATCAACGCGGCAGCGATGCTGACCGTGCCGATGATGCGCGCCGGCGAGATCGTCGGCGTGCTGTCGGTTCACCAGTCGGTGCCGCGCCGCTGGAGCGACAGCGAGGTCGATCTGGTCTGTGAACTCGCCGACCGCACCCTTGCGGTGCTCGAACGCGCGCATTCCGAGGAGCGGCTGGCCGAGAGCGAGGCGCAGCTCGCCGCCTTTCTCGAAAACGCGCCGATCGCGATGCACATCAAGGATGCCGAGGGCCGTTATATCCGGCTCAATCCGGAATTCGCGCGCGCCATGGGGCTCTCGGTCGACGCGATGATCGGCCGCCGCCCGGCCGAGCTCTTCGAGCCCGACGTCGCGGCCCAGGTCGAGATTCTCGAAAACCGTGCCCGGGCCGGCGAGGTGGTGACCAGCGAAATCGATGACGGATATGAGAGCAAATACGCCTCGGTGCTGACTATGTCCTTCCCGATCGCGGGCGGAAAAGGCGTGACCGCAGGCTTCACCATCGACCTGACCGACCGCAAGCGCGCCGAGGCGGCGCTCGCCCGCTCGCGCGAGGCGCTGTACCAGACCGAGAAGCTGACCGCGCTCGGCTCATTGCTCGCCGGTGTCAGCCATGAGCTCAACAACCCGCTCTCGATCGTCGTCGCCCAGGCGGTGATGATGGAGCGCCAGTCGCGCGGCGGCGAGCTTGCCGAGCGCGCGCAGAAAATCCGCAAGGCAGCAGATCGCTGCGCCCGCATCGTCCAGACCTTCCTCGCCATGGCCCGGCAGAACCGCCCCGAGCGTGCGGCGGTGGATTTGAACGCAGTGGCGATGGCCGCGCACGAGCTCGCCGACTACGGCCTGCGCACGGATGGCATCGCCACAGTGCGCGACCTCGCGCCGTCGCTGCCGCCGGTCTCGGCGGATTCGGATCAGGTCCACCAGATCATCATCAACCTGATCGTCAATGCGCAACAGGCGATGGTGGAAGCCAATGTGCCGAACCGGGAGCTGACGCTGCGCAGCGGCCCCGGCGCCGAGCCAGGCACGGTGATGCTCGAAATCTCGGACAATGGCCCCGGCATTCCGGAGCATGTCCGCCGCCGCATCTTCGAGCCCTTCTTCACCACCAAGCCGCAGGGCCAGGGAACCGGCGTCGGCCTCTCCTTCTCCCAGGGGCTGGCCGAGGCGCATGGCGGCAAGCTCGAGCTCGTGCCCTCCCCCGTCGGCGCCTGTTTCCGGCTGACCCTGCCGGTGGATACGGATCACCCCGAGGCGGACGTCGCGGATGACTTCGCCCTCCCCATCCCGATCGTTCAGCGCCGCGCGCTGGTGATCGACGACGAGGAGGAGATCGCTGAATCGCTGGCCGATTTCCTGGTGATCGAAGGCTTCGACTGCGACATGGCGATCGGCGGGGAAGCGGCGATGGCGAAGCTCGCGTCAGGGCTCAAGGCGTCCGATTACGATCTCATCGTCAGCGATCTGCGCATGCCCGGCATTGACGGCCAGCAGCTCTACGCCTGGATCAAGGCGGAGCGTCCCGATCTCGCCGACCGCGTCGCCTTCGCGACCGGTGACACCCTGGGCATGGCCGCCGCGCGCTTCCTCGGCGAGGCGAAGCGTCCAGTCCTCGAAAAGCCCTTCACGCCAGAAGCGCTCAGCCGCTTTCTGCAGGAAATGGACCGCCCATGAGCACGCCCGAAGCGCCCTATATCGTGATGGTCGATGACGAGGAGGATCTGCGCGAGCCGGTCGCCGAGTATTTGCGCGAACAGGGCCTCGAGGTCGATGAGGCCGACGGCGGCGCCGAGCTCGACACGCTGTTGGCGAAACGCCCGCCCGCCTTGATCGTGCTCGACGTGACGATGCCGATAGAGGACGGCTTCAGCATCGCCCGTCGGCTGCGCGCCGATCACGGCAATATCGGCATCGTCATGCTCACCGCGCGCCGCGATGTGATCGACCGTGTCGTCGGGCTTGAGCTCGGCGCCGACGATTATATCATGAAGCCGTTCGAGCCACGCGAGCTGCTCGCCCGTATCCGCTCCGTCCTCCGCCGCCTGAACGCCGAACGCGCCATCGCCGCGCCGGCCGCCCCCGCCGCTCCGCCTGCCGATGACGAGGACGGCGACACGATCACGCGCCCCCGCACCGATGCCGAATATCTCCAGGAGTTCTGGATCCCGACCTCGCGCGGCCAGATCCGCGTGCCGGTCGACACCATCGAGTGGATCGAAGCCGCCAAGGACTATGCCCTGCTCCACACCGGCGAGCGCAGCCACATGATCCGCGTGACGATGGCCGCATTGGAACAGGGCCTCGACCCGGCGATGATGATGCGCGTCCACCGCTCCGCCTTCGTACGGCCCAACGCAGTCCTCCAGATCAGCGCGATCGGCCGCCACATGGCGCTTGTCCTGCGTTCGGGCGCCTCGGTACGCGTCGGGCCACGCCATTGGGATGAGGTACGGTACCGGCTGAAGGGGTGAGGACGCCCCGCGCATCTGTCTCGCAAGCAGCGTAAGGCACGCGCTTCGATCTTGCCTTCATTTCGTCGCTTCGTCGCGCTCGAATCCACCGTCGGCCGCACTTTCGTCGCTCCCGTCGCGTCGCGAATGCGCCGCCCGCTTTTCCCACCTAGCGGAATCGGGACGGCCATTGCTGGCCTGCAAATTCGGATCCTTGGGAGCCAGAGATCAGATGCGCACCAACATTCTTTTCGGCGATGTTGCCGGTGCCTCGCGACGAGGCAGCAGCGACACCCGTCACCTACCCCTGCTGGGCGTCAGAGCTCCCAACTGACGCTGCGCAGCGGCGCGCGCCGGGCCTTACCCTCACCCCTCTCCCTGGCCCGGCGCGTTTCTACCCACCCACAATCTCAGGCGCCGTTCAGGCGTTCATTCACGAAGAGGCTCCAATGTTGAGACACGTCCTTGCCTTCACGCTGGCCCTGATCCCGCTGGTCGCCGTGCTCGGCCTGGTGTCGGTGACGCCGTAACGGCCATCTGGTCCTGACCGTCACCAGCCGATCCAGTTTGCAATCGCCGCGCCGGGCCTTATTCCGGCGCCATGAAAATGATTGGGCTGATCGGCGGCATGAGCTGGGAAAGCTCGGCCGAATATTATCGCATCCTCAACCAGGGCGTGCGCGATCGCCTCGGCCCAACCGCCTCGGCGCGCTGTCTCTTATGGTCCTTCGATTTTTCCGAGATCGAACGGCTCCAGCATGACGGCGACTGGGCTGCTCTCACCAACCGCATGATCGACGCTGCCCGCCGCCTCGAAGCCGCGGGCGCCGAGCTGCTCCTCATTTGCACCAACACGATGCACCGCATGGCGGATGCGGTTCAGGCGGCGGTCTCAGTGCCGTTGTTGCATATCGCGGACCCCACCGCTGACCGCATCAAGGCGGCCGGCTTCCATCGCGTGGGCCTGCTCGGCACCGCCTTCACCATGGAGCAGGATTTCTACAAGGGCCGCCTCGCCGCCAAGCACGGGCTCGATGTGCTTGTGCCGGACGAGACCGACCGCGCCACCGTCCACCGCATCATCTATGAAGAACTGGTCGCGGGCATCGTCACCCCGGCTTCACGCGCGGCATATCGCGAGGTGATCGCCCGGCTGGTGGAGCGCGGCGCCGAAGCGGTGATCCTCGGCTGTACCGAGATCATGCTGCTCGTCGGGCCAGAGGACAGCGCGGTGCCGCTGTTCGACACGACCGCGCTTCACGCCGAGGCTGCGATCGAACAGGCGCTCGACAATGGCGATCGGCGCGCTAACAAGCCCGTATGAGCATCACCGCCACCATCATGAACATGACCACGGGCAAGCCCATCCAGAAGATGGTCTTCGGCCGCCTCCCCCAATATGGCGCCGGCTTCGTCATCCAGTCCGGCGAACGCGTCACCGCGCAACGCATCGAGATCGGCAAGCCCGCGCCGGGCAAGTTCGTGGCGCCGGTCGAGATCTGGGTGACGCCTAAGGGGTAAGCCGGCAGGCCTTAGCTGATCGGTCCGGTCTTCACCTTGCCAGGCAGCCGCGCTATTCCTTCGAAGCCCGGCTCAAACGAACCGGCCAAGGGAAAGGTCATGACAAGGGATCAGCGCGTGGTCGCCCTGGGGGCCGGCAGCGGGGTTGTCGCCATGTTTGCGTCAGTCACCGCGATCTTCCGGCTCTGGCCGGTCGATTCCGGCCTGACCGACATGAGCGCGCGCCTCGCCTATACGCTGCAGGCAAATGTCTTTGCTGTTCTGCCGCTACTGATCAGCGTGGTGGCCGTCGCCAATAACCGGTTCCTCAGCGAAGCGATCGACCCGACGTTGCGGAAGGAGGATGCCGCCACGCTGATCAACGGGCGCGTGGTGGAGAACACGCAGCAGCAATATCTGCTGTTCCTGGTCGGCACGCTTGCGCTCAGCACCCGCCTCACCGCCGACCAGATGCGCGTGATCCCGGCGGCGGTCATCGTCTTTGTCGCGGCGCGGCTCCTGTTCTGGATCGGCTACCGCATCCACCCATTATACCGCGCGTTCGGTATGGCGGCGACCATCTACCTCAATGTCGGCATCATTGGCTTCACGCTCTGGAAAATCCTGCGCTGAAGGCTGAGTCGGCAAAATAATCTCATCCGTCGGGAATAAACGCCCGTCCGCGCCGGTCTTGGTCTCCAGAACCATTACCGGAGCCGAGCCATGTCCAACCCCGACGACCATTCGACCACCCGCCGCGATGCACTCAGATGCATGGCCTGGGCCGGCACCGGCGCGCTTTGGGCGCTGAACGGAGGTGTCGCCTCGAGCACCATGCTCGGCGCCGCTACTAAAACCGCCAGCTTCACCTTCCTCCAGATCAGCGACAGCCATGTCGGGTTCGCCAAGCCGGCCAACCCCGACGCGCGCGCCACCCTGCGCGAGGCGGTTGCGAAGATCGCCCTGATGCCGGTGAAGCCCGATTTTATCGTCCATACCGGCGACATCACCCAGCTCTCGCGCGACAGCGAGTTCGACGATGCCGATCAGATTCTCCGGGAAACCGGCCTCCCCATCTTTTACGTCCCCGGCGAGCACGACATGCTCGACGAAGGGACCGGCAAGGCCTTCCTCGCCCGCTACGGCAAGAATGCACCGGGGGGCTCGCACGGTGCCGGCTGGTTCAGCTTCGATCACCAGGGCGTGCACTTTGTCGGCCTGGTCAATGTCGCCGATCTCAAGCCCGGCGGCATGGGGCGGCTCGGCGCCGAGCAGATCGCCTGGCTGGCAAAGGATCTCACCGGCCGCCCCAACTCGACCCCGATCATCGTTCTCGCGCATATCCCGCTCTGGACGGTCTATGGCGAATGGGGCTGGGGCACCGACGATGCCGCCGAGGCGCTGAGGCTGCTCGCCCGCTTCGGCTCGGTCTCGATCCTCAACGGCCATATCCATCAGATCGCGCAAAAGGTCGAAGGCCGCATGGTCTTCCACACCGCGCGCTCGACCGCCTTCCCGCAGCCGGCGCCGGGCACCGCCCCCTCGCCGGGCCCACAGACGGTGCCGGCGGGCCAGCTCCATGCGCTGCTCGGCATCACGGATGTGGCCTTCCACCGCGGCGCGGAACGCATCGCGCTCGTCGACTCAACCCTCGCCTGAACGGACCTCCCATCATGAACCGCCTGATTTTGACCGCCCTCGTCGCCGCAGCCGCGCTTCCCGCCGCGCCCGCGAAGAACACGCCCGCCGCTGCGCCTACGGTCCACATCTCCAACTTCACCTTCAGCCCGCAGCCGCTGAAGATCCGCGCCGGGCAGACGGTCACCTGGGTGAATGACGACGACATCCCGCACAATGTCGCCGCTATGGACAAGAGCTTCAAATCCAAGGTGCTCGATACCGGTGAGCGCTTCTCCTTCACCTTTCCGCGCGCCGGCACTTATGCCTATTTCTGCGGGCTCCATCCGCATATGACGGGCAGCATCGTCGTGACGGCGTAAGGCGCAGCGGATGTGAGCGAGCGAGGCGGCCTGTTCAGACCCTTTCTGGTGCGCGGCGGATCGTCGCGTACCGGCCCGCCTGTGCCCGATACCGCCGAGCGCTTCCGCACCATCATGCTCCCGCATCTCGACGCTGCCTATAACCTCGCCCGCTGGCTCACCGCCGAGCCCGCCACCGCGGAGGATATCGTCCAGGAGACCTTCCTCCGGGCGTTCCGTGCCTTTCCCGGCTATCATGGCGGCTCGCCCCGCGCCTGGCTGTTCGCAATCCTGCGCAACTGCTGGCGTGACCGTGCCGGCGGCGACCAGGAGCGTGGCCGGGTGATCGTGAATCACGCCAGCCTCACCGAGGCCCAGGCCGCCGCGATCGATGCTGTCCCCGACGAGGCGGAAACCGCCGACGCGGCGTTGATCCGCACCGAGGAGAGCCAAGCCCTGCGCGCCACCATTGCCGCCATTCCCGAGCCGTTCCGCGAGGCTCTGGTGCTGCGCGAGATGGAACAGCTGCCGTACCGGGAGATCGCCGCCATCACCGGCGTACCGATCGGCACGGTGATGTCGCGGCTCGCCCGCGCCCGCGAGATGCTGGCCAAATTGCTCCTGCCCGAAACGTCGCGAGAGGAACGCGCATGACCGCCTGTGCCGATCGCGACTATCTCCTCCACGCGCTGCTCGACGATGAGCTCGACGCAGCCAACGCCGCCGCTTGCGAGGCGCATCTGAAGACCTGCGCCGGCTGCGCGGCCGAATATGAGCGGCTCCGCGCCCTGCGTGAGATGCTGGCCGAGCCGGCGCTCCGCCACGCCGCACCCGAGGGTCTGCGCGCGAGGATCGAGGCTGCGCTTCCGAGCGAAGCCCCGGCCGCTCCTCCTGCCCCGCCTTCCCGCTTCGCCTGGGCAGCGCTTGGCGCCGGACTGACGGCGGCGGCGAGCGTCGCGCTGGTGATGACCAGCGGTCGACCGTCCGCCCCAGGTATCGAACAGCAGATCGTCGCCAGCCATGTCCGTTCACTGCTGGCGTCGCATCTTGTCGACGTCGTGACGTCCGATCAGCATGTCGTGAAGCCATGGTTCAACGGCCGTGTCGACTTCGCGCCGCCAACGCCCGATCTGAAGGCGCAGGGCTTCCCGCTGGCGGGCGGCCGGCTCGATTATATCGGCGGCCGGGTCGTCCCCGCGATCGTCTATCGGCGCCGGCTCCACACGATCAACCTGTTCGTCTGGCCTGAAAAAGCATCCGACAAGCCGACATCCGCGCAGTTCGAGGGCTATAACCTCCGCCACTGGCAGCAGGGCGGCCTCGATCTCTGGGCGGTATCGGATGTGTCGCAGGGTGATCTCGCGCAGTTCGAACGGAGCTTCGAGGCCGCGCGCTAAGCGGACCAGCGCCACGCCGTTCCGCCCACGCGTCATGCGCATGAAACTATCCTTCGCCAATGCGTTTAACCATCGGGCGCGGAGCAAGTCTCTCCCGCCATGTTGAACGGAAAAAAGGCACCATGTCTCGCGAAGACCCAGCTTATTACGAACGCCGCGCCGAAGAGCAGCTCGAGCTCGCCCAGTCCTCCCTGATCCCTTCGGCCGTGAAGGCGCATTACGATCTCGCCAACCTGTATCTGGAAAAGCTCGAAGCGGCCGAAGCGAAAGCCGAAGCCGAGCGTTGGGCTTTGCGCGACGAGCCTGAAAAAGCGCAACCAATCCGCTATTTAGCTGCTGTTCTTGAGGCCGGATAGCGGACGCCGATATGGGAGAAAATGCCATGCCCCGTGGTGACAAGAGCAGCTATACCGACAAGCAGAAACGCCAGGCCGAGCATATCGAAGAAGGCTATGAGGATCGCGGCGTCCCGAAGAAGGAGGCCGAGGCCCGCGCCTGGGCGACCGTGAACAAGGAGACCGGCGGCGGCAACAAGTCCGGCTCCGGCCGCGGCAAGAAGGACACGCATGAATCCTCCTCGCGCGGTGGGCGTGCCCATAAATCGGGCTCGCCCGAGCAGCGCACGGCCGCGGCCCGCAAGGGCTGGGACACGCGCCGCCGCAACGGCAACGCCTGAGCCGCGTCTTATAGCGTCGCGCGGATCGCCCTGATCTTGTCGAGGTGCGTCTGGACCTTGGGCGCGATCTCGCTGGCGGCTGTCTTCAGGGGCGCGACGTCGCCCTTATCGGCATAGATCTGCATCAGCGACAGCGCGTCCTTGTGGGCGTCGATCTGCTGATCGGCATAGGCCTTGTCGAAATCCTCGCCGCTCAGCTTGCCGAGATCGGCGAGCTTGCCCTGCTGATCGTCGGTGAGCGTCACATCCGGGATGATCGCGGGCATCGCCGATGAGGCCGCCTTCTTGATCGTCGCGGTCGATGCGGTGTGATCGGTGATCATCATCTCGGCGAAACTCTTGATGTCCGGAGAAGCAGCCTTGTCCTTGGCGAGCTTGGCCGAGGCGATCTCGAACGCGTCGCTCTTCGCCGCCTTGTCGGTGAAGTCCTGCGCGCCGGGCGTTGGCGTCACCGCCTCCTTCACGCTGTCCGCGGCATTGGAGATCGCCATGCCCGTCGTGTCGGCGGCATTGTCGATGCTGTTTTCGGTCGCAGCCGCGGCCTTTTCGGATTTGGGGCCGCAGCCGCCTAGCGCCAGGACAGCGGCGATCGCCATGAGAGAAGTGGTTTTGCGCACGATTCATCTCCTTGAGAATGTTGTGGAGCGCGGCCCGGTGAACGGATAGCCAGCGCAACTCGTTCCCTGTTTCAGGTGAAGCGTGCCCCCATCGGCCCGCGTTTTTAATCTGCCGTTCAGTTTGGCTTTCCTAATTTTTGCGTCCCTCTTCAAACCCGTAAGGAGGATGACTTCATGAGGAAGAACACGATTGGCCTTCTCGCCGGCATCGCCGGTCTCGCCATGGCGGGCACGGCGATGGCGACGACGCCACCCAAGCCTGCCCAGCCCGAGCATGTCCTGAACATCGCGCTGCCTGACGGCACGATCCAGCAGATCCGCTACACCGGCGACACACCGCCAGCGGTGGTGTTCACGCCAGTCCATCAGGCGATGCTGCCGGTCGCGTTCGGCGATCCGTTCGCGATGGCGCCATTCGCCGAGTTCGACCGGATCGCGGCGGCCATGGACCGGCAGATGGACGATATGCTGCGTCAGGCATCGACGATGACGGCTCAGCCCATCGGCCCCGACGGCAAGATCGACGAAGCCGCTTTTGCGAAGCTGCCGGCCGGCACGGTCCATTATTCCTTCGTGTCGAGCAGCTCCGGCAACGGCACCTGCAGCCGCAGCGTTCAGGTGACGTCGTTCGGCCCGAACCAGCAGCCCAAGGTCGTCTCGCAGAGCTCGGGCAATTGCGCGGGGATCGGGACGCCGGTGACGCCGGTTGTCGGCCACCCCGACGCCAGCGCCAAGGTGACGCAGGTCAAGCATGACGCCGCGAAGGATCAGCCGGCCAAGGCTCCGTCTGGCCCGACCATCTGACGCTCGCGCCTTTGCGTATGTTGAAAGGGCGGCCCGGGTCCGGGTCGCCCTTTCCGTATAGCGGCCAGCGATCCGATATCGCCGGAACAGTTGTTAATCCGGCGACGAAATGCTGGCTGTTCCTGGCTGTTTTCGGAAGAATTTTTTGCTGGCTGTTATGTTGGATTTTTTGGCTGAGTTTGTGGCATTGTTTCATAGGCTTGCGGGTGGGTTGGCTGTTATTGAATAACAGCCAGGTAACAGCCAGCATATCAGCCAGCACGCTGGCTGTTCCGAGGAATAACAGCCAGCGCTGATCATCCTGCATGATTCAAGCTGAGAAAGAGCGGGACGCGGCGCCCGAGAGCACTCTGTCCGATCGCACTCTGCATGATGTGCCGTCCGGTTTGAATCGAGGTTTGGCGCCCATCGCCGGATGTTGCTCAATGCTGGTGCGCGTGAAGAGATTATTGCCAGCGGCTCCGGGGGCCGCCTCGCCACATGCCTGTGATCCGCGCGAACGACTTCCCATCGCGTGGTAAGCGCGCCGGACGGACCGCGCGGGGAGCAGTGGAGCATCGTAACGCGCTGGATAGCGGCGGTGCGGCATGGGTTGAATCAGAGGCTGTGTCGGGGGCTGATGTCAGCCATATCCTGAACCGGCGCCGCGCTCGCGCAGGAATAAGCCGGGCTGGTGCGGGCGCGCAGCTTGCGCCTTGTTGGGAATGTCATGAGGGTCGCCTAGTTTTCTGACATTTCCAACACGCTGCCGATTATGGGTTCAGGCTATTGCACGGGTCGGCCTGGTCTAATTAGTATAGTGTCCCCGAAATACCCTGTTTCAACCTAGGGGGCACCCTTCAGCCGAAAGACATTTTCAATCAGTCCGCGGGGCAAGCGCGGATTGGAGGGCCATAGGGGCCAACATCCTGCCAGAAGCATCCAATGGCCGGCGAGGACGTGCGATTCCGATCGGGCGCGGCAGGTCTGTGAGGGGCAGGTTGGTAAGGGGCAGGTTCGTTGGCGGGCGCGGCAGGCGTCACGGTCGTGACGCGAACCGGGCGGGCTACCGGGGTTGGGGGTAGCTGCTTGAGTTCGGCAAGTTTGGCTTGGAACGCGATGAGCTCGTCCCTGGAGGGGGTCCATGGCTTATCAGGCGTAAACTCTCGTAACCTCTCGATCGCTTTCTTTATGTCTTTCTCATCGGCCAGTCGCTCATTCTCGACAGAGCTGTCAGGCACTTCAGCAGGGAATTTCAGCACGGGCAGTCGCATGTTTTCAGAGTCTTGTTGCTTGGGACGCGAGTCCTGGCGAGTGCTGACCCTGCCGATTGCGAGAAGCCCCGCCACCACGCACAGTCCGATTGCCAGTTCACCTACGACTGCTCGCCAGCCGGATACCTGCGAGAGCTTGCGAAGCTTCTCCGCACTTTTCATGACGTTGGTAATCTTCGGCATGATCTGCTGCTGCAGTTCGATTCCGTCGCGGCCAGCCTCGATCCACCTAGCCTTCAACCGTTCGGCGACTTCACCTTGCCACGCCTCTGCCGCGCCTTTGCCGAGGGCCTTCTGGATTACGGCCAGATCGCTCGTAATCGCCTCATATGCTTCGCTAGGCGAGTTGGGGTCGGCGAGAACCTCAGCCGCACGAGAAATGGATTGCTCAATTTTAGGCAGGTACTCCGCCGGGATCTTGGACATGTACTTCGCGAAGTGTTTCATAATGCCAGCCTCCTCCAGGGAGTTTCGGGCACACTATACTAATTAGCGACCGCCTATACTATTAAGTATAGTGCCCCTGAAATACTCCTGAAATACTCGGACGTTACCGCAATCTCACCTGACGATATGATCCAGTGGATACAGCACTGCGCCCGCCGCCACGGCGCGTTCGCGTAAATCCTCGCAGATCGTTTCCATATCGGTGGAAGCGCGGGGGCTGCGGATATGCAGTGTCTCGAGGCCCTCAGCCCCCATATACCCTAATGCTACGCCGACCGTACGTCGTCTGTCCCTGCTCGTGCGCAGAATCGGCTTGATGGTAACCACCCGCTTCCAGGGGACGCGGCAGCGCCGTTCTATCGAGAGCGTCTGGGTGTTGCACCAGATATAGGGCACTTCCGGGTAACGGCTCGTGAGGCCCATATGCATCCATATGAAGCTGAACGGCCATCCCAGAAGGACCAGCTCGATGAAGATCAAGGGCCCGGCGGCATGATGTTGCGTGTAGCTGATGATAGCCCAGACCAGAAAAAACGCAGCCGATACCGCAAGGACGCCGCCCAAATAGACGTGCATGGGCACATCATCCCGGTAGCTGATGATGTTGGCGTCGGCATTTCGCGCGGTTGCGCGATCAGGTGCGCCGGGCCGGCGTGGCTGGAATACCCCGAGAAACTCGCCGAGGAACAGCCTGAGATAATCCGATAAGAGCTGAAAGGCCTCCATAGCTGCAGGTCTGTATCCTGAAAAACCTAATCGGGCGTTCAGGATGGCCAGGGGAACCTGATTTGCCTGTCAGCGCTCGGGGGTTGCGCAGCCGTCAAGGTCGCGGATCGGTGGCAGCCTGGCACCGCACCACGGACAGAAGGCGATCCCGATTACGCTGCCTCCGCCGTCGTGCACGATGATGCCGTAGCCGCCACGGACTTGATCGATAAGGGCATCGGGGCAGTCCGAGCGATCAGCATGCTGACTGCAGGTCTGGTTCAGATCGTACGCCATGCGGCTACAGCAATGATCGGTCATGCCATAATTATGATCGACAAGCAGCTTCGCGGCAAATCGCCAGCACTTGCGCGCCGTAGGAAGCCGCGATGACGATCAGGCAGACTTCCCCGCTTTCTATCCTTGCCATCTGCCGCTTCAGGAAGGCCGTGTGCTTTTCGTGATAGTGCACAGCCGCCGACGGAGCGGGAGGAGCGAACAGGCGATCGAAATCGATGTGCGCATGAGGCGCGCGGCCGGTGACGATCTCGACGCGCGATATGATGTTTCCCTCCCGGAAATCTTCGATGTGGAGAGCTTCCAGACCTTCGAGAATGAGGTCGTATTCAGGCCCGTCCACCTCCCGAAGATTGAGCGTAGCGCCACCTTCTCGAAGGCGGAGGCCGGTCAGGTAGCCGTCGTGAAAAGGGGGAATGGTTTCCATCCGCAACGCCTAGCGCTCGGGCGGGGCGCTCGGCAATCTGGCAATTATAGAGTTCCTATTCAGTTTTGTTTTTGCTCTTTCTTCGTCGCCCATGAGACTGCAAATATCAAAATCACAAGCAAAACTGAGGCTGCCAAGATAACGAGTTCGCCAGCCCTGTGAATCGCTATGTTCGCTACCAATCCAATTGCCAGGATGGCGATAGCAATTCTCATGGAAAGTACCATTATATGCCTCATCTTCATCAAGACACCTTCCTTCTGAAATTGTTGCCGCGGCCAATTTTTGCGGCGTCGCGAGTGTGACTCAAAGCTCCACGCGCAGAAAGTAAAGGGACAATCGCACGCGACACCATAACATCCGAAATACACCAAGACTGATCAACGGGCGTGCGGTGGACTTGCGACGGAGCGCCGGAACAACAGGCGCAGCGCGTCCGGTATGTTCTGGCCAAGGCCCGCCTTGACGACCAGCGGTGCGCGATCGATGCGTGAGGCGCATTTCTGCAGTGCCGGCTCGATCCGCGCCATATGCGGCCCCACGATTGCTTCGGACCATGCGTCTCCGACAAGCGCCACGGGCGGGTATTCGAGATACACTATCCCGATGCGGACGCCGTTCGCCTTGAGTGCCTCGCATTGCGCCAGATCGTCGGGCGAGAGTTCGCGGACCCAGCGCCGCTTCCCTTTGGGTTCATCCGCCATCCCGTCAGTGACAAGCAGCATGAGTTTGCGTGCCGGATGGGCTCCATATCCATGACCGTCGGCGGAGATCCTCGCCATCATTGCGGCCAGCATGGCTTTGAAATCAGTCGCCATGTCATCGTTGCAACTCGTGGCGAGCCGACAACCGTTCCTGTCCCATGTCGGCTGCATCGCGGCGAGGACGGGAAAGGCGGCGGGACGGAGTTTGCTTGTATCCGTCATGGCACTGGTCAGGGGTGTCGGCGCGCCTTCCCCGAACCCGAAGACCTGTAAACGCAGACGAGTATCGGGCCGCCCGGAAGTGCGGCCCAGCTCGCCCATCAGCGCGCGGGCGGCATCCGTTTCAGCATCGATGCGCAGCGGGATGTTCGCGCCGCCATAGAGAGATCCATAATGGCGCGAGGCCCAGTAGGGATCAGCATAAGTTCCGTTTTCCGCCCATGCCCGATTAAGGCATGCATATCGTTCGACCTGATCAGGGGCCTGCTCGCATTTTTCCAGATCCGGGGCGGGCTTGACCTTGCCGTCCGTGCCCAGAAAGACGGTGGCACCGTTCCGATCATGGACCGCAACGCCATCCTGTTGCGGGTTCTGCTCGTGGCAGGCATAGGCGCAGCCCCTCGAGGATTTCGAGGTCGTGGCCTTTATCATCGCCGAGATGCCAGCGGCACTTGTTGGCAGCAACATGGATGGAGAGGTGTCGAGGACAAGGTAGATGTCGGTCGGCCGCCCGGGGACAGGTCGATCGAATTCGGCCGAAGCTTTCGCTGCCGCGGCCTCCAACAGGCGGACCGCTGCGGGATCTGGGGCTTCGAAAACAAAGGTGTCGTCACTTTGGGCGTCAGCCACAGGCCCGGTGACGGTGATCTTGATGTCCTTGTGGATTTCGCCGCCCTGGCCATCCGATATCGCGATCAAGTAATCCAGGACTGTGCTTTGCCCCTCTTTCAGATAGGCAAAGCGGTTGTTGAGCTTGTCCTCCAGGGAAAAACTCCAGTCAATGCTGGCACGCGAATCGCCAGAACTCGATTCGCCATTGCATGTGAACATTGCCGCAAGATCGGCGCTGGAAATTTTGTTGCCGACATCTCCCGCTTGGGCCACATTCAAGACTCTTGCAGAAATGGTGTCCAGTTCGTGCGGATTCTTTACTTCGATCGAACCGCGCAAATAGCCGCCACCGGCGAAGTCGCCGATACTGACCGGGTCGGGAGAATCGGCCTCGGTAATCTCCATGCCGCCGTCGGACGGGCTCAGCCGATATCGAAGTTCGCCGATCGTCCACTTCGTCCCATCGGAGAAGTTTATGGTCTGAATGCCATGCGTATTCGTGTCCGATCGGGTCATCGCGTCCGCCATGGTTATGACGTCGCCGTGCCCGAACGACAGCAGGATATCGCCCCCCGGTGTTTTCGTGACTGCGGTTCGCGCAGCAGACAATCCGGGACCGAGATTCAAGACGTTATCCTCATTGGGTCCTTCAGGATCGACCTCATCAATCCTCAGCTTTCCGTATCCAGCATTGTATAGAATCGTATCGCCGCCCCCTTTCGAAACGATGGTCCTGGCGAACCCCTTTGGATCGAAAGAAGATCCTTGCCCACTGCCATAGAGATGCGTGTTTCGAGCAGAGCCGGTATTGGCAAGATTCAGTATTTCATCTCTAGACCAAGTGTCACCATTGGCGAATCCTACTGTAACGTAGCCATAGTCTTTATTGAATCTTTCTAATAGAATCCTGTCTCCGGTCGAAAATACGATAGAGACATTGCCATATTTATCAGAAAATACGTAAGCATCTTTAGCCGATATGCCAGTTCCTGCTTTAATATAGGGAACTCCGGATATCCTCTTTGCATCTATGATTAAATCGCCGTCACCCTGCTGAATTGTAATTATTTCAGAGCGGCGAATTCCTAGCGGTACGATGTCGTAAATACAGTCGCGACATTGCGTTTCCTGGGCGCTCGCCAGCCATGACGTGAGGGCAAGGCCGACAGCCAGGACAAGAAACAGCTTCATCCCCAAGTCCTCATCCCAAGTTCACCGCTCAACGTATATCAGCCAATCGTTAAGCGGTGGGACTGGCATGCCAAGCTCAAGGCTGCAGCGGCGTACTGGGATTACGGCGCCATTTGCCTTGATCCTTTAATCTCGCCCCTCCAGAACAGGATCTACTCGTCGGGTGAGAACCGAACCCGTACCCAGCCCCGGGTCGAAACCGCTTTCCCGTGCGCGTTACGCTTGGGAAGGAATTTGGCATTCCGCTCCATGTCCGCGCAGACTTTTGCGCCAAACCCGTCCTTGGGGATCGGCGCGGTGACCTTGCAGTGCTTCGCCGCTCCCGACGCCGTGATGTCGAAGGCGACCGAGACGAGTTGGGGCGCATAGTGACTCTCGGAATACTCGCTCCCGTCGATCCAGCGCTCGCGGGCGATCGGGGTGGCGCCGCCATATTGCGTGTTGTCCGCCGGCCACGATTTCGTCGTCGGCGACGGTGCCGCCTTTGGATGAGCGCTGGGTGGAAGGACGGCAGGCCTGGGCGCGAGCGCGGCGGCGAGGCAGCCGACGGCGACGAAGCCGGCCGCGGCGAGACCGAGACCTGTGCTGGTCCTCACCGGCCGGAGGCCAACCGCCGGCGTTTGCAATATGCCACTCGCTAGCCCTCCTCTGCCTGGATCACGTACGTCGGCATCGAACGGGTGAAATCGCCCCTTCCGAACCGCGGCTTGATCGCCAATCGTTATGTGATATCATGTCCAAAATCAAGGAGGGGCCGATGCGAAGACTCGCTTTAGCGCTAGCAGTGTCGATCTGGATTGGCGCCTGCGCCGCGTCCGCTGCTCCGCCAGCCGCGCCTCATGCTCGGGCGATGCGGGCCTTTGAGAGCGACCGGCAGTTCATCGCCTTCATGCGGCGTGTTGCCCAGCGTGAGCGCTTCATGTCGCCGCCGCCGATGGTGCCCCCCGCCCCTCCCCCGCCACCCTCAGCCGCGGAACCGGGGAGCCCGGTGGCGGTGGCAACCACGCCGGCCCAGAACATCGTGGTCACGGGCGCAAAGCCCGTCAGCATCACCAATACGCAGGAAGCCGATGTCGACGAGGGCGGGATCGTCAAGGTCGCGGGCGATCATCTCGTGATCCTGCGGCGCGGGCGGCTCTTCACGGTTTCGCTCGCCGGAAACAGGATGCGCAATGTCGATCATATCGATGCGTTCCCGCCGGGCTCGTCGGGCGACGCCTGGTATGACGAGATGCTGGTCAGCGGCGACCGGATCGTGGTCGTTGGCTATAGTTATGAGCGTGGCGGGACCGAGATCAACCGGTTCCGGATAGCGCCTAACGGCAAGCTGGCTTTCGAAGACAGCTATCATCTGCGTTCCAACGATTATTACTCGTCCACAAATTACGCGTCGCGTCTCGTTGGATCGACGCTGATCTTCTACACGCCGCTCGACCTCGATACCGAGAGGCCGCTCGACGCGCTGCCGGGATTGCAGCGCTGGACCGGCAATCCTGATGCTCCGTTCGCGCGTACGCTTCCGATAACGAAGCTCTATGTGCCCGAGCCGCTTCGCCGCAAGCCCGACGCCGATCTTTCGACGCTCCACTCAGTGACCCTGTGCGACCTTGCCACACCGCGCCTTGCCTGCCGCGCAACGGCGGTTCTCGGATCCTATTCGCGCACTTTCTATGTGTCCGGAGCGGCCGTCTATGTCTGGACCGACGGCGATCGCACGCCGACGGCCCGGTCCGGCGCGTTCGTCTATCGCCTGCCGCTCGATGGGTCGCCGCCGAGCGCGGTGCAGGCATGGGGCGGGCCGATCGACCAATTCTCCTTTGCCGAGGATCGTGCGGCAAAGCGGCTGAGTGTCGTCGTTCGCGCCGACAGCGATGGGGATGCGATGTGGCGGCCCGAGCATAGCGAAGGGGCTGCGGCGCTGCTCACCCTCCCCCTTGCCGCCTTTGGCGACGGGTCCCGGGTGATGAACGCGGCGGCATATCGTTCCTTGCCGCTCGGCGAGAACTCCTGGCGCTTCCACAATCGCTTCGTCGGGCGGCACCTCGTCTATAGTGCGGGCGCATTCAACGAACATGCGGGCATCAGCACCGTCTATGCGGTGCCGCTCAGTGGCGGGGCGATCGCGCATATCGCTGTGCCGCACGGCGTCGATCGCATCGACATCATCGGCGCCGACGCGATCGCGATCGGCAATGATGCGAAGGAGCGGCTTGGGTTCAGCGCGATCGAGCTCGCGGACAGGAGCCGGCTTGGCGACACCTATTTCCTGCCGGCGGCGCATGAAGGCGAACGTCGCAGCCAGGCGTTCTTTTTCCGGGCGGATGAGGGCAGTGCGAACGGCGCGTCGGGGATGCTCGGCCTCCCTGTGACGCGGGATCTGGGCAACTCTCCTGTCGCGCGCTTTCTGGGGTCCGGATCGGCGGTGGCCTTTCTCCGGCGCGACGCACGGCGCTTTTCGCCGGCGGGCGAGCTGGTTGCGAATGCCGAGGGCGCGCGGGACGATGCCTGCAAGGCGTCCTGCGTCGACTGGTATGGCAATGCGCGGCCGATCTTCCTGAACGACCGGCTGTTCGCGCTGATGGGCTATGAGCTTGTGGAGGGGCGCGTGGCCGGCGGTCTGGTCGGCGAGAGAGCGCGGCTCGATTTCGCGCCCGCGGGCGGTCGGTGAGGTGAAGGGTTGCGGGGCAGTGTATCAGGAGCGGCGGCGGCTCGCGAGTTTAGTATAGTGTCCCCGAAACTCTGATGCGTCGCGCCCAGCTCGCTTTTCGATGGCGCTTGGTTTGCCCGCTGGGCTAGTCTCACCGGCATGTCGATTTTGGACCGTATCGCCGGGCTGTTCTCCAAGCCCGCTCCCGCAAGCCCGGCGCCTCTGGCCGCCCCCACATATTCAGTGCGGACGGCGACTGTTATCGAGGCGCCGACGCCCCCTCCCCCACCCAAGTTGCCGACGCCGATCAGCCGGCGGGTGATCAATCGGACGGATTCGGACATCACCGCGCTGGAAGGGCCGGTGAAGGCCGATATCAGCATCAACCTCACCGGGTGCAAAAAGCTGCGCAGCCTGCCCGAGGGGCTGGTCACCGGCACGCTGACTTTGTCGTACTGCACAGCGCTCGAGGAATTGCCGGCCGGCCTGAGCGTCGCGTTTCTGGACCTGGACGGCTGCACCTCGCTCCGCGAGCTGCCGGAGGATCTGGTGCTGCGCGGCGGGCGACTGATCCTGAAAGGCTGCGCGCAATTGACGCATCTGCCCGAGGGCATGGGCGAAGTCGCGCATCTCGACCTGAGCGGCTGCGCGAACATCGACAGCCTTCCCGCCGGACTGACGATCACCTCCTCGATCGACGTGGCGGGCAGCGGCATAAGCGGCTTGCCTGACCCCGACGATGCGCCCGATTTCTACGATCAGGTCGGTATCAGGTGGAACGGCGTGGCGGTGTCGCGGCAGGTGGCGTTCGCGCCCGAGACGCTGACCCGCGAGGAGGTGCTGGCCGAGCGCGATCCGGAGGTCCGCCAGATCATGCTGGAGCGAACGGGCTACAAGGCCTGATTTTCGAACGCGGCGATGCGGTTGAGGGCCTCCCCGCGCGACCGGACGGCCGCGCGGCGCTCGACCAGCCCGGCGCCGAACAGCGTACCGAACCCGAACTCCTTCAAATGGCTGTAGCCGATATGGCAGTTGCAGCTTGGCTTCGGGCAGGCGCGCGGGGCCAGGCGCTGCCTGAAATCAGGATCATAGATGTTCCCGATCGGCGTATCGACGAAGTGGCAGCGCCGCGCCTCGCCGTCGCCGCGGACCGAGATGACCGTCTCGCCTGTGGCGCAGGGCCGGCCTCGGCTTGGCCAGGCGCGGTTGTTGAGCTCGAACAAAGGGTCGATCGCAGTGAGGCGCTCGATTTCCGAGTCCGTATAACAGCCCTGAATCGATTCCTCGGCGTTGATCCACAGATAGGCGGTGGCGGGCAGATCGGCGCGCAGCCGTTCGATCTCGTCGAAATGCGTGCGCAGGGCGACGACACCAACGCTGTAGCGCGCGCCCATGGCGTGGAGCGCGCTGATCTTCGCGACGAAACGGGCACGGTCGGTTTCGCCGGGATGATAGGTCGCCCAGAATGCAGCTGAACTGCGATCGGCCTCGGCGATCCAGCTCACCGGGCCGGAGAGGTTGGTCTGGACCGCGACGGTCTCGATATGGGGAGCATGCGACAGGCGGATGATCGTGTCGCGGTAATAGCGCCGGATCAGCGCCTCGCCCCAGGGGGTGAACAGGATCGACAAGGGGCTGGCCTGCGCCAGGGCCCAATCGGCGAAACGCTCGAGTTCGGCCCGGTCCGCAGCCAGCGTGGCGCGACTGTCCTTGCGCTTGGCGAAGGGACAATAGGGGCAGGCATAGTTGCAGCCCGACAGCGAGCCGCGCCAGAGAATGGTGAGGGCTTCGCTCATGTCACGCCTGCCGATCGCATCCGGGCGCGGACCGGGTCCGAGTAGAAAAGCGGTGGCAGCGCATCGGCATGTTCCAGGCCCGCGTCGGTCGGGCGGAGGATATGGCCGGCCTGTTCCAGCAGGCCCATGTCGCCGAGCGTCGCCAGCGCCGGGAAAGCGTCCAGCGGCGATCGGCCGAACAGGGCGGCGAAGCGTGCGGTATCGAGCCCGTCGCGGCGCAGGATGGATTTGAGGATATAGCGGCGCATCGCCTCGTCGGGCGGAATCTCGATGCCGAAATGCGCGAAGCGGAAGGAGTCAGCGTCGCTCGCCGCGAAGTCGTCGATGATATCGAGCACGCCGCGCCGGGTGACGGCATAGCGCGTCGCGTAATGGGCCCTGGCGGTGTAGGAGCGCGCGCCGGTGCCGAGACCCAGCACGCCATCTTCCTGACAGCTGAATTCATTGCCGGGCGTCGCGCTCGCACCATCACGGCGGAAGGCGCGCATCGACATCTGGCTATAGCCTTCAGCGAGCAGCAGATCGCGTCCGGCGCGGTAGAGCATGCGGCGGTGCTCGTCCTCAACCCGGCCGCGGCCGTCGAGCCCGGTGCGCGGGCGGACATAGAGCGGATAGAGGAACAGCTCCTCCGGCCGCCATGCGAGTGCGCGGCGGATCGAGTGGCACCAGCTTTCCCGGGTCTGGTTGGCGGCGCCATAGATCAGATCGATATTGAGCCGCCCGAAGCGATGCGCGCGGATCGTGTCGAGCGCGGTCGCGAGATCAGCGGGGTCCTGCGGCCGGCCCATCGCGCGCGTCTCGGCTTCGATGAAGGACTGGGCGCCGATGCTGATGCGATCGATATGCCAGTCAGACAGCAGCGCGATGGTCTCGGACGTGGCAGTGCTGGGCGAGGTTTCGATCCCGGTCGAAACACGGCGCGGATCGGCGTGCAACCGTGTGGCGATGCGACTGAACAATGTCTCGAGCGCTGCCGGGCCAAGCAAGGTCGGGGTGCCGCCGCCGATCGCGATCTGGACCGGGCGGATGTCGGCTATCTCTTCGGCGACCGCCTCGATCTGCCGGTCCAGCGCCGCAAGATAGCTGGTGACGCGGCTCTCGTCCGGGTTGGCGGTGGTGAAGAGGTTGCAGAAGCCGCAGCGCATCTCGCAGAACGGGATGTGCAGATAGAGAAAGGCGCGGTCCTTCGCCTCCCCTGCCCATAGATCGCGCAGGCTCAGCGGCTCAGGGAAAGCCCGATAGGCGTTCTTGTGCGGATAGCCATAAGCGTAATCCTGGTAGAGCGGGCCGAGATCGGCCGGCACCGGACGGGCGAGCATGGTCGACATCAGGCGGCATCCAGCCGGGACAGGATGCGCTGGGCATAGGGCACATCCCAGACCGTCGGATGGCCGATGCGATGGCCGTGATACTGATCCTCGCCGAACGCAGTGCCGTGATCCGAGCACAGGATCGCGAGCAGCGGGGCGCGGCGGCGGAGTGCGTCGAACAGCGGCGGCAGGTGGCGATCGACATCGGCGAGCGCGGCGCGCTGGCTTTCTGGCGTGTCGGTGGTGCCCTCCCCCCGGTAGAAATGGTGCGGCGGATGGCAGGCAGCGATGTTGATGAAGACGAACAGCCGCTTGCTCTCCGGTTGCGCCTTTATCCGGCCGAGCGCGCAGGCGACCTGATTGGCGGCGGACTCGCGGCAGGTGACGCCGAGGCTCTCATCCCACCAGCTTTCATGGAAAAGGCCGGGCAGCACTGAGCCGAGCGGCGAGCGCTTGTTGAAGAAGCCGGTGCCGCCGATGCAGATGCTGTGATAGCCTTGGGCGGCGAAGCCGGTGACGATATCGGCGGTGTCGAACTCGAGCGTGCCCTTGCCGGCCGTTTCCGCGCCGGGGAAACGCGCGGCGAACAGGCGGGAATGCGCATCGGGGTTCTGCTCGCGGGGCTCGACCGGTGTTGGCAGGAAGCCGGCGAAAAATGCCTGGTGCGCGGCGAAGGTGAAGCTTGCCGGCGTGTGGCGGCGTTCCCATCGGCCGTTCGGAAGCACAGCGGCGATATTGGGCGTCTCGCCCAGTTCCAACGCTTTTGCCGCGACATCGAAGCGCAGCGTATCGAAAGTGACGAACAGGATGTCATGAGTGCCGAGACAGGCGCGCGCGTCGATCGGGCTGGTCATGCCGCTGCCTTTTGCCCTGCGAGCATGGTGAAGATCTGGCGGACCTGCGCCTCGTGCGGTGTGAGGCCATCGACTATGACCTCTTTCACGAAGTCGCCGAAGACATTGACTTCGAGCACCGCATGGCTGCGGCCATCAGCGAGGATAGCGATATCGAGCCCGAGCACATGGCTGGCGGGGAAGCAGCGTGCGGCCTTGCGGGCGGTGGCCAGGATCGCTTCCCAGCTTTCGGTGCCGATGCGGCGGATCAGTGGCTCCACGGGGCCGCGCGTGCCGCCGAGATGGAGGTTGGTCATCGGATGCCGGCTGGTCCGCAGCACTGGGAAGATCGTGCCGTCAGCGAGCATCACCAGGCGCACATCGGCGACGCGGCCATGGATGCCGATCTTGGGCAGCCAGGGCTCGGCATGCAGGCCGAGCGGCGACAGGCGGTCGATCAGTTGGGCGATCTCGGTGCGGCTATCGAGGCGGCGCAGTTTGCGGGTCGCCCGGACGCCATCGCCATAAGGTTCGGCCGTAGTGATGGCGCGCCACTGATTACCGTGCCGGGCGAGCGCGATCATCCCCGCCGCCGCCGAGCCGTAGCGCAGTTTTACGAACATGCGCGGTCTGGGAAGGCGTTCCATCACATGGGCGAGCGTTTCGAAACGGGTGAAGGGAAACAGGCTGAGCGGGACCGGAATGGCCGCCTCGCGCAGCCGGGAGAGGGTGGCGGTCTTGTCGAAGCTGCAGGCGACTTCCTCCGCATTGGTGGACATGCTCGCGCCGCGCCGCTGCGCGATACGTGATGCCATGTCCACCGCTGCGGCGAGGCCGAAAGCGAGTTGTGCGGGCGAGCCGATATCGCCGTGAGCGAGCCGCGCTTCGCTGCCTGGCGGGAGGGTTGCGATCCCCTGCTCGCGCGTGGCCGCCTCGCCTGCACGGTAAAGCGCGGCGATGCTGGCGATGTCCTGATCGGGCGTGTCGAAGCGGAGATAGGCGCCGGGGTGAAGTGCCGCCTCCAATATCGTCGGATCGGCCAGGAATGCGCTCCAGCCTATCATCTGCGCCGGGTGCCCGAGATTTGCACAGGCGGCAGCGAAGCTGGCGTGGCGTGGGCCGGATTCAGGACCGAGCGAGACGATCCCAACCGGCTCTGCCGTCATTCGGAGACCGCGATGTAATAATAGACCTCGCCGTCCCCCTCGTCTTCTGCCGTCAGAGCCTCGTCGGCGACGAGATTGGGCGTGGCGCGACGCAGCGCCGCGACCGCATCGGCGCCGGCATAATGGTGCGAAATGTCGAGCTTTTCGAGGCGGCCGACCTTGCTTGAGGCGGCCAGTGCCTGGGCACCCTTGTCGGAGATCGTGCCCATCGAGAGATCCAGCACCTTGACCCGGTCGAGGATCGGCGCTTCGGCCAGGGCTTCGGCCAGCGCATCGCTATATTGGCTGTTGCGCAGGGCGAGCGTGTGCAGATCGGGAAACAGCTTGCCGGCGAACAGGTCGGCAAAATCGGCCACGGATGTGTTCGTGCCGTAATTCTCGTCGCCCAGCCAGAGCTCGAGATGGCGGATCGGCGCGTTTGCGGACAGCGCATCGCGCACGACGCTGAGCGGCAGGCCGCCAGCCTGGATCACCAGGCTCTGCAGGCTGCGATGGTTGATCGTGCCGAGGCTAAGGCCGTTGCCGCCGCGGATGGCGCACTCTTCGAGGCGGGGGAAAGCCGCCCAGATCGCGGAATAGTCGCCCTGTCCGATCCAGGAGATTTCATTCTCCTCGGAGATGATGTCGCCGAAAAACAGGGATCTCAGATCGGGCAGCCGATCCTTCTGAGAAACCAGCATCTCGATCGTGCTGGTCGGCGTGACATCATAGGCTTCGCCGTCTTCCATCCAGGCGCCGAACACGATCGCCTGTGTCGCGCCGACGCCGGGCTCGTCGAGCATCAGCGCGAGGAAATCGCGCAGCTCGAGCGTGTCGTCATAGTCGCAGCGGAGCCGCGGCGCGGTCGTGGCAAAATCGCGGACGTCTCCCGGTTTTTTGTAATCCACCACCGGTTTTCCGGCGAACGTCGTCAGGTTCTCGTAGATTGCCACCGCGCTCGCCTCCGCATTGCTTTAGGGGCCACTCTGGAAGGCGGCGGCGGCGCGTGTCAACGTGGCGGTGGCGGGAAATCGTTGGTTTGCGGGGATTCCGGGTTCGCGCCTTGCTCATCGCGGTGGACGTAGACGAAGGCGCGCCTGCCGGACGCCAGTCGCACTTCGATCCGGACATAGTCCGAGACTTCGTAGCTGTCGGCTCTGCTGAGATCCTCATCCGTTACCGCCAGGGCGACGCCGGGCACCTCTTCGTCCGGTCGTCCGCGTCTTAGAACGGGGTGGCTGTCCGAACCGCTCAGCGCGATCACGGCTGTGTCGGTGATCTCGAGCTGGTCGATCCTGAAGCCGGGCAGCGAGTCCCTGACCGACTCAAGCTGCCGGCCGAACAGCGCTTGCTGCACATCGGGCTGGGCCAGGGTGCCGTAGGAGAAGAGCCAGCCCTGCGGTGCCATGTGCGAACTCTCCGCCATCAGAGCCAACCGACGAGACATGCGGCGATGACGGCTATGCCCATCGCGATGTTGGACATTCTTTCGGCTGAGGGAGACAGCCGTATCCGTCCAAAGATCATGCCCAGGACGAGCCATGCCAGGTCGACGACCAGCATGACGAGCACGCACAGAGCCCATTTCAACGCTTCTTCAGCGGCGCCCGAACCTGCCTGCAGAAGGGTGAACGAGCCGAACAGGGATGCGAAGGCGAGATAGGCCTTTGGATTGGCGACGCCGAGGAAGAACGCGCCTTTGTTACTGAGCGACGCAGCGCTCCGGTCGCCGATCGCCGAACCGCCGACGGGCGCCGAGGCGATCGTCCAGGCCAGCCATATCAGATAGGCGGTGGCGACGACCATCAACCCGGTGCGCACCGTTGGAGACGTGTGGACGAAAGTGACGAGACCGACGGCGCTCACCCCCGCGGCGATGGCTAGCCCCAGTTGCATGGCGCCGTAGAAGCGCAAGGCCGCGCCCCTGTCGAAACTCCGCCCGACTGCGACCAGCGCGCTGATGCCCGGCCCCGGCGAGCCGAGCAGCGCGGTTGCCGCGAGAACGAAGGCCAGGACTTCATTGTTCACTGCGCGACTCACATATAAAGATATCTTTATATCGTTATATGTTTGTTCGAAGCGCCGCACAAGCGCCGCATTCGTCGCGTGTGATAGCCAGCCAATTGGGCGTCCCATCGCCCTGGTCGGCACGCGTGCCGGCGTGTGCAGAATAGCCGTGCGGAGGCAGGTTGCTCCTATCGAGCCGTCACGTTAGCATGCGCGCTTATGTGGATGTGGGAACTCATCGGGGATTTCCTGGAAACGGATTTCATCCTTAGCGAGGGTAAACGGCCCTGGTGGATTCGGGCGCTTTGGGTCGTCTTTCTTCTGCCCTTTGCCGTGGTGTTGATCGCCTTCCTGATGGACCATCATTAGTCCTGGGCCAGTGCGGATATTGCCGGCCGAAAATTCCGGGTCCGGCGAGCGGGCGGTTTCAGGGACTGCCCAATTAACAACGGCATATTTCGGCACTTCGGGGGCAAGCATGGCAAATCGATTTTTCGTTCGGGCGCTGGCACTTTACCTGGCCGCATTCGGCCTGTCGTCCGCTGCCGACGCGGCCGCGAATTATACAAAGCCTGGTTTTGCGTTCCCGTCCGATCGCAAGGCAATTGTCCTGGTCGCTTACCCGGACGTTCAGATGAATCGCCAGGGCAAGGGCGGCGAAGAGATCCCCTCCCCCGAATGGACAAATCAGGCTCAGCGAAATCTTCAGGCATCAATGCTCAGTTCGAAACTGCCCGCAATCGTAGAACTCAAGTTCATGACTGCCGAGCAAGCGGCCGCCTCACCAGCCTATTCAGACCTCTTGGCGGCGTATCGTCAGCGCACCTCCGAGATGATTTTCAAGGTGCCGCAGGGCTCTCCCGACGTCACAAAGGCGAAAAAATGCCGCTGCACATATGACTTCGCCGAAGTTAAGGACCGCGTTGCCGCTGCGTTCGGTCCTGCCGACTTTGTGTTGTTCATCAACCAAATTGATACCTATGCCTCCTCTGGCCAGATCCTGGGTGAAATTGCCGGCGCGATGGCTGGGGAAATGGTGGCGCCCGGAGGTGCGATGCGACGAACCCGGTATCACGCAGGGAACGCGATCCTGTTCGACGCGAAATCCGGCGAGGTCGTATGGATGCACGGCGATGGCGCATTTGGCGGAGACCTTCGAAAGCCGGAAAGCGCAGCGGTTCGCGTCGAACAGGCCCTGTCGGGCTTTCCCGGCCTCAAAAAATAGCCAGGTCAGATGGGGTAATCGCACTTGTGACTCAGGCCCCTCGCCTCAGCGAAGCCCCTCCAGCCATAGCGGCGGACAGATGGTCGCACGCTAGGCCAATGGCTCGCCGAGACGGTGGGCCGACCACCCTGGGCCCGGCAAGCCACGACCGGTGAGCCGGCCAATTTCAGCTAAGCGTCGTACATGCTCCGCCGTCGCTACCTGATCAAGATCTCAAAGCTCAGCAATAAGCCCCTCCTGACGGTGATTTTTGCCAGGAACACTGATTGCGCGACCGTCGCCGCTGCCCGCCGCATGATAAGTGACCTTCTTCCCTGTCAGCGCGAGCGCTTGTGTGTCGAGACCAGTGTATCCGAATGGCGCAGCGTCCTTCCACAGCCTCCGCAGTGAAAGGCGGCCTCTCGGGCGCAGATGCGCGGGGATCGTTCAAGGAGGGCGCGGGCAAACGAAGGCTCCGCAATTGAAGAGCGGACATCTGCGGTGACCGGCGACCGCTGCCCGCTCAACTTGCGGCCTGGCCTCGCAGCCATTCCGGTGGCCATGTGACAATCGGTTCGCGCTCTCGCCACTCTTCCCAGTCAGCGCCCCAGTTTTGCTTCAGGTACAGATCGAATACCCGATCGAATTCATCCGCTTCCCCTGCGGTAGTGATACCCGCATCCTCTTTGGCCAATTGCCTGACGGCTTTTACGCTGTCCTCATCGACGACGACATAGAGGCCAAAGGCGCTCATGCAGTGTTCGCCCTCGCCGCTCCATTTTGTGTCGATTCCGGCGTCGTGCAACCTTTGCCTTGCTGCCACGATGGCTGGATGAGCGTCGAAATGCGCGGCGGTTATGGCTTCGAGCTGCTCCCAGCTGATATGAGAATAGTCGAATTCCAGTTCTATGTTGTCGCCGCCATAGCTGCCATATCCGCCAAATCCACCCAGACTGGACACAGTGCGGGTGGCGCGAAAATGGACAGCGCTGATCCATTTTGCATGCATGTTGATCAACAGACGATCGATTTGCATGCTGCTAAGGCACCAGTTCGACCTGCTCTCCAGCGCCTCAGCTATTTCCGGCGTTATCCACTCAGGCTGTATGCCCGTTTTGTGCTCTGGGGATATGGCCGCGGACAATGGCAGGGGATGCAGGAGCCGAGGATGCAGGGGCCGCAATTCGTTCTTGGGACGGAAATTCTTGAATAGCCGATACAACAAAATCACCACCTGCTTCCGTCGTGGGTTTCATCTATCGGCAACACCTTAAGAACAAGAGAAATACTGGCGCCTGCGAGCATCGCCTTGCCAACGCGCCCCCAAGCGCCCATAGCGGCCCATCGAGTTTCGGCCGAACGACCTGGCCCCGCCGCAATATGCGTGCCGCTTCCCAAATCCAGACCTCGAACCGACCGCCCTGCACCCTGTACGGCGGCACTTATCATGATCAAGGAATACCCCATGGCTACGGGAACGGTAAAATGGTTCAACGCGCAAAAGGGCTTCGGCTTCATTCAGCCTGACGACAACAGCACTGACGTGTTCGTGCACATCAGCGCCGTCGAGCGCGCCGGCATGACCGGCCTCGATGAGAACCAGAAGGTCTCCTACGAGATCGTCGCCGACAAGCGCAGCGGCAAATCCTCAGCCGAGGAACTGCGCGCCGTCTGATCGGCACCAGCGAGACGTTGAGCCCCGTGCCCGGTCCGCCGGGCGCGGGGCTTTTTATTGTCTGGGTGGTGCTGGGAAATGCGAGATTGGCCCTAAGCAATGAGGCTGTCAGGTGGGTTGGGAGTTAAGGGCTAGTCGCACATAGTACCGTAATGACCCGGACCGGCACGAGCCGCTACGTTAGCATCCACGCCCACGAGACGCCGCGCGTGTAGATAGGTAAGCCGCCTGGAGGCAGTTTGCGCGTGTCGCGTGCTCTCCGAAGTTTCCGTAACGACCCGGACACAGCCGCAATAGCCGTGCGGGCCGGTGCCGAATTTCCCCGGGATATGTGGTGGCTCGAGCATAAGAGATCCGCCATCAAAGCGGCCCAGAACCAAGCCGTCCCGGCGAAGGAGTCACACCGCAATGCCCTCGTTTTCCATCTCGGCCCCTGTCTGGCTGCTCGCGATGCTGATCCCGAGCGGCAATGTTGCGCGGGCGGAAGCACCGTCTCCGAGCTTTTCATGCAAGGTGGCGAAAACCGATGTGGAAAAGGCCATCTGCGCCGATCCGGAGCTCTCGGACGACGACCGGAAAGTCGCATCGGCCTATCAGGCAGCGCTGAAAACCGTGCCGCCGGCTGACCTCGCCGCGTTTCGTCAAAATCAGCGAGAGTGGCTCTATAGTCGCGACTTCGGTTGCACCCCGGAGGACCGGGCTTCCTGCATCAAGGCACGCTATGTGGACCGCCTCAAAACGCTTCAGTTCGAGATCCGCTCGCCGCGCGAAGGTTTGAATAACATGCTGTGGACGGACGGCGTCGCCTGCGCCGGCGGCAAGGCCCTGATCCGCTTTGAGCATGCAGGTGAATCCGACGGAACGCTCGACAACGCCCCGCCCGACATCGGCGGACCGCTGGCGCATGCGATCGCCAGCAAATCCCAATGCAGGCTCGCAGACGGAAGGATCGTGCGCTTCAAGACAGCGAGCCTCGGCGATCACCAGGCCAGCGGCGAATGTGGCGCGGAAGACTCCCAGCTCTATTCAGTCTGGATCGGCGACGACAAGATCATCAGTCGGGAACGCCGTGCCGGGAAATGTGATTCCAACCCGGTTCGCGCGATCTTTCTCGACGGCCATCGGCTTGTTCAGTGCGCGGAAGAAAAAGGCCCGTTTGACGAGAAGGCGGACACCCACAGCTGCAACGATATCTCGACGAGACTTCGCAAGCCAATCCATGACACGCTTCCGTCCGGCCAGTTCACCATCACCTACGCAGCCAGGGACATGCGTGGCTTTTGCGAAGGGATGATCCATCCGAGCAAGCCGGACGAAAGCGAACCGGACTGGCCGCAGAAAACCGTCGCACCGGCGGACACCGCGACGCTGACGGGACCGAGGTTCGATCTCAACAATAGCGGCCATCCTCAGCACGTCATCACCATCGCGGGCGAGAATCATTTCTTCGACGGCAATTTCTTCCTGATCGCGCCGCGTTCGATGTCTGCTGAAGCCGTGGCCAAGGTGGTGGAGAAGCAATCGGACGAGCCTGACCCCGCTGCCGCGCGCAAGCTCGGCTTCCAGGTCTTCGCCGGCGATCAAACGCCGTACCGGGAGCCGCGATACGTCCGACACACCGCGTTTCGCAAAGACGGTGCGACCTGGCTCTACGCGACCTGGGCCGCTAACCTGCTGGAACAGCCGACCGCGATGATCACCAGGCCGCAAAGCAACGGGACGCAGAAGCTGATCTGCTCCTATCAGGCTACTCCCGATCTTTGAGCGCTGAGCTCTAACGACGACGGATGCGGGACGTTCGGTGTTTGGCACGCCCGCCAATTGGCGATGGTGCTGGCGCCTATTTAATATAGTGTCCCCGAATTCCCTGGTGTCCGAATTCCCTGTGGGAATCCTCGGGCTTTGGAGGCGGATCATTCCACGACTATGATTGTCTCATGTCGCAACGAAATGTCTGGAATACCTTCCACCCAACCGAAGGATGCAAGCAAATCCTTTGCCATGCCCCGGAGTGTATCCCAGCCAGGATCGCTTCGCAGATGCTGGTTCAGCCAGAACGGATCATTGGGTTCAAACGCACTCAGGAAATCATCGATCAGATCTACAGCCTGCTGCTGTTCAAGCGTTCCTCCACCGGCCATTCTGAGGTATCGGACGCCATCCTCCCAGGCCTCCACTAAATCTTCAGTGATGCCCTCGGTACCTCCGAAGACGCTCACCTGCAGGTCGTAGGATAGAGCCAGAACCCGCGCTCCATATTCCAGAATATCGAGCATCTCAGCGCGGCTCATTTTGCTCGTCATGGTTTTCCGCAACCTCACCGTTTCGTGCTCGATGCTGATCCGCCGCTCGCCCAAGTCAAGCTCAAACCGGATCGGGTGCTTTCCACCACTTCAGCCGTTCCACTTATGAGTCTGCGGCCTATTTGGCGGTGGAAGTGCGGCGCGCCGTGGGAATGCTTAGCCGGCGGTCATGCAGCGCCCGCTGGGAACTAGCTGCTAGCCTCGGAGAGCGGTTGCTCCTAGGGGCGTCGGCCTTGCGCAGGGAAAACCCGGGGGATGCCATTTTGAAGTGTTTGCGGATCGCGGCGATTGCCGGTGCCTTTTTGGGGCTCTCGCTTGCGCAGGCCGGCCAGGCATCGCCGGCGACGCCTCCCGTCAAGGTGACCGGGGGCATGGTCTCGGGATCGCAAGACGGCGGCCTCGACGAATATTTCGGCGTTCCCTTTGCGGCGCCGCCGGTTGGCGACCTTCGCTGGCGCAGGCCGCAGCCGGTCGTGCCGTGGAAGGGGATCAGGGCCGCGCGGGCCTTCGCGCCGGCGTGTGCCCAGACCGCGACCTGGATCACCAATCCCAAGAGCGAGGATTGTTTGTATCTGAACGTCTGGGCGCCGCGACATGCGAAGCGGCTTCCGGTCATCGTGTGGATCCATGGCGGCGCGATGGATAGCGGCACTGCCGCGGTGCCGGTGCAGAATGGCGCCAACCTCGCGAAGCGCGGTGCCATTGTCGTCACGGTGAATTATCGGCTCGGGATATTCGGCTTTTATGCCTCACCCGAACTGAGCGCAGAGACGCCGGGGCATGTCTCCGGGAACCAGGGCATTCTCGACCAGATCGCGGCGTTGCGCTGGGTGAAGAGCAACATCGCGGCCTTTGGCGGCGACCCCGAGCGCGTGACGATCATGGGGAATTCGTCGGGCGGTGAATCGGTTGCGCTGCTGGTTGCATCGCCGCTGGCGAAGGGCCTGTTCCAGCGCGCCATCGCCGAGAGCGGCAATGATGCGATGCCGATCAGCCCGGAGGACAATGCGCGCTTCGACGCGAAGGCTGTGGCGGAAGCGAAGGGCGCGGCGTTCGCCAGGGCTGCCGGCGCCGAGCGTCTGGCGGATCTGCGCAAGCTGAGCGTTGCCGAGCTGCAGAAGCGGGAGTGGGTGCCGCGCGTCTATGTCGACGGGCATCTGCTGCAGGCTGACCTGACCAGCATCTACCGCAATCACCAGCAAAATGACGTGCCGTTGCTGGTTGGGTGGACCGCCGAGGAAGGGAAGGATCTGGTCGGCTATTATGTGGACCCGAGCAAGTCGACCGCGGCCGGGCATGTCGGCCAGCTGACGACTTTTCTGGGGCGTCCGCCCACCGACCGGTTGCTGGCCGCTTATCCCGGCGCGACCGATGCCGGGGCTGCCGCCTCGATCATTCAGCTGACCAATGACTGGTGGGGCTGGCGGATGGTGCATTGGGCGGCGCTGCAGGCGAAATATGGCCGTGCCAATTCTTACGTCTATTATTTCGCGCACCGCCCTGCCGCGCCGCCGAGCCCGTGCACCTGGGGTTGCGGGGCGGGTCACGGCGTCGATGTCCAGTATATGCTCGACAATCTCGATGTGGATGCGCGGGTCTGGGCGCCGGGGGATCGGCAGCTGGCCAAGCGGCTTGGTGATACCGTGGTTGAATTCGCCCGGTCCGGGAGTCCTGCCGGCAAGGGGTTGCCGGTTTGGCCGGTGTTCGACGGGCGTGAGGGGTCTATCCTGCTCTTGGGGAACCAGAGCGAGCTTGAGGCGCATCCGGTGCCGGATTTCTCGGTATTTTCGGGACCTCTGGATGTGGTTCGCGAGCCGAGCGGAGCCCGTGCTGGAGGCCGATGATCTTTGGCGGCGACCGATCGGACGTGAGGGGAAGAGCGGCCATTGGGGAGCAGCCGGGTGGCTGGCGTGATTCTACGCGGCTGCGATGATCTCGATCTCCACGAGCCAATCAGGTGACAGGGTTTCGACGACGATAGCGGTGGTTGGGATGCGCCGCGTCCCCAACGCCTCGATCCGGGCGCGCGCATTTGCCTCGGCGAAGTCGGCGTTGCGCAGATAGCTGGTGAGGCGGACGATATTGTCCGTTGTCATGCCTGCTTCGGCAAGGATGCGCCTGATATTCTTCCAGATCAGCGTGAGCTGCGCATCGAGCGATTCTGGTGCCGCGCCGTCTTCGTCGAGCCCCATGGTGCCGCTGACGAACAGCAACCGCCCTGCCCCACTCACCTCGATCGCGTGGATGTAATCGGGGGTGGCTGCATAAATCCCGTCGGCTGGGTTGATCGCCCTGGTTTGCAAATATGCCTCCTGAGGTGCTGGTAGTCGGCTACGCCGCGCTATGCGCGTAGCTCAGGATGCGGCTTACGCGCCATTTTCCGTCGGCGCCAAGGACCCATACCATAGCGAATTTTGCCTTGCCGGCGAGCTTCTCGGTGCCGTCCTTGCCCTTGCGCTCGTAGAACAAATGGTCGCCCGTTTCCATCGCGCCCCAGCCAGGCACCGGATCGACATGCACTGAGGTGCGGACCAGTTCCCGCCGGGACCGCCAGGTGGTCGGGTCCTCCCGGTCCTTGCAGTTCTTCGCGAAGATGGCGACGAACTCATCCGCATTGTGGACATTGAATCCACCCTTGTCGTGATAGAATTCGACATCGTCGGTCAGGTAGCCGCGGAAGCGCGGAAGATCGCACGAGCCTTCGAAGAACAGCTGGAAGAACTCGCTCTCGACCCTGACCAGCTGGTCAGTAAGGGCTGGTTGATCGGGGATGACGACGGCGATGGGAACGGGGGCCGCCGCCGCGGCGAGAGCAAGCCAGATCATAGGTTTATTCCATCAGTGTGTTGTGTAGATAATACACGAGAGATTCGGCTTGGCAAGCCGGTTCCCGCGTTACCTCAGCGCGCTGCGATCGCCACGATGTACAGCGCCGTGGCACCCGTGCAGGCAAGCGTGCGGACATGGTTCCACAGCGTCCAGTCCCTGAGATAGCGAGCCCAGATCGCCCCGCCCTCGGTGCTGGCGGGAGCGACCGCGGCGAGTGCGTCGTTGAGCGGCACGTTGAAGAGCATCGTCACCACGAACATGCCGAGCACATAGATCGCGCCGCCGGCCAGCATCGGGAGGGCGCCGGGCTCGCTCCAGCGGAAGATCGCCAGCCCAGCGAGCGCGGCGCTCACCAAGGTGGTGCCGAGGAAGAGCGGCATGAAGGACGACCTGACGATGTCGACATTGATCGCGTTCATCGCCGAGATGCCAGCGGCCTGATCGATCCGGCCGAGCGAAGTCATGATGAAGGCGGAAAAGGCGAAATAGAGGCCGGCGAGGAGGCCGCAGCCGATGGCGGAAAACCAGAGCGAAGCGGTGACGAGTGGCTTCAGCATGGGGGCGATCCTTTCTTGTAAATGCGAGATAGTCTCGTATTTGCAAAACGCGATAAACTCTCACATTAATGGCGTCAAGCACATGTCGGAAAAGGATCAGCGGTGGCAGCGGGCAAAGCGAAACGCGAGACGGCGGACACCGCGCGGCAGGGATTGGCGCGTGTTGTCCCCACCCAGCAACGCAGCCGCGAACGGTTCGAACGTATCCTGCAATGCGCGGCCGAGGTGATGGCCGAGAAGGGCAGCGAGGCGTTCCGGATGAGCGATATCGTCGAGCGGAGCGGCGTGGCGTTCGGATCGCTCTATCAATATTTCCCGGACAAGACGGCGATCATCGGCACCCTTGCCGAGCGCTACAACGCGATCGGCCGCGCCTGTGTGGCGCGCGATCTGGCTGCGGTGGGGGGCGTGGCGGATGTGTACCCGGCGCTGTGCAGGATCACGGACAGCTATTACCAGATGTTCGTCGATGAGCCGCTGATGCGCGACATCTGGACGGCGACGCAGGCGGACCGGGCGCTGCAGGCGCTCGATGCCGAGGATGGGGCGTATCTTTCGGGCCTGCTCAGCGACACGCTGCGGCCGCTTGCGCCGGGCATTCCGGCCCCTGCCCTCACCGCTTTCGCCGAGCTGACCATGACGCTGATCGCGGCGGCCGTGCGCCACGCCATCCTCCTGGAACCGCGCGAGGCACGGCGGGTGCTTGCGCTGTTCAAGAAGCTGCTGCCACGGGATTTATCGGCGGTCGATTGATCGGGTCTTGCGGCGTTGGGACAACCGCCGGCTGACGGCGTAATTAGTATAGTGTCCCCAAATTGTGAGCGGGTGGCAAGCGGCTGGCGCCTGTGCCACCATGGTCGGGCCAGTCTCACAGGAACACCGCATGTTCGATTTAGTCGGAATCTTCGCCAGAATGTTCACACCGTTCCAGGATGGCTATCTCTATTACGGCTCCCATTGGAGCGGCGGGAAGTTCGTCACGCAGGCTGAGTATGATACGCTCCTCGCCCGCTGGCGCAGGGTCGCGGGCCCGGTCGGCATGCTGAAATTCGCCGGCTGCATGTTCGCCACGATCGTCGCGAGCGTTTTCATCTCCGTTGGTTTCGGCCTGCCCGAATGGCTCAATCAGGCCCTGACGCTCATGGTCATGCTTTCCCTCATTGCCTGGATCCTGTGGCACGCTCTCGCGCCGCTATGGCTTGTCCGGGGAAGAGAAGCTGTTGCGCCGCCGCGATCCATGTCAGAATCGATGCGCGTGACCCGGGCCATGATCCCCTGGCCGATGGTGATCGGCATCGGGCTGATCAGCGGGCTTGTCTTCATCGCGATCCTCACCCACCCGGCGCACGAGACCTCCTGGTGGGCCGGGCTGATCGGCAGCGGCGCAATGTCCGGCATTTGTGGATGGGTCGGCTGGAAGAAGCTTCACGACCGGTAAGGTCGGCGATGCCGCCGCGCGGCAAAGCTCAGTCGCGGATGGGTTCGACCGGGCCGGTCACAAAGGAACGCGACCATCCTTCAGCGCTGATCAGGCGACCGCCTTCGAAGGTGAAAGCGATCGGGTAGACATCGTTGCTGCGCGTATCGATGAACTCGACATCGACCTTCTCGCCCGCGCAGGCGTTTTCGATCGGCGTGAGGATATAGTCCCATCCGAGAAACCGAAAACGGTCGGCCTTCATGAGGCGGGCGAGTGCGCGGGCGCCGGGCACGCCGGTGCCGAGGGGGCGGCCGACATCGCCGGCGCCGAGCGAGAAAGTCGCTGAGGGCGCCAGCATCTGCTGAAGGGGCGGATCGACGTCGGTCTTCGCCGCCGCGGCGCGGTTCACGATGTCGACTGCCCTGAGGCTTAGTGCAGATCGCAGGTCGGCGATCGTCTTCGCCTCGCTGAACGCGCAACTATCGGCAGGCGCGCGGGCGATAGCGGCCGGAGCGCCGACGAGGAGCGGCGCGATAGCAAGCGCGATGAAGACGCGGGCGCGCGATGGACGTAACCAGTCCCGTTGGCGCGCCACCCTATTTCCTGACCGAAAATTCATAGGGAATGTAGAGGAACACCTCGGTGTTGCTGACCTGCTTCCACGCGATGGCCTTGTCGAGGCCGGTGACGTCCAAGCCATAGTCCGGGCCATAGAAAGTCACGGCGTGCTGGGAGCCGGTGGCGATGCGGCGGTAGATTTCGTCGCGATATTGCTCTGGGTTGATGATCGTGAGGGCCAATTGGCCCTTCTGCTCGATCTGCGAGCGGCCCGTGGCGGGGACGGATTTGACGAAAGCGTTGATCTTCTGCTGGGCGCTGCCGATCGAGCCGTTCAGCTTCGTCTTCACCTTCAGATGCGCCGTCGCGGTGCCGCCGCTGTCCTCGAATGCCGGCGGTGCCTTGCCATTGTCATCGTCGTCATCGTCTTCGTCATCGCCGGTCGAATCTTCCTTGCCGGCGAGCGCGGGGAACTGGTCCTGCCAATTGGCACGGGTGACCTCGACCAGTTCGAACTGGCCGGTGACGAGGCTGAACCCGTCGCGTTTCGCGCGGTCGATCGCGTCGAGCAGCATCGCCTGGACTTCGCGTTTGCGCATTGCCTCATCGCGCGAATCCGAGACGATCTCGATGGTCCGCACTGCGGAATCCGCCGTCCGTTTCAGCCCGATGACCGGTGGCGACTGGACGATCCCGCCGGGCCTTGAAAGACTGTTGAGCTTGCTGCCGGTGACAATGATTTCATTGCTGTTGCTGTCATCGTCCTGCGCCAGCAATGGACTGGCGACGAAGGCAAGGCTGCCAAGGACCGCGAGGGCGAGCGCTTTCATGGCTGTTTTCCCGATGAGAGTCATTTGGGAAGGATCGTGTAGTGGTAGGGCACGTAGAGGAACACGTCCGTCCCGCTCACCTGAGACCAGGCGACCTGCCCGTCCACACCCGTCACCTGGACGGCATAATCCGGGCCGAACATCGCGGCATAATGGCGGGCGTTCTCAGCCACCAAGGTCACGATCGCGTCGCGATACTGATCGGGGTTGACGATGGTGAGGGTCAATGCGCCCGTTTTGTCCAGCGTCCCGCGGCCGGTGCGCGGCACGGCTTTGATGAAGGCGTCGAGGCGCTGCTCAGCCGCGGTGGTCGAGCCGGCGAGCTTGACCTTGACCATCAGGTTGACCTGGCTGGTGTCCACGCGCCCGGCGGAGAGCATGGGCAGATCCTGGTAGTTCGCCCTGGTGACCGGGACCAGTTCGAAGCTCCCCGTCACCAGCTCGACACCGGCGGCGGCGGCGTGATCGAGTGCGGCGAGCAATATAGTGTGGATCTCGCGCTTGCGGACTGCCTCGTCGCGCGAATCCGATACGATCGAGATTTGCAGGACTGCTGAATCGGCCTGCCTGCGAAGGCCGACCACGGGGCGCTCCTGTTGAGCAAAGCGCGCGCTGTTACGGTTGCCGTTGACGACCACCTCACCCAGGCCGAGAGAATTCATATCCTGCGCAAGTGCCGGAACGGCGGCGCTGCCAAACATTGCCGCCGCCAGAAGAAATCCTGATTTCATCATCTTCCCTCCCGAAACGAAAGGGTCGGTCGTTTCGGCGGGAATGGCAAGCGTAAAAGGGGTGAATTTCGGAGTGTTAGACTTGCGCGCCGCGCGATCCACTGCGAGCACGCGGCGATGATCGAAGCCTCGACGATAGCAGATGAAACCCCGTTGCCCGCAGCACCGGCGGGCTGGTTCGATTATGGCTATGCCGCGCTGATGGACAATCGGCTCGCGCTCATTCGGCTGCGGCGAGACTTCCACGCTGAATATGCGCGCTGGGTACAAGAGGGCAGCAGCGGCAACCACAAGCTTCCCAGGCCGACGTTGCGGCGCGAGGACATCAGGCTTTCAGTCTTCGACGGGACGGTTGAAACCGACGTGGTAATCGTCCCTTCACGCGCTTACCCACTCGTCGACCGAACCGTGGATGGGCGATGGGTGGTCGCATCGGCCCGGGCTGGAGACGGCGAGAAGAACGGACGCGTCTACTCGGCGAGCGGCGATGAAGAACAGGCGATGGTGCTCGGGGACGGCATCGAGACCCTGCTCTGCGCGCCCGACGGGACATTGTGGGTCGGCTATTTCGATGAAGGCGTGTTCGGCGGTTCGCATAATGGCGGGAGGCCGCCGGTATCAGCGGGCGGCATCGTCCAGTTCGACGCGAAGGGCCAAGTGCTGTGGTCGTTCAACGACCAGGTGAAGGACGAAGATTCGATCGCTGACTGTTACGCGATGACCCTCGCTGAAAACATGCTTTGGTCCTGCTTCTACACGGACTTTCCCATCGCGCGGGTGGACAGGGGCAAGGTGACTTTCTGGTCCAACCAAATTGATGGCGCGAAGGCCATCGCGGTGGCGGATAACATCGTCCTGCTTGCCGGTGGCTATGACGGGGATGGGGATCGGATCGCTGTTGTGAAGGTCGACGGCGCGACCAGCCATCAGATCGGCGAATTGCGGTTCAACCCGACAGCCGACGGAAGCGCCGGCTTTGTCCAAGGGCGCGGGGGAATCCTCCACATCGTTCAAAATGGCGTGTGGTCGAAGCTGTCGGTCTATGATGCGGCGCTCGCGGTCCGCCAGCGCCAAAACGGGCGCCTGTAAGCACGTCTTCGATCAGCGCCGCAGCTTCGGCGTGAGCTTCCCTACCCGGCCGCGATACTCGACATAGCGTTCGCCGAACAGGTTGATCAGGTCGCGCTCCTCATGGCCGATGGCGATCAGGATATAGACGAGCATCGACGCGGCGAGCAGCAGATGGCCGACGGTCATCACCGGGATCGCCCAGAAGGCGAGGATGAAGCCGCTGTAAAGGGGATGGCGGACCAGCCTGTAAAACAGGGGCGTGCGAAACTCCGGCTTGGTGGCCGCGGCCTTGCGGGCATGGCCCCAGACCTGTTTCAGCCCAAACAGCTCGAAATGGCTGATCATGAAGGTGCTGAGCAGGACGATCGCCCATCCGGCCGCGAACAGCGCGTAGAGCAATATGACCGCAGCGGGTGCCTCGACCGACCAGACGATGCGGGGGATCGGCCGCCAGAACATGAACAATATGATCAGCATCACGCTTGCCAGCAGGACATAGACGCTGCGTTCGACCGGCTCGGGCACGATCTTCGTCCAGCGCGCCTTGAACCAGGGCCGCGCCATGACGCTGTGCTGGATGCCGAACAGAGCGACCAGCGCGAGATCGATCGGGACCGCCACCAGCACGCCGCCCATATCGCCGCCGCGATCGACCGTCAGCGGCACCTGAGGCAGGTCCGCGACAAAGGCGATGAGATAAAGGAAGGTCAGGAAGAAGATGATATAGGCGACAAGGCCGAACAGCAGATATTCAACCCGGGTCATGGTCTTCCCTCCGCGCTCGTCCGACTCACGCGCGGGGCAGCCTGCCTCCTGGCTGATGCTGACGATAGGCGGAAATCGACACTAACACGCCGCGAGGACGGTTATGCGCGCGGGATCAAAGCTCCGGCGGGGGCGGCGCGTTCACGCCGCCGGCGGGGACTTCCATCTTCGCGGCCCAGATGATGCCGTTCAGCAGGAAGCGCCGATAGTCGGCGATCAGGTGCATATTGTCGTGGAAGTCCGAGCCGCCCCAGACCAGCGAGCGGCCGCCGTCCGGCCTCACATAAGCCCAGGAGACGGGGCCGGTGGCGCCGTTGCTCGGCTTGGCCGGGGTCGCCTCGAGCAATTCGGTGCGGCCGGGATTGTCGGTGAGGAAATAGCGTGAGTACATTTCCTCGCGATAGGTCCAGGGCTTGACCCCGCGCAGGACGGGATGCTTGACGCGGGCAATCGGGCGGACGCTCCAGGTGTCGACCGGATTGTGCGAGGCATAGGGGATCCAGAGGCCGCCGAGCCAATCCTGGAAATAGCGGCGGCCGACCCAGTTATCGACCCACATCGTATAGTGATAGACGATGACGCCGATATTCTTCCGCTTGATCAGCGCATCGAGTTTCTGGAGATAAGCGGTTGTTTCGGGATCATAGGTACGGCCGTCAGTGTCCTGATATTGCTGGAAGAGCATGCCGGTCTCTTTCTTCAGCCAGTCGCCATTGCCGTCGATGACGATCACCGCCGCATCCTCGAATATGCTGAGGTCGCGCGGCGGCTTGCCGACGATCACCTGGGTGGTCACGTCCTTCACATTGCCGGCATGTTCCAGCTGCCAGGCAAGCTCGCGCAGATCCTTTTCATATTCGTGCCGCCCGGGTGCGCCATGCTCCTTTGGCCCGGCGAGGAAGACGATCTTGTGCCCCTGTGGCGCTGGTTGGGCCTGAGCGACCGTGGGTGCGGCGAGCGAGAGAAGGAAGATGGCCGCCACTGCAGCGAGGCGCCGCGTTGGCCGGAAAACTCTGTTGTCGACACCGCTCATCATCCGCTCCCGTATTCTTCAATTAGCTATCATGCACCGGCATCAGGATCCCGGCGGGGCGGAAAGCCGGCGCGGGCGGGTCTCGAGGACATAATCGACGCTCTCCGGCGGCACGGGCAGCTTCACCCGATTGGCCCTGAGCCAGGCCAGGAAGTCGGCCTCGATCTCGGGCGACCAGCGTGTGTCGATCTGCCCGGCGGTATATTTCTTCTCGCGCAGGCGGAGGTGGCCGAAAATGTCGGTCATCCGGACTTCCTCGGACTCGCGCACCACGCGCTCGGCCAGCTGTGCCGGGATGAACAGCACACCACCGTCACGGCCGAGCACCACGTCGCCGGGCATGACCGTCGCCTTGCCAATGCGGGTCGGGCCGTTGATGGTCACCATCGTCGAGTTGAGCCGCGCTCCGGTGCGCATGGCGCCGAAGTGATGCGACGGATCATAGGAGCGCACGAAGGCGGTGAAGTTCGGCAGCTCCTTCAGCCCCTCGATATCACGCACCGCGCCATCATAGACGATACCGTTGCCAGTCCGCGCATAGATGGCGTTGCCGACATTGTCGCCGATCGACGGGCCGTCCTGCTTCAGGCTGAAATGATCGGCGACATAGACGTCGCGCGGCTGGAGCATGTCGACCGGCCAGGCATTCTGCTCGCCGATGCGCTTCATCCGACTGCCATCGGCCTCGATGACTTTCTGGATATCGGGCCGGCCCGGGACCCATTGCGCGGTGAGCGCACGGCCGACCAGCACCTTGTCCGGAAACAGGGCGAGCCAGCCATCCTCATATTGGTGGTTGAACCCAGCGGACCTGAGCGTCGCCCAGGCCTCTTCGAGCGTGACGTGGCGCATCCGATCGAGGATCGAATCCGGTACCTTGGGGCGACCGTCGGGAAAGCGCTCGCCGGTCCACTCCGGAGAATAATGGACGATCTCTTCGCGGCTCATGAAGCCGGGGCTCAGCGACTGGGCCTGAGCCGCCCCCGTCCCTGCCCCGACCAACAGGACAACACCAAAACTCAGCCGTGCGGCGAAACTGCGCATTTTCCCTCCCCTGCCGCCGTGAGCGGTGCCCGGCTGTGCGTCGCATCAACCACCAAGATTGTTACGGCGTTTGCTCGATTTCGGGAGATCATATAGGATATGAAATAGTTTACAAGGACGGGGACGATCAGGATGCGCGTCGGGTTACCGACAATGAGCCCTAAACGAACAATTTTTCCTGGCGCGCGAAGTTGACGAACAGGGGCAACCACAGGCCGTCCGGGCTGCCTGGCCGGGAGCCCACGCTGAACCCATGACCGCCACGAGCGAACAAGTGGGTCTCGACCGGGATCCTGGCCGCGACCATGGCATCCCGAAGCCGCACCGTATTGGCTACTGGCACCGTGTTGTCGTCCTCGGCGTGAACCATGAATGTCGGGACTGCCGCCGGAGTGACGTTGAGATCGGGCGACCACTCGCGGATCTGGACCGCCGTTGGCTGGCCGCCAAACAGCGACGGCGCCACCCCGCTATAGGCATAGGCGGGATCGACGCTTTGCACCGGATAGATTGGCGCCGTCAGCAAAGGTCTGGCGCTGAGCTGATCGGCGGCGTCGACCGGCTTGTAGAATGGCGTCGAATGTCGCGTCGCGAGTGTCGTCGTCAGGAAACCGCCGGCGCTGAAGCCCATTACGCCGACCCGCTCCGGGTCGAGATGGAAGCGCGCGGCATTGGCGCGAATGACCCGCATCGCCCGCTGGGCATCGGCTGGCCCGACAGAAGCCGGATTGACCCAGCCGTCCCTGGCCAAGCGATAGAACAGCACGAAACAGGTGATGCCCGCCCGATTCAGTATGTCGGCGATGTGGTAGCCTTCATGCTCGAAATAATTCCACTCGAAGCCGCCGCCCGGGATGATCAGCATGGCTGAGCCATTGGGCTGGGCCGCCGGCAAGGCGATCATATGCGGCGTGGCGATGCCTTTCATGCGCCGGCTGCTATAATCCGGACTCGTCGAGGTCTGCTCGATCACCTCGGTCATGCCGGGATGCGCGGCGCCCGCCGGTGGATGCGGCCATAATCCAATGACCTCACCGCCGCTGCCTGAACCGGCCTGGGCAAGCACCCTGGTCGCTGCGGCCGCGCCGATCGCCGAGACACCGGTCAATGCCAAAGACGATTTTACAAGATCGCGTCGAGAAACGTTCATGGTGACTCCTGTGCTGCGTCCAAACCAGCTCTACGTCCCAGGGATAAGGCCGACCGTCCCGACGACAACGCCGCCGGGACAGCCCTAGTCGCCAAGCAAAGCCGCATTGCCCCATGTGACGACCGTGGGCACCTTGTTCCTGGCGGATGTGCCGCGCGCCACCAGCTCGACGACCTTCACGCCTGTAATGTTGGCGCTCAGGGTCTGCGCCGTCTGACCGAACCGGGTCGGCCTGGAGGTCGCAAGGAGCTTGCCGTCGCCATAGACCAAGAAGGTCACGGCATCGTCCGTATCGAAGGTCGAATCGTCGACTCCGACGTCAGCGGCGAAGCGGCGGAACTGGCCATCGGCCCTGACTTCGAATCTCGAGTTGGCGAGAACGCCCAACCCGGTCTCAAACATCCTGCCGTCGACGCGTAACGCCTGGCGGTAGGGCGTGGCGTCGGCCTGCGCGCCGCCCCATCCGGTATAGGCGGGCGACTCGCCGGTGTCGGTCGTGCTGCCCCAGGGATTGATCATGCGGTGGATCGTGGGATCGGGTTGCGGAACCACCACACCGTCGACAGCCGGATTCACGCGCCCGGGCATTTCCGACAGATAGATGCCGTTGGCGAGGGTGCGCGTTCCGGCAGCGTCGAGGACAAGTGTCTGGTGCGGATCGAGATGCACCTTCATCTCACCGGTAAAACCGGGCAGCGTCGCGCCGGTCCAGAGGTCCTTGAGCGCAATCGGCGCCGTTGCGGAGAATTTCAGGTGGCCGGCGGCCAAGACCATGTCCACCGGCGCAAGCCCACGGTTGAAGATCGCCACCGCCTTGTGGCCGTTGCTCAGCGTCTTGACCAGGATTTGAACATCATCGGTGTCATAGGCCAGCACCGCCTGGTTGCCTGCCGGATCCTGATCAATGGCGATGAGGTCGCTATTGCCCAGGATGTCCATCAGCGGTTGCGGCGCTTTCCTCAGATCATAGCCGATAAGAAGCGGCGCCGACAGCATCGACCACAGCGCAAAATGCGACCTGGCCTCCGTCAAATGGCGTTCATCGAAGTCACCATGACCGACAAAAAGCATGTCCGGATCATTCCAGGAGCCCGGATGCGCATAAAGCGCGCGGTTGGCAGCGCTGTCGAAATTGGCCAGCATCCGCGTCCAGCTGGGCGTGATATCGTCGCTGGTCCGTGACAGATTGCCGACATTCTTGGCCCAGGCGCGGACATCGGCCGAGCCCCAGGCGCAGATTGAAAGGATATAGTCGCCATCGGGATTTGTGCGGCGCAGGGCATCCGCGACCTGTTGGTAGAGCGCGCGGACCGCCGCGATGTCCGTGCGACGAATTTCCTTCTCTTCGATCAAAGGGCTGAGCGCGCGATACTGGCCGGATTTGACGCCCCCGCTATAGGGGCCGAAGGCGCGGATGCCGCAAGCATCGACCTTGATGTAATCGAATGCCCAGTCCTTGAAGTAGAGCGCGATATCCTGATCGATATGGCCGTACAGCCCGACCTCGCGCTCGGCGACCGTGCCCTCGGGCAGGTTTGGCGCGTTTGGCGCAAAGGCCTGCGAACAGTTGTTCGCGCCGATATCCGAGTAGATGCCGGCCTTCAGGCCCATCGCATGGATACGGTCGGTAAACGGCCTGAAGCTGGTCTGTTCGGCTCCACCGGTCGCAGCGGACGGGAAGATCGAGGTGCGCACGATCATGCGGCCATCGCTAGTCCGGCGCTTCAGCCACCAACCGTCGTCGAGGTTGATGTAGCGATAGCCCTTCGCGGCCAGCCCGCTGTCAACGATCGCCTTCGCTGAGTCGAGGACCTTGGCTTCGGTGAGGTCCGTGTGGAAGGCGTTCCACGAATTCCAGCCCATGGGCGGCGTCGCGGCTTGTCCTGTTGTCACCGCGGTCCAGTGACCGGTTGGCGCCAGAGGGTCGGCCGCGGCATCGGCTCCGCCGCCACAATAGAGTGCCAATGTCAGGCAGCCGATAACCCCCTGGATGGAACGCTTCATTATCTCTCCAATATATTCGTAACTATAAGATACGTTGTAAGAATTGCCCGATTCTCCAGAAACCAGGATCTCGCCAGCCTGGCCTTGTCGCCTGCCCTCCAGCCGACGGTAGATAGGCGAGCCATCTCATTTATCATATAATAGATAAGCGGCCCGACGCTACATATATTTGGGAATGTGCCATTTGCGGCACGGGCTGGCCATTGGCGATCGATGAATCCAGTCAGCCGCGAGAGGCGCTGAAACTCATGAGCCGGTCCATTAAATCATTGAACCGGCCTATTGGACAGCGAAACGGTTTTTATTAGAAAACTGGCGTTTTACTTGTAAAATAGCTGCTAGCCTGCTATCCAGCCGTAAATGTCATGTTCGCGGCGCCATTTCGGCCATGCGAGCATCCAAAAATGACAACGTAAGACATAAGGAGGGGATCGCACATGAGAATGGGAAGGCGTCAATTCGTGGCGTCCACGGCCGTTCTGGCCGTTACTGGGTGCAGCGGCGGCGCGAGCACATCATCCTCCGCACCTGTTCCAACGCCGTCGCCTTCGCCTTCCCCCTCTCCGTCCCCATCCCCGTCCCCGACGCCCACACCGACTCCGTCCGGCCCGTACCCGAGCTATAATGTCAGCCCGATAGCGGCGGACGCGACGGGCATGACCAGCACCGCGGTTGACCTTTCGACGCATATCAAGCTCGGCTGGAACGCCGGCAACACGCTGGAAGCGATCGGCGGCGAAACCTTCTGGGGGAATCCGCTCCTCACCCAGGCCCTGATGGACAAGGTCAAGGCACTTGGCTTCGATGCGGTCCGCCTGCCCTGCTCCTGGGATCAATATTCCGACAAGACCACCGCCAAGATCTCCGACACCTGGCTGAAGCGGGTGAAGGAGGTCGTGCAATATTGCATGAACGCGAATCTCTATGTCCTGCTCAACATCCATTGGGATGAGGGCTGGCTGGAACGGCACGTCGACGCGGCGTCCAAGGATGCTGTCGTCCCGAAGCAGAAGGCGTTCTGGGAGCAGATCGCCACGACGATGCGCGATTTCGACCAGCGCCTCATGTTCGCGAGCGCGAACGAGCCCGACGCCAACAGCGCCGCCCAGGCGGACATCCTGCTGGCTTATCACCAGACCTTCGTCGACGCAGTCCGCTCGACCGGCGGCAAGAATGCCTATCGCACGCTCGTCGTCCAGGCACCGAACACGAACATCGACGAAGCGGTTTCACTCTGGAAGAAAATGCCGACCGATACGGCATCGAAGCGCATGATGCTCGAAGTGCATTTCTACTCGCCGTTCCAGTTCGCGCTCCTCGACTCCGACCAGTCCTGGGGCAAGATGTTCTATTACTGGGGCAAGGGTCATCAATCCGCGATCGAGCCCGACCGCAATGCGACGCATAGCGACGAGACCTATATCGACGACCAGATGCTGGTGATGAAGCAGCATTTCGTCAGCACCGGCATTCCGGTCATCTTGGGCGAATATGGATGCATGCGCCGCACCACGCCGAAAGACCTGCCCACGCACAACGCGGCGGTGACCTACTGGATGAAATATGTCACGCAACAGGCGGTCGCCAACGGCCTCATGCCCTTTGTGTGGGATGTAGGATCCATTATCGACCGGCACACCCTGGGGGCCGCGGACCAGGCGTCACTGGATGCCGTGCTCGAAGGCGCGGGCAAGAAATAGGCGCTGGGATCGGCCGGACCGGGACCTGAGCAAAAATGGGCCTTTCCAGAAGAGCGCTCTTTTTGGGCGGCGGAACGCCTGCCGTGACGGGGCCGCCGCCAAAAGCAACGGCCCGCGCCCTTTCGGCCATAAAATGATGACGCAGGCTAAAAGAAGGAATCGCACATGAGCATGGGAAGGCGCCAATTTGTGGCGTCAGCGGCAGTTCTGGCCGCCGGCTGTAGCGGTGCAGCGAGCACGTCATCCGCCGCACGTGTTCCAGCGCCCTCTCCGCCCCCAACGCCCACGCCGACCCCGGCGGCGGGGCTGTACCCGAACTACAATGTGAGCCCGATACCTGCGGATTCGACGGGCATGACCAGCAGCGCGACCGACCTTGCCGCGCATATCAAGCTCGGCTGGAACGCCGGCAACACGCTGGAAGCAAGCGGCGGCGAAACCGCCTGGGGCAATCCGCTCATCACCCAGGCCCTGATGCACAAGGTCAAGGCGCTCGGCTTTGAGGCGGTCCGCCTGCCCTGCGCCTGGGATCAATATGCGGACAAGACGACCGCGAAGATTTCCGACACCTGGCTGAAGCGGGTGAAGGAGGTCGTGCAATATTGCATGAACGCGAACCTCTATGTCCTGCTCAACATCCATTGGGACGGCGGCTGGCTGGAAACGCACGTCAATGCGGCAAGCAAGGATGCCGTCGTTCAGAAGCAGAAGGCGTTCTGGGAGCAGATCGCGACGACACTGCGCGATTTCGACGAGCGCCTCATGTTCGCGAGCGCGAACGAGCCCTCGGTCGACAAGGCGGACCAGATCCCCGCCCTGCTCGCCTATCACCAGACCTTCATTGACGCAGTCCGCTCGACCGGCGGCAAGAACGCGCACCGCGTGCTGGTCATCCAGGGGCCGAGCACCGATACGGAAAAGACGGTTTCACTCTGGACGACAATGCCGACCGATACGGCGGCAAACCGCCTCATGTTCGAAGTGCATTTTTACTCGCCGTTCCAGTTCGCGCTCCTCGATTCCGACCAGTCCTGGGGCAAGATGTTCTATTATTGGGGCAAGGATCATCACTCCAAAATCGAGCCCGATCACAATGCGACCCATAGCGAAGAGGCTTTTGTCGACAAGCAGATGCTGTCGATGAAACAGCAGTTCGTGAGCAAGGGCATTCCGGTCATTCTGGGCGAATATGCGTGCATGCGCCGCACCACGCCCAAAGATATGCCCACGCACAGCGCGGCCGTGACCTACTGGATGAAATATGTGACGCAGCAGGCGCTCGCCAACGGTCTCCTGCCCTTTCTGTGGGACGCCGGCGGCTACATCAAGCGGGATACCCTGACGGTTTCCGATCAGGCCTCGCTGGATGCGATCCTCGAAGGCGCGGGCAAGAAATAGGCGCCGGGATCGGGTGAAACGGGACCGGAGCAAAATGGAGCTTTCCAGAAGAGCGCTCTTTTTCGGCGGCAGCAAGCTTGCCGTGACGGGGCCGCCGCCAAAGGCTGCGGCCCGCCGGCCCCGGCCGACGACGATGGCGATCTTCGATGAGGGCTTTCAGAATAGCTGGTCGAATGTCGACTGGGCGACGGTCAGGCAGCCGGTATCGTTCGACGGGCACACAACGCTGCAGGTCGAGGGAGGTCCCTGGTCGGCCCTGGCCCTTTATCATGCCGCCCTTTCAATGGCCGATTTCAGCAAGCTGACCTTCATGGTCAATGGCGGCGACGGCGGCGGCTTCACGGTGTGGCTGCGTAGCTTCCGCGACGGCAGGGCGATCGACTGCGATTTCGAGGTTAAGCCGGTGGCGAATAGCTGGACCCGGATCGAAGCGCCGCTGACCGCGCTCAAGATCGACGGGCAAATGATCGACAGCTTCGTGTTGCAAGCGCCCGATATCACCTACAAACCCTATTATGTGGCGAAGGTGCAGCTCGAATAGCCGGGCGATCCGGCTGGCTGCCATTGGGAAGCGGCCGCGGTGCGGCGATCAAGGATGAATGCGTGTTCAAATCCCTCCGCCTGCTGATTGCCACGGCCGCACTTCTGCTTGCCTTTACGAGCCAGGCTGCGCTCGCCGGTCAGGTCGATGCCGGCTGGACTCCGACCTGGTATGCCAGCCCCGAGCCTTCGCCCAACGCCAAGGGCTCGCTGAACAACCAGACTGTCCGCCAGATCGTCCATGTCAGCGCAGGCGGAAAGCAGGTGCGTATCCGCCTGTCGAACGCCTTTGGAAGTACGCCGCTCCACATCAATGCCGTGTCGATTGCCCGGCGCGGGGCAGGAAGCGCCGTTCAGGCCGGGTCGATCAGGCAGCTCCGTTTTTCGGGCCATGCCGATGTGACGGTGGCGCCGGGCGCCTATGCGGTGAGCGATCCGCTCGACTTTGACGTGCTCGCCGCAACCGATCTCGCGATCAGCCTTTATGTTTCGGGCCCGACGCCAATCGCGACCACGCATCTGACCCAGCGCAACGCGATCTATTTCTCCGATGGCGATGCAACGTCGTCCGAGACGATCACCGAGACCCATCCCGACACCGGCACCTGGGCTTCCTGGCTATGGCTCAGCGAGGTCGAGGTCTCGGGCGCACCGGTGGACGGCGTGGTGATCGCCTTCGGGGATTCCATCACCGACGGGCTCAACCTGCCGGGCGACAGCAACAGCGACTGGCCGAGCGTGCTTAGTGACCATCTGCGGAAGGCGGGAAAAAGACTCAGCGTCGTCAATGCCGGTATTTCCGGAAACCGCCTCCTGCATGACGGCCAATGGCCGCCCTTTGGCCCTGCCGGCCTTACCCGGTTCGATAGTGATGTGCTGGCGCAGCCCAATGCGAAGGCCGTCATCCTCTTCCTCGGGATCAACGATATCGGCCAGGCGAGTGCCGGCTCAAGCGACTTCGTGAGCGCGGCGGATATCGAAAACGGCCTCGCCCGGCTGGCCGGGCGCGCGCACAAGAAGGGCCTGAAAGTCTATGCCGCGACGCTCGCGCCATTCCGGGACGCGACGGCCGAGCATTATTATTCAGCGGACAAGGAGGCGATGCGGCAGGCGGTGAATGGCTGGATCCGATCGTCGCGGCTTTTTGACGGCGTGGCGGATGTCTCCAGCGCGCTCGATGATCCGAAGAACCCGGGTCGCATGTTGCCGGCTTATGATTCAGGCGATCATCTCCACCCTAGCGCCGCCGGGGCAGCCGTGATCGCGGCGACCATTCCGCTGGCATGGTTCCAGTAACGGTGCCGGGTTCCGCCAGCACAGCAACTCAACAAGGAACCAGAATGCGTCGATCGCGATATCCGCTGCTGGCCGTTGCCCTGCTCGCCATGGGCCTCTCGTCAGTGGCGGGCAGCGCGCGCGAGCCCGGTCAGCCTGCGCCGGTCCGGGTCGAGGGCGGCATGATCGCCGGCACGCGAGCCGATGGAGTCGAACGCTTCTTCGGCGTGCCTTATGCCGCGCCACCGGTCGGCGATCTGCGCTGGCGGGCGCCGCGGCCAGTCAAGGCGTGGACCGGCATTCGGGCTGCGAGTGCGTTCTCGCCCGTCTGCCGACAGACCGTGCCCTGGATAACCGATCCGCAAAGCGAGGATTGCCTTTACCTCAACATCTGGGCGCCGAAGGCCGCCAAGAAACTGCCGGTGATGGTGTGGATCCATGGCGGCGGCTTTTTCGGCGGGGCCGGCTCGCAGCCGGGCTATGACGGAACGCGGCTGACGCAGCAGGGCGTGATCGTGGTGACGCTCAATTACCGGCTCGGGCTGTTCGGCTTCTTCGCCCATCCCGAGCTGAGCGCTGAATCGCCCGCCAAGGCATCGGGCAACCAGGGGTTTTTGGATCAGATCGCAGCGCTGCGGTGGGTCAAGCGCAATATCGCGGCGTTCGGCGGAGATCCGACGCGGGTTACCGTGATGGGAGAGTCGGCGGGGTCGGTATCGATCGGGGCTTTGGTCGTCTCGCCGCTCGCCAAAGGCCTGTTCCAGCGTGCCATTGCCGAGAGCGGCAATATCGGCGTGCCGTTCGACGCAAGCGAAAACGCCGTGGCCGATCGGAGGCAGGCAGAGGCCGAAGGCGCGGCCTTCGCGAAGGGATTGGGCGCGGCGCATCTGGCGGATTTGCGCGCGATCGATGCCGACACGCTGATCCACAAGAGCTGGGTGCCGCGCCCCATCGTCGACCACCATGTGCTGCGCGAGGATATGACGGCGACCTACCGCGGCCATCGGCAGAATGACGTGCCGATCATGGTCGGGTGGAACGCGGACGAGGGCAAGGACCTCGCGCCCGAGATTCTCGCCACCTCCAGTTTCACCGCCGCGAGGCACAGCGCCTTGCTCGCCCAGCTGCTCGGGCATGCGCCGTCGGCCAAGGTGCTGGCCGACTATCCCGCCGCGACCGATGCTGAAGCCGAGGCCTCCATCTTTCACTTCACCACCGATTTTTGGGGCTGGCGGATGTGGCGCTGGGCTGAGCTGCAGGCACAGGGACGGTCGAGCAAAGCCTATGTCTATTATTTCGTCCATTCGCCCGCCGAACCCGCGACCCCGTGCGGCTATGGCTGCAAGGCCGGCCATGGTGCCGAAATCCGCCATGTCTTCGATCAGCTCGATCAGGAACCGCGTGCCTGGAGCCCCGGCGATCGGCAGCTGACGCGCGAGATCGTCGGTTACTGGACCAATTTCGCCAAGGCCGGCGATCCGAACGGCGACGGCCTGCCCGCCTGGCCCGCGTTCACCGGCGCTAAGGCTGAGGTCCGGCGCCTCGGCACCGCCGCCGAGATTCAGGCGCGGGGCGCGCTGCCGGACTTCGATTCATTCTCGGGTCGCTGACGCGCCCGGTTCCCGGCACTACAATCAGGACGAGCGCTTGCGGCGCTTCAGGGCCAGTTCGTCCACCACCTCCGGCTCGCGAAGGTCGCCGAGCTGGCGCACCAGGTTCAGCATCTCGGGCATTTCGGCGGCTGGGAGCGGCTCGCTCAACAGGAAGCCCTGGATTTCCTGGCAGAGCTCCTGCTGCAGATAATCGAACTGCGCCGATGTCTCGACACCCTCGGCAACGCAGCCGACGCCAAGGCTCTGCGCGAGGTGCATGATGCTCTGGACGACTGCCGCCGCATTGGGATGCGTGGTCACGTCGCGCATGAACGACCGGTCGATCTTGATCCGGTCGAGCGGGAAGCGGCGCACATAGGACAGGGATGACCAGCCGGTGCCGAAATCATCGAGCGACAGGCTGACGCCGAGGGTCTTCAAGGCGCGCATGATCTGGATGGTGGTCTCGGTGTCGTCGAGCGTCAGGCTCTCGGTCAACTCGAGTTCGAGCCACTCCGCGGCGAGGCCGGATTCGCTGAGGGCCTCCTCGACGATCCGCACTATATCGCCGCGATAGAATTGCTGCGCCGAAAGGTTCACGGCCATCCGCACCGGGGGCAGGCCCTCCGCTTGCCATGCCGCATTCTGGAGGCAGGCCGTCTTCAGCACCCATTCGCCGACTTCGACCATCAGCCCGAGCTCTTCGAGCAGGGGAATGAACAGCGAAGGCGCTATCAGCCCCTCTTGCGGGTGGTTCCAACGGATCAGCGCCTCGACCGCGGTGACGGCGTTGGTCTCCATCGCGAATTGCGGCTGGTAATGGAGCATGAATTCGCCGCGCGCACAGGCCTGGTGGACGTCATTGGCGAGCATGTGCCGGCGCTGCGCCGCCTCATTCAACTCGGGGGTGAAGAAGCGGTGCACACCGCGACCATTTTCCTTCGCGTCGTACATCGCAGTGTCGGCGGCGCGCAGCAGGGCGCCGGCATCCTCGCCATCGGTGGGGAACAGGCTGACGCCGATGCTGCCGCCGATATGAAGCTGGTGCTGTTCGATCTGGAAGGGTTCGGTCAGCGCCGCGTGAATCTTGCGGGCAACCACTGAGGCTTCCTCGGCATTGGTGATCGAGGAAAGCGTGATGACGAACTCGTCGCCGCCGACCCGCGCCGCCGTGTCGGTTTCGCGCAGGCACTTGCGCAAGCGCGCGGCGACGCTCTCCAGCAGCTCGTCGCCGATATGATGACCGAGTGAATCATTGACCTGCTTGAAGTGATCGAGATCCAGCATCAGCACCGCGACCTGCTTGCCGCTGCGCCGCGCCTGCGCGATCGCCATGCCGAGCCGGTCGGCGAGCATGGTGCGGTTCGGCAGGCCGGTCAGCGCGTCGTGCAGCGCCAAATACCGGATCCGGGCCTCTGCCTCGCGGCGATCAGTGATGTCACGGATGTTGCACTGGATGATGCTGCGACCGCCCGCCTGATAGAGGTTGCCGATCATCTCCACATTGATCGACAATCCGTCGCGCCGCTTGATCACCCAATCGTCATATTTGACATGTTCGAGCAGCCCGATCTCGGCCACCATCGTCTTGCTGGCGGGGACGTTGCGGAACGGCGCGAGTTCCCACAAGGTCCGGCCGATCAGCGCGGCATGGTCATGCCCCAGCATCACGGTGATCGCCGGATTGGCGTCCGTCACCTGGCCGGTCTCGCTGTCGAGCAGCAGGATGCCGTCATTGGCGGTCTCGAACAGCCGCCGGTAGCGCAATTCGGAGAAGCGCAGCGCGGTCTCGGCTTCGCGCCGGGCGCGGATCTCCTCGCGGAGCTCTACATTCTGCGCGATCACCCGCTGCTGCGCGGCGCGGAGCTCGAGATGGGTGCGGACGCGCGCGAGCAGTTCCTCGATCTGGAACGGCTTGCTGACATAGTCGATACCGCCGGCGGCGAAGCCTGCCACCTTGTCATCGACATCGGACAGCGCCGTCATGAAGATCACCGGGATATCGCGCGTCGCCGGATCGGCCTTCAACCGGCGGCAGGTCTCGAATCCGTCGATGCCGGGCATCATCACATCGAGCAGGATCAGGTCGGGCTGCCCGAACGCGGCGCGCTTCAGCGCTTCCTCGCCGCCGCCCGCGACCGTCACCTCGAAGCCATGCTTCTCGAGATGGGCGACCATCAGCGCGAGGTTCACCGGGTTGTCGTCGACCGCCAGGATCGTCCAGGACATGACATCGACGATCGAAATCTTCTTCACATTGGTCATGATGCCATCGCTTGTTTGGGGTCGATATAATGTTCGACCAGGTCCTGGATGCCTTGCGCGTTGTAGATGCCCGCAAGCCGCTGCAGCGCTTCAGCAAAGGGCCGATAGAGCGGATCGAGCGCGATAAGATGCTCGGCCTGGGCCTTGATGGCACGCATGTTGCCCGCCTTGGCCAGCGCGTGGAGCACGGCGATCTCCTCAGCGGGCGGCGGTAGCAGTTGCTCCGCCCCGGCGGGCAGATTGGCGCGTTTCGCCTCGCCGCCGATCCAGGTGACGCCGAGATGCTGGCCGAGCGCCTTGACCAGGTCCTCATGCTCGACCGGCTTGGTCAGGAAGGAGTCGGCACCGGCGGCGAGGCTGCGCATGCGATCCTCGGGCGTTGCACCCGCCGAAACCGCGATGATGGGGACGTCGCTGAGGGTGGCATGCGCGCGGATCAGCCGCGTTGCCTCGAGCCCGTCCATCACCGGCATCTTGACGTCCATCAGGATCAGGTCGGGCCGCCTTGCCTCTACCTGGGCCATGGCATCGCGGCCGTTCGACGCCTCGCGGGTGATGAAGCCGAGTGCGCCGAGCGTATCCGCCATCACCGCGCGGTTCTGTACGACATCGTCCACGATCAGTACGCTGCGGCGCGCGCCCCGATATCCGGTCGTCACGATCGGGGGCGCCACCGCGCCGGGTTCGGAAGCGAGCACCGGCAGATCGAGGGTGAAGCTGAACTGGCTGCCATCGCCTTCATCGCTGTCGACATCGATGCTGCTCTTCATCAACCCGACAAGCTGGCGGCTGATGCTCAGGCCAAGCCCGGTGCCGCCGGCCTGGCGCTCGCGCTGGCCGACCTGTTCGAAGGGCTGGAAGATCGCGGGCAGCTCGTCCGCCGCAATGCCGATACCGGTATCGCAAACTGCAAACAGGATCTGCGCCCTGGTCACGGTGCGGGATTCGAGGCCGACACACAGCATCACCCTGCCCCGGTCCGTGAATTTCACCGCGTTGCCGAGCAGGTTGAGCAGCACCTGCCGCAGCCTCTTCTCATCGCCGAGCACGAACATCGGCAGGCGATCGTCGAGCTCGCAGATGAAGCCGAGCGCCTTCTCCTCGGCACGGACGCGGATGATGTCGCAGACCCCGGCGAGGAAGTCGCGCAGGTTGAACACTGTCGAGGTCAGCTCGAACTTGCCGGCCTCGATCTTCGAGAGATCGAGGATGTCGGTGATCAGCGTCAGCAGATGCGTGCCGCTCTGGTGGATCGTGCGGGCTGCGTTTTCCTGCTGTTCGTCGAGCGTGGGATCCCGGCCGAGCAGCTGCGCATAGCCAAGGATCGCGTTCAGCGGCGTACGCAGCTCATGGCTCATATTGGCGAGGAATTCGGATTTCGCCTCATTCGCCTTCTCCGCTGCAGCCTTGCCGAGCGAGAGGTCGCGGTTGTTCGCCTCGATGAGCTGGAGCCGCCTCGCCTCGAGCGCCTGGGTGCGGAAGGTCTCGAGTGCGGTGACCACGGCGCCGAGCTCGTCACCCCGGGCGAGGGCGGCGATGTCGATGTCATAATCCTCGGCCGCCAGCCGCTTGGTTGCATCGGCGATCGCGCTGATCGGGCGAACCGTGGCGATGCCGATCCGGAAGGTCGCAAAGGCGATGATGGGCACACCGACCAGCGCCAGCACCAGGAAGATCAGGGCGACCAGCGAGACATGGGCATCGATCACCTCGGCGCGCCGGGTCGCCTCGCGAATGCCGCGGTTGGCGACCTGGTTGATATTGGCGGTGACGCGCGCTGCGTTGGCATGGAACGACTTGAGCGTTGCTTCAGCCGCGCTGACATTGGCGCTGAGCATCAGGGTGACGACCCCGAGTCCGTTCGAATATTCCTCGACATCGCGCCGCGCCGCGCGGACCTGTTGCAAATTCTCCTGACCGATGCCGGTCGCTTCGAAGGTCTCGAGGTCGCGGCTGATGTCGGCCAGCGCTGCCTGAATCACAGCGGTGCGCTTCGGCAGGTCGCGGTTTCCCGGCGCGTGCACCTCGCTGTTCAGCAGCCGCTCCAGCTCCCCATCGGCGCGCTCGAAGCGCGCGGCGATGTCGGCGAGGCGCGCGGCATCGGGCATCGCGACATCTACGACATAATGGGTGTTGCTACCCACATCCCGCAGCGCCGACACTTCGAGCGTGGCGGCGAGAAGCAGCAATGCGAGCGAGATCGCCGGGGTGATCCCGAATTTCGCGAGCAGCGGCCAATCTGAAAGCCGCCGCCACCGGCTGGTTGTACGGACAAAGGCATGCCTCAGCCAAAGGCTTGTTTTCACCACATATCTTCCCTCTCCCCGTGACTGAACCGGGGTCGGGTGAAACATGCGCCGCAAAGGCCTAAACAAATGTCGATTGGCGCCTAAGTATTAGTACAGGCTATCTCTCGCCGCTGGGCCCAAGCGCGCGGAAAGGCCCGTCTTTTCCGAAAGCCTTCCCGGGCCGACACCCTTACCTATCGCCGCCGCCACCGCCAGACCGGGCCATCTTCGGGATCCATCACCTCGCCCTCGAAAGTGAAGCCGTTACGGGTCAGCACGGCGCAGGAGGCGTTGCGTTCGGGGAGGGTGTGGGCGATCACGCCGGTCGCGGCGCCGTCGGCGATGCGCAGCAGGGCCGCGACCATGGCCGAGGCGATGCCGCGGCCTTCCAGGGCGGGGAAGGTGTAGTAAGCGATCTCGACCAGGCCGGACGAGTCCGGCGCGAACTTGAAGCCGCACATTCCCTGGGTGGCTGGCTCGGCATCGCCTGCGTCGGTCTCGGCTACCGCGCCGATCGCCCAATAGGTGCCCCAGAGCGCCGGCCGGGATACTGCGGTCATCACGCCGAGCACTTCGGCAATCGCCGCGGCCGCATCGTCACCGGGCGGGAAGCCGTGTTTCATGCCGCGGGCGAGCCGGGCCGAAGGGGCGGAGGGGGTATCGCCATCGGCGGGGACCAGGATCGGCATGGCTCGTCTCGCCAGGGCGGGCTGACCCGCAAAAAAAGATGCCCGGCACCGCAAGCGGCCCGGGCACCCAGTGTAGCGCATCCTGCGTTGATATCCATCGAGGGAAATCGGCTGAACATCAACGCAGCATAAGGTTTCCCTCCGCGCGTGGCGCTCCCCTGACGGCGTGGGCGCCGCTTGACGAACGACTTTAGCTTGCAGGCACGATAGGCCTGATTGTTAGCAATACGAAACAACGCTGTACTGCCCGAAAGCACAGGATTCCGTAGCGGCAGTGCACCAGAAATGGACGTGCAAGCAGGAGACTCAAAGGCGGTTGCATGTGCCGCGATTCAGGCGGCGAAAGCGACGAATAATCGAGACCTGAACGGCCTGATTTGGTAGCTTGCGATGGCCGAAGATTGTCGTCGCGCCATCTGGTGACGTCGGCTGGTTCGGAGCATTTGAGGTGGGGAGTTAAGTAATTGAGAAAAGGTTTTCTTCGCGCTTGCGTAGCCGCAAGCGTAATGGTGGCTGCTGTCGCGGGCACTCAGGCCGCAACGGCATCCGGCTATAGCTGGAAGACAGTCCCTTGGGGCGGCGGCGGTTATGTCGATGGCTTTGTCTATCATCCGAAAGCGCCAAATATCCTCTATGCCCGCACCGATGTCGGCGGCGTCTTCCGTTTCGACTTCGCCACCAAGCGGTGGGTCCCGTTGCTCGATCATCTGTCGCATGACGAGCGGGACACGAACGGTATTCTCAGCGTGGCGCTCGACCCGAATGATCCCGGCAAGGTCTTTCTCGACTGCGGCCTCTATCTCGGGGAATGGGCGCATAACGGGGCGGTTCTGCGTTCAAACGACCAGGGCGCGACCTGGACGAAGACTGACCTGCCGTTCAAGGTCGGCGGCAATGCGGACGGGCGCGGCACGGGCGAACGGCTTCAGGTCGATCCGAACGCGGGCGATATCCTCTTTCTCGGTTCCAACGAGAATGGCCTGTGGAAGAGCGCCGACGGGGCGAAGACCTTCGCAAAACTGGCAAGCTTTCCGCGCTCCGGTGTGACGCTGGTGCTGTTCGATCCGAGCTCCGGCAGCAAGGGAGCGCCGACACAAACCCTGTATGTCGGATCGTCCGATGCCGGCGGCGGACTCTATGTCAGCCGGGACGGGGGCGCGAGCTTCAGCCCCGCCCCTGGCGCTCCGTCCGGGACGCCGCAGCACGCCGTTATCGGCCGGGACGGATTCCTTTATGTCACGTTCGCCACCGGAGACGCCAAGAACACCAATGCGCTGAACCCGAGCAATGTCTCGGGCGGCGCGGTCTGGAAAATGGACCTCAAGACCAACCAGTGGCACAATATCACGCCCGTCGCCCCGGTCGCGGGGAGCGCGACCTTCGGCTATTCGGGCGTTGATATCGACCCCGCCCATCCCGGCACCATCGTGACCTCGACCATCGACCGCTGGTGGCCCGAACCCGACGAGATCTTCCTGTCGCGGGATGGCGGGTCGCACTGGCTGCCGCTGACGACGGTGTCGAAGCACAACAAGGCGCGCTACCCGTGGCTCGGCAATGACACCCAGCTCAATGGTTCGGAAAAGGACCGGATGGGCAGCTGGACATCCGATGTGAAGATCAACCCGTTCAACCCGGACGAGATGATCTACGGAACCGGCGGCGGCGTATGGATGACCGGCAACCTGACGGCGGCCGGATCCCCCAAACCCGTCCAGTTCGAATTCGCCGACGATAATCTCGAGGAGACCGCGATCATTCAGATGGTGTCGCCGCCCGCGGGCGCGACGGTGATGGCGGCGATGGGCGACGTGGCGGGCGGCAGTTGGGACGACGTCACCAGAACGCCCACCGCGTCCGGGGTATTCGCCCCGACCGTTTCGAACTGGTCAGTCGACGTGGCATGGCTGAAACCTGCCTTCCTCGCACGGACGTCCGATCGGAAGCCTTTTGGCTATTATTCCGAAGACGGCGGCGTGCACTGGACCGGCTTTCCGTCGATGCCGCCTTATTCGCCCCAGGATGCGAAGGGGAACTGGCACAATGTCGGCCCACTCGCCGTGTCCGCCGGCGGAAGCTCGATCGTGTGGAGCATTCCGCGCGAACGCGCCTATGTCTCCGTCGACAAGGGGGTGACCTGGACTGCCTCGGAAGGATGGCCGGCTACGTCCGAGGCGACCCTGATTCCGGTGGCCGACAGGTTCATCAACGGCGTGTTCTACGTCCATGATCGCGAGGGCGGTCAAATCCTGATCAGCGTCGATGGCGGCAAGAGCTTCAAGCCGGTGATGAAGGGCATCCCTCCGGTGCCCAGTTATCAAGGCTCGCAGCTCCTTTCTGTGCCGGGGCGGATGCGGGATCTGTGGCTGGCCACGCCGTCCGGACTGTACCATTCGGCTGACCCCAAAAAGCCGCTGGAGGCGCTCAAGACCGTCGACGAAGCCTGGAATGTCGGCGTCGGCAAGGAGGCCCCGGGCAAGACCTATCCGACGGTCTATTTGTCCGGAAAGGTCAAGGGCCAGACCGGCATCTGGCGTTCCGACGATGAGGGCGTGACCTGGGAGCGGATCAACGACGATGTGCACCGGTTCGGGGACGGCGGCACGCTGACCGGCGATCCGACTGAATATGGCACCGTCTATGTCGCGCGCGCCGCGGGGGGCATTGTGGTGGGCAAGCCGACGCCCTGAGGGTTGGTGGCGGTTGTCGCGTTTCGCGTGGGAGCTGTCGGTGTTGAACGGGACGGGCCGCATCTGTGAAGGTGCGGCCCTTCCTTGTGGCGCGCGCGGTGTTTGGAACGCGCGAGCCGATGAGAATTCCAGTCATGTGAAAGAGCGGTGCGCACCGCTGCTGACGGCCCGCCATGTTGCTGTGGCCGATTGCCGGTTCGGGTTGAATCGCGCGGGGCGAGTCTGGGGGCGGATATGTTGGACGTGTGACATAATTCAGGGCGGATTTCGGGCGCTGGATGGGGCTATCACGAGGGGAATGCACGGAAAACCGAGCGCGCATGTTGGAGAGTTTTGTCATGCCTGTCAGGGGGGCATCGCAGGCAGGGCTATGAGGCGGGGCGTGTTCGGCTCAGGAATCCGCGATTATCAACGCCTTTTGAAAATGTCAGGAGGGGTAGCTGACATTTCCTATCTGTACAGAACATTGTACAGGTCGAGTCATGGAGATGATGGCGCGCGTGCTCGGCTGGGGACACTCGCGCCGATCTGAAGACGGGCTGGATCGGATGGCAGGGAGCACCCCTGTGACGATCACATGCCTGGGTAGGCCGAGGGCCTCCTGATGGAGATGGATTGACTCGACAGCGTCTTCCCATTGCCCAATTTGTGGCGCATCAGGTGGTCAATAATGAATGGACAAACTATTGTTTTAATTCACTCGACATTTGATTCAGCCTGCTGGCGCGAAGAATACTATATGATTAGCGGAAGAGATGGTAGATTGCTGATATCATTATTATTTCTTATTATGTCTGCGGTATTTGCTCTTGTGCAATCTTGGATTGTACACCTATATATCGATTCGGTCATAGCGGGGGATTGGACGTATTTTTCTGATCTATTCTTCGTGAACGCACCGGCATCTGGACCGGATAAATTCTGTTTTGATCGCTGCGTTGCCGACCTTCCTCTATTTCCTGGATACGCAGCTGCCTGCTGCTTTTTGATTGGCATCATGACATTAGGTCATGTTTGGCTACGGCCGAGAGCCGTCGAACCTATTGGTGTCTCTGCCTCCGGCTCATGAGGCATGGGCTTCGCAGGTTTCTACCCAGACATTGACATCGGACGCTATTCCGCTTCGCGGTCGACCCCGATCAGCCGCTCGGGCAATCCTTTCGCGAAGCAATAGGTGGTCGCGCCGCCATACACCCGAGGCCTCGGAACAAACCTTATGCACGATCTGTCGCTAAAGCCGAGGTAGCTCACGTAAAAACTTTTTGAAATCATGTCCTCGGTGGCACCTTCCTCCTTGATGAACAATTTTGTGGCAGCAGCTCTATAAGCCTCGTCAGCCGGCTGTACGAGAAAGACATATCTCACAGAGGAAAGTTTTGAATAAATTACGGCAAGAGTTGCCAGGAGAGCAACGGTCAGCGTTATCCACACTATACGCTCTATTCTCATGATTATGACCTACGTAGCAGCGAAGCGCTCTGTCACCGCCGATGAATCGACGTATACCCGGCCAGCGTGACACAAAGGAACACTTTACCAAATTCCGCCAGAGCAGACTATGGGCACGCAGTTTAGTATAGTGTCCCCGAAACTCCGCGCGCGCCGCGGGGGCAGCCGACGGTAGGCCTAATTAGTATAGTGGACTGCACCCCTTGAGTGAGACACGGTAATTGGGTGACACGGTAGCCGAGGAGGGATCGTGTCGGACCCAACGCCAAGGATATTCACGACAGAGTTCAAGGAACGCGCGGTGTTGCGGCTGGAAGCTGGCGAGCAGGCTACAGCGCTGGCTGCCGATCTGGGTGTACGTCGCAAGCTCTTGTACGATTGGGCCAAGGCCTATCGTGCGCACGGCGTGGCGGGGCTGAACCGCAAGCGCGGTCCAAAGCCCGGAGGCCGCCGTTCGAGTCCGCCGCCTGAACGCACGGCGCCTGCCGACCCGCTGGCGCAGGCCCAGGCGCGGGTTGCAGAGCTTGAGCGCCTCGTCGGGCGCCAGCAGGTCGATCTGGATTTTTTTCGCAGAGCCTTGCGGCTCACGGACGCGGGCAGCCCGAGCGGCACCGCGCCCACATCTACGCGATCATCGAAGCCATGACCGCGCAGGAGACGCAAGGCGACCCCACCATCCGGCGGCTGTGCCAGCTCGGCGGTGTCTCGCGCGCCGGCTATTATCGCCACTTCGACGCGCACGCGCCGGCACGTGCTGACGCGGATCTGCGGGATCAGGTCCAGCGGCTCAGCCTGGTGCATCGACATTATGGCTATCGGCGGATCACCGCCCAGCTGCGGCGTGAGGGGCACATCGTCAACGCCAAGCGGGTGCTGAGGCTGATGCGCGAGGATAATCTGCTGTGCCTGCGCAAGAGCCCGTTCGTGCCGCGCACCACCGATAGCCGACACGGCTTTGCAATCGTACCCAACCTGATCCGTTACCTGGTGCCGACCGGCCTCGATCAGATCTGGGCCGCTGACATCACCTATGTCCGGCTCGGCGAAGCCTTTATCTATCTCGCCGTCGTGCTCGACGCCTTCAGCCGCAAGGTGATCGGCTGGGCGCTCGACGATCATCTCGAGGCACGCCTCGCGATCGAGGCGCTCGACATGGCGATCGGCGCGCGCAACCCTGCGCCTGAGACACTCATCCATCACAGCGACCGCGGCGTGCAATATGCCAGTATCGACTATGGCCGACGCCTCGAAGCGCACGGCATCGCCATCAGCATGAGCCGCGTCGCCAACCCTTACGACAACGCCAAGGCCGAGAGCTTCATGAAAACCCTGAAAGCCGAAGAGGTGAACGGCAAGGCCTACGCAACCCTCGCTGAAGCTCGCCGCGACATCGGCCAGTTCATCGATACCGTCTACAACACACAGCGCCTGCACTCAGCGCTCGGATACAAGCCGCCGGTCGAGTTCGAAGCTGAACTCGGCCTCTCCACCAACCATCAAATCTATGGCAATATCGCTGTGTCACTCAATTAGCTGTGTCTCAACACAGGGGTGCACTCCACTATATTAAATAGCCGTCACCTTTCCGCGACCTCATTCGAAACCGGCGGCGCCGGCGATGCGTGAAACTGGCCCGACAGCGCGTGGTAAAGCTTGTGCCGGCAAATCATCGTGCTGACGGCATCGGCAATCAGCGCCGTTGCGAACAGCGGCAGGATCATGGTCCGGTCAGCCGTCATCTCCATCATGATGATGACCGCCGTCATCGGCGCCCGCACCACGCCGGTGAAATACCCGACCATGCCAAGCAGCACGATCGCCCCCGCCGGACTGTCCGGAAAGAAATACGAAATCAGCTGCCCGAGCCCAGCACCGACCGACAAAGAAGGGGCGAAGATACCGCCCGGCGCACCGCTCAGCGCCGTGGCGAGGGTGCTCACGAATTTGGCCGGCCCGAATATCATCGGTGAGGCCTGTCCGGCGAGAAGCAACTTGGTGGTGCCATAGCCGGTCCCCCAGGTCAGCCCGTTGGTGGCCCAGCCGGTAAGGGCGACGACGAACCCGCACATCGCCGCGAGCACCACCGGGCGCGACCGGAGACGTCTCAACCACGCCTGGCCCGGCCGCATCATCGCGATAAGGCAGCGGGCGAAAAGCCCGCCCGTCACGCCGCCGAGCACCCCGGCGATCGGCGAGACCTCGAGCATCACGCGGATCGGCAGGGCGCCGTCCATCGCGCCGAAATACACATAATCCCCGGCAAGGCTCAGGCTGACGAGCCCCGAGATCATCACCGCAGCCATCACCATCACGGCCACCTTCTGTTCGAACGCAGCGGCCAGCTCCTCGATCGCGAAGGCAACCCCGGCAAGCGGGGTGTTGAAGGCGGCGGCAACGCCCGCCGCGCCGCCGGCGATGATGATGCCCGCCGAGACCGGAACCCGCAGCCAGCGGTGCACCGCCACCATCAGCGCCGCGCTGACCTGCACGGTCGGGCCCTCACGCCCGACCGATCCGCCGGCGAGCAGCATCGCGATCGTGCCGCACAATTTGGCCGAAGCAGTCCGTAGCGACAAAAGCTCGCCATGTGCATGCCGCTCGGGATTGTGGCCGGCCGCCATCACCTGCGGGATGCCCGAGCCACGCGCCGCGGGAAAAAAGCGGTGAGTCGCATGGATGACCGCCGCGAACACCAGCGGCGTGACGATGAAGGGCGCATAGGGCGAGATCGCCGCCAGATGCAGGAAGAGATCCTGCGCAACCTCACCCACGCGCGCAAAGACGATCGCCACCAGCCCGAGCGCAACCGCGCCGACCACCGCCGCCAGACGCGTATGGACAGTGGCGACGTGCCTGCCGGTCAGCCAGCTGCGAAGGTTTTTGAGCATGAGGCGGCCTTAGCTGGCCTCGCCAATCCGGCAAACACACAGTTTGTTGCGGGCACCGCTTTTGGTGACCGTCAGCTGACCTCGTGTTCGAATTCCGGCCGAACGGCTTTGACAGGCGGGCATTGGAACGGGCCGGAGGCCATTCCAAACTGCTGTAATGCCGCTGAAATACTTAGCAGTGGCACATCATTGTATCTCCGCGCAGCCATGCAGAGGGCCGAAATTCCAGAGGATCGTCCCTTCCGCCGGCGGGGATGAGCTGCCGCCAGGCCGCAGCTCATCCCTTGTTTTTCAGTTCTTCCGACCGGTCACCGTGCCGGCTGCGCTAAGGGCGCTGCCGTTGATCGACCACTGATACCCCATCTCCAGCGCCTGGGGGCCGAAAAAAGCCCCCGAAAATACGCCGTTGGCGCCGGTCCCGCTCACCGTGCCGGTAAAGCCCGGGCCGGCAGAGGTAAGGGTGCCCGTGCCGTTGAAGGTGCCGAAGTTGGTCACCGCCGGGCCGGTCTGAGTCCCGCCAAGCGTCATCGCGGTGGTGATCGCTCCGGTGCCGAAATTGGCGGAGAAGGTGGCGGTGCTGCTGCCGGTGAGCGTATAGGGGGCGGCCGTCCCTGGTACGACGGCCGAGCCGCCGATCGCAGTGGAATATGTGGCGGTTCCAGTCTTCGGCATATCGCTCGCGATGGTCGGCGCGCCGCCTACCGCCAGTCGAACAAGCCCAGTACCGTTCGTCGTATCGAAACGCCCCCAGGATCCGGTCAGCGTGTAACTGAGCGGTACGCCGGATACGCTAGGCACGCTCAGGAAGAATTGGTCGCGGGTCGTGCCCGTAATCTTGACCCAGACCTGCGCATTGCTGCCCGGCGGTGGGGTTTGGGCATTGGAGGGGTCGAACGTCACGGTGCTGCCGTCCGGCGCTGTCAGCCTGTAGCTGTCGTTGGCGACGGTGTAGGCGACGGTGACGCCGCTGCCGAACGTCTGGGTTGACGCGTTCGAGAAACCAGTCGGGCCGGTATTATACTGGACGCCGCCGGTCTGGAACGTGCGGTCGCCGGTCATGTCGACGATCTTGGTATAGGAAGCCGGGGTAGGTGTCGGCGTGCTGCTTAGTCCGCCCCCGCCGCTACCGCCGCTGCACGCCGAAAGTGCGGCGAACACGGGCAATGCCGTACCCAGAAGGAACGCTTTTCGCAGAGCTTTCATAACCTGACCCCTTTTCGATCAAAATGCTGATGTGATGCCGAATTCGGCCGCGACTCTCTTGTACTCATAAAGGCTTATGGTGGAACGATTGCGCTCCAGGCGAAGGCGCGTGAAAGGAGCGAATCCCCTGATTTGCAAGGCGCGCCAGGTGGCGCTCCCGGTAAGGGAGAATTGCTGGTCGGTCCGCCGCTTCGGATAAAGCGCCAGGCGCGCATCGGCTTCAAGCCGCCTATACGCCAATCCCAATACCGCAGTCGTCCGGCCGAACTCCCGAAAGGCGTAGCCGCTCACCGCACCGGTGACGTTGCCATAACCAGGATCGCGAGCGACCTGCCGCCCGGCTGAGACTTGCAGCCCGCCACCGGAACGCGCGGTGAAGGCCCGGTCGAGCTCCGCTCCAAGCGAATAGGTGCTGCTATCTTCCAATGCGTTGCGACGGTTGGTCATACGCCCCGCTCCGGCATCGAGGCGCAGCATCATGCGCTTGCCGAGCGGATGCTGCCACTGGGTCGTCCCGCCGATGGTCACGCTGTACGGCCTGGTTCCGTACCATCGCCATGCCGGGCCAGCCGATACGATAATCCGGTCAGTACCCGAAACCAGTTCGGGGCCGGCCTGCACGGCCAGCACGAAATCGTCGAACTGCGATGCACGGTACAGATCCGCACTCCCTGAAACCCGCATCAGCAGATTGGCGTGTTGCGTCAGTTTCCGGCGTACATATCCCTGGCCCCTGAGCGCCAGGCCGACGCCCGACCGCTCGCGCGTGTCGTCTCCCAGCGTGAAATCCCCGAGCACAGTGCCAAGCGTGTCCGATCGGGTTGCACGGTTCACATTGCTGTCGGGCACGATTGCCACTTCGAAGCTGCCGCCCAGCACCTTCCGGGTTTCAAGCGCGTTCGCATAGAACCGCACCATCTGTTGCACCTCCGGCGGAAGGCCGGCGGCCTCAGCGGCACGAAATTCGCGCTCGGCGGCGCCCACATTCCCAATCAGCGCCAGCACGCGCGCAAGTTCGAGCCGCACCCGAGCCGATTTCGGCTGTTCGTCGAGGATATGACGGAACTCGATCGCCGCGGCGCGATATTCGTGCCGCTGATCGGCGAGCATCATCCCCAGCCGAAAGTGCGCCTCGGCCCGAAGCTGCGGATTCGGATTGCTCGCCAGGGCGCGGTACGCAGCTTCGGCCGTCGCGAAATCGCCTGCATCGCGTGCGGCATCGGCATAAGCGAAAAATTGGGCTGTCGTAAATGAACTGGCCCGATCCGCCCCGGCCGGCGGAGCGGATTCCTGGGGGTATACAGCCCCACCAACTGGCAGCGAAATGCTGACCAGCGCCGAAGTGGCGTGCTGAAGCGACGTCTTTCTCCCCCGGATGCAGGCGGACACAATGGCCCGAAAAATGAAGTAAGTCCACAAAATAGATGGAGAAATTCGCCGCTTCGGTTCCAATTGACAACCGTCGAGTGCGCCTGGTCGGGCATGTCAAATTACGGGGACACCAAATTACGGGGACACTATTGGAGTGCACCCCTGTGTTGAGACACAGCTAATTGAGTGACACAGCGATATTGCCATAGATTTGATGGTTGGTGGAGAGGCCGAGTTCAGCTTCGAACTCGACCGGCGGCTTGTATCCGAGCGCTGAGTGCAGGCGCTGTGTGTTGTAGACGGTATCGATGAACTGGCCGATGTCGCGGCGAGCTTCAGCGAGGGTTGCGTAGGCCTTGCCGTTCACCTCTTCGGC
>NZ_JBFUHA010000008.1:0-274563 GCF_056402635.1 Sphingomonas sp. P3_C5
TCCGACGACAAACCGTGGAGCACGTCTTCGGGACCATCAAGGACTGGATGGGCCGAAGTCACTTCAAGACGCGCACGCTGCGAAACGTCCCTACCGAGATGAGCCTCCACGTCCTCGCCTATAACATCAAACGCGCAATCGCCCTGATGGGAGCAACCGGTCTGATCGCCGAGATGCAGCGGTAAGAATGCTCGTGCCGCAGCTCAATGCGCCGCTGCTCAAAATGGCGTTTTCACACAGCCTCGGTGGCTAGCGGACGTTCGTCTACGGGCGAGAGGCGCATTTCTCGTCAGACGTAAGGCGTTCCAGTTTCTTGATTTTCACAAAGATAAACTGGCTTCCCTCCCACGGCTGCATTGACGATGGCTGCCGGGGGGCGAGAAATCCCTGTCCAATAACGCGAAAGCAAATCGTCTCATCAGGACGGAACCTCATGGCCTGATACAAAGGTGCAGCGTAGATTTTCTGCCATTTTCCTTCTCTTATCTGGAAGTCCATGACTTTCAGACCTGAACCTTCGTCCGGAACGAAGTTCGGATATTCCCAATGCGCGTTTAAGTAACCACGAACCGAGAGCAATCTTTTGGTGCCATCCGGATCTCGACCGGCAGCGGGCGAAGCGATGGACGCCACGATAAGGCATAAGCCGAGCGTAATGGGCTTGATCATCGAGGGAGGCTGGCAGCAATTCCCGATGTCCGCAATTGGGCGAAAGTAGGTAGGCCGCCTTTATGAGTCTACGACCTAGTGGCGCCCGATGACGATGACGCCGATCATTGCGCGGCGACCGGATTCAGCTCGGCGGGGCGCGCAGGAGCGGCCACCAGCCGCACCGGCACCCCGCCGGCGACATTGCGCAACGTCACCAGCTTGACCGCCTCCAGTGCATCGCCCGGCGCACCGTCCGAGGTCACCGCCAGCGCGACCGTGTTGGCCCCGTGGTGATTCAGAATGCCCTCGGGAATCGGGAACACGCGCTGTGGCCCGACATGGGCGATGAACTGGCCCATGTTCCAGCCGTTGACGAAGATCAGCACGCGGTACCGCCCCGGCGATCGCGGCGTGGCGGGATCGCCGAACGCCAGCGCAATCGTTGCATCCTGTCCCTTCGGTACTGCGAGATCGAAGCGCGTGCGATACCAGGCGGTGCCGGCCGTCGGCGCCGATGCTGGAACCGTCGCGGCTGCCCATGTCGTGTCGTCGAACCCGGGAAGGTGCCAGCCCATCCGCTCGCCATATTGGCCGCCATTGTTGGCGGGGCCGCGCGCCGGATCGGGCAGCGTCTCGCCGCCCGCCTTGCCCTGGATCTTCCAGGCGAGCGGCACCGCGAAGCTGCGCCCGGCTGATGCCTCGATCGAGGCCGAGACGAGCCCGCGCGCCTCTTTGTGAAAGTCGTCCGCGCCGAGGTCCCAATTGTGGCCGTTGTTGCGCACCATGACCGAAAGCACATGGTCGCCGGGCGCGCGCGCTGCCTCGGGCAACGCAAAGCGCGCCAGTCCGGTGGTGATCGGCCGTGGCAGGCCGCCTGGCAATTCGTCCTGGCCGACCAGCTTGCCGTCGAGGAACAATTGCAACATTCCCGCGCCGCCCGCGCCGTAGAACAGCGCGATCTGCTGCGCTTCAGGCGATCCGCTGAAACGGCCGCGATACCACACGTCACCCTCGTGAAAGCCGTATGGATCCATGGCCAGGTTCGGCTGACCATCGGGCTTGGCGGTGATCGTCGCCGTCTCGCGATTGTCGATAGCTTGCCACTTGCTGTCGTCGAAGGCGGGATTGGTTTCGGGCGACCCTGCCGCCATCCGCCAGGCGGTCAGCGCGGGAAGCGCGAAATCGCCGGGTCCGGCCAGCGGTCGCGTCGCGAGGCGGTTGCCGATTGCGCCGGATTTCAGCGCGACCGCCGCGCCGTTCCAGCGCACCTGTTTGATTGCAACCGGCGCCCAAAGCTCGAGCGGCGTCTCAGCCCTGGTATCGCCGGTCAGCATCAGCGTGCCGCGGCTTGCATCGGCCCGTCGAACGAGCGCGGGGCCGCGCACAAGGACCGGACCCGCGGCAGTGTCGCGGCGCCAGTACCGAACACCTTCCGCTTCGTCGGTCAGCAGCAGCGTGAGCGGCGGACGCCCCCCGCCGGTCACGCGGACCACCACTCGACCATCGTGCGCGTAGTTCAGCCGAAGATCACCCTTCGCCGCGTCGAACACACTGGTTGCCTGTCCCTCCAACACCTCGACTTTGGGCGCGGAGGCGTAGCGCATGACGGTCTCCCCGCCCTCGCCCTGCCGGCCATAGAGCAGGATCAGACCATCGCCGTCGACGTTCAGCCACGACTGCAGCTCGGACGTCGAATAGACCAGGCGGTGTGCGCCCAGATCGACTCCCGCGACCAACCATTTTGCGTCGAAGCCGTGCAGCCGCATCGGCTCGGCCTGCGGGAAGGTGTAGCGCCCATCGGGCAGATCGGCGGTGATCGTGAAGCGGTCGTCACTCTGTCCGTTCGAGGGCCGGTGCGTGACCATCAGGAAGCGCGCGCCGCTCTCGGGGCTCTTGTCGTGATAGACCTGGATATTGGGCGAGGATGCGATCGCAGGCCCCGCCGGAACCATGCCGGCGAGATCGGGGACACTGGCAATCAGGCCGCCCAGCTGTTTCAGTTCCTCGGCCTTCTCGCGCACCTCCCGCGCTTCGGAAATCGCCGCTCCGTAATCATAGCTGGAAAACACCACCGGTGCCGGCAGCCAGCCCCAGCTCGTACCACCATAGCCCATATAGAAGCTCTGGATGTCGATGCCGTTCGCCAGGTTGGTGCCATAGAAGACGCGCTGGAACCGCTTGCCACGCTGGATCGCGTTGCACTCATACCCGCCGTTCGACCCCCAATAGTCGAACCAGCCGCCGCCGAATTCGGCAAGGAATGCGGGCGTGTCGGGCGAGGCCGAGGCCCCTCCCCTCGCGCCGCCGGGACCGTAAAAGCCCCAGTCGGGCGCGGCCGATCCGCGCGTGACTTTTCCGGTCACGGTGCAGGTGCCGCCGGGATAGCCGTCGAACGCGTACAGATCGTTCGGCCCCTTCACGACATTGTCGACAGGCGAGCTCTCGGGCACCCAATAGCCGTTGCGCCCCTGGTCGTTATGAAACACCGGGATGGTGACGCCGTCGGCGCGCACCTTGGCATAGAGATGGTCCATGTAGCGCCGTTGTGCCGAGGTGGTCAGCGGCAGCTCATTCTCGATTTGATAGAGGATGATCGTACCGCGATGTCCCTTGCCATCGCCATTGATCTGATGCCGCGCGACGATCGCGTCGATCCTGCTCATCCACTCATCGACTGCCGCCAGATAGGCAGGGTCGTCGGTACGCGCGCGCGCCTTCTGATTGACCAGCCAGCCGGGAAAGCCGCCGCGCGACAGTTCGGCATTCACATAGGGCCCCGGGCGAGCGATGACGTAGAGGCCCTCCTCTTCCGCCATGGTCAGCACGCGATCGATGTCGCGGATGCCGGTGAAATCATATTCGCCCTGTTTCGACGTGTGGTAGCCCCAGTCGAAATACAGAGCGACGGTGTTGAACCCGCTCGCCTTCATCTTTTGCAGGATGTCGCGCCACAGGTCCGGACTGGGCAGGCGGAACGGGTGGAACTCGCTCGACCAGATGACCTTGCGTTCGCCGTCGATCATCAGCGACCGCGCATCATAGGATACGCGACCGAAGGTCTTCACCGGCGCGGCCAGGTTCTCGGTCGGGCGCGCGGTCTGTGCCGGGGCGACGGTGGCCAGAAGGAGACCGACCAGCGCGCCCATCCCGATCGATGCCCGCGCCGTCCTGCGCAACCATGCGCCTCGTCCCCAACGGCAGAAAGCGGCCGGCAGCCCGTTGAGCTGCCGGCCGAGGGGGGAATCGTGACCGCCTCGCGTCAGAACTTGACCTGGACGCCGGCGAAGAAACGCTGGCCCGGATAATAGACTTCCGAAGTGCCGATGCCCTTAACGTAGGACCTGGAATATTCCTTGTTGATGTTCTGCATCTCCGCGAACAGGCTGAAGTGCCATTTGGGGAAGCGGACGGTGACCTTACMGTCCAGATAGCCTTCGGCCTGGCGATAGATTGGCAGGTTGCCGTTGTTCGCGTCGGCGATGGTCACCAGCCAATCCGAGCGGTAATTGTAGTTCATCCGGACGTTCAGCCAGCCCTTGTCGTAGAAGACGCTCGCATTCCAGGTCCAGGTCGAGAGGCCGGGATATTCGTTGAGCGGAGCGCCGGTCGCCGAATTGGTCAGGTTGGTGCGGATCGCCCGGGCATAGGTCAGGTTTCCCGACACGCCAAAGCCGTCAAAGGGTTTGGGCAGGAAGCTGAAGACCGTTTGCGCGCTCGCCTCGACGCCATCGAGCAGGGCACCGAACCCGTTGATCGGCTGACGGACGGTATAGGTGATGCCGTCGTGGAACAGGTCCACCCCGCTCCGCGTCACATTGGGAACTACAAAGCTCGATTCATATTTCTTGTAGTAGCCCAGGCTGATCAGCGTATCCTTGTTCGGATACCAGGCGAGGTTGAGCTCCCACTGGTCGGCACGATAGGGTTTCAGATCGGGATTGCCGGCCGTGCAGGTATCGTCGGCGGAGGCGACGGTGGCATCGTCGAGGCAATTGATGTTCGGCACGAGGTCGGTCGGTTTCGGACGCGCCAGGTTCTTTGCCCAATTGGCGCGCAGCACCAGATTTGGAGTGAACTCCAGCGCGGCGTTGAACGCCGGCAGCACATCGGAATAGCTGTTCTTCAGCGTCGCCTGTTGCGCGGCCAGCACCACCGTCTCGGTGCCCCCAGTCGAGTTGAAGCGAGTCACGCGGCTGATGTTGGTGCCCATGCCGCTGTCTCTGGTGAAGGCATAGCGCACGCCGGCGTTGCCGGTCAGTCGCATACCGAACAGGCGAGTGTCGAAATCGGCCTTCAGATAGCCGGCGGCGACCGTCTCACTGATCTTGTATGCCGGGATTTGCGGCAGGCCGTTGGCGTTCAGCACGAGATCCTGGTCAAAGCCGGACAGGTCATAATATTTGCTGAGGACGTCCGAGTTGAAATTGGCGTACGAGATCCGACCCGGAATCTTGTCCKGGGCGCCCTGCAGGCCGGTGAACAACGGTGCGCCACCGCTCACGGTGCCGAGCGCACTGATGAGGCCGGCATATTCCGTGCGCGTGAGGTAATAAGTGGAGCCGTTCACGCGCTGCGGCACCGTGGCTGCATCGACGACGTTGGTCGTAAACGAGACGTTGGCGCTGGACTGGTAGACGAGCGGCGTGACCCCCGGCGCGGAAATCAGGCGCGAACCGCCGCCGGTATAGGAAATATAATCCTGTCCGCGGAGCTGGGCGCCAAATTCGAGCATCTGCAGCGGGCCGAAATCGACCTGCCAATCCATGTCGAGCTTCAACTGCTTCTCGGTGTTGTTCGACTGGCCGGGACGATATTGCACGTTCGGGCCTGCCTGGCCCAAGTTTCCGGCGCGGTTATAGTCGACATAGATGTTGGGATCGGCTGGATCGACGCTGCTCGGATAGGCCAGCACCGGAATACCCAGAGCGTTGCGCGTATCCATCGACGCACCCGCGATGCCCGTGCTCAGCGATATGAGGTTCGTGTCGCCGGTCGTGTCGGCTTTGGCATAGGAACCCATCCCCTTGACCTTGAGCCGGCCGACCTCCCAGTCGAAACCGGTGGTGAAGTATTTCGACATTTGATTGTATTGAAAGTCGCGGCGCTGGACGCCCAGAATGTTGCTCGATCCGCTGTAATTGGGCGCAGCGGCGGTGCCGATGTTCACCGAGTTCAAGGCGGTCGTATAGCTGGTGACCACGTGGTTGCTATCGACCGTCGAGGTGCCGGTTTTGACCTGCGGTGTCGAGCTTGTGCCCAATGAAGGGTCGAGCTGGAAACGCTGATAGCGGCCGATGTCGAGTGAATAGTTGGTGTCCATCAACCGCTGATCGCGGTTGTTTATCTGCGCCTCGGCATACCAGCGAAGATTGTGCGCGACCTCATATTGGACGGTGAAGTCGCCCGACAGGCGCTTGTCGCGGCGCACAAGATTGCGATAGCGCGGGACCGTTGCCACCCAATCGAAGAACTGCGTCTCGCATGCCGTGCGGCGCGTCGCGAACGTCGCAGTCGGCGTGGAACCGACGGTCGCGCAGCTCGCATAAGTATTGTAGTTGGCATAGTTCGCGTCAGCGACGGTCTTCTGGTCCGAATGGTCGAAATCGGCGAGCCGTTTGTAGTTGGTATTGCTGGCATAATCCTGGCGCGTCGTGACGTCGTCATAGGTAACGTTGATCAGCACGCCGAGCTTATCGGTGAACAGATGGGGGGTTCCGATCACGAAGGTCCCGCGCGGCCGCCAATCCTGGCTGGTGTCGAGATGCTGTTCGGAAAACACGATAGTGCCGAGCGGCTTGGTCAAATCCAGCGGCTTGCGGGTCTCGATCGAGATCGTCCCGCCGATGCCGCCCTCGGTCAGGTCTGCCGAATAGCCCTTGTAGACATCGATCGATTTGACGAGCTCGGTGGCGAGCTCGCGAAAGTCGCCCCCGCGCGTGCCCAGCGCTGACACCTGGCTCATCCCGTTGACCTCGACGCGATTGAGATCCGGCTCGACCCCGCGGATCGACACCTGCACCCCCTCTCCGAAGTCGCGGCTGAGCTGTACGCCGGTCACGCGCGCGACGGAGTCGCCGACATTCTTGTCGGGGAAGCTCGCAATGTCGTCGGCGACGATGGAATCGACGATCGTTCCCGCATTGCGCTTGCGCGCGATCGCCGAGCGCAGCGACGCACGCGTGCCGATGACGATGATGTCCTCGGCCTTGGCGCTGTCTGACGACGTGCCAGCCTTGTCTTCGGTTTGCGGTGCCTCGGCGGTCTGGGCCAGCGCGGGCGCGGTGGCAGCGCAACCCAGCGTCAAGGCGAGAACGGAAACAGTGGTTAGACAATACCCCATCCGCCGGCGATCTGCAGTCATCGATCTCTCTCCTGTATTCGCGCTTCGCATTGTCCCGATGCCCCCTGGCTGGTGCGAGTCAGCGTATTTCTTGATTATCTGGCTCCGAAAGATGCGCAGCGGCGCGCAGCCGAACGGCCACGTGACGGGAATTTCTGCCGGAAGAATTGCACCTTCATCGCCATCCCTCTCCCCCCGACGCGGTCTTTACCGTCGCCACCAGCTTTCGCCGAAGTCCCACATTGTGGACAGTCGTTCCACTCTATGTTGTCAAATCGTGGAATGCAATCCTATTAAGTAGGATAATTGCCACGCTCATGGAGAGAGGATGTCATGCAGGGGTTCAGGAGATTGCTGATAGCGACGTCTGCTCTGGGCGGCCTGTTGGCAGTGGCAAACGCCCTCAGCGCTGCGCCACCGCGTGAGGCCGAGCGGCTCGATCGCGGGCTGATCGCGTTGCCGGCCAGAAACGGAGGTTGGCTGGTCAGCTGGCGTCTTCTGGACAGCGATGCACCCAATGCCCGCTTCGACGTCTATCGCGACGGACGCCGTATCAACCGCCAGCCGATCGCCAGGACGACCTCGTTCGTCGACCCCTCCGGGTCCGCTACCGCGCTTTATACAGTGCGCGGCGCCGGCGCTTCAGCGACAAGGAAAGCGAACACCGCGGCGATCATGATGCCCAAGGGCTATCTGTCGATCCCGCTGGCGCCGCCTGCCGACGGCAAAGCGCCCGATGGAGAGAGCTACACCTATACCGCCAACGACGTGTCGGTCGGCGATCTCGACGGCGATGGCCGGTACGAACTGATCCTGAAATGGGATCCCAGCAACAGCCACGACAACAGCCAGGCGGGCTATACCGGCGACGTTTTCGTGGACGCCTACAGGTTGGACGGCAAGCGGCTCTGGCGGATCGATCTGGGCAGGAACATTCGCGCAGGCGCGCATTACACCCAGTTCCAGATATTCGATTTCGACGGCGACGGCCGCGCTGAAGTAGCGATGAAAACGGCTGATGGCACGGTCGATGGCGCCGGCAAGGTCATCGGCGATGCCCAGGCAGACTGGCGAAGCCATGACGGTGAGGTGCCCCAACCCGACCGCACCGGCGCCAGGCTGTTGGCCGACGGTACCAGGGTGGCGCCGCTCAAGGGCCGCATCCTGAAGGGCCCCGAATATCTGACCGTGTTCGACGGCCGGACCGGCCGGGCGCTGGCCACCGCGCCTTACGACCCTCCCCGCTATCCCGACGGCAATCCCACCTTCGAGCAACTCCGCGACACCTGGGGGGATGGCTATGCCAACCGCGCCGACCGCTTCCTGGCCGGCACCGCCTATCTCGACGGGCGGCATCCCAGCATGATCTTCGGCCGCGGCTATTATGCCCGCACGGTGATCGCCGCCTGGGACTATCGCGGCGGCAAACTGACCAGGCGCTGGTTGTTCGATTCAGCGGCGCCCGGCAATGGCGACTACGGCAATCGCGGCAATCATCAGCTCAGCATCGCCGATGTCGATGGCGACGGCCGTGACGAGGTGATCTACGGATCGATGGCGATCGACGACGATGGCAAGGGATTGTGGACCGACCCGCTCTATCACGGCGACACGATGCATGTCGGCGACCTCGACCCTTTGCGTCCGGGGCTCGAGAAATGGGGCGTGTTCGAAGAGGTGAAGGCGAATGGCGGGCTCGGCTCAGGCCTGCTCGAAGCGCGCACGGGCGAAGTCCTGTGGACCAAGCCGGCCGAGACGGACACCGGGCGCGGCGTGGCTGCGGATATCGATCCGCGGCATGTCGGCGATGAATTCTGGGGGTCGAACAGCCGCGATCTGTTCGACGTCCATGGCAATGCGATCGGCCCGGCGCCGCGACAGACCAACTTCGCGATCTACTGGGACGGCGATTTTCTGCAGGAACTGCTCGACGGCACGACGATCAGCAAATGGGACTGGAATAGCGGCACCGCCATCACCCTGCTGCATCCTGATGACGTCGCCTCGAATAACGGCACCAAGGCGACCCCTGCCCTTCAGGCCGACATTCTCGGCGATTGGCGCGAGGAGGTGGTGTGGCGCTCAGCCGATAATCGCGAGCTCCACATCTACACCACGCCCTATCCGACGACGCACCGATTGGTCACGCTGATGCAGGATCCGGTGTATCGGGCCGGCGTGGCGTGGCAGAACACCGCCTATAACCAGCCGCCACATCTCAGCTATTTTCCCGGCGCCTTGAAACCAGGCGAGACGGCGGCACAATGACGGCTGCGCCGCCTCGCCCGCTTTAGGTCCATGCTGGAGCAGCATGCGTCAAACCTGAACCATATGCGCCGTTTCAGGGCTGGCGCATCGATTCAACGCGAGACGACGATGCTCTATGCTGTTTCCACCGCCGCGGCGGGTTGGGACCCAGGCTGTCGGAAATGTCAGCGCCCCGCATGACATTTCCAACAAGCGCCTTCCTGCGAGCAGGTCCGACTCGGCCTCGATTCAACATCGCGGCGAACCGTCATAGACCGGCAAGGCCATCAAAATGGTGCGGCTCATTCTCATCGCTGGATAAGATTTTCAGTCCGCGCCGTGGCCCGCGGTCTTTGGAGTCTTCCGTTCTACGATCGTCAGCCGGGCCAGCCGTGGTCACGGCTCCACGCCAGGAACAGGTCCAGCCACGGCACCGGCGTGCCGTCTTTGTGGTTGGCAGGCGGGCCGTGACCGCCCTTTTCGAAGACCATCAGTTCGGCCGCGACGTTCGCGGCCTTCAACGCCTCGAACATCAGCATCGCATTGCGGAACGGCACCACCGGGTCATCGCCATTGCAGGCGACGAAGCTGGGCGGCATCGACGACGGCAGGTCGCGTTGGGCAGAATATCGCTGCTGCCATTGCGGATCCGCAGCGTGCGCGCCTAGCAGCTCGCGGCGGGACTGGGCATGGACGCCGTCGTCGAGCATCGTGATGACCGGGAAGAACAGCCCTGCCACGGCGGGCGCCGCGGACAGGCGATCGGTGGCGTCCTGCGGCTGATAGGTCGACAGCGCCGACCGGCTCGCCAGCCGCGCCGCGAGATGCCCGCCGGCCGAAAAACCGGCCACCGCGACGCGGGCCGGATCGACGGTCCAGCGCGTGCCGGCACCGGCGCGGATCACCCGCATGGCGCGTTGCGCATCCTGGAGCGGCGTGTCGGGGCCCGCTGCCCAATTGTCGTGCGGCAGCCGGTACAGCAGCTCGAACGCCGTGATGCCACGTGCGGCGAAGTCGCGCGCGATGGCGCCGCCCGTACGGCCCACCGCGACGCGGGCATAGCCGCCGCCCGGACAAATCAGCACAGCCGCGCCGGTCGGTCTGGCCGGCTTGACCATTGTCAGCATCGGCGACGCGACATGCGGCCATGCGATGTCGTCGACGCCGCCATTGGGCGATCTTTTGACCCATTGTTCGACCACCGCCGGCGTCGGTGCGCCAGGCGGCGCCTTGGGCCAGATCGGGAAGCGATCGACCGTGACGCCCTCACCCGCCGCGTCTGGCCCCGCGCTCAGGGTCGCGGGAAGGGCAAAAGATGCGGCGATGGAGCCGGCGATCAGCGAGCGGCGCGTCGGCATCAATTGCCCTCCGGACGGCGCGCGTCGTGCGCGATGCTGGGTGCCAGCCGAAAGCTCGACGGATCGGGCGGGCGGGCGGGATCGAATGGCTGCAGGTCCGATTTCAAACGGCGTGCCAGCAGTAGCTTCGCATCCGCCAGCCCCATCGCCACGCAGCGCGCCAGCACCCAGGCGCCGTAATTGTCATGATGCGTTGCGTCCTTGCCATTGTCGTTGAAGGCAAGGGGTGCCCGATCCGGCCCCAGCGCCTCATAAAAGGCCGTGCTCATGGCATTGAGGTCGATCACCGGCACGTTGAGCTCGGTGCCGACCGCCTTCACCGCCGCGGCATAGTCGCTCAGGGTCGGGCGGATTCTCGTGCCCGTCCAGAAACGCCGCTCGGGAGAGGTGACCAGCACGGGCGTGACGCCGCGCCGGCGGAACTCGGCGATCCAGGTGCGCAGATAATCGCGATAGGTCGTCTCGGCCGCGGCATAGGTCTGCGGCCAGTTCGCCTTCTGGTCGTTGTGGCCGAACTGGATCAATGCCCAATCGCCGGGCCTGGCCAGCTCGAGCACCTTGGCGAAGCGCAACTCGGTCATGAACGACTTCATCGTCTCGCCACTCTCGGCATGGTTGGCGATGGCGATGTGGGGGGCGAAAAAGGCGGGAAACATCTGCCCCCAACTCGCGGCCGGCTCGGCCGGCTGGTCGGTGACGGTGGAATCGCCGAGCAGGAACACCATGGGCAATGTCACCGGCTCGATCGCGATCGCGGTGACGCCGGGATGCTCGCCGAGAATCTCCAGCGTCAGCTTGTCGTCCCAGGTGAACGAGTCCTTTTCGCGCGGCTTCAGCAGCACCTGCGATCCGCCCGGCGCGTTCGCAGGCGGCGGCACCAATTTGGCATCGCGCACGTTGACGATGAAGCTGACGGTAACGGGCCGTCCGGCTGGAATCTTCAGCGCATCGACCATCAGGCGGCGCGACTCAGCTTTGATTGTGGTCTCGGTCGCCAGGTTCCGCAGACCGATCGTCACCGTCACGCGGTAATTGCCTGGTGCCGCCGCGACTGAGAACAGCGCGTTGCTGCCCGGTTCGTAGCCGTATCCGTCCGCATAGGCGCGACCTGGAGCGACCGCGACGGTATCGGCGGTTGTCGGCACTGTGCTCAGGGCGAAGCGGCGGACCTGGGCGGCGGCAGGCTGGATTGTCGCGGCGGCGATCATCGCAGCGATCGGGATCAGACGCATGAAGGCCCGCCCGCCGGAATATTGCGGGTCAGCGCGGGAACATGGGGCGTCACCCGCTTCGAAATCGGCAGGCGCAACGCCTTGAGGTCCATCGCGACAAGGTCGGCGATATGGCGCGCACCGACCTCGTTGAAATGCGTGTCGTCGGACACGCCGTTGGGATAGCCGGGCGCCCCCGCCGCACCGTCATAATGCATGTAATAAGCCTTGGCGGCGTCCTGACCCAGCGCCTGGACCATCGCCTGCGAACTCTTGCCCAGGTCGATCAGTGGCGTGCGCGTTTCCTTCGCCACCTGGCGCGCGGCATCGGCATAAGCGGGGAAACTCGGCTGCTCGACGCCGTCCTTGAAGTCGCGGCGCGCGACGGGAGTCAGGATGACCGCCCTCGCCCCCGCCTTCTTCGCCACGTCGAGAAAGCGGTGGAGGTTGGCGATATATTGCTCGATCGTCGTGTACCGTTCCGGCTTGTCGATGCTCGCGTCGTTGTGGCCGAACTGGATCAGCAGGGTGTCGCCCTTTCTCAGGTCGGCGGCAATCTTGTCGAGCCGGCCTTCGCGGATGAAGCTGTTGGTGCTGCGTCCACCAATCGCGCGATTCTCGATCGTCACTCCCGGACCCACGGCACAACGCAGCATCGTGCCCCATCCCGACTGCGGATATTTGTCGGGTTTGTAATCCTGTGCGGTCGAATCGCTCGCGATGAAAATGCGCATCGGAGCAGGCACCGCTGCCGGCACGCTTCCAGCAACGCACAGGGCCAATGTCCCGATCAGCACGACGGGCACCCGCATCTCTTTTCTCCCTCACGGACTTGTTCCGCATTATGCAACCACGTCCTACAGGCCGCAACCAGCCGAGACAATTTGCGACACTTTTTTCCCAATATGTAGACATTGTATCTATATTTCGGGATATGCTAGGCCAAGTGATCGACACGGCCCGCGACACCGGCCACTCTTCGCACGGCCGATCCGAGGTGCGGATCGCTCGGAGCCCGCCGTCTATCCGCCGTCCGCCAGTCCCAGCTGTTGATGGAGAGAAAGAGATGAAGCTGAGCCGTCGCGAAGCGCTGAAGGCCGGTCTGTTGGCGGGAGTGACAATCGTGCTTCCGATCAGACTGAACGCCGCGATCGCTGGTTTCGTCCCCGCGCCAGTGCGCTGGATCGACGGGCAGACGCCCGCAACGCATAGCGGCCAAACCTTTGGCGTCGCCTGGCCGCGCGGGACCGTCAAGCGCGACACGCCGCTGACTATTTTGGATGGCGCGGGGAAGCCGGTGCCATCGCAGGGCTGGACCACCGCGACCTGGCCCGACGGTTCGGTCAAATGGACCGCGCATGCGATTCCGGCTGACCTGTCGCCGGACGCGCTGACCGTCACGCGCGGCCGGCCTCTGCCTCCAGCCCAGCCGGTTGTGGTCACGGAGAGCAACGCCACGATCACGATCCGCATCGGCGACCTCGCCTGGGAGATCGCCAAGGGCGGCGATGCCCTGATCCGCTCGGCGACGCAGGGCGGCCGGACGGTGCTCGGTCCCGTCTCACTGGTCGGGTCGTCGCGCAACGAACCGATCCACGGCGCCGACACGGTTTTCACCGGCAGGATCGAGACGGTGACAGTCGAGCAGCGCGGGCCGGTCCGTGCGGTGGTGCGGATCGATGGTCACCATATGTCGGGCGAGCGCGCCTGGATGCCCTTCGCCGTCCGCCTCTATGCCTATGCCGGGTCGACCGGCTTGCGCATCGTGCACTCGGTCGTGTTCGATGGCAGCGCGAGCCGCGACTTCCTTTCCTCGCTCGGCATAAGCGCGGCGGTGCCGATGCGGGGTGCGCTTCATGATCGTCACGTCCGCATTGCAACCGATGGCCAGATGTTCGCCGAAGGTGTCCGCCCGCTGACCGGCCTGCGTCGCGACCCCGGCAAGGCATTTCGCGACGCCCAGATTGCCGGCCACGCAGCACCCCCGCTCGACCAGATGACGCAAGCCGTCCGCTCGACGCTGGACCGCATTCCCGCCTGGGGCGACTTTCGCCTGGAGCAGCCGACCGCCAATGGCTGGGCGCTCACCAAGCGCACTGGACCCGATCAGGGTTGGATCGACGCGGCGGAGGGGCGCCGCGCTCCGGGCCTTGCCTATGTCGGCGGACCAGCCGGAGGCGCCGCGATCGGCGTGCGCTATTTCTGGGAGCGCCATCCGACCGCGCTGCACATCGACCGCGCCACGGGCGACACCGCGCAGCTGACCGCCTGGCTCTGGTCGCCCGCGGCGCCCGCCATGGATCTGCGCCCCTATCACGGCCCGATGGGAATGGAGGGGTATGACGCGCAAAATGAGGGGCTTTCGGTCACCTATGAGGATTATGAACCCGGCTGGGACGACGCCTCGGGCATCGCACGCACCAGCGAATTGATGCTGTGGGCGCTGCCCGCCACGCCCGACCACGACACACTGACGGCGATGGCCGCCGCTCAGGCGCAGCCGCCGCAATTGATGGCCGCACCCGCACACCTCCATGCTTCGGGCGTTTTCGCCGATTACGGCCTTCCCGACCGCTCGACGCCCAACCGGACCGTGGTCGAAAACCAGCTCTCCAACCTGGTCGATTTCTATGCCGGTGAGGTCGATCGCCGTTCCTGGTACGGTTTCTGGAACCATGGCGATGTGATGCACACCTATGACAGCGACCGCCATCGCTGGCGCTACGACATTGGCGGTTTCGCCTGGGACAATAGCGAGCTCTCGCCCGACCTGTGGCTATGGTATCAGGCGCTCCGAACCGGTGACGCCCAAACCTGGCGCCTTGCCGAAGCGATGACGCGCCACACCAGCGAGGTCGACGTTTATCACAGCGGACGTTTCGCCGGGCTCGGCACGCGCCACGGCGTTCAACATTGGAGCGACAGCTCAAAGCAACCGCGCGTGAGCAATGCCAGCTACCGCCGCATCTATTATTATCTGACCGCCGATGAGCGGGTCGGCGATTTGATGCGGGCGCTCATCACCTCCGATCGTGCGTTGACCAGTGTCGAGATCGGACGAAAGGTCCCCGGAGCGAAGAAGCCGCAATTGCCGCCCGGCACTGTCGAGATGGCCTTCGGCACCACCTGGTGCCCCCTCGCCGCGGCCTGGCTGACCGAGTGGGAGCGAACCGGGAACACCGGGTGGCGCGACCGGATCGTCATGGGGCTGGAAACGATCGGCCGCCTTCCGCACGGCTGGATGACCGGGAGCGCGCCGTTCGAACTGGCGACCGGCCGCTTCATCGACCAGAAACGCGGAATCGGGTTGTCCCATCTCAATGCCGTCTTTGGCGCGGTGGAAGTCAGCTCGGAGCTGCTGCGCCTGCTCGATATTCCCGCCTATCGCACCGCATGGCTCGACTATTGCCGCTGGTACAACGCACCGCAGGCAGAATATCTGGCGAAGTTCGGGCCGCCGTTCGGGCCCCGCAACCTGCGCGAGGGGCATTCGCGGCTGACCGCCTATGCCGCGTTCGAGGAGAGAGATGCAGCGCTTGCGACCCGCGCGGCCAGCGAGTTCCTGTCGGGCGATGCCGGGCTCGGGACATGGCCGCGCGACCCGCGGCACATGGTCGATGGTGTGCTCGAATGGCCGGGCGTGTCGACCAACGCCGCGGCGCAATGGGGGCTGGCGGCGATCCAGTGCCTGGCCCTGGTGCCCGAAGCGCTCGATCACGTGCCGATTGTCGCGCCCGACGCTCCCGGGCGCAGGCGGCTGGGCGATTCCGGCCGCGACTAGTCGGTGGACGCTCGATAGCCAAGGGAAGCACCGATGCCAGCCGCCGCCGCCTTTACGGGATCGGCAAGCTCCTCGACGACCTTGTCCGTCAGATAGGCCGCTGCTCCGGCGATGCTGATGGCAACCACGATATTGCCCTTGTCGTTCCTCACCGGCGCCGCAACGGATCGGACGAAGTCGCCCGCCTCGCTCTCGTGAAGCACCACGCCCCGCGCTCTGTTCTCACGCATGGCGCCGAGCCAATCGTTCAGCGTCTTCGCGCTGGCCTGGGGTTTTTCGGCCTGGAACAACTTGGTGAGCGCGTCTTCCGATTGGTCGAGCAGCAGCGCCTTTCCGATGCCGGTCTCCACGATCAATCGTCGATCGCCGGGCGCCGTCGCCACCCGGAGGCGCTGCCGCCCGGTCACGCGGTCCAGATGACGAGACCAGTCGCCCTCACGCTTGCCCAGGAAGACGCAATATCCGGTTTCGGCCGAAAGTGCCTCGAGATGCGGCCTGGCAACCCGCACATAGTCGGTCTGCTCCTGCGCCGACGATCCGAGCTGGAGAAGCTTCGGACCCAGCGAATAGCCGTCCGGCGTGATCGCAAGATAATCGCGCGCCTTCAGGGCTTGGGCAAGTCGATGGGTCGTCGATCGCGTGAGATCGAGATTTCGCGCCAGGTCAGCCGACTTCACGGGGCCGTTGATGACCTGGTCAAGAATATCCAACGCGCGCAGCAGCGATTGCGCGCCCTTTAGCGAAGCGTCAGGATCCTTGACGTCGGTATCTTTCGGCATCGAATTTCATCTCCGCGCTAGCGCCAGCGCACTGGTGAATGCTGATGAGTTTCCCTGGGGACTGCGGGATGAGATCGTTTCCTCCCCGCTCTGCCACTAGCGGTCCGAGGAAGGAAACGGAAGCCGCGCGCGGTAGCCACGATCGATGCGTTCCCGGATTCGAACCCAGGTGCGCAGGATTGATCCGGCAGGCATAGGGCTAGACCCCACGCTATCCCATTCTGCATCAATTTCATCTATGACCAGGCGATGAGCCCGTGCGATCCGTGATTGCGCAGGCATGCCCGGGCGGCAGGGCGGCCGGGCAAGGAAAGGCGATGCATGAGCGATCCGACGCCGTTGACTGACAAGAAGTTCGCTAACCGGGTCGACTGGAATCTGATGCGAACCTTCGTGGATATCGTTAGGGCCGGCGGCATCGGCGCGGCTGCGCGACAGCTCAACCGGCAGCAGCCGAGCATCAGCGCCGCACTCAAACGGCTCGAGGATCATGTCGGCGCCAGCCTGCTGCGCCGCACGGCTACCGGTGTGGAGATGACCGCGGCCGGCAAGGCGATGATGGCACTGTGCGAGGACATGCTGGAATCTGCCAGGATGGTGCCACACCAGATCGCTCAGGCGACGAAGCGGGTCGAAGGCATCGTCCGCATCCAGATCGTGTCGGGGCTGGTGTCGGTCGAGTTCGACGAGGCCATTGCCAGTTTCCACCGGCGCAATCCCGAGATCCATATCGAGATCCGCGTCTCGCCCTGGCGGCAGGTGCTCGATGCGCTGGAACGCGGTGAAGTCGAGATCGGCGTCGGCTATGACAGCGCCGTTCGCGGAAGCCTGATGTACGAACCGCTGCTGGTAGAGCGCCAGCAGCTCTATTGCGCGCGAAGCCATCCCTATTTCGGGTACCGGGTGAGCCGGTTCAACGAACTCAAGGATGAGGGGTTCGTGCTGACCGGCGATGACGAGATCGAACTGATCACCCAGCTGCGCCGCCGCTATCGGCTGGGCACTGAGGTGAACGGGCTGGCGGAGGACATCAACGAGGCGCGTCGCCTGATCGTCCACGGCGTCGGCATCGGGTTCCTCCCGATCTACGTGGCCGAGGATGATGTAGCCAAGGGCCGGCTCTGGCCCCTGCTTCACGCCGATGCCGAGCCATTCTATGACATTTTCCTCCTCGCACGCGCTCAGCCGGCGCGGGACACAGCGACGCAGCTTTTTTGGGACGAGGTCATCAGGCGGGTGCGCGCAAAGCAGAGACCATAGATTAAATCTATGCCTTTCATCGCAACTTTGCCCCTCCCTTGATGACGCAGCGCAACGCAGACTGACAGCTCTGAATGGAGCTGCGGTGATGCAAAGCACGAAGAATACGATCTTCAACCACATCCCCCCCGCGATGCTCGCGGTGGTGGTGATGTTCTGGGCCTATGGTCCGGAGGCGATGCTGAAAAGCCCCTGGACTCTCATCGTGGTGTCGCCGCTCATCACGCTGACCGTGTTGCTGCTCGAATTCGTCAACGAACGGCATGCCGGCTGGCGCATGAACTGGCGGGAATTCTTCACCGACCTTTATTATAACGTCCTGACTGCGACCGTGATCTCCTGGGTCACGGTGCATCTGGCCGAAGACCCTTTGAAGGCCGTCAAGACTTCGCTGGGGATTTCCACCCAATGGGCCATGCATATGCCCTGGATCGTGCAGGTCGCGCTGGTCTTCTGCCTGATCGAGTTCGGCCAATATTGGATGCACCGGCTGATGCATAACTGGCATCCGTTCTGGCTCACCCATGCGCCGCATCATCATATCACCCAGCTGAATGCGGCGAAGGGCGCCGTCGGCAATCCCATCGAGCTGTTTCTGATCACGCTGAGCGTGGTTGCGCTGTTCGACCTCGACAATACCGCCATATTCGCCGCCTATGGTGCAGGGAGTGTGGTGTCGACATTCGCCCACGCCAATGTGCGCTCCGATCCGCCGATCTGGTACTCCTTCTTCTTCACGACGATCCGGCACCACAGCCTGCATCATTCGACCGATTATGACTGCACGCGCTCCAATTTCGGCAATTCGCTGATCCTGCTCGATCGCATGTTCGGCACCTATCGCGAAGGCGAAGGCGTGTTGGTGGGCCAGGGCGACCGCAAGCGCCTGTCTGTCTGGCAGCAGACGCTGTTTCCGTTCCAGTCGATGATCGATGCCTACAAGGCCCGTCGAGCAGCATCTGCCTCCGCTGACGGATCGCCGGCGACCTGTACGCTCGAGCTCGGCGATACCTCGAGCGGCGATCCGCTGGATAGCGCGGGAGGCACGGCGACCGCATGACCGCCCTGCGCTCGGGACAGATCAGCGCGGCGCGGAGCGCACTTTCTCGCGGCGACCTCAATACGACCCACCGGTTCGCCGCGACGCTGGTGGCCAACAATCCCAGGGATGCCGAGGGCCACTTCCTCCTGGGCATCGCTGCGTCCGGCGCCGGTCGCGTCCAGACCGGCATCCAGCATGTCGGCAAGGCGGTGGCGCTCGATCCACAGGGCGAATATCGCGCGCACCTCGCCAAGCTCTTCACGCTCGTTCGGCGGGATGGCGATGCGGCCGCGACGCTCCACGATGCCGAACAGGCCCTCCCCGCCGATGCGCTCAGCCGGGACACGATGGGCTGCGTCTATGCCCGGCTTGGCGACCATCTGGCGGCGCTCACGCATTTTGCCGAGGCGGTGGAGCTTGAACCCCGAAACACCGGATATCGCTATAATCTGGCGACGACCCTCAATTTCCTGGGGCGGACCGACGAGGCCGAGGCGGCGCTGGAGACGTTGATCGCGCTCGCGCCGCATGATGCCCGCGCCCATCACCTCCTCGCCAGCCTGCGCAAGCAGACACCCGGGTGCAATCATGTCGAGCGCCTCCTTCGGACACATGCCGAATCCCGCGACGGGCGCGAGAGACTGTTGCTGGGCTATGCCGTTGCGAAAGAGCTGGAGGATGTAGGCCAGCCGGACGAGGCGCTGGACAGGCTTTGCGCGGCGAACGCCGAACATCGCAGGTCCCTGCCCTACACCTTCGCGCGCGATGCCGCAGTCTTTGACGCGATTGAAGCGAACTGGCCGAAACAGGCGGCGGCGCCGGCGACCGAGAGACCTGCGGACGCGCCGATCTTCATCATCGGCATGCCGCGCACCGGCACCACGCTGGTCGACCGCATCCTCTCGTCGCATCCCGAGGTCGAAAGCGCGGGCGAGCTGCAGGCGATGCCGCTCTCGGTGAAGAAGGCGGCCGGCACGCCCAGCCCCATGGTCATCGATCCGGAAACGATCGCCGCCGCCACGATCAGTGACATGGGGGCTGTCGGGCACGACTATCTGCAGCGCGCCCGTCATCACCGGCGCGACCCGGCGCTCAGGTTCACCGACAAGTTTCCGGGCAATTTCCTCTATGCCGGGTTCATCGCGCAGGCGTTGCCTTCAGCGAAGATCGTGTGCCTGCGCCGACACCCGATGGACACGGTGCTCAGCAATTTCCGCAATCTGTTCGCGGTCAGCTCGCGCTATTACGACTATAGCTACGACCTTCTCGACATCGCCGCTTATTATGTCCGCTTCGATCGGCTGATGAGCCTGTGGCGCGAGGCCCTCCCGGGCCGCGTGATCGAAATACGCTATGAGGATCTGGTCGCCCACCAGGAAGAGGAAAGCCGGCGGCTCCTGGCCCATTGCGGCCTTGCCTGGTCGGACGACTGCCTGTCGTTCCACACCAACAACGCCCCCGTTTCGACCCCAAGCGCCGCGCAGGTCCGCCGACCGATGTACCGGGACTCGGTCGCGCGGTGGAAGCGGCATGCCGCGGTTCTGGAACCCGTTCAGCGCTTCTTCGAAGACGCCGGCATCGATCTCGACTGAGGAGAATACACCATGCCCCTGCCCCCATACTCTCGCGCGCGGACATCGGGGCTGGCTGCAATGCTTGTCGCCGGCCTGGCTGGCTTCTGCGCGCCAGCCTGGGCCGCGACTGAGCCAAGGACGCGGGTGGTAGCCTGCGAGACTGGCAGCTGCCTGCTCGTGACCGGGCGCCGTACGAACGCGGCATCGATGGTGAGCATCAACGGACGCGCGGTTTCCGCCGAGGGCGCTCGCAACTGGCGCGTCCGCGTGCCGGTCGACACCGTACGCAAATGGTCCGCGCCTTTCGCGCGAACGATTGTCGTTTCAGTGGTGGATGCCGGCACCCGGACCGATGCCACGGCCGAGGTGGATCTCCCGATCGGATTGCTGGGGCAGGTCGAGGACCTCGCGCTGGTCGTCAGCGCCAAGTAATACCCAAAGCCATGGTAAGTAATAAAACTACAAAACCCGCCAATCTGTTGTAATTTTCCATGCCTGGGCCTATGTGGACTTCAGTCGCCGCAGAGCGACGCTCGTTACGCATAGGAGAAGATGATGAAAACTGGCCTCCTGGCCCTGGCCTTGCTCGCCGTTGCGAGCTCGGCGTCCGCCACCGACAATCCTTTCGCCAAGGACAAGGCGATCCTCAATCTCAAGGGACTCGATCTCTCGACTGCCGACGGCCAGCAGCGCCTCGCAATCCGCATGGACCGGGTCGCACGCGATGTTTGCGGCGATCGTCTCGCAAGCGTGCACCTTGCTCTCGACCAGCAGGCGCAGGAGTGCCGCACGGCAGTGATCGCCGATGTCCGTGCCCAGATCGAAACCCGTAATGCGCACGTCGCGACTGCTTCGTCGGTGCCTGTGACATCCGCCCGCTAAGCTATCAGCCTCGTTCCGCAGCCCGGAGCCCGGGCTGCGGACGAGTCATTTCTTGAACTGGGACGGCTTGGGCCACCAGGTCAGGGTGTGAACGTCATGGGCCGATGTCCAGATGCCCGAATGCGTATAGCGCAGCGCGCCGCTGCCTTCCGGCTTTCCCACTCGGGTAAGAACCGTCATTGTCTTCGGGTCGATCACGGCGAAGGTCTGGTCCTCGGTGGTCCGCAGCCACACCATTCGGCCACCCGTGTCGATGTCTCCATATTTCACAACCGCCCCGACCTTCACGCGGCCCAATAGCTCGCCGCTCCTGGGATCGATGCGAGCGACGGTGCCGTCGCCCTGCTCCTGAACCCACACCGCGCCTGCACCGGCGGCAAGGAATCCAGGTTCCTTGCCAAGCTCCGTGCGCTTGGCGACGGCGTTGGTCCGGGGGTCGATGCGCTGAACTGACTGGGCTTTGCTGCTGACAGCCCAGAGCGATCCAAGGCCGAATGCGAGATAATAGGTTCCGGGATCGACCGTGATGGAGGCCGTCACGCTGTTGGTCCGCGGGTCGATTCGGGCCACCACGCCTTTCTCCTCGGTTGCGACCCAGACCGACCCCGCCCCCGCGACGACATTCATTTCCCCGGCTGGATTGGCGATGCCGGTGGCGATCGTGGCGGTCTTCTGTGCGGTGCGCGTGTCGATCCGGACGACAGTGCCATCCTTGCAATCGGCGACCCACAGCGCATGGCGGAAGATGACCATGCCGCCGCAGGGCTTCGACATGGGCACTTCGGCGATCTTGCCCTGCCTGGACCAATGCTCGACGCGTCCGTGGTTCGTCGCCCAGACCGTATCTCCGTCGACCGCCAGAAAGTCGGCAAAGCCCGGCACGGTGATGACCTGTTCACCCTGCGCTCCCGCAGCAGACGCAATCGAAACGCAGCCCGCCGCTACTGCCATGACCATTCCCCTGAGCTTATGCATGACGTCCCCTTTTCATCCGTGATGGCTGCTTTTGGTGTGCGGTCAGCTGCGCTGGGCGATATAGGCGCGCCACCCGCCGAGGCTGGTGATGTCCTCGGCATTGGTCAGTGCGCGCGGCTCGGCGACGAAGCCCTTCACGCTGCTGCCGTCGGCCAGCGTCACCGTGCCGATGGCGAGCGGAGCGGGCACTTCGACGACGAAGCTGCCGAATTCGGCTACGCCCAGCTCATAGACTTCGAGCGCAATCGCCCCGCCATCTTCGCTATGGACCAAAGCGGGCTTGGGCGGCACGCTGTCCGCCATCGCATAGAGCCGATACGTCGGCGCGGTCTCGAAAGCGCCGACGAATTTCGCGTCGCGGGAGGTGAGCTGCCAGTGAAGCGGCATGTCCTTCAGATGAGCGCCGACGACGGCGAGTTTCACGGTCTGCATTCTGCCCTCCAGATCGAGTGGTGGTGGTGACGGAAGATTGGCGGCGGCGAGATACGCATCCGCCGCATCCAGCAGCGCGACATCGCTGTCCGCCGGACCGATCAGCGTGATGCCGAAGCCGGTGGCGTTGGCGCGCGTCCCGGCGGGCACGGCGACCGCAGCCATGTCCAGCAGGTTCACGAAATTGGTGTAGAAGCCGAGAGCGCTGTTGAGTGTGACCGGCGCCGCCAGGAGCTCGGCGACGCGGTAGGTCGTGCCGGTGGTCGGGAACGCCAGCAGGTCGATATCCGCCCAGAGGGTGTCGGCATGGCGCTTGAGCTCGGCCAGGCGATAGATGCCGTTGAACAGTTCGACAGCGCTTATTGTCTCACCCGGTTCGACAACGGTGCGGACAGTCGCGTCGACGGCGTCTGGGTTTTCGGACAGGATACCCGCCATCGCGGCGGTCCGCTCAGCCACCCAGGGGCCGCTATACAAGAGCTGCGCGGTCTCCTTCAGCGGTTCCAGATCGATCTCGACGACGTCCGCGAGTCCCGCGAGCGTCTCGAGCGTGCGGTCGTAGAGATATTCGGATTCGGCATCGCCAAACCAGACACGCTGGTCGCGGCGCGGGACACCGATGGTCTTGCGACCGAGCGGCCGGTCCGCCAGCACCTTCGAATAGGGATCGGCCGGATCGAACGATGCGATCACCTGGTCGACGAGACGTGCATCCCCCGTATCTTCAGTGAAGACAGTAATGCAGTCGAGCGTGCGGCATGCCGGCACCAGACCGCGCGTGCTCCAGCGCCCCTTGCTCGGCTTGAAGCCGATCAGGTGCTGGAAGGCAGCGGGAACACGGCCCGAGCCCGCAGTGTCGGTCCCAAGCGCGAAAGGCACCAGCCCTGCCGCCACCGCAACCGACGAGCCTGAGCTCGATCCGCCGCTGACATAAGCGAGATTATAGGCGTTGCGGGGACTGCCATAGGGGCTGCGGGTGCCGTTCAGTCCCGTGGCGAACTGGTCGAGATTGGTCTTGCCGACGCAAAGCGCTCCCGCCGCCAACAATCGCTCCACGACCGCCGCGGAGGCATCGGGGCGATAGGCGAAGGCCGGGCACGCCGCTGTGGTCTCGAACCCAGCGACGTCGATATTGTCCTTCACCGCGAAGGGGACGCCGGCCAGCGGCAGGTCTTCTCCGGCGGCCACCCGCGCATCGGCGGCGCGGGCCGCGGCGAGGAGCTCTTCGCGTGTCGCCCGACTGATCCAGATCTGCGGTTGGACGGCATCATAGGCGGCGATCCGCGCCACCGTCTCCTCGGCTACCGCGACCGCGCTCGTCCGTCCCGCGTTGACGGCGGCGGCGATTGCGGCTGCATTGCGACGCTCCGTCACGAGCCTGCGCGCCTCGTGAGCGCGACCATCGGCGCGCCGGGCTGGAGCGACTGGGTCTCCCGGACGTAAAGCGCCGCAACCGTCCCCGCGGTCGGACTGCTGACGGCACATTCCATCTTCATGGCTTCGAGAACGGCGATCGTATCGCCGGCTTTCACATCATCTCCGACCGCGACGAGCAGCTTCCAGACGCTGCCGCCGAAGGGCGCCTCGACCAGATCAGCGCCATCGGGGATTTCGATGAGGCCCGCCTGCGGCGCCTCGACCTCAGCCAGATCAGTGATCCGATCGAACTCGCCACGCCGCTGCCAGTCGCTGCGCTCGGCTTCGAACGCGACCTGCCGCTGTGCCTCGAAGGTAGCGATCGGCTCCGCATTCTGCGCGAGAAAGGCGCGGTAGTCGGCGAGACGGAATTCCGAGTCCTCGATGCGGATCGAGCGCCGGCCGGTTGGAAAATCGCGGCGCCAGTCAGTGAGGTCTTCCGCGCTCACCGGATAGAAGCGGATCTGGTCGAAGAACCGCAGCAGCCACGGCTTTCCTTCGATAAAGGCATCGGTCTGGCGATGCGTGTTCCAGACCTGGATGGTCCGGCCGAAGAGCTGATAGCCGCCCGGACCTTCCATGCCGTAGATGCACATATAGGCGCCGCCGATGCCCACGACGTTGGGGGGCGTCCAGGTGCGTGCGGGGTTATATTTGGTCGTGACGAGCCGGTGTCGTGGATCGACCGGGGTCGCTACAGGCGCGCCAAGATAGACGTCGCCCAGGCCGAGGACGAGATAGTTCGCCTCGAAGATCAAATTCTCCACCGCGGCGACATCAGGCAGGCCATTGATCCGCCGGATGAATTCGATGTTGTCCGGGCACCAGGGCGCGTCGGCGCGGACGGCGCCCATATATTTCTCGATCGTCTCGATGGTCGCCGGATCGCGCCAACTGAGCGGCAGATGGACGATGCGGGAGGGGATGGTGAAGTCCTCGAGATCCCCCAGCCGCTCCTCAGCGGCGATCAGTGCGGCCAGCGCCTCGCGCTGGTTCAGCACCGCACCATCGAAGTGAACCTGCAGCGAGCGGATACCCGGGACGATATCGATGATGCCGGGCAGCGCGAGCCGCTCCAACTCCGTCATCAGGGCGTGCACCCGGATGCGTAGCTCGATGTCCAGCACGATCGGGCCATATTCGACGAGAATGTTCCGGTCGCCCTGCTGGCGATAAACAGTTCGAGGAGAGCGCGGCCGTTCGGCGATCTCGGCAAGGATCGGGGAGAGCGTATCCAATGGCCGGGCCGGCCCCGTACCGGGCACCGCACCCGTTTCGATCAGCTTGCGCTGCAAGGTGTCCGCCATGGTCGCGTCGGCGATGTTGACGGGCTCGAAGCGAACCTTGTCGCCGGGGACCAACTGTCCGATCTTCCAGCGATCGGCGGCGATGATCACGAAGGGGCAGACGAAGCCGCCGAGGGATGGACCATCCGGACCGAGGATGATCGGCATGTCGCCGGTGAAATCGACCGCGCCGATGGCATAGGCATTATCGTGGATGTTGGAGGGGTGCAGACCCGCCTCCCCGCCGTCCGCACGGGCCCATCGCGGCTTCGGTCCGACGAGCCGGACGCCGGTGCGATTGCTGTTGTAATGGACCTGCCACTCGGCGGTCACGATCACGTCGATATCTTCGTCCGTGAAGAAGTCGGGCGCGCCGTGCGGGCCATAGAGTACTCTTATGGTCCAGTCGGTCGACAGCTCGGGTAATTGCACCGAAGGAAGCGGCTCGCCCGTGGCCTCGCCAGCAAGATGCAGCGTGTCCCCAGCGAGCAGCCGGCGCGCGGCATGGCCGCCGAACTGGCCGAGCTCGAACGTGCTGCGGCTGCCGAGATACGGCGCGATGTCGAACCCGCCAGCGACGAGCAGATAGCCCCGCATGCCGCCACCTGAGGCACGGCCAAGCGCGAGCGTCTGGCCAGTGTCCACAGTGATTGCCTCGCCGCGCAGTACCGGAACGCCGTCGAGCGTCGCGCCGAAATCTGCGCCCGTCAGGCAGATGCGCGCGGGCGCTGTGAAGAACAGGGTCGGCCCGGTGAAGGTGATCTCCAGGCCCGCCGCCCCTTCCGGGTTTCCGAGCAGCCGGTTGCCGAGACGGAAGGACTGGTCGTCCATCGGCCCGGACGGGGGAACCCCGACCGCCCAGAGCCTTTGCCGACCCGGCCAGTCCTGCACAGTAGTCGCCGTTCCGCCGCTGACTACCCGGATGCTGCGGGGCGTGTAGGCGATGTCGTCCAGGACGCGGGTCGAAACCTCACCGCTGACGAAGGCCGGCGACCGCACCACCTCCCGGAGCCATCGCAGATTGGTCTCCATCCCGTCGACGCGGCTATGTTCGACAGCCGCCTGCATGGCCAGAACCGCTTCCGCTCGGCTCGGCGCGTGCACGATCAGCTTGGCCAGCATCGGGTCATACCAGGCGCTGACTGTGCTGCCCGCCATGCACCAGGTCTCGACCCGGATATCAGCGGGGAATTCGACGGCGGTCAGTGTGCCTGATGTGGGGCGATAGTCGAGCGCCGGATCCTCAGCGTAGAGGCGGACCTGGATGGAGTGACCCTGTGGCCTCGGTGGCGTGGCATCGAGAAAGGCGAAATCCTCAGCGCCGCCGCGGATCATCCATTCGACGAGATCGATGCCCATCACTTCCTCGGTGACGCCGTGCTCGACCTGGAGCCGGGTGTTCATCTCCAGGAAGAAGAACTGCTCTCGCCCGGCGTCGTACAGGAACTCGACCGTGCCCGCCGACCGGTATTGCGCCGCCTCGCCAAGCCGGACAGCGGCTGCGATGAGGTCATGGCGCACGCTATCGGGCAATAGCGGGGCGGGCGCTTCCTCGACCACTTTCTGGTTGCGGCGCTGAAGCGAGCAATCGCGTTCGCCGAGCGGCATGATGCGGCCCTTGCCGTCGCCGAAGATCTGCACCTCGATATGCCGGGCCCGCCTGACATAGCGTTCGAGGAAGACGCCGGCGTCGCCGAAATTGCCCAGTCCCTGGCGCGCCACGGCGGCAAATCCTTCGCGGACCGCCTCCTCGTCCTCGCAGATGCGCATGCCGATGCCGCCACCGCCGGCGGTCGCCTTCAAGATCACCGGGAAGCCGATGTCCCGCGCGGCCAGCACAGCTTCGGCTTCGTCCGTGAGCAGATCCGTGCCGGGCGCGAGCGGAACGTCATGGGCGGCGGCGAGCGCGCGGGCGCTGTGCTTCAGGCCAAAGGTGCGGATATTGTCCGGCGTGGGGCCGATGAACACGATGCCGGCGGCAGCGCAGGCCTCGGCGAAATCCACATTCTCCGCGAGAAAGCCGTAACCTGGATGGATGGCGCCTGCGCCCGTCTTCCGCGCCGCATCCAGGATCGCGGCGATGTTGAGATAGCTCTCCGATGCGCGCGCGCCGCCGATGCAGACGGCCTCGTCAGCCTGGGACACGTGAAGCGAACCTTCGTCCGCTTCGGAATATACCGCGACCGAGCGCAGGCCCATGCGTCGCAGCGTGCGGATGATGCGGGTAGCGATTGCACCGCGGTTGGCGATCAGAACGGTGTTGAAAGTCATGCGGTCACGATCATCCGGACGGGCGTCGGGTTGAAGCCGTTGCAGGGGTTGTTGATCTGCGGGCAGTTGGAGACGACGACGACGACGTCCATCTCGGCGCGCAAGTCCACGGTCAGCCCGGGCGCGGATATCCCGTCGACGATCCCGAGCGAGCCATCTTCCTCGACCGGCACGTTCATGAAGAAGTTGATGTTGGAGACGATGTCGCGCTTGCCTCTCCCTTCGGAGAGGTTCGCCTCGAGGAAGTTCTCCACACAGGCATGCTCGGCCTTGGTGTGATGGCCGTAGCGCAGCGTGTTGGATTCACACGAGCAGGCGCCGCCGATCGTGTCGTGATAGTCGACTGAGGTGGCGGCGATGGTCATCATCGGCCTGCCTTCGTTCGAGCGCAGCACCGTGCCCTCGCGGAGGAACAGATTGCCCTGAGCCGCGACTGTGTCCTGAGCGCTGTAGCGCTCCGCATCGTCGGCGGCGGCGTAGAGGAGAAAGTCGACGGCCTGATTGCCCTCCAGGTCGACGATACGCAGGGTCTGGCCAGCCGCGACATGGTGCAGCCAGGGCGCGCGCGCGGGCACGACGATGTCGTGGGCGACGGTGCCGGAAAGGCCGGACAGATGGGGATCAACGCTCATTCGGGCATGGTCCTTGATTAACGGCGGAAATAATCTTCGACATTCTCGAAGGCGCGCAGGCCCTCGGGTGTCGCGTTGCGGATGGGGTCGTCGGTGGGCGTGACGGGGCCGCGCCAGGCGGTCGCGCGGAGCGGCGTCACCATCCATTCGTCGCGCGGATCGAGAACATGCGGGCAGTTCGCGATGACGACGATCACGTCCATTTCCGCGCGCAGGGTCACGGTCCGGCCCGGCGGAAACGGCCCGATCTGCGGCACGATCGCCCCATCGGCTTCGATCCTGGCGCCCTTGAACAGAGTCACGCAGGGGTGGACGTCGCGGCGCTGAAGCCCATGTTTGGCCACGCCGAGCAGGAACCGGTCGCGCCCGCTCGGGCAAGGCCCGCTATTGCTGCCGTCGCCATATTTCGCTGCGTTGGTTGCGGCATTCGAGGTCCCGCAAAAGCTGTCATGGGTGCCGGCATCGTCCTGCAGAATGCTCATGAGGACGCGGCCCATGTCCGACAGCAGCAGCTTGCCCTGGCCGAGATACGCGTTCCATTGCACCTTCACTGTGTCCGCGACGTTGAGCCGTTCGGTGGGCATCTCAGCGTTGAAGAGAAGCAGCGAGGCGCAGGCGTCACCCTTGAGATCGATCAGCCGTAGGCGAGCGCCGCGCGTCAGGCGCCGGGTGGCATAGCCGCCCGCCGCGATCGTCTCTTCCCACAGCAGGTCGTCCGCGGGCACGCCGGCCGGCAGGTCATCCGCGACGGGCGGCAGCACCGGCATCGCTTCCACCAATGTGCCTGCCATGCCGCGCGCATGGTCGCGCGCAGCCAGTGGATTCGCCAGGGTATCGGTCATGCGGCGACTCCCGCAGCTTTGGCGGTCTCGCCTTCCTGCTCATGCAGGGGCGGCAGGAGGGCCGTGGTCGCAACGAGTTCGAGTTGCTGCACGCCGCGGACGCGCCTGAGCGCATCGCACAATTCCTTCAGCCTCACGGCCGGGCCTTGCACCAGCAGAACCTCGAGCGACTGGTCATCCTCCAGGAACACGTGCTGGGAGGAGATGACCTCCTTGAGGTAACGGGCCTGTGTCTGCGCGAGCTGATGGCGCACGCGGCCGCGATCGCCGCGATAGACCATCGTGATGGTACCGGCGAGCATGTCGTCGGGCCGGGTGAACGCTTCGTGCTGGGCAAGCGCCTGGCGGATCAGTTCCGCCATGAGCTGGGAGCGCGACGGCAGGCCGCGCTCTTCCACCATCATGTCCAGCTGGCGAAACAGATCGCCGGGAAGGCTCATACTCAGCCTGGCCAGGCCAGCGGGTTCGGTACTCATGTCCAGTCCTCAACCAATTGGAATAATTTCATTTTCGATAACAGCGCGTTCGCCGCCGATGCGATCAGTCTTGTTCCGGAGCGGAAGGTCGTAGACGGCTGTCGCGCCAAAGCGGTGGGGCGCGTGCGGGTCGTGACGGCGCTTGTCGAGGGCGATCACCCGGGTTCCGAGGGCAAAGGCCTCGTGGATGTCGTGCGTCACCATGATGATCGTGAGCGAATAGTCGCGCCAAAGCCGCGTGATGAGCCCGTGCATGTCCGCGCGGATACCGGGATCCAGCGCGCCGAACGGCTCGTCGAGCAGCAGAATGCGCGGGCGCTTGACCAGTGCCTGGGCGATCGCCAGCCGCTGTTGCATGCCGCCCGACATCTGCGCGGGATAGAGATGGAGGCTGTCGCTCAGACCGACTGCGTTCAGCATCTCGGTCGCTTCGTCCATCGCCGCCCGCCTCGCCGCCCCGAACAGCCGCGCCGAAAACGGTGCCTTCGCGCATTCGAGCCCGAAAACCGTGTTGCGCAGCACCGACAGGTGCGGAAACACCGAGTAGCGCTGGAAGACGACGCCCCGATCCGGGCCGCACTCGGGCGTGAGCGGCGTCCCATCGAGGAAGATGGTTCCCCGGGTCGGCACTTCCTGGCCGAGAATGATGCGCAAAAGGCTGCTCTTGCCGGCACCGGAAGGCCCGATGATCGAGAGGAAGGAGCCCGCCTCGACGTCGAGGTCGACCCGCTCCAGGACGATCTTGTCGCCATATTCGACCCAGATGTTGCGGAGGCTCAGCAGCGAGCTCAATGGCTCGCTCCATGCGCCCAGGGGAACAGGCGCTCGCTCAGAAAGACGAGTGCCGCGTCCACCACAATCGCCAGCACGGCGATCCACGCGACATAGGGGATGATGACATCCATCGCGAGATAGCGGCGAACGAGGAAGATCCGGTAGCCCAGGCCGACATCGGACGCGATCGCCTCCGCGGAGATGAGGAACACCCATGCCGGGCCGAGCGACAGACGCATCGCGTGGAGAAGACGCGGCATGGCCTGCGGCAGCGCGACGCGGATCATGATCTGCCAGCTGCTTGCGCCCAGTGTCTGCGCCTTGACGATCTGCTCCCGCGGCAAGGCGCTGACATGGGCAATGATGTCGCGCACCATGACGGGCGCTATGCCGATGACGATCAGGGCGATCTTCGCGGTTTCGCCGAGTCCCAAAGCGATAAAGAGGATCGGCAGGAGCGCGATCGGCGGAATGACCGCGATTGCCGTCACCAGCGGCCCCAAAGTAGCGCGTACCGGTGGCAGGACGCCCAGCACCAGCCCCAGGACGAGCGCCGTCAGGGTAGCGATCCCGAGCCCGATACCCAACCGCTGCAGGCTCGCCAGCGTATCGGCCCAGAACAGCAACTGGCCGGAAAGCTGGTCCGGCTGGAAAAGCAGCGCGGACATGGCCTGTGCCATGCCGCTGGGCAATGGCAGGATCTTGTCCGCCGGGTTCTCGGCGTGGCGCTGCGCCGCCATGACGATATACAGCAGCAGCAGAAGCAGGATCGGCAGCGCGCCCAGAAGGATACGCTGGCTCCGGCTAACGTGACGATTCACCCAGCGCATGTCGTCACATCACCTTTGATAGGGCCGAACATGGAGCGTAAAACCGGCGACGCGATCAGAGCTTGCCGTCGGCCGCCAGCTTCATGAAGCTTTCGTCGAAGCGCAGCGTCACGTGATTTGGATCGCCAAGCGTCTTCCCGCCCGGGAATGCCATGCCAACCGCGCCGGCGGACGAGGCGCCCTTGAACAGCCCCTTGGAAAAGCTGAAATCGCGCACCTGCGTCATGGTTTTTATCAGCGACGGCGCCGATGTCGCCGCCACGGCGGCCTTGGGATCGGAATAGAGATAGGTCGTCGCGAGCTGGCTGTCGAACGCCTCGGGCGTCGAGCCGGCCAGCTTGGCCATGGCCGCACGGGCTTCCGCGCCCTTGGCGTCCTTGCGATTCATCAGAGCCGTCGTCTCGTACCAGATCCCGGCGAGCGCCTTGCCGAGGTTCGGATTGGCTTTGAGCGTGGCGGTGTCGACGACCATCAGGTCGAGAATTTCACCAGGAATATCGGCCGAGCTGAAGACCTGCTTCGTGCCCGGTTGGGCTTTCATCACTGAAAGCTGCGGGTTCCAGGCGACAGCCGCTTTGACATCCGGGCTGCCAAAGGCGCCGACGATGTCGGCATCGGACGTGTTCACCGTTTTGACGTCGGTGGACTTCATGCCGGCCGTCTCAAGCCCGCGCGCCAGCAGATAATGGGAGACCGACAGCTCGACCAGATAGACCTGCTTGCCCTTGATCGCGCTGAGCTGGTCAGCGCCCTTGAGAAGAATGCCGTCATTGCCGTTGGAATAGTCCCCGACGATGATGGCACTGGTGTCCTTGCCGCCCGCGGCCGGGATCGTAAGCGCATCCATGTTGGCGACAGTGACGCCGTCGAACTTGCCGGCGGTGTACTGGTTCACGGATTCCACATAATCGTTCACCTGAACGATGTGGATCTTGATCCCGTATTTATCCTCCCATTTCTTCACGATGCCGGCCTGCTGGGCATAAGGCCAGGGCATCCAGCCGGCGTAGATCGACCACCCGATATTGAACTCGTGCCGCGGCGCGGGCTTGTCGCCCGGTGCCTGGGAACACGACGTGACCAGAAGCGCTCCGGCCATCAGCGCCATTGCGCTCGCCCTGCCAAACCGCTTGATCATGATTCGATCCCCTTTCGCATTGCAGCATCTCTGCAATCAATCGCTTTGTCCATCGAAAATATTACTGATCATAAGCTAGGTAATAAATCTGTGCGCGATGCTGGCTTTGGCGACGTTAGCTCCCCTGCCGATCGATCCCGGAGGCGGCGCGAGATGCCTGATACCGCCGGCTCACCTGAGCGACCCCCGATTCGCGCATAACCACAATTGCGGCGACTCGACTTGTACCGATTCGGGGCTCGGATGGCGGCGCGGTGATTGGAAGCGTGTGTCGTGCTCGGTAACGCGGCGCGGCAACCAGCGCGTGCCTTTTGATAAAAGGCGATTTTGTGCGGTGCAGCACACTTTCTCTTCATACTGAGCAACTGCAAAATTATTACGCTTGACGTATTCTGTAATATCCATACCTTTTGATGACCGCTTCGTGACGCGGCGCAAAAGAAGGGGTTCGACAACGCCGGTCATCGCTGGCTGGGAATTGGGGGGTTCGGTGGATCGGAAGCTGGTCTGCAACGCTAATTTCTCGGGCAATCCGCTGCCCGCCATCGCCGTTCGCCGGCTTGGTTTGGTCGGTCATGCGACCGTCCCGCCATACCCGACCTTTCTTCGGGCTCGGCTCAGCTTCGGCAAGCCCGCCGCGCGCAGCGGCAGGTACCACAGGGTTTTTAAGACGGAATGCACTGAATAGGCGCCGGCTCAGTCAGAGCGCCAATAAGGGGGGATGTCACTTTTCGACGGGCTAATAGCAAGGGGTCGAAGTGACTATGAGATTGATTCGCAACACATTGCTTTGCGCAACCATGCTGATGGGCGTCGGAACCACATCGGCATTCGCGCAGGAAAAGCCCGCTGACGGCGGCGCTCAGGGCGATTCCAACGACATCGTCGTGACCGGCAGCCGCCGCCAGACGACGCTGCAGAACGCGCCGATCAACATCAGCGCGGTCGGCCAGGAACAGCTCGCCAGAGAGCGGATCGACGACGTGCGCGATGTCGCCGATTTTACGCCCGGCATGACCATTGCGGACACAGGTCCGGGCTCGACCGGAACCATCGTGTTGCGCGGCCTGAATGCGTCGGACTCAAGCACCACCGGCAATTCGTATGACAGCGCACTCGGCGTCTATCTCGGCGAAGTTCCGCTCTATTATGATTTCAAGCTGCTCGATATCGAGCGGGTAGAAACCCTGCTCGGGCCGCAGGGCACTCTGTACGGCCTCGGTACGCTGGCCGGCGCCATCCGCAACATCCCCAATCGCCCCAACACCGACAAGATCGAGGGCGAGGTGCATGGCCGCTTCTATGGTGAAAGCCATAGCAGCCGGCCTGGCTATCAAGCGGACGCCGTCATCAATATCCCGATCCTGAAGGACCATATCGCGTTCCGCTCGGCTACGGGCTATTATTACGATCCTGGCTTCATCGACTATCCGTTGCTGCTTCAGACGCCGGGTGTGTCGCTGCCGCAGCCAAGCGGACCGGTCAGCGTGTCGCCCGCCGGCTATGCCGCGAACCTGACCAAGCGCAAGGATCTCAATTTCGAGAGGACCTTCACCACGCGCAACCAGTTGCTCTTCCAGCTCAACGAAGACCTGAAGGTCAACTTCACCTACGTGTTCCAGCAGACCAAGACCGAGGGCGGCCAGTATAACAGCGCCGGCGTGCTCGGGACCGGCCGCTACGAAAGCGCTGGCCGCTACGCAGAGCCAGTGAAGCGTCGCGCGCACCTCGGCAGCATGGAGATCAATGCCAATATCGCCGACATCGTCGATGTCGTGGCGACCACCGCCTATACCGACGTCAAGAACGACACCCAGACCGATAATACCGATCTGCTGCTCGACCTCGACTATGGTTATGAGTCATTTCCGGCCTTTTCGAGCTGGAATGAGTCCGACGATCGCCGCAAGCAGTTCAACCAGGAAGTCCGCCTGGTTTCGCGTCATGGCGGTCCGTTCAAGTGGGTGCTTGGCGGTTTCTACAATTCGCAGAAGCGGCTCCGCGAATATACCGAGCATGTGCCCAACCATCCCTGGGTGGCATTCGGAACCCAGCCCAATCCTGGCGAAGTCGAATATAATTCCTTCAACAAGTCGAAAGTGACCGAGAAAGCCATCTTCGGCGAAGGCACGTTCACCGTGGTACCGCAATGGCAGGTGACCGCTGGCGCGCGTTATTTCGGCTATACGTCTGACGTCTCCGGCCGCGCGGTGCTCCCGCTGCTCGGCGACCCGGTCAGTCCCTATGACCTCGCGCCCGCGGGCGGAACGTCGAAGAAAAGCGGCTGGGTGTGGAAGTTCAACACATCGTACAAATTCACGCCAGACATCATGGTCTATGCGACATACAGCAAGGGCTATCGCATCGGCGGCCCGAACACCGTCGCGCCATGCGTGCTGCCACTGAATCCCAACCAGCAGAATGTTTGCGCGCTGCCGAACGAAATCCAATTTGGTCCGGACACCACCAAAAACGCCGAGATCGGAATCCGCACCCAGTTTTTCGATCGCAAGCTGACGTTCAACTTCAACGTCTACCAGATCAAGTGGGCAGGCATTCAGGTCGATTCCGCCACTGTGAACGGTATTGTCGGCATCACCGTCAATGGTGGCAAGGCAAAGTCGGAGGGCTTCGAGGCATCGTTCCAGGCAAGGCCTGTCCGGGGCCTGTCGATACAGGGCACCTATTCCTACACGAACGCCCGACTGACCGAGAACGTACCCGGTATCATCGCGGTCAACAGCCCGGCGGCGACCTATCCGAGCTCGCCGATCCAGCTGGACGCGCTTGCCGGCGATCGCCTTCCCGGTTCATCCAAGAACAGCGGAAGCCTGGGTGTGAGCTACTCCATTCCGTTCATGGCCGGGAATCTCATCGGCGACTGGACCGCGACCTATCGCGGAGACGTCGTGACCCGCCTTGGCTGGGATCGTGCCTATGGCGACAAGCTTCCCAGCTATGTGCTGCACCGCGCATCACTGTTCTACGAAACCGACAAGTACAGCCTCGGCCTCTTCGCGAGCAACATCTTCGACAAATACGCTGTGGCCTCTGTGTCCAATGATCGATCGCGCATCGGCATCAACGATGGCGTGGTGCTGCGATACTATAAGCAGACGGTCATCAGCCCGCGCACCTTCGGTATCGAAGCCCGGTTCAAATATTGATGAAAACGGACGGGGCGCTGTTCCGCAAGACAGCGCCCCGAACCGACAGGAGGGAAGACGCGTTGGCACTCGACACCGCAATCAACCGATCGCTCAGGATCGCCGGAATCGTTCTGGGGGGCCTGCTCGTCTGCGGCGCTCCGCTCGCCGGAGCCGCGGGCGCTCCCCTCCCCGGGTTATTCAAGGAACGCTGGATTGACGGTACCCTGGCGCAGGAGCCGGCTGCTCAGGTCCAGTCGCTCGACCGTGACACGTTCGTCATCCGGCAGTCGGTCAAGACGAACTTCGAGGCACCATTCCTCTATCTGATCTTCGGGCACGACAAGGTGCTGTTGGTCGATACCGGCGCCAAGGACGGGCAGATCAGGCCGGTAGTCGACCGTCTCATCACGGAATGGCTGGCTGCGCACCATCGCACCAGCATCCAGCTCGTGGTTGCGCACAGTCATAGCCATGGCGATCACATCGCCGGCGACGCTGCGTTCCGCGATCGTCCCGATACCATCGTCGTCGGGCTCAAGCCGGCCGACGTGGCGGGGTTCTTCGGCATTCGGAAATGGCCGGAGCAGAGCGCCAGGTTCGATCTCGGCGGCCGCATTCTCGATATCCTGCCGACGCCGGGGCATCAGGCGGCCGCGATCATGGTCTATGATGCCAGGCTGAAGATCCTGCTCTCCGGCGACACGCTTTATCCCGGTCGCCTGTACGTACCGGTCAATTTCATGCCCGACGACCGCGCCAGCATCGATCGTCTGGCAGCCTTCGCCACCACTCATCCCATCCGTGCGGCGCTCGGCGCCCATATCGAGATGACGCGCACGCCGGGACGCGATTATCCGCACGAAGCGCCGACGCATCCCGACGAGCATCCCCTCGAATTGCCCGCCGCGAGCATCGGCGAACTGCAGACCGGCCTGAAGGCGAAGCTCGACGTTCCGGACCAGCCCCAGGTCCATGATCACTTCATTATCTACCCGGTGGCGCCGCGGGCGGAGTGACGTAACAGGCGCGCGGAAGCAGATGCGCCTTTCATATATGGCCGATGCCGGCGCGCCCGTGTTGCTCGCGTAGATCGGCTAGAGCGTCGAGCATGAATCTGGATCACCAGATTTGCGCAGGCTGTTTCGAGCCACGGGGCTTGCGTCCAGCAATGAGATTTCCCGCTGTTCCTCGCTGTTATCGGCAATTTTTATTTTTCACCGCTGTTACGTCGGATTTCTGGCCGATTTCATCGCACATTATCAATAGCTTGCGCGCGATCCCGCTGTTATTGAATAACAGCGGAATAACAGCGGAATAACAGCGGAATAACAGCTGGGAACAGCGGCTATAACAGGGGCGAGCAGCAGGGCTGCCGTGGCAGCGCCGCCGGGCTGGCCGATACAAAAACGGTCATGTCAAAGAGCAGCGCGGAACCGAGACAGCATCCCGCCCGCTCATGCCCTCGCACACTCTCAGCCACAATTGAATCGACCCAGCGCATTCCGGTCGCCGGAGCAGGTTTTGCGCAGCCCGCTCCGAATTTCTCGGTGGGGTCGCGGGCTTGTTTGCGAATAGCCGGATTCCATCGGTTCGCAGGACGCTATGGGCGTGAGGCGGCTCGAACGGGCTACGAGCTCAGCAAGCTCTTTCTAAACAGCGCCTTGACCAACCTCGCCTCGAGCACGCGGCCAATGAGGTAGAGAGCCGCAAACATCCCTGCAAAGACATAGGCGGCCGTGGGTGAAGGCTTTTTCTTGTCTTTCTCCTCGGACCCGCCAGCACCGTCCTTTTTAGGCTTTTCAGGCGCGGGTGCGCCCAGGGCCTTGTCTATCGGGCTTTGCGGTAGCGCCACGTCTTTCTTTTCGGACTTCTTCGCATCCGGAGCCTTGCCGGACTTTGCCGCGGCTTCGGCTGACGCCTTTTCGAGCTTTCCGATGCCGACGGTAAGCTGACCAAAGGCCAGAAACAGCAATGGCGCCAGAAAGCAGAACAGCAATGTCCGGCTGGTCAGATGATAGCGCAGCACAGGCCCAGCTGAGCCATTTTCGATCTGCAACACGCCTGCATTAAAGATCGACATCTTGTCTTGAGCCGCCGGATCCTTCTTGCGGAACGTCAGCGTGTCTTGTGTCCGGTCATGGCTGGTACCGGCTTGGCCGAACAAGGGAGCCAGCTTGGCAAAAGCGTCGCTCGATTGTTGGGGAGCGAGTGCCAGGCTGCCCCTGATATGCCAGATCCAGTCGATGAACCGCAGGGTCACATGATCTCCTTTTGAGATGGAATCGATGCCCGAGCGGCTCGATGCCGGGGCGGCAAGGCTCAAGCCGGGCCACTCGAGGCGGCATCGGCCGGGGCATGACGAACGGGTGAAGGCAGGCTGTGCGAGCGAAGCCGTTCCATCACTCGGCAGGGACCGCCACCGGCTGGTCAGATCGTTCCTTGCCGAAGCGCTCCCTCAGCGTCTTCCAGCCCTCGGTGAAGGGATAGGTCATCTGCTCGGGGATCGACATGCGGCGCCCGCCTTCCATACCCAGCAATTCCGCCTCGCCGTCGATGCAGGTGCCGAACATGCGATCGATAAAGATAAAGCTGCTGGAATAATTGCAGCGGGTGGCTTCATAGTCCTGCGAATGGTGCAGGCTGTGATGCTCGGTCGTGTTGAACAGGAAGCGCCACCAGCGCGGCGAATTGAAGCGGACATTGATGTGCTGATAGGTCCCGATCGCCAGGCCGAATGCGCCGGCGAGCAGCGCGGCCCTGGGCAGGAAGTCAAAGAACCCGTCGAGACCAAGGCCAATCAGGAAAAGCTCGACAGGGTTGCCGATCGCGCCTTTGTTGATGTTCAGCTGCGTGATGTAGTGATGCACCGAATGGGGCAGCCATAACGGGTACCAGTTATGCATCCCGCGATGCATCCAATATTGCCCGAAATCCACGATGAGCACGATCAGAAGGGCCTGGAGCAGCACCGGCAGGCCGATGAACCACGCCAGCTTGTCCCAGTTGAAACTGTGCTGGACGGCCTCGATCACGGCGTCGGTGCCGATATACCTGTCGACCATGCGGATCAGCGTATAGGTGAGCCCGACATAGAAAAGGTCGGTGACCGCCTCCTTCCAGGTCAGGCGCCAGCTCTCGTAGCGCGGGTTGACCCATTCGAGGACCAGCAGCAGCACCTTGAAGCCGATGCCAATGCCGACAGCCGTCGATGCCTTGGCAATGGAATTGGGCGCATAATACCAGAATGCGATCAGCGCGAAGAGCGCTACGGGCTGGAACCAGGTGAAGAATACCTGCTTCACCGGGCCGCCTTCCACCCGGGGTATGTTCTCCCACCCCACCGTCACCGGTGACTGGGTGCCGATCAGCCTTTTACCTACCCACACTCCGTCCATATGCCTACCCTCGTAATGCTTGCCCGGTCTCCTGCGGTTGTCCGGCACGTCAAGGGACGAGGAGGATGTCCGCAGCCCGTTGGACGCACTGTCTGTTCAGCATCGTAAACGGGGCCCCATCACACCAGACGCCATTTCGATATATATGGCATAGATTCTGTCTATGCCCTTGGTACCGGCGGCTACACGTGGACCAGATACGCGGCACTCTTCGCGCTTTGCGTCGCGGTCTGCCCTACTGCTCGGTTCGTCCGCGTGCATCACCAGAGGTCTCGCCCGGCGCGGGGCGGAGGTCCTGTTGTGGATTTCCCGCGGCAAGGCGCAGGGAATGTGAGAGAAAGGCCGAGTGACCGAGATCCAAAATGTGGATTTCGGCCACTCGGCGGCGCGATCAGACCAGCTGGTTGCGCCGGATCAGTTCGCGGTACCAATGGGCGCTGAGCTTGGGCGTGCGCTTCTGCGTGGCGAAATCGACGTGATGGAGGCCGAAGCGCTTGCCATAGCCGTCAGCCCATTCAAAATTGTCCATCAGGCTCCACAGGAAATAGCCGCTCACCGGAAAGCCTTCGCGGACCGCGCGCTGCAGATGGGTGATATAGTTGCGCAGGTACATGATCCGGTCGGAGTCATCGACCCGTCCATCCACCATTGGATCGTCAGCCGAGCAGCCATTCTCGGAAATGTAGATCGCCTTGGGGCCCCATAGCTCGCTGACGCAGCGCACCGCCCAATAGAGGACTTCCGGGCCGACATAGAGCCATGGCGAGGCCATGCGCGGCGAGGAAGCGAGGTGCGGAAGCGCGACATAGCCCGGCGGCGAGCTGTCGGCGCGAACATAGACCGGCGAGTAGACGTTGAGCGCGACGAAATCGAGCGGGCTGCCGATCGCCTTCATGTCGCCGGCCTGGACCTTGGGCGCGTTGGCGCCCTCGCCCGTCAGATAGCTGTCGATGTAGCGGCCTTCCATGATCGCGGTCAGGAACATCGCATTGGCGTCGCGCGTGGCCCGCTTGGCGGCCTCGATATGCTCGGGCGTCTCGATCACGGGCACGAAGAAGGTTGCGTTGTCGGCGATGCCCACCTGGGTCCCAGGCTTCGCATGGGCACGGATCGCCTGGACGCCAAGGCCATGCGCCAGCACGCCGTGATGCCGGACCTGGTTGGCCTCTGCCGGCGGCAATTTGAGCCCCGGTGCGTGGATGCCCTGCAAATGGCTGAGATCCGTGAAGCAGCGCAGTTCGTTGACCGTCATGAAATTGTGCACGCGGTCGGACAGCTTCGATGCGGCATAGCCGGCATAGTCAGCGAACGCATAGGCCGTGTCGCGCGACTGCCAGCCGCCCGGGAGCGCCTGTGGCAGGTCCCAGTGGAACATCGTGATATAGGGCGTGATGCCGTTCTCGAGCAGATTGTCGACCACCCGGCTATAGTGATCGATGCCCTTCTGGTTCGGCTTGCCCTTGCCCTCCGGAAAGATGCGCGACCAGGCGAGCGACATGCGATAGGTGCGCACGCCGAGCGCCTTGAGGAGCTGGGTGTCCTCGGCAAAGCGATGGTAGCTGTCGCAGGCGACGTCCCCGGTATCGCCATTGGCGACCCGGCCGGGCGTGTGGGAAAACACGTCCCAGTTGGTTGGTCCGCGGCCATCTTCATTGGCCGCGCCCTCGATCTGATAGGATGCGGTGGCGCAGCCCCACAGAAACTCCTTGGGAAAGGCGAGGCCGCCGGCGGCGGCGCCGCCGGCAGCTCGCGGCTGTGCCGCAAGCGCAGCGCCGCCTCCGCCGACCATTGCGCCGATTGTCGCCGCCCCAAGTCCCAAGCCGATTCCGCGGCGTGTCAATTCGGTCACTTTAGGATTCTCCCGATTTCACTCAATTACGGATGCTCGCTCATCACCTGGACCAGCTTCGCCGGATCCTGGCCGGTCGGCAGCGCTGAGCGGCTGGTGAGCTTCCCGGCACGGTCGTCCCACACCAGTTCAGCCTTGGTGCCCACGCCCTTGCGATAGGCGTTGGTCGTGCCATCATCGTCATAGAGGGTGAAGCGCCCGTCGCGGCCCGGATAGACGCGGATGCTTTCCAGCGGCTGCTTCTCGGCGGTGCTCTTTACCGGCGCGCCCATCGGCAGGATCGAGCCGGCACGGACGAACAGCGGGATGCGGTCGATCGGCGCGGCGGCCTCGACCGTCTGGCCGCCGGTATAACGGTGGTTGGTCCAGTAATCATACCAGTCCGCACCCGCCGGGAGATAGACCGGGCGGCTGGTCTGCCCCTGCGTGGTCACCGGCGCGACCAGGAAGGCCGGCCCAAACATATATTGATCGCCGATAGTGGTGACCTTGGGATCGTCCGGGAAATCCATGAACAGCGCGCGCATGAACGGTGCGCCGGTCTCGGAGGTCTGATGTGCCTGCGAGTAGAGATAGGGGATCAGCGCGTAGCGCAGCTTGAGGTAGCTCGCGAGGAGCGGCTCGGCCGCCTTGCCATATTCCCAGATCGCCGTCGCAGGGCGGTTGCCGTGAATGCGGAGCGTCGGCGTGAAGGTGTTGTACTGGAACCAGCGCACGAACAGCTCGGGATAGTCGGTATAGTCCTGCCCCATCGCGGTCGCGCCGGCGGGATCGACCAGCACGGGCCGCGTGGCCTTGGGTCCATGCGGCCACTGCCAGCCGCCGGTGTCGCTGCTCCAATACGCCATGCCGCTCGCGGTGAAATCGAGCCCCGTCGGCACCTGCCGCGTGAGCGCTTCCCAGCTCGCCTGGACGTCGGACGACCAGAACAAACAGCCATTGCGCTGCGTGCCCAGATAGGCGGCGCGGCACAGGATCATGTTACGCAGGTTCGGCCGGTCGCGCGCCGATCCGTCGGCCACGCTGCCCGTATGCAACAGCGGAAAAACGTTGTGGTACCGGTCGCCCGATCCGATCGCGTAGAAAGAGCCATCGGGCACGAGGTCCGGCTCAGTCTCATCCAGCCAGAACCAGTCGAAGCCCTGGCTCGCGATATTGTCGCGGACCTTGCCCCAGAACCATTCGCGCGCCTCGGGGATGGTGGGGTCGAGCAGCGCACCGGCGCGATCCGAGCGTACGGGTAAGCCATCGACCACAGCGCCATTCGCGTCGTGCAGCAGCCAGCCCTTTGCACCGAGCATGTTGTAGTAGCGCGATTCACGCTCGAACCGGGGCCATACGCTGACGATCGAGCGCATTCCCATGCCCTTGAGCTGGTCGTTCATGCCCTTGGGGTCGGGGAAATAGGTGTGATCGATGTCGAGCTGCCCCATCCGGGTCCAGTAGAACCAGTCGAGCACCATCACGTCGAGCGGATAGCCCCGCGACCGATATCCCTGGGCGACCGAGAGCAGTTCCTTCTGGCTCTCATACCGCGCCTTGCTCTGGATCAGCCCGAAAGCGGCCTTGGGCGGCAGCGGCGTCTGGCCGGTGAGCTTGGCATAGCCTGCATAAAGCTCGTCAGTCGTCTTGCCCGTGATCACGAAGAAGGAGACACGCTCGCCCGTCTGCGACTGGAATTTGGTGGAATCGTACAGGCCCGGCGACACGGTCGTTGCGGCGGGATTGTCCCAGACAATGCCATAGCCCTTGTTGGTCACCAGGAACGGCACGCAAACGGTCTCGCCCGCCGGTGCATCGTAAAAATGCTGGCAGTCGATCGTCCGGCCCCTGAGGTCGAGAATGCCCTCCTGATTCTGGCCGAGCCCGTAATAATGGGTATCGGGCGTGTCGGAGAAACTCGCGCCGACGCGGAACGTCTTCTCGCTGTTCACGGTCTGCGGCGACATCTCCCAGCCGGTCATCCGGGTGATCTCATGACCATCGGCGCTTCCGATCGTGATCGAGACCGGTGGCAGCGACGGCGCGAAATAGCGTTCCATCTGGCTGGGCGCGTTCGGCCAGGGCTGGGCAGCGACCTTCACATTGAGCGTGGACGACAGGAACGTGTCGCCCGATGCATCCGACCGGTGCGTCCAGCCGCTCGAATCCGGCTTGGCGCTGACGCCGTAACCGGCACCCTTGTCGATCTCCTTGGGATCGAGCGAGATCGTCACATGGACGATATTAGGCGCATAGGGCTCGATCGACACCAGGCTGCCGTGGCGTTCGACAGTGTCGGCCGCATGAGCAACCGCCGGAAGCACCGCGGTCAGCGCGGCGCCGAGGAGAAGAAGGCGTCGTGGAGTCATGGATAATCCTTTAAAACTGAAGCGCCGCAGACGTGCAGCGGCGCCAAAAACTGCATCATTGCCGGGCATGCGGGCGCGATAGATCAAATCCGGGCAGGTCACTCATTTGCGACTTCATAACCCGCAGTCGAGATTTGACAACGATGTCATTTCAGACGGAGAAAATGCCCGTTCGTGTGACGTATCTGTCGAGGACTGGGGTGTGGTGCCCGAGCGCCCGGCCGTGAAGGCAGCGCAGGAACAAAGGATCGACATTCGGGCTCTCCCCCTGACGGTCGCGGGCGATTCGCCCCCGAGCTTTGACAACACCGCGCCTTCTGGCGGACGCATGAGTCACCAGGCATTATTATTTGTAATATTTATTGCGGTCCAGAGATAATGTCGCGCGCTATCCGTAAGATGGAAAAGCGGGTCTCGGGCGGGCGACCCACGCCGATCGCCCCGCCTGCCAGATCGACCGTCAGGCCGGGTTCGCTACCCGCGATGCTTCCTGCGCGGTGCCGATAGCGGCGGCATAGAGCGTTGCCGCCCGCCAGAAGCACAGCGCGGCCAGCACTGGCGTGACGGAGATCATCAGCATCGAATAGCGGATCGCCTCCTCGCCAAAGCGTGGGGCAAGCAGATCGTTGAGCAAGCCCACCGCGGTCGGCCCCGCGGCATTGCCGATCAGGCTGGCGCCGAGCAGGACCACCGAAATCCCCAGTGCGCGACGGCGCTCACCGACGACGTTGACTACGGCGGCAAAGATGGGCGCCTGATGGATCAACGTGAAGAAGCTGCTGAGCGCGAAGCCGCCGACCCAGGCGAGGTGCGAGTTGCCAAGCAGGAACAGTGCCTCGGCCGGCCCGGCGAACAGGCAGGCGATCGCCGGAATGCCGATGCGCCAGAAAATGCGCTCCTTGGGAAGCCGATCGATCAGCGCGCCGCCGAGCAGAATTCCAAGCAGGCCGATGAGCCCGCGCGCCGGCCCGATAATATTGGCGACTTCGCTGACGCCCAGATGATGGACGCGCACGAAGAAGGTCGGGGTCCATGCCCCCGATGCCCAGACATTGGCGCCCATCAACGTGACGCCGGCAAAGATCCAGGCGAAGCAGCGGTTCGAGAAGAGTGTGCCAAGATCGCCGAACAGCGAACGCATCAGCGGCAGGCGTTGCGGCGGGGGCGTCGTGCGTTCGGGCTCGCGCACCGTCAGCATCAGCAAGAGCGACAGCAGCACGCCGGGAAGCCCCATCGCGATGAACATCTGGCGCCAGCCATAGGTTTGCGCGATCCACCCGGCGAGCGGGAAGAACAGGATGAAGGACAGCGGCGCGGCGGTGCCGAAAAATGCCATCGCCAGCGGCCGCCGTTCGGGTGTGAAGCGATCGGCGATGATCGAGTTTGAGGGCGCCATGCCACAGGCTTCGCCCGCCCCCATCAGCAGCCGCACCACCGCCAATTGACCGATGCTGCCGATGAATCCGGTACACGCAGTCATCACGCTCCAGAAAGCGAGGCCCGCCGCGATGATGTTACGCCGGTTCGCGCGATCGGCCAGCCAGGCGATCGGAATGCCGAGCAGCGAATAGAAGAGAATGAACGCGAGCCCGGATACCAGCCCCAGCACGGTATCCGACGTACCCAGCTCGCGCTTGATCGCGGGAAGCGCCAGCCCCAGCAACGAACGATCGAGATAGTTGAAGACCGATACGAGCGTGAGGACCAGCAACGGCCAGGTTGCCGACCATGGCCAGCGCCCGCGTTCCTGGTCCCCTGCCTCGTTCATAGCCGCGAAGCCCTTGTTTCCTGCGCAGTGATGAATTCCAGCAGCGCCGGCTGCCCCGCCTCAGTCGCCGCGATGCCGCGCAGAATCGCGGGAACGATCTGGTCTGGCGTGGTGATCCGCTCGCCATATCCGCCGAGCGCTCGGGCGAAGTCGGCATAATTGCCTGATATGTCGGTCGCGCGGAAACGCTCGGTGGCGACCGGCATGATCGGCAACTCAATCGCCATCGCCGAGTTATTGAGCAGGATCGAGAGGATCGGCAAGCGCTCGCGAACCGCTGTTTCAAAATCCATCCCGGTGAAGCCGATCGCGGCATCACCCCACACATTGATGCACAATTTGTCGGGACAGGCGACCTTGGCGCCCATCGCCAGCCCCAAGCCGTAGCCGAGCTGGGTGGTCTTGCCCCAACCGATATAGCTGAGCGGTGCCGTCGATTTCCAATAGGGCGTCAGCTGGTCGCGCGGGCTGCCGGCGTCGTGCGTGATGATCGTGTTGGCGACATCGACGGTGTGCTGCAAATCCCACAGAACGCGAAAGGGGCTGAGCGGCGCATCGTCGCTTTCGAGCAGGGGCAGCCATTCAGCGAGCCATTTGCCCTCGACCTCGGCGATCTCGCGCGTCACCGGACCCGGATCTCGCGACGACGCCAGCCGGGCGTGGCACGCCTCGATCAGCATCGCCAGCGTCAGCTTCGCGTCGCCGATCAGCGCATCGATGCACGGCACGCCCTTGTTGATATCAGCAGGGTCGAGCGTGGCGTGGATGATCTGAGCGCCTGCAGGCATTGCCACGCCGAATGCCGTTTCGGAAAAGCTGCAGCCGATGCCGAGGATGAGATCGGCATGGTCCAGAAAATGACGGAGCTGACCCGGGATCGCAGCGCCGCCCGAACCGAGCGCCAGCGGGTGGGTCTCGTCGAACGCGCTTTTCCCTTCGAGGGTGGTCGAAACCGGCGCCGCGAGCAGTTCGGCGAGCGTGCGCAGCTCGCTATAGGCCTCAGCCCAATGCACGCCCTGCCCGGCATGGATCACCAGGCGCTTCGCAGCGACCAGCCGGTCCGCCACGCGCGCCACCGCGTCTGGGTCCGGCGCGTACCGTGTCGTGACGACCGGGGCATAATTGATCGGCTCGGGGACATCCTCCTCGAGCACGTCCCAGGGCATTTCCACGAGTGCCGGCCGCAGCCGTCCATTGCGAAGCGCCGAAAATGCCCGGCGCAGAATCGCCGGCGTATCCGCTGCGCGCAGGATCGGCTCGCAGGTCTTGGTGATGTCGCGCATCGAGATGCTGGCGTTGTAATTGTCCGGTACATGCGCAAGCCGACGGGCATAGCCCTGCGGCAACACCAGTACCGGCACGCTTTCCGAATAGGCCTGGGCTACGCCGCCATAGGCGTTTTCGGTGCCGGGTCCGTGCTGCATGGCGAACACGCCCATGCGCTTGCCGCGGGTCAGCCGGGAGAGCGCATCGGCCATATGTACACCGGTGCGTTCCTGGCGGACGATGATGGTGCGGATGCCGCGCGCCGCCGCCTGCTCAAGCACGGCGTTGCGCGGGTAACCGAAGATGACGTCCACGCCCTCATGCGCGAGAATTTCGGCAATCGCCGCACCGACCTTCACTTTGTCTTCGCGTCCGTCGTGCCGAGAGGCCGCTCGCCCATGACAGTGGTACGGATCAGATGGCGCCGCTCATATTTGAAATCATGGATGCCGCGGTGGAGGGTGAAACGATTGTCCCACACGATCAGTGTGTCCTTCTGCCACTTCACGCGGCAGTGATAATGGAGGTGCTGCGCCAGGCTCTGCAGATAGGTGAGCAGCGCGCGGCTTTCTTCCTCGCTCCAGCCGACGAACCGCTTGAAATAGGCGGTGGTGGCGAACAAAGCCTTACGCCCGGTGATGGGATGCACGCGCACCGCCGGGTGAATGTTTTCCAGCTGATCCTCAGTGAAATCATGGCTCTCGCGCAGCCGCATCCGTTTCTCCGGCGCGAGCTTTTCGTTCTTCGCCCAGATGTCCTTGCCCGAATAAACGACCTGCAAGCCGTCCAGCAGCGTCTTCAGCCCGTCGGACATGTTCTCATAGACGAGATAGGCGTTCGAAAACGCCGTATCGCCACCCCATTGCGGAACTTCGAGAGCCCGCATCACGATGCATTTGGGCGGACGGATCAGGAACGGGCTGTCGGTGTGGAAATGCTCGAACGAGGGCACCACATTCTCGGGCTCATGCGCCTCGCGGCGCACCTCCTGCATGTCGCGGTGGCCATCATAGGTCGGCGCCTGGGGCAGTTCGGTGATGTCGCCGAAGTAGCGCGAAAAGGCCTTGTGCTGATCGGGCGTCAGATTCTGGTCGCGGAACAGGATGACGAGGAAATGTTCGAACGCCTTCATGACCTCAGCGAGCGTTTCCTCGTCGAGCGGTTCGCGCAGATCGACGCCGCCGATTTCGCAACCGCACGCGCCCGAAATGGGCTCGACGGTGATGCGGCGGAATTCGGGCATCGGCAGTCCGGCAACGATCGGATCGGCAGGAGCGACGCTTGCGATAGGATTGAGTTGAGTGATCATTGGGAACTCCACTGGATTCAGATTGGCCCGAAAGGCCGGAGGCGGTGCTATCTCCGCCTCCGGCCCCTCCCCCCGGATCAGAATTTCCGTTTGACGGTGACGGCCCAGGTCCGCGGTTCGCCGGGCGAACCCTGGACCGAATTGGTGGACCCGCGATTGTCGAAGACGTCGCTAAAATAGAGCTTGTTGGTCAGGTTGCGGCCCTCGAGCGCGAACTCCCAATCATTGTCGGCCGTACGGAAAGTGAGCCGCGCATTGACCAGGGTCCGTCCCTTCACCTCGCCGAAAATGTCCTTGCCGCCGGTTGCCGCGTCGACATTGTTCGCGTTGCGATTGAAACTATCCTGATGATTGATGTCGATCCGCGGCGTCAGCTTCGCGCCGCTGCCGAACTCGAAATCATATTGAGCCCCGAGGCTCCACTGCCAGGGCGAGATATATTGGCCCTTGTCTTCAAGGCCGATCCCAGAGGTCGCCGCGGCGGCCGAGATCGAGGTATATTTGAAGTTGAGATAGGCGAGCGACGCATCGACCGTGAAGCCCTTGGCAGGATGCAGCGTCAGTTCGGCCTCAGCGCCCTTCACAGTGGCCTTGCCGGCGTTGAGCGGTAGCGCGCAGGGTCCAGGAAGGCTCAGGCAACTCGATACGGTCACGAGAATGTCGTCATACTTGTTAATGAACCCGCTGACGTTCAGGCGGACATGACGGTCGAAAAGGTCGCTCTTGAACCCGGCCTCATAGGCAGTCAGCTTCTCAGGCCCGAAAGGGAGCGCTTGCGCCGGGATGAATGGCCGAGGATTGACGCCGCCGCTTTTAAACCCCGTCGAAATCTGGCCATAGGTCATGAGCTGGTCCGACCAGCGATATTGGATCACCGCTCGCCAATCGACGCGATCGCCCTTGAACGTGCCCACCAAACCATCGAGCGAAGCGATCGACGCAGGCGTCGCGCCACCGGTCGAGGATCCGGGAATCCCCTTGCGGCCATAGATGAAGCTCTTCGACATGTCGGTGTACCGGATGCCGCCGATCAGATGGAGGTCCTTGACGACCTCCCAGTCGGCATTGGCGAACACGGCCTTTGTGGTCGCCGGAATCTGGTTATTTTCGATGAAGTTGAGCGTAGGCAGCGTCACACGCGTGATATTCTGGCTGCGCTTGTGCAGATAATAGCCGCCGACAGTGAAGTTGAATGAGGGGCCGACCCTGCCGTTGAGCCTCAGCTCCTGGCTGAATTGGCGGTTGAAGATCTCGCTTGCCTGCAGCGTCGGCGAGAAGGGCGTCCCGTCTCCCGAAGAGTAGACGCCGCTGAACTTCCGGTACGCTGTGATCGATGTCACGCTGAAATCGGGCGACAGATCGACCTTCAGGTTCCCCGATACACCCCAGGTATCGATCGCCGACTTGATCGGGGCCGACCATGGGGCAGATCCGTCGCGCGGCGCGAGCTCGGTGTAATTTTCGTAGCTTGTATAGGGGCTTGAGCTGAAAGTGTCCTGCGCATAACTGCCATAGGGCGAATAGCTGATGAATTGCGATCCGGTCGACGTGCCATAACGCACACCGTTCAGCGTATAGGCCGGCGCGGACGCTCCTGTGGTTGCCGATCCAGTGTTGGTCGCACCGGGAACGGCGTTCTGACCCACATAAAGCAGGGTCGTCGGCCCCGCCTCACTGTCGTCCTGCGTCATATCGGCGACCACATCGAGGGTCACGCTGTCGCTCGGCTGGTAGCGCAGCGCGAGGCGCCCGGCGACATAGGCCTTGCCGCCTTCGGTGCCCAGCTTGCACGACTGGGAATTGGTCAGCGATGACGGGATCGCCGTGCCCGGATGGGCGCAGGCGAAGTCGTAGCGCGTGACATAGCCGTCCTTGTGGACGGCCGTGCCCGAAATGCGTGCGTACAGATCCGGCAGGATCGTGAAATTGGCCGCGCCGCGCAGCTCGACCCGATTGTAGCTGCCATAGGTCGCCTGGAAATAGCCACCGCCCTTGCCGTCCGGCTTCTTGGAATAGAGCTTGATCGCGCCGCCGATCGAATTCTGGCCCGCGAGCGTGCCCTGAGGGCCGCGCAGGATCTCCACGCGATCGAGATCGATCAGATCGAGCAGCGAACCGTGCAGGGTCGGCAGATAGACGTCGTCGATATAAAGGCCGACGCCCGGCTCGAGCGCGAAGCTGGTGTCGCGCTGGCCGACGCCGCGGATATAGGCGACCACAGCAGGACCATAAGTGGCCGGCGCCTGACGCAAGGTGACGTTCGGCGCCGTATTGCCGACATCGGCAATGCTCGTCTGGCCGCGCGCCTCGAGCATCGCTCCGGTGAGCGCGGTAACGGCGAGCGGTGCGTCCTGGAGCTTCTGCTCACGGAACTGCGCGGTGACGACGATGTCGGGTGCGGTCTGCCCCGCTGTATCCGCCTGGTCGGCGCTGTCGGGTGTTGCAGCCGGCGGCGCGGTCTGCGCCACAGCGGGCGCGCCGATGGCCAGGGCTCCGGCGAGCGCAATGAATGATCCAGTCGTTCCCCACCGATTCGATAGAAATGCCATGATGCTCCCTCCCCTTTTCGGCCGCGCCTCTGTGGCGTCGTCCAGTTGGGAGGAGTGAACATGTTGAGTAATCAACTGTCAAGCATAATCCAGGTATATTCCGGATTCCGGAAGATCAATTCCATAATACGGAATTTCTTGCCCTTTTCGCCGCTTTCTCTAGCTGTGCGATATCGCCGCCAGCTCGCTCAATATGGTGGCCGCCTCCCGCACCGCGATCGCCAGATCATCCTCGAGATGAAGCTGATACCGCTTCGAGGGCATGGTGACGCCCAGGCACCCGACAATCTCGCCAAAGGGACCGAAAACCGGCCCGGCGATGCCGGCAATGTCGTGGCTTGGCTCATAATAGCGGGCGTATCCACGCTCCCGTATCAGCGCGAGAACCTCTTCCATGTCCTTGCGCGGCGAACGCGGCCGGCCGGTCAATGGACCGAACGAGGCCTCGCGCATGATCGCCTCAATATCGCCCTCGGGGAGATAGGCCAGGATCGCATTGCCGAGCGATCCCCAGGGAAGCTGCACCTCACCGCCGCGCTCGATCGAGAAGCGAAGCGGATGGGGCGTCACCACCGCATCGGCAATGATCGCAGTCCGCGATACCGGGCTGTAGGCGCATAGAACCGCGGTCTCGTGCCATTGCACCACGAGCTGTTCCAGGAGCGGCCGCGCGCTTCGGATCAGATCGAACCCGGCGACGAGCTGCGACGCGAGCCGGTGAAGCTCGCGTCCCGGGCGATAGCTTTGGCCCTGCCCTCGCTCGACGAGCCCCGAACGCACCAGCGCCTGGAGCAGGCGGTGCACAGAACTCGCGGGCAGATCGGCGCGCTCAGCCAGTTCGCCGAGCGTGAACTGCGGCGGCCCGCCGGCGACGAGCTTGAACAGATAGGCGAGTCGGTCGGCCGCCCCGCGCGGCGCAGCGGATTTACTTGTCCTCATTGGCCGAATGATACCGCAAGAGCGGGTCCAAGAATGCGCAAAATACCCCCATGGCGCGAAGTGGCGGCCGGCTGCGGTCAGACCAGCGCGTAATAGCGGAACAGCGACCGGTCAGGTTCAGTCCTCCGCTCGCCACCGCCGACGATCACCGTTCGCGACAGCCAGTCATGCGGTCCGGTTGGCACACGGAAATAGGGGGTAAGCCGGAAATAGGAGGGCTGGCTGCTGCCCATCCGCGCTCGGACGAGATAGCCGCGGTTCTGAATATAGATATTCGTGCCATCCTCAGCCTCCAGCATGTAATGCGCGCTGAGTTCGATCGTGCCGTCGTCGCGGACCAGCGCGTAGTCTGCGCCGCTATGCGGCACGACGCGCCCCGACAGCCGCGGTCCGCTGATCGTGCCTCCGATCGCAGGCGTGTAGCCTTGATGGCCGCCACCGGGCAGCGGTCCGAACATATGACGGTCCGCACCGAACTCCACTTCGATATCGAAGACATGCTCCAGCGTGCAGTCGGCATTGGTCATTCGGAAGCCTCCCTGGGCGGAACGAAGGGCAGCAGGATAGCAGAATCATACGTGCCGCCGGTGCGAATGATATGGGTGCCGGCGTTTCGCGTCTGCTCATGGAGCGCGAAGGGCAGCATCGCACCTTCCTCCTTGCGACAGATATCCGCACCGGCGACGATTACCCGCAAAGTCTCCCCCGCCGCGAAGTGCACCGAGAAGGGCCAGATTTCGATCTCGACCGGCACGCATTCGCCCGGTGCCAGGCGCTCCTCGTGCGTATGCAGATGTACCGGCATTTCCGGGCGCGACCTCTCGGGATCGAGCGCACGGTGGCTGGCGCGAAGCCAGCCGAGCGCGATCGGACCGTTCTCGTAAAAGGCATAGAAAGTGAAACCGACAGGCTCGCCCGCGGCGTCGATCTTCTGCAGCGCGACGAAGAGATCGATATCGTCGCTGCCCTCAGCCTCGACCCAGAGCTTCAGGCTGGCATGGCCGGTGATCTCGGTATCCTCGGTAAAGCGAAGATCGAACATGGCACTGCCATCCCGCGCCGGGTATCGCGCTTCGGCCTCGGCCGTCGCCATGTCGGAAATGGCGCCGGTTGCGGCATCAAGCCCGAGCCGCCGATACTCCGTGCGCGCGAGCGGCCATTCGTTTTCGGCGCGCTCCTCCGCAACGCCGTGCCGATCCCGCACTTCGATCCGAACCTTCGGCCAGGCCGCGACCACAGTGGGGCGGTCGCGCATATAGTGGTCGAAAAAGGCGAGCTGGCGAGCCCGGCTCTGGGGCAGATAATAATGCGCCCATTTCTTCTGGCCGTGAATCTCGAGCCATTTCTCGGCCGATCCTATCCGGCGCCACGCCTCGATCGTGCCGCGCAGATGCAGTCCCTGATCGGACCAGCTCGCGACGATATAGGCCGGCTGGCGGATCGCCTCGAGATCGAACTCCTTCGAGCGCCAATATTCGTCGATCAGCGGGTGCGCGGTAATGTTCGCCCAGCTGTCCTCGGTCCGGTTGAGCGACCATTGGATATTGTCGCAGGCACGCGGCAGGAAACTCGTCTCGAGGATTCCACCATGATAGGCGAATTCGCGGTACCAGTCCGAAAAGCCCTCCCAGGGATTGAGCGCGGCGAGCGGCCCGGGGCGGAGCGGCGCGACGAGATACTGGATGCCGGCGAGATAGGAGACGCCCGTCATGCCGACGCGGCCGTTCGACCAGGGCAGCCGCCCCAGCCATTCGATCGCGTCGGCGCAATCCTCGGCTTCCTGGATGCCATTATGATGGAAGTCGCCGCCCGACAGCCAGGCGCCGCGCGGATCCACCACCGCGACCGCATAGCCCTGCCCTCCCCACCATAAGGGATCGGGCGCCTCGAACGCGGTCAGGTCGGAAAGCCATTCGGGATCGACGCCCGAGCGCGGCCAGAAGACGCGATTGGTATGCGCGTGCTTGCCATAGGGGCCCCAGGCCAGCAGGATCGGCACGTTCGCGGTGGCATGTTCGGGGCGATAGAGATCGCAGAAAATCTCAACGCCGTCGCGGAGCGGTATGCGGCAATTGCGTTCGATCGTCAGCCCACGCTCGGTGCGGCAGACATAATCCTTCGGGGGCAGCGGCGGTTTGGTCGGGTGGCTGAAGGGGTCACTCCCCTCTCGCATCAGCGGCTGGAAACGCACCTTGCCCCCTTCACAGCACGAGGAAATAATGGATCCGGTTGGCGCCCGGCACCTTCTCCGCAACGCCTATGAAGACATGCTGCGACATCCATTCATGCGGCCCCGCCGGAGCGTCGAAGCGCGGGGTGACGCGCATATAATAATCATCGAACGCGACGGGTTCGTTGCGGCGCATCTTCTCGGCGATTTCCTCGCTGCGGGCCCAGCGAAAGCCACGATTCTCGAGATAGATGATCGCGCCGTCATCAGCCTCGAGCAGATAGCGCGCGTCAAAGTCGATCACGCCATTGGGGCGCGAAAGCGGGTAGTCGCCCCCCGACATCGGCACCACGCGCCCGTTGAGGCGTGGCCCCTCGACCGTGCCCTCCGCCGCAAAGATCGCAGCACGGCTATCCCCCCGCGCACCCGGTTTGACCCAATAGGGCTTCGACAGGACGATCGAGATCGTGAAGGCGTATTCAAGGCCCGGCGTGAAAGGATGTGGTCCGCTCATGAACGCAACTAAAAGCCGACTTAGTTGATTTGTCAACAATGCTGCGCAATCGCTGCGCGGCAGGCGGGAAGACAAAGCCGATTTCGTTAGCTACAAAATCGCGATGCACGACAACACCCACAAAGCCGAAACGCCCGTCGCCGACATATCGGAGCGGGCTCCCTTCCAGTTCGGCCCTACCCACCTTCCCTATCGCATCCTGTTGCTCGGCAAGATGATCGATCGGGTTACGGCGCAGCATGTTCGCGATACGGCACAGCTCTCGCTCGCTGAATGGCGTGTGCTGACTCATGTCGAGATGATGGGAAAATGCAGTGCGGCGGAAGTGGCGAGTGCCGCCTATTCGGACCGCGCCGAGGTGAGCCGCGCGGTCGGATCGCTCGAGGAGCGCGGGCTGGTGCAGCGCGAAGCCAATCCGCGGAACCGGAAGAGCAGCCTTGTTTCATTGACGGTCGAGGGCAAGGCCGTCCATGCGGCGATCCGCGGCGAGCGCGGCAAATTCTACGAGCAATGGCTGAAGGACCTCAGTGATGAGGACAGGTCGGCGCTCAACGAAGGGCTGGACAAGATGACCCGCCGCGTCATCGAAAGTGCACCGCATATGTTCGATCCCTGATCGGGATTGTGCCGCGGCCGCCTGCATCGCCGAAATATTGTATTGATTAATCACCAACCCTGGGCGACAACCGCCAGGCAGCACTCGGCGCACCCCTTTGGTGACCGCCGCTGCACATGCGGAACGGGACAATTTCGGCATCCGGAATTGCACCCCGGCCTGGTGGCTGGAGAGGATCAAGCCTTTGCAAGACGAGGACGAGCGCCTGTTGTCCGCAGGCTATAGACGCCTTTTCATCGGCATGTCCTTTTCGGTAGCTCTCTTCAATTTCGCCGATCGTTCCGTCCTCGTCGTGCTGGCCCAGCCGATCCAGCGCGATCTGGGGCTGAGCGATTTCCAGCTCGGTATCCTGCAGGGCACCGCCTTCGCGTTCCTCTATGCCATTCTCGGGCTGCCGATCGGCCGACTTGCCGAGCGCTTTTCGCGCGTGAAGATCATTTCCGCTGCGATCCTGTTCTGGTCGTTGATGACCGCGGCCTGCGGGCTGGTCGGCAGCTTCGCGCAATTGCTGCTGTGCCGTGTCGGCGTCGGCATGGGCGAAGCCGGCTCGCAGCCTGCGACATCGTCGCTCGTCAGCGATCATTTCCCGCGCGAACGGCGTGCGTCGGCGATGTCGCTGATCCTGCTCGGCACCCCGGCGGGCACGTTTCTCGGTGCGACGATAGGCGGGTGGGTGGCGGCGCAGTGGGGATGGCGCATGGCTTTCCTCGCGCTCGGCATTCCCGGCATGCTCGTCGGATTGCTCGTTCTCGTGCTGCTGCGCGAGCCACGGCGCGGCCTGGCGGACAATGCCCCGCGCGAACCGACGCCGCTCCCCGATTTCGGCGCTTTCCTGCACGTCGTCGCGCGCAAGCGCGGGCTGTTGTTCGTGATCATCGGCGGGGCGCTGGCAGGCTTTGGCATGACCGCGATTTCGCAATTCCTGGCCGTGTATCTCGCGCGCATCTACCAGCTGCCGGTTCAGCAAGCGGCTGCGCTATACGGCACGATCTCCGCCATCGCGCTCACCTGCGGTCTGCTCATCGGATCGTTCGGAACCGACTGGCTTTCGCAGCGTGGAGACCGGCGCTGGTCGGCCTGGGGTCCGGCGATCGGTCTCGCCATTGCGCCCCTGCTCTATTGGGTGGCGTTCAATACGCATTCGATCGCCTGGGGTTCGGTGATGCTGTGCATTTCCGGCGCGACGCTGCTGCTCTATTACGGGCCGACGCTCGCGATGATCCAGAACCTGCTCGAACCGCGGATGCGCGCGACGGGCGCCGCCCTGTTCGCGATCCTCTACACGATCTTCGGATCGATGCTTGGCCCCCCTGCGGTCGGCTGGATGAGCGACCGCTATGCCGGATCGGTCTTCACGGGAGGCGATTATCTGACCGTTTGCCGGGGCGGAAAGGCAGCGCTCGCAGCCGCGAAGGCGATCGACGATCCCTGCGCGGTTGCCGCAACCTTCGGCATCAAATCGGCGCTGATCGCCGCAGTGTGCGTGTTCTTCCTCGCTTCGATCTGCTTCGTGATCGCGTCGCGCACATTGCGTGAGGACTTCTACGTGGCGGACGAATAAACCGGTGTCGCGTCGGTCTCAGACGTTCAGCAAAACAGCTCCGGTCGCCGCAGCATCAGGGCCTGGACCAGGATAATCAGCTTGGCATCCACCAGCGTGCCGTTCAGCGACCGTGAGCGGAGCTCGTCCAGCGAAGGCTCCTCCACGGTGATGCATTCGCCTTCATCGTGAAGCCCGCCGCCCATCCCGACGCGGTCGCTCTCGGTATAGGGCGCAAGGTACAGGTGCAGCCGTTCGGTCGAGAGTGCCGGCATCGACCAGATCGTCGCCACTGCTTCGAGCCGCCCGAGGCGGACCCCGGCCTCCTCATCGGCCTCGGACCGTGCGCAGCTCTCCGGCTCGGAACCGTCCAGATTGCCTGCGACCGCCTCCCAGAAGGGCGGTTCGCCAGCCGCTATCGCGGGTGCACGCGGCATGCTCACCACCAGTGCCACGCGCCGGACCGGATCATAGGGCAACACACCGGCTGCGGAGCCATGGTCTTCGAGATGGCGCTCAACCTCGCGGCCATCCGCGTGACGCAGACGCAGCCGGTACAGCTTGTACCAACCGTCATAGACTAGCTGCCGATCGGCGATGGTGGTGCCCAAGGCGAATCCTCGCGGTCGGGCAGCGGAGATGTGCMCGCTACCGCGCGTAAATCGCATCGATCACCTCTGCAACGCGGACGAAGTGATCGGCCGCGGCATCGAAGGAGGCATCGCTCGCTAACTGCGACGCCCAGGCAGCTGCAGCGCGACCGCCCCATTCATCGGGCGGATCGATCAGAACTTCCGCCGTCGTCCCGGTGAAACGCTCGGCGCGAAAATCATAAAAGGACCCATCGACATTGCGCAGACTAGCGCCGCCCTCAGTACCGTAGAAGGAGGCCTCGATCACGGCGCTGCGTCCTGCATTCAGGCGCCACGAGCAAGCGAGCCGCACGTCGATTGCGTCGCCAAGGCGGAAGCGCGCGCTTGCATAATCCTCGACTTCATCTTCCGCGACGGCAGGCGGCAGATCCTGGGTTTTCTGGTGCCGGGCGACCTGATCGGCATTTGCCCCCAGCCTCACCGGTCTCGACGACGATGATCACCGCGATCACCGAAGTAACGCTCTGCCACGTGCCGCCGCACGCCCAGGCCGGCCCGGGATTGCGAACCGCCTACGCGATGAGCCGCGCACTTGAGGAGGTGTATCTGTTCCGGCAGATCGCCCGCCTCGGCCGCCTCAGCGCCTATGAGCGGTTCGTCGACTGGGTGACGGAGATGCGCGAGCGGCTCTCGCTGGTCGGGCTGGCGAGCCCGCATGGATTTCCGGTGCCACTCACCCAGGAGCTGATGGCCGATGCGCTTGGCCTCACCAGCGTCCATGTGAACCGGACGCTTCAGCTGATGAAGCGCGAGGGGCTGATGGAGATGCGGAGCGGCTATCTGACGCTGACCGACCCCCAGCGGCTGGGCCAGCTGGCGGATTGTCGCCCGACAGTGGTTTCCCTGGCGAGCGGCGAGGGTTGAAGACCGGATCGCGCTCTATTCCATCGCCCCGAGCACTGCGTCCACCGACACAGTCGCAAAGGTCGTGAACTGGTCCGCCACGCCGTAAGGTACCAGCAATTCCMGCCCGCGCAGGAGCGAACCGCAGCTGTACACGACATTCGGCACATAGCCGCCGCGCACCTTGGGACTCGGCGTGATCAGCGGCATCCGCGTTCGCGCCAGCAGCTTTGACGGGTCGGCCTTGTCGAGCAGCACCGCCCCCATGCAATAAGCGCGCATCATCCCGACGCCGTGGACCATTACCAGCCAGCCTTCGTCGATCTCGATCGGCGATCCGCAATTGCCCATCTGCGCGAATTCCCAGGGCGCTTTGGGCGAGACGATCTTCTGCCCGCCGTTCCACACATGGAGATCGTCGGAACTCAGCAGCCATATGCTCTCATTGTCCTGGCGGCCCAGCATCATGTAGCGCCCGTCGATCCGCCGCGGGAACAGCGCCATGCCCTTGTTGCTCGTCGCGTCGCCGCGCAACCGGTGCATTTCGAAGCTGCGGAAATCCATGGCGTGCAGCATCTCGGACCGAACGTCGGCGCCGCTGAACGCTGTGTAGGTGCCGTAATACTGCACGCTCCCGTCATCCTCGACGAAGCGCACCATGCGCATGTCTTCGATCCCCTGACGCTGGCTCGGCAGGATCGGGAAGATGACGGTTTCGGACACTTCGCGGCTGTCGCCACAGATGAAGCGGACGACGTCGTCATTCTCATTGCCCTGCTCGATCCGCGGCGGCACTCCCTCCGGGCTCGCCGGATCGACGACGATGCTGCCATCGGCATGCCAGATGCCGGTGCGAAAGGTGATCGAGGAGACATGGCCCTCGCCGATGCCGCGCAGCGAGAGGATGAAGCGCAGGCATCCCTCCGGCACCTCTTCCTGATCGGGATGCGGCACGATGCTGGGATTGAACAGCGCGGCTGCCTCGAAAGAATATTCCTCGCTGAAATAGGCGCCCATCAGGAGCCTTTGTTCGCGGCTGAGCGGCCCGCGCCCGGTCAGCTTGCTCACCTCTTCGGCCCGCCTGAGGAACAGGTCGTCGACGCCGCGGTGCCGCGCTTCCATCGTGCCGAGCAGCAGCGACTGGACGTCGCCGAGCCAGCCTTCGTCCATGGAGAGCACACGGTCGGCGATCCGCTGTGCGCGCGGGTGGTCCTTGACCGCGAAAGCGGGCGGGTCCTCCGGGGCGAAGGGCCGGATGACGGTGCGCGACGGGTCGGGCCGGAGGATGATGTCCGAATGCGTCATCAGATCGGGCCCGATCAGCTCGTCGCGTGTTTTGCCTTTGGTCATGCCATTCCGCCCCGCAGGAGTTTCGCGGGCGCAACGCGCGCCGGGGTGATTGAGGTCCTTAACCACCGTGAATATCCGCGATGTTTCGCAACCGAAACCGCTTCAAATCCCCGGTGCCTCGATTGACGGCGGGACGGCCACCCCTTTAGCTTCGGCCGCGTCGCTGAGCCGGAGAGATATCATGCCGAAAACGCCACGGATCATGTTCATCCGCCATGCCGAAAAACCCGACAAGGTCGCGACCGGCGTGACGGCGGCCGGCACGCCGGACAAGGAGGACCTGATCGTCCAGGGCTGGCAGCGCGCTGGTGCGCTTGGCCGCTTCTTCGCACCGGTCGATCCGGCGACGCGTGTAAAGGGCATTTCGCAGCCCGGCATCATCTTCGCGGCGATGGTGAATACGAAGAGTAGCAGTCTGAGGCCGCAGCACACGGTCGGGCCGCTCGCGGGCCTGCTTGGGCTGACGGTGAATATCGGTTTCGGCGAGGGCGACGAACCCGCTCTCGCCAAAGCCGCGATCGCCGCCGCGCAGACCATGCCGGTGCTGATCGCCTGGCAGCACCAGGACATCCCCACCATCATCAAGGCAATCAACAACAAGCACCATCTCGGCCCGCACAAATGGCCGGGCGACCGGTTCGATCTCGTCTGGGTGCTGGATGGCGACGGCAAGGGCGGCTGGACCTTCTCGCAGGTGCCGCAGTTGCTGTTGCCGGGGGATAGCCCTGAACTGGTTCCGGTGAGCGGTTAGGCGCCGCCCTCCACAAGCCAATCCTCGCAGCGCAGCCCGTCGACGCGGGTAAACTCCCCCAGATTGCCGGTCACGACGACAAGGCCCTTGCTCCGGGCATGGCCGGCAATCAGCACGTCATAGCCACCGATCATCTTGCCCGCGCGCTCGAGCGTGGCGCGAATATCGCCCGCGTGAGCAGCAGCCTCCTCGTCGAAGGGCAATAAAGTAAGCCGCGCAACGAAGCGTTCGACCTCTTCGCGGTTTTCGATCGGCCGCGCCGACTTGGCGGCACCGTGGAGCAATTCGGTGAGCACGATGGTCGAAATACAGAGTCCGCTTGCCTCGGCATTGAAGCGGTCGCGTAAACCCGCCGGTCGATCACGCAGGACACGGATGCATAGATTCGTGTCGAGCAGGTAACGCAGCATCAAAAACTCTCGCGTTCCTGCGCCTCGGGCTGATCACGGTCGCCGAGATCTACGCCCGGCGCCGCAAAGAAATCGTCCCACAGGGCATTGGTCGGCACAATGACGCGGCGCCTGCCCTCACGCAGAATCGTCACATCCTTCACACCCTGAGGGAAGGCAACGTCCTTGGGCAATCGCACCGCTTGCGAGCGATTGGACTGAAAAAGGACAGTGCGGGTCATATCAGGTCTCCGAGCAACGGAGGAGATATGTATATCCCGCTGGGATATGTCAACTTATGCGGCATACCGCGAGCGGCCCGAGCTCTTGCGAGCCCGAACCGCCCATAATATTCCCTCAAGTGGAGGCGCTCGCCGGCCCACCTTTCACCCGGTAACCCCAGAGCGCGTAGTACAGCACATAGAGTTCGCAGGCGGCCGTCACCAGGAAGGCCCATTGGATGCCGAACTTGTCGGCGATGTCGCCCTGGATGAAGACCAGCGCGCCGCCTGCGATCGACATGATCAGCAGGCCCGAGCCCTCCTCGGTCAGCGGGCCGAGGCCGCGGATCGCGAGGGCGAAGATCGTCGGGAACATGATCGAGTGGAACAGCCCCACCGCGATCAGCGCGTACATCGCCATCGGGCCGCTCACCAGGCTGGCGACAAGCGCGCCAACAAGAGCGCCGACAGCGAACACCGCCAGTACCTTTTCAGGCGCGATATAGCGCATGATCCACGCACCGGCGAAACGGCCGACCATCATCCCGCCCCACACGAAGGTCAGGTAGAAAGCGGCTTTTTCGTGCGTGATGTTGGCGATCGTCGGCTGCGAGGCGAAGTTGATGAACAGATTGCCCACACCGATTTCGGCGAGGACGTAGAGGAAGATGCCGATGCAGCCCAGGATGAGGTTGGGGTGCCGCCAAATCGACATCCCCTTGCGCGCCTCGGCCGAGGCCCGCTGCGTGGCGGCTCCAAGCGCGGGCAGTTTGGCGCGGGCGATGATGACCGCCAGGATCGCCAGCACGACGCCCACGATCAGATAGGGCAATTCAGTGGCCTGCGCGTCAGCCATGCGCTGGGCATAGGTGATCTGGGTGCCTTCCACTGACGTGCCGCCGGTGGTGCGCGCGAGGATCAGATAGCGGCCGAAAATGACCGCAAGCACGTCGCCCGTCGTGTTGAACGCCTGCACCAGCGTCAGCCGCGATTCGGATGATTCAGCCGGTCCGATCACTGCGACATAGGGGTTGGCGGCAACCTGCAGCAGCGCGATGCCGCATGAGACGATGAACAGCGAGGCGAGCGTCACCCAGTAAGAGGGCAGGCTCGCGGCGAGGATCATGCCGAACGAGCCCACGGTCATGACCGTCAGCCCGACCGTCAGCGCGCGCTGATAGCCGATTCGCTCGATCAGGAACGCAGCGGGCAGCGAGGCGACGAAATAGCCGACGAACCAGGTCGATTCGATCAGCGTCGTCTGCAAATAGTTCAGCTCGAACACACTTCGCAGATGGGGCAGCAGCGTGCCGTTGATGACAGTGATGAACCCCCACATGAAGAACAGGGTCGCGAGCAGGGTGAGTGCCCCGCGATAGCCCTGCGCCCCTGGTGGCGCGTCGAGCCGCACTCCACCACCGCCTATTGGTCCCGCCATAAATCCGTACTCCCTGAAGCAGCCCGTCGGGCGTCGCTTGTTTTTTGTCTGAGTATATGCAAGCAAATTCGCGGTCAATGTCGCCGAGTGAATGACGGCAACGGGGAGTGGATGATGCAATTGATTTCGAAGACGATGGCCATGGCCCTGATGCTGGCGGCAACGACACAGGCCGAGGCGGGGACAGTCTCGCGCAAGCCGCTTGGTGATGTCGGCGGCAGCCCGGTCGAGGCGATCACCCTCGCCAACACACACGGCGTCTCGGCGCGAGTCCTGACTTATGGCGCCACGCTGCAATCGCTGATCGGCCCCGATCGCAAGGGCAAGCTCGCCGATGTGGTGCTCGGCTATGACGATCTCGCCTCCTATGTCGCCAAGCCCAATTATTTCGGCGTCACGGTCGGCCGCTATGCGAATCGCATTGCCCGCGGGCAATTCTCGATCGACGGCAAGACCTATCAGCTGCCGATCAACAACACCCCCAATTCGCTGCACGGCGGGACGGTCGGTTTCGACAAGGTCGTGTGGCGCGTCGTCTCGGTCGAGAACGGCCCGGTCGCCAAGGTCGTCATGGCTTATACCAGCCCGGACGGCGACCAGGGCTATCCCGGCAAGCTCGAGGTCACCACGACCTACAGCCTTGACGAGAAGGGCAATCTGTCGATCGATTTCAAGGCATCGACCGACAAGCCGACCATCGTCAACATGACCAATCACGCGATCTTCGATCTCGCCGGCGAGGGCTCGCGGCTCGGCATCCTGAACCACCGCTTGACGATCCCGGCCCGCGCTTACACCCCCGTGGACGCGACGCTGATCCCGACCGGCGAGCGCCGCCCGGTCGCGGGCACCGTCTTCGACTTCACCAAGGGGCGCGTCCTTTCCGACGATCTTCGCGACGGGCGCGATCCGCAGATCATCGCTGGGCGCGGCTATGATCATAATTTCGCGCTCGATGCCGGCCTGACCGCAACGCCCAAGCTCGCCGCGCGACTCGAAGATCCGGCCTCGGGCCGCGTGCTCGAGGTGCTGACGACTGAGCCGGGCGTGCAACTCTATACCGGCAATTTTCTTGACGGCACGCTGGTCGGCAAGCGCGGCCATGTGTACCGGATGGGCGACGGCGTCGCCCTCGAGCCGCAGAAATTCCCCGATACCCCGAACCAGCCGAATTTCGGCTCCGCGCGGGTCGATCCGGGCAAACCCTACCACCATCTGATGGTCTACCGCCTCTCGGTGGCACCGAAATGATCGTTCGAAAGCCTTTTTCTAAATGACTGACACTCCCCCACCCGGCCTCCGTTCGCGCGCCTGGTTCGACAATCCCGCCAATATCGACATGACCGCGCTCTATATCGAGCGGTACATGAACTTCGGGCTGAGCCAGGAGGAGTTGCAGTCAGGCAAGCCGATCATCGGCATCGCCCAGACGGGCTCCGACCTGAGCCCGTGCAACCGGCACCATCTGGTGCTGGCGGAGCGGCTGCGCGAGGGCATTCGCGAGGCGGGCGGCATTGCGATCGAGTTCCCGGTCCATCCGATCCAGGAGACCGGCAAGCGGCCGACGGCCGGGCTCGACCGCAACCTCGCCTATCTGGCGCTCGTCGAAGTGCTTTACGGCTATCCGCTCGACGGCGTGGTGCTGACGATCGGCTGCGACAAGACCACGCCCGCCTGCCTGATGGCGGCGGCAACCGTGAACATCCCGGCGATCGCGCTCTCGGTCGGGCCGATGCTCAATGGCTGGCACAAGGGCGAGCGGACCGGCTCGGGCACGATCGTGTGGAAGGCGCGCGAGCTGCTCGCGGCCGGCAAGATCGACCATGCCGGCTTTGTGAAGCTCGTCGCCTCGTCGGCGCCGTCGACGGGTTATTGCAACACCATGGGCACGGCGACGACCATGAACAGCCTTGCCGAGGCGCTCGGCATGCAGCTGCCCGGTTCGGCTGCGATCCCCGCGCCGTACCGAGACCGCCAGGAGATCGCCTATCTCACCGGCAAGCGCATCGTCGGGATGGTCGCTGAGGATCTGAAGCCCTCGGATATCCTGACCCGCGACGCCTTCCACAATGCGATCGTCGTCAACTCGGCGATCGGCGGCTCGACCAATGCGCCGATCCATCTCTCGGCGATCGCCCGCCATATCGGCGTCGACCTGCCGCTCGACGACTGGCAGACTCATGGCCATCATGTGCCGCTGCTGGTGAACCTCCAGCCCGCCGGCGAATATCTCGGCGAGGATTTCTACCATGCCGGCGGCGTCCCGGCCGTGGTGGCCGAGCTGATGCGCCAGGGGCTCATCCATGAAGATGCGATCACCGCCAATGGCCGCAGCATCGGTGACAATTGCCGCGACGCGACAATCGAGGACGACAAGGTCATCCGGAGCTTCGACGCGCCGCTGATGGAGGATGCCGGGTTCATTGTCCTCAAGGGCAATCTATTCGACGCCGCGATCATGAAGACCAGCGTCATCTCGCCCGAGTTCCGCGAGCGCTATCTGTCGAACGCCGATGATCCCGAGGCGTTCGAAGGCCCGGCGGTCGTATTCGATGGCCCTGAGGATTATCACGCCCGCATCGACGATCCGGCGCTCGGCATCACCACCGCCTCGCTGCTGTTCATGCGTGGCGCCGGCCCGATCGGCTATCCGGGTGCCGCCGAAGTCGTGAACATGCGCCCGCCGGCTTACCTGATCCGCGAGGGCATCTCCGCCCTGCCCTGCATCGGCGATGGCCGGCAATCCGGCACCTCGGGCTCGCCCTCGATCCTCAACGCCTCGCCCGAAGCTGCTGCGATGGGCGGGCTTGCCCTGATCCGCACCGGGGACAGGGTGCGCATCGATCTTGGCCGCGCGACGGCAAATGTCCTGATCGACGATGCCGAACTGGCCGAGCGCCGTCGGGTGCTGGCCGAAGCGGGCGGCTATCCCTACCCTGCGTCCCAGACGCCCTGGCAGGAGATCCAGCGCGCGGTCGTCGGCCAGCTCAATCAGGGCGCGATCCTCGAAGGTTCGGAACGCTATCAGCGCATCGCCCAGACCAAGGGACTGCCGCGCGACAACCACTGATCCCATCGCGGCGGCGCGGGGCGATTCAACTCTTCCGGGTTTTTGCTATGGTCCTGCCGATCCGGCCTTGTGTCGGATCGGCTCTTTCCCATTGTCGAGACAATCGAAACGGCAGAATTGGCCGGCGGTGAGACCGCGCTCGCTGCGGTCCAGAGTCGTCCTCGATCAGGTCAACCGTCATGCGGGGACTTGGCCCGATCAACATTCAGGAGACCCACATAATTCCTCTCCTTTGGGAGAGGATAGTGTAGCTTGTCAGCTTGCTGACTAGCGAAACTTGGTGAGGGGCTCCGGGAGCTATCGAGAGCTCCCGGAGCCCCTCACCAACTCCGACTAAGTCGCTGCGCTCCTAAGTCTTCGTATCCTCTCCCAAAGGAGAGGAATTATGTACCTCCCAAATGTCGATCAGCCCTCGTTCCGCCATCCACGGCGGCGCGCTTAGTCGACCCCGGAACCAGCCCGGGGTGACGATTGAGCTTGGCTCGCAATCGCCCCCAAACCGGAAAAGTAAGAAAAAGGGCACAGAATTCACGCGACTCGCAAAATTGAATACTTTGGCATGATGAATAACCAATCCCATCAGCGACAGCATGGATGATATGCCAAGGAATAAATCGGGAACCAGCCTCGTAACGGCTCTAATTCAGTACCAAAAGCGCACCGGACTCAAATTTGAATCCCCGCCTGGTGGCTCGCAAAAATGCCATTTCGCAACCCACGGCACCGAGGCGAGCCCCAACAGGAGCGCTTATTAGCCTCAAAATTACGGCGTCATAAAACAGATACTAAAAGATACTGACACTTTCCAACACAGCGGCTGCCAAACAATAATGCGATGCATCAATCCATTCACATCACTGGATAATAAGCCAAAAACAGCCCAGAATCCCGGCAGTTTCACCGCTTTTTCCCCAATTTTCCCTCTAATTCGGAAAAATCCGGCAACTAATCCTGTTGGATATCATGAACAGGAATCCGCCTGCTGGTCACCCCAGCGACATCTCCGTATCCACCAGCGCCCGCCGCACAAGTTCGGCCATCGCCGCGCGCGCCGCGTCTGCATCGCCCTCGGCAATGGCGTCGTACAGGAGCTGATGGTCGGGCAACGGGTCGCGCGGCAGCCGGCGCTTGCGCTGCTTGAAGATCGTCGTCCACCCGACCGCGGCCGCGATCGAGCTCGACAATGTCGTCAACGGCTCGTTGCGCGTCGCCTCGAGGATCAGATGATGGAAGGCCTGGTCAGCGGCCCGCCCTTCGACGGTGGTCAGCCCATGCCGCGCCATCTCGCCGAGCGCATGCCCAAGCGCCGACAGTTCGCGGCCGGTCCGCCGCTCCGCCGCCAATGCCGCCGCGGCGGGCTCGACGATCATGCGAAGCTCGAACAGGCTGCGGATGAACGCCTCGCTAGGCTCCCCTTCGAACATCCATTCGAGCACATCGGGGTCGAGCAGGTTCCACCGGCTCCGCGCGCTCACCTGCGTTCCCGCCTTGGGCCGGCTTTCGACCAGTCCCTTTGCGGCCAGCATCCGCACAGCCTCACGGTACGCGCTGCGCGAGACATGCAGGGTCTCCGCGCATTCGATCTCCCCGGGCAGGGTGTCGCCCGGCTGGTGCGCGCCGGTGACGATCGCCACGCCCAGATCACGCGCGATCGACGCGTGGATGCGCCGCGCCTTTGGCGTGGCGGCCTTCATCGGGCGGGCGGGGTCATGTATTTCCATCCAGCCCTACAGCACCCGCACGCCGACATCGCGCGGCTTCTCGATCGCAATCGGGTTGCGCGCCGGCAGCCGGAAGGGCGGTGCCGAGATCTCGAACACATCCCCCTCCTGAGTCGTCACCCCTTCGGAGAAGGACAGGGTCGCTGTCCCGAAGAAGTGGACGTGAATGTCGCCCGGCTGGCAGAACAGGTCATATTTGAAGTGATGATGTTCGAGATTGGCGATGCTGTGCGACATGTTCGCCTCGCCCGTCACGAACGGCTTCTCCCACAGCACCTCCCCGTCGCGCAGGATCCGGCTGGTGCCGCGCACGTCCTGAGGCAGTTCGCCGAGCAGCAGTTCCGGCCCCAGAGCCGCCACGCGCAGCTTGGAATGGGCAAGCCACAGATAATTGCCGCGCTCAGTCACATGGTCCGAGAATTCATTGCCGATCGCAAAACCGAGCCGCGCCGGCACGCCATCGTCACCGATCATGTAGATGCCGGCAATCTCCGGCTCCTCGCCCGCATCAAGCGCGAAATCGGGCGACCTGAGAGTGGCGCCAGGCGCGACCAGCGAGCAGCCATTGCCCTTGTAGAACCATTCGGGCTGCGCACCGGCCTCACCCGCTTCCGGCTTGCCGCCCTCGACGCCCATCAGAAACATCCGCATCGAATCGGTCTGTTCGTTGGACTCAGTCATGGAGCGGTGCATCTTGTCGCGGCCCTCGGCCGAGCCGAGATGAGTCAGGCCAGTCCCCGTCAGCGCCAGATGCGCCGGGTCCTCATGGTCGATCGGCGGCAACAGAGTCACCGCGTCGAGATCGACCTCGCCCCCGTCCCCGGCCGCATCGACCTGCGCGACGAGACTCGTCCCTGCCGCCATTGCTGCCCGAGCCAATTCCCGCACGCTCTCGATCCCGGCAAGGCGACGCGGCGGCTCCATATAGCGGAGCACGGCGACCCCGCGACCGGCACTATCCTCGAACTGGACCAACGACACTCGCATTTTCCGACTCTCCGCCTTTTCGCTTGTCCAATGATATATACTCGGACAATATAATGCCGATAGCCATCGAACGTGAGCGTGGCAAATCTGAGGGGATGGTAATGGTTGGCCTGGGACAAAAAGCGCGGTTCGCACTGTTCGGAGCATTGGCTTTGGCGGCGACCACAAGCGCTGTCGCGAAAGAGGCGACCGTCATCGTCCATGCCGACAAGCCCGGCCCCAAGGTCCAGCGCCAGATCTTCGGCCAGTTCGCCGAGCATCTCGGCACCGGCGTTTATGGCGGTCTCTGGGTCGGCCCCAAATCGTCGATTCCCAACACCAACGGCTTCCGCAACGACGTGATCGGCGCGCTCCGCGCCATCAAGGTGCCGTTGATTCGCTGGCCGGGCGGCTGCTTCGCCGACGAATATCACTGGCGTGAGGGTGTCGGCGCACCGGCAAAGCGTCCGGTCAAGGTCAACACCCATTGGGGCGGCGTCACTGAGCCCAATGCCGTCGGCACCAACGAATTCATGAACTTCTCCGAGCTGGTCGGTGCCGAGGCCTATGTCTCGGGCAATGTCGGCAGCGCGCCGCCGCAGGAAATGGCTGACTGGGTCGAGTATATGACCTCGCCGACCGCCTCGACGCTCGCCAATGAGCGCCGCGCCAATGGCCGTAAGGAACCGTGGAAGCTCCCCTATCTCGGCCTCGGCAACGAGCTCTGGGGTTGCGGCGGCAATATGCGGCCGGAATATGCCGCGGACGTCACCCGCCGCTACGCGACCTTCGTCAAGGCGCCGGCCGGTACGCACATCATGAAGATCGCAAGTGGCGCCAGCGACGAGAATTACAACTGGACCGAAGTGATGATGCGCGAGGCCGGTCGGCAGATCGACGGCATCGGCGTCCACTATTACACCGTCGGCGAAAGCTGGGCGCACAAGGGCTCGGCGACCGGCTTCGACGAGACCTCCTGGGCGCGCATTCTGTCCAAGACGCTGAAGATGGACGAATATATCACCAAGCACAGCGCGATCATGGACAAATATGATCCCGAGAAGCGCGTGTGGCTCGCGGTCGACGAATGGGGCACCTGGTATGATCCGGAGCCCGGCACCAACCCCGGCTTCCTCCAGCAGCAGAATTCGCTGCGCGACGGCCTTGTCGCCGCGATCAACCTCAACATCTTCACCCATCATGCCGAGCGGGTGAAAATGACCAACATCGCCCAGATGATCAACGTGCTGCAGGCGATGGTGCTGACCGACGGACCCAAGATGGTGCTGACGCCGACCTATCACGTCTATCACATGTATATGCCGTGGCAGGATGCGACCGAGCTGCCGGTCGATCTCGCCGGCCCGCGCTATGACAAGGACAAGTTCACCATGCCCGCGCTGAACAGCTCGGCGGTGCGCGCAGCGGATGGAACCACGCATGTCTCGCTCGTCAACCTCGATCCGAACGAACCGATGACGGTGACGCTGAAGGTCGACGGCAGCACCGCGACCATGCTCAGCGGCGAGGTGCTGACCGCGGACCAGATGGATGCGCATAACAGCTTCGACAATCCATCGTCGCTCAAGCCGCGCGACATCGCCCAGGTTCCGGTGAGCAACGGTACGGTCACGCTGACCCTGCCGGCGAAATCGGTGACGGTGGTGGCACTGCGGTGAGCGAAGTCGAAGTGCTCCCCATCGCCATTATCGGCTTTGGCAAGATCGCGCAGGACCAGCACGTCCCTGCCCTTCGCGCTGATCCGCGCTTTCAGCTCGTGGCGACGGTCGATCCGCATAGCGAGCTCGAGGGCGTGGCTCACTACCGCGATGTCGAAGGGTTGCTCGCCGCCGATATCGGCGTGAAGGCAGTTGCGATCTGCACGCCGCCATCGGTGCGCAACATCGTCGCGCKCGCGGCGATCGCGGCTGGCCTGCATGTCCTGCTCGAGAAGCCTCCGGGCGAGACKGTCGACGAGGTGATCGAACTCCAAAGACTGGCGGACGAGGCCGGCGTCACCCTGTTCGCTGCCTGGCATTCGCGCGAGGCGGCCGCCGTGGACAGCGCGCGCGATTGGCTTTCGGACCGCGCGATCGATGCAGTGCGGATCGCCTGGAAGGAAGATATCCGCGTCTGGCATCCCGGACAGGAATGGATTCTCGAGGCCGGCGGCTTCGGCGTTTTCGATCCCGGCATTAACGCGCTGTCGATCCTCACCCATATCCTGCCGGAAGCGCCGGTGCTGGTCTCGGCAAGGCTGTCGGTCCCACGCGGTCGCGCTTCCCCGATCCTCGCGACCATGGAACTGCGCTCTGGCAATGTGCCGGTATCGGTCGATCTCGACTTCCTGCAAGAGGGTCCGCAACGCTGGGATATCGAGGTCGATACGCCTGACGGCCCGCTCGTCCTGCGTAACGGCGGTGCCACGCTGTCGATCGCCGATGGACCGGATGCAGCATCGCTCAACAGCGAATATCCGCGACTCTATGCACGCTTCGCCGAACTGATCGCCGCGGGTGAAAGCGATGTGGATCTTTCGCCGCTACAACTCGTCACCGAGGCGATGGCGGTCGGCGAGTATGTCGAGACCGATCCTTTCGCCTTCGAGCGTGGTACTGTCTGAACGACGCAGCGCGTGACGCGTGAATGAGGAGAGTGCGCATGAGAGCAATCGCGGCCCTTGGTTTCATCGGGGCGTTGGCGCTGTCGGCGCCTTCCTTCGCACAAACTGTACCCGCCGCGCCGGCCAGACCTCCGGTCGGCCAGGGTGAGAATGGCGACTGGGCCAATATCGCCCGCTATCGCGACGCCGATCAGCCATTGCTCGCGACCGTGGACCCTAAGCGGGTGGTGTTCATGGGCGATTCGATCACCCAGGGCTGGGCGCCCCAGCCTTTCATCAAGGACAATGCGAGCTTTGTGGGCCGTGGCATCAGTGGCCAGACGACTCCACAGATGCTCGTCCGCTTCCGCAGCGACGTGGTCGCGCTCAAGCCAGCCGTCGTCCACATCATGGGCGGCACCAACGACGTCGCGCAGAATACCGGCCCTGAAACGGCGGAGGAGATCGAGGGCTATGTCTCCGACATGGTCGAGATCGCACAGGCGAACGGCATCAAGGTCATTATTGCCTCGATCCCGCCCGCTATGGATTTCCCCTGGCGGCCGGGTATGGCGCCGGGGCCCAAGATCCAGACGCTAAATGTGTGGCTGAAGGCTTATGCCGCGAAAAAGCATCTCGTCTATGCCGATTACTGGCCAGCAATCGCCACCCCTGAGGGCGCGATGAAGCCGGAGTATTCGAAGGATGGCGTTCATCCCAACGCCGAGGGCTATGCAGCGATGGCGCCAATAGCGCAGGCGGCGATCGCCGAGGCTCTTCGGCGGTAGCGCCTCCTTGGCGAGGCGGGCCTAGGGCGCCACCCGCCCCATTTGGCGATCAGCCCAGCCGATGAAATACTTCATGTTGGGCGCGTCGGTATGTCCGCCATCATGCTGGCGCCAGGCAAGCTGACCGTCCAGCAATTCAGTCCCCTGCGGCACCATCACAGCATTGCGATAGTCGTTCCCTACCCCGAGGTCCTTCGCGCCAAGCAGCTTCCACACCGATCCCGCCGCGACCGTCGCCATGAAGCTCCCCTGCTGGTCGAGCCAGTTGGCATCGCCCTTTTCGGGCAAGCCATAGCTGATGAAAGTCAGGCGCGGCGCGCACAGCGCGATCAATTCATGCGAGTCGACCGGGAGATCGCCAGCATTGCGGCTGCCGAAGCGCGATTCCGAGGCGCCGTACTTCATGAAATTGCCCGCCATCCAGTGATACTCACCAGTGCCGGTCAGGCTCTCGACCGCCTCGCCGAAATTGCGGCGGTGCGGCTTGGCCCCGCCCTCGCCCGACGAGCCGACCAGCACCATCGCGAAACGCTGGTCGAACGCCATGGTGATCAGCGCCGCCTTGCCATAGCGCGAGACACCCTCGATCCCGACATGCTTCGCATCCACCGACGGATCGGTCTCGAGATAATCGAGCGCCCTGCTTGCACCCCAGCCCCATGCGCGCAACGCACCCCAATCCTCCGGCTTGCGCGGCCCGCCTTTGTTGACGAGGCCAATCACGCCGCTCCTGAGGCCGGCGCCATTGTCAGCCTGGATGCTCGATGGATCGAGCAAGGCCACGCCCCAGCCATCCGCAACGAGGGCGCTCACCCGCTCATCGCTCGGCGGTGCCGGGAAGAAGCTCGGCGGATGAACGAACTCGAACCCGGGATGCGCCTTGAACGCCGCCGCCAGCGAGGGATCGCGCGCCACAAGCTCGGCTTTCATCGCGGCATCGATCCGCGCGGACTCGTCCGCACTGGGCTGGCTAGGTGCCGGATAGCGCGCGGCGCCGAACATGATCAGCAACGGCACCGGTCTGGTCGTCTCTGCCGGCGCCAGCAGCGTCATCCGGATGCCGACGTCGATTGCCGGATAGGCCGCGTTGTCGACATGGCCGATCAGCTGTCGCGCAACCATGCGCTTGCCGGCGATATACTCATTGTCTGTGCTGACCACCGACCATGTCACCTTCGGCGCATTGGCGGGTACGCGCCCAACCACCTCGCGCTCGAACGCCTCGACGATCTCGGGCCGGCGCTGCTTCCACCAAATATCCGCGCTCGTCACCTTGCGGCCATTGTCGAGCGTGAGGACATCGGGCCAGTTGGGGAACGGGTTGGCCTTGGCGGGATCATAATTGGCGTGATCAGGCGCCTTCTCATTGCCACTCGGCCCAGGACGCAGCTTCGTGATGCCGAGCTGGTCCATCATCTGCTGATGATCCTGCTCCGCGGTGATCGGCGCCGTAACCGATGATTGCGAAAGGGCCGGCGCGGTGACGACAAGTGCCACCCCGGCAAGCAGGGGCAGAGAGCAGCAGGCCCGCAGCGCGGCTTTCATCGCATTCCCCTCACAGTGAGCGCGATCCGCGCCTCACATCCTATAGGATATACGGCGGCTATGGGGATTGCCAACAGGCTATTGCAGCGGCGGCCGATGCCTCCCCTTATGCTCCTGCAGAATATCGCGCTTCATCGGCGCAAGCTTCGCGAGAAACCGGTTCTGTGCAAAGAACGGCACCTTCTCCGCCCGCATCGCAGCCTGCAGATTCTCGACCAGCGCACCCATGTCCACGGTCTGGATGCCCATGTCCCTATGGGCGTCCTTCATCGATCGGCCGGTATAATCGCACCCGCCGTTCAGGACGTAGCAGAAGTGCAGCTTCAACATGCGGCGCAGCCGGACGATGTCCTGCTTGTCGAAGATTTCCCTGATCCGCTTGTCGCGCAGGTTGCGATCGACAAGTCCGTCGGCGATGCGATCGATGCCAGCGCGGCCATGGAATGCGTTGAGCATCGCCTTGCCGGTAAAGGGTGTTGCATCGGCATTGGCATTGCTCTGGACATAGGGATCGACCGGAGTCTCACCGGGAGGAACGTCCTGGAGCGCAGCGGCGGCGGCGAGCGCGAGAATGAGCATTGATCGTCCTTCAGAAACTGCCCTGAATCGACAGGAAAGCGCCGCGCTGACGCTCCACCGTCGCGATATTGCCGAGATCGACCCAGGCGGCCGTCAGTGCAACGTGCCGTGCGACCGACCAGGCCGCGAACAGATCATAGGTGTCGTCCTCCTCGGCGAAACCGAGATTGTCCGGCCTGGTGCGATATTCAGCGCCGACCAGCAGCCTCCGCGTCAGCAAAATGCCGGCCGAGCCTTCGAATTCCGGCTGATATTTGGCATTCAGATCGCCGCCAAAGCCGAGCAGTCCAAGCTGGTTCGCCTTGGTGATGCGCACCGTCGCGTTCAGCACCAGGCTGCGCGACAGCAGGACTTTGGTCGCCGACGCAAAGACATCGGTACCCCTGCTTTCCTTGCCACCGACCGCGGCGATGATCGGACCCTGATTGGCGCGCTTGTGCTGCACGCCGATCGAGATCTGCGGCATCACCCGATCCTGATCATAAACCGCATCGCCGATCAGGCGGAGCTTCGCCCCGAACACGTCCTGGGCGAACGCGAAACCGTGGCCAAGGCCAAGCATCGCGCCGACGCTGCGCGTATCAAAGCTCTGATGCGCATAGGAAAGTTCGATCCGATTGCGAAAGCCGATCGCCGCGCCATAGCTGGTCAGATCGAAATCAGGGAGCGCGATATAGGTCGCGTGGGCGGTGCCGCCGATGCCTGCCTCGGTCTCATCACCAGCGATCACGGCCCAAGTCGCGAGGCCGCCGCCCGCCGCTCCCTCAATGCTCGTGACGCCCCCGGTCAGGAGCAGCTTGCCGCCGTCGCGCCATTCCTCGGCCATCGCCGATTGGGGCAATATGGATGTGGAGATAGCGAGCGCGAGGAAAAGACATCGGATCACGAACCACTCCATTTCGGAAGAGATCGTGAATTAGACGTTTACCCTTAGAATAGCGTAAAGATCGCCTTCAGAACTTGAATACGAGTTCGTGCTAAAGCCGCCATGAATGCGGATGATTCCAGCCCTGTCTTGCGCCCTGTTGGTGCCCGCGTCTCTCAACGCGGCGACCGTCGATATCACCGTGCACAGCGCCAACGGCAAGCCTCTCGCAGGCGCGGTGATCATGATCGACACCCCTGGAAAATCGACGACGCCGATCCACTTCAGCTGGGGCACTGAAATGGCCCAGCACAATATCGCGTTTGATCCGCATGTCCTGATCGTGCCGGTGGGCTCGACGGTAACCTTCCCCAACCGGGACAAGGTTCGCCACCACGTCTATTCCTTCTCGAAGGTGAGATCCTTCAACCTCAAGCTCTACGGACGCGAAGCGGTGCCGAGCGTGACGTTCGACAAGACCGGAATCGTCTCGCTTGGCTGCAACATCCATGATGCGATGAGCGGCTTCATCATGGTGGTCGATACGCCTTATGCGGTGCAGACCGATGCAAGCGGCCATGTCCAGATCTTGGGTGTACCGGCTGGCGGCGCAACCATCCGACTTTGGCATCCCTCAGTGCGGGCACCGGGGAACATGCTCCAACAAGCGGTCACCGTCGCGCCGACCGGCTTTGCGATCGCCTATTCGGTGCGCGGCAAATGAGGCTGGCCACGCTTTGGAAACTGGTGACGCCGCCTTATGCTTTCTCTCGCCTCGGCACTCGGCTCGCAATTCTCTACGCAGCGCTCTTCACGCTCTCGCTGATCGGCGTCGCGGTCGTCGCGCAGATCATGATCTGGAGCCACGCCCGCGAATCGGTGCGTGCGGAACTCGCCACCAGCGGGGCAGTCTATGATCGTATCTGGACGCTGCGGGCAAAGTCGCTCGCCGGCTCGGCGGAGATACTGGCGCGCGACTTCGGCTTCCGGACGGCAGTCGCGAGTGGTGACCGCCCAACGATCGAATCCGCGATCGGCAATTTGCGTGAACGCGCCGATGTCTCGAATGCGTTTGTCGTCGATCCGGCCGGCGATGTGCTGGGCAATGGGCCGTCGGATCTGCGCGCAGCTGTTGCAAAAATCCCGTCCGACCTACCGGACGGCCGCAAAGACGCAGTCATCCAGACCACCGCAGGCGTCTATCGGTTGATCGTCTCGCCCATCCTCGCGCCGACCGAGATCGGCTGGGTTGTCTTTGCCGTTCCGCTCGATGCGCGTGAAATGCGCGCGCTCGAACATCTTTCCGCGATCCCGCTGACCGCGACCATTCTGCATCGTGACGCGAACCGCCATTGGGTATCGGGAGACGGCACCATCAATCCCGATCCGGATCTGGATAGTCTGGTCGAGCAGAGCACGGGGGCGAAGGATGCGGCGCCGGCCACGTTGCGCCTGCCGCAGGGCGCTGCCTTTGCAGTGGCGCGCCAGCTCGATGGACGCGGTAGCGAGCCCGAGACCGCCCTGCTGCTGAGCTATGCGCAGAACAAGGCACTCGCATCCTATTCGTCGCTCGAGCTTGGCATCGCGCTTGCGGGCCTGCTTGGGATTGTTCTCGTCGTGATCGGCAGCCGCCGCCTCGCCAACACTATCGCCCGCCCGATCGCTGCGCTCGACGCCGCCGCCAGGGCGCTCGAGGAAGGCGCCCGCGCAAGGGTGACAGTCGAGGGGTCGGACGAAATCGCGCGGCTGGCGGAAAGCTTCAACCTGATGTCGGCCGGCATCGCCGAGCGAGAGCGCCGCATCATTCATCTCGCTTTCCACGATACGCTGACCGGCCTGCCCAACCGGACCTTCTTCCGTCAGCAGGTCGAAGCCGCCCTGATGCGCGCCAACAAGCGCGACGAGAAAGTCTCGGTGCTTTGCATCGATCTCGATAATTTCAAGGGCGTCAACGATACGCTCGGCCATGCAATCGGCGATGCGCTGCTCCGGGACGTCGGCAACATGCTGATCGAGATCGCCTCCGACGGGATCGTCTCGCGGCTCGGCGGTGATGAATTCGGGGTGATCCTTGCCGATCGAGCCGATGAAGATCGCCCCCGCGCCCTTGCGCAGGCGATTCTCGACCGGGTGCGCGAGCCGTTGCGGGTCGACGGCCACATCGTCCCCTTGAGCGTAAGCATCGGCATCGCGATCGCCCCGGCGGACGGCACTGATGCGGATGCCCTTCTCAAGAGTGCAGACCTCGCCCTGGACCATGCCAAGCAGGACGGCCGCGGCATCTTCCACTTCTTCGAGCCGGCGCTTGATGCCGCCGCGCGGAAGCGCCGCCAGCTCGAACTCGATCTGCGCGAGGCGCTCCAGACCGGGCAGTTCCGCCTCAATTTCCAGCCGATCTTCGATTTGAAGACGAACCTTATCGATGGCTTCGAATCGCTGCTCCGCTGGGAGCACCCAACCCGGGGCGACGTCACGCCGAGCGAGTTCATCCCGGTTGCCGAGGACCTTGGGCTGATCAGCGGCATTGGCGAATGGGTATTGCACGAGGCCTGCCGCCATGCGGTCGGCTGGCCCGATCATGTCCATGTTGCGGTCAATGTCTCGCCGCTCCAGTTCCGCAGCACCGGCTTTGCGAACATCATCTTCCAGGCGTTGTCGCGCAGCGGCCTCGCGCCCTCCCGGCTCGAGGTCGAGATCACTGAGTCGGTTTTCCTCGAAGACGAGACCTCCGTCGTCACCCTGCTCCACCAGTTGCGCAGCATGGGCGTTCGCATCGCGCTCGATGATTTCGGCACCGGCTACTCGTCGCTCAGCTATTTGCGCAGCTTCCCGTTCGACAAGATCAAGATCGACAAGAGCTTTGTGAACCGCATCGCCCTCGACATGAGCTCGGCCGCGATCGTTCACGCCATAGTCGACCTCGCGACGGCGTTGCACATGGAAACCACCGCTGAGGGCGTCGAGGACAGCGATCAGCTTGCCTGCCTGCGCGACCAGGGGTGCACAAGCGTCCAGGGCTTCATCTTCAGCGCAGCGGTCGAGGGAAATCAGGTGCTCGACCTGCTCGGCAAGCGGATGACCGCTGCCGCCTGACGCTCCCTTGAAAGTCGGGCGCCGAACGGGGCAAAGGCGGTCCTCAGCCTTTGTTGTCGCATTCTGAGGAGAGACCCATGCCGCTTTACGCCATCGAGGGAAAACAGCCGGTGCTCGGCGCTGATGCATGGGTCGCTCCCAGCGCCGATGTGATCGGCGATGCCCATCTCGGCGACGAAGCGAGCGTCTGGTTCGGTGCGGTGATCCGGGCGGACAACACGCCGATCATCGTCGGCGCGCGCAGCAATATCCAGGAAGGCGCGATGCTGCACTCCGATCCTGGCGCACCGCTGACGATCGGTGCCGGTTGCACGATCGGCCATCACGCGATCCTTCACGGCTGCACGATCGGCGACAATGTGCTGATCGGCATGGGCGCGACAATCCTCAACCGCGCCGTGATCGGTGACGGCTGCCTGGTCGGCGCCGGGGCGCTGGTGACCGAGGGCAAGGTTTTCGAGCCTGGCTCACTGATCGTAGGCAGTCCCGCCAAGGCGATCCGCACGCTCGATGAGCAGGCGCTGGCTGCACTCAAGATCTCGGCGGCGGGCTATGTGGCGAAGAGCAAGGCCTTCGCCGATGGGCTGACGGTGGTTGGGTAGCGGTTCCTCCCCGGCACGGGGAGGGGACCATTCGCTTCTTCAGCGAATGGTGGAGGGGCTTGGAGCGCGGAACACCTGCCCCGCGCTCCAAGCCCCTCCACCGCGCAAGAGCGCGGTCCCCCTCCCCGAGCAAGCTCGGGGAGGAATTAGCTGCCCGCCACCCACTTAGTCACATCTGCGCGCATGCGGTCAGCGCTCTGCCGCCGGACGCCGATAACCGCGAGCGCCCGCTTTGCGCCGCCCCGTGATGCCTCGGGCAGGTTCTTCTCGGCAAAGGCGGTGATCTTGTCAGGCATCGCCGGATCATTCGATCCCTGGCCCAGCCCGACGATGAACCCGGCGCGCGTACTCGTTTCCAGCAGGCCGTTGACCAGATCCATATTCGCGACCGCGAAATCGAACGCCATGTCCGGGTGCCGCCCGGCGATCGACCGGATCAGGCTCGCCTTTTGCGGCGCGGTGAAATCATCGGTTTTCAGCAGGCCGAGCGCCCGCTGCGCCAAGGCGTCGTTGCGGGCGGTGCCGAGCAGGCGCACATAGCTGTTCCTGATCACCGGGTTCTTCTCGGCCTTGGTCGTCGCAAGCAGTGCCTCCCATTCGACGGGAGTCGCATTGGCGGCATAGACACCGAGGATCGGCGTGCGGATAGCGGGCGGGATTGCGTTCGGGTCAGTGGCCAGCGCGGCGAAATAGGCGCGCGCCTTTGCCGCCACTTCGGGGTCACCGCTATAGCCAAGCCGGCTGACCAGGGCTTCTCGCAGATTGGTGGCCAAAGGCGACTCGTCCGCCCGGGCCTCGAAGCCAATCCGCTTCATCACCGGCGACAGGATCGCAATAGTCCGCGCATTGAGCTGCGCTTCGAGCGGCGTGCCTTGATAAAGCCCCCTCAAGGTCCCGAGATTGCCCGCGATCACATCCCAGGCGAGCGGGCTCGCATCCAGCGGCACCGCCCCCAAATCAGCGAAATAGGCGTCGACTGACTGATCGCCGCTCATCGCCAGCGCGAAATCGTCGCCAAGGGTACCGAGCTGGTCCGTCAGCTCCAGCTTGGTGAAGTCGCGGACCAGCGCGGCATGGCTGGCCGGGTCGTACATCACCCGGGCATAGCTGCCCTTGTCGCGGTTGAGCACGATCGTGCCACAACCAGCGACTGAAACGCTGTTCACCGCCGGGCCCTGCACGATCGTCCGGGTCACAGGGCCACCGACCACGCCCAGCGTCAGCGGCACCCGCCAGGTCAGCGGTTTTTTCGAAGGCTCGTCATAGCCGAACCGGCCCTGAGTCAGCGTCGCGGTGGTGGTGCCGCCCGCGCAGGTCGCGCCGGTCAGCGTCACCAGCGGCACGCCTGGCTGCAGCGTGAAATCATGCGCCACGTCCTTGACCGGCTTGCCCGCGGCGAGCGCCAGCTCGGCCCAGAGCTGATCGGTATCGGTGTTCCCATATTTATATTTCGCCATGTAGCTGCGGATGCCCTTGCGGAACACGTCCGCCCCGAGCGTCGACTCCATCATGCCGATGACGGCCTGGCCCTTCTGATAAGTGATGCCGTCAAACGCCTCACCAAGCTGATCGACGGTCTCGACATGGCGGATGATCGGATGAGTCGCAGCCGTCCCGTCAAAGCCAAGCGCGCCCTCGCGATCCTCGGCCACCGCGGTCGCCTTCGCGTCCCAGGTCGGGTTGAGGTCGCTGCTCGTCTTGTTCTCCATCCACGAGGCGAAGCCCTCGTTGAGCCACAGATCGTCCCACCATTTCATGGTGACGAGATCACCGAACCATTGATGCGCCATCTCGTGCGCGACCACAGTGTAGATCCGCTCGCGGCCGCTCTGCGTGGCGCGCTTGGGATCGAACAGCACCTCGGGCTCGAAATAGAAGATCGCGCCCCAATTCTCCATCGCGCCGAAGAACTGGCTCGAGCCCGGGCCGGCGATCATATCGAGCTTGGGCAGTGGATAGGGCTGGCCGAAATAGTTGTTGTAATAGGTCAGCAGGCGCTTGGCCTGGCTCAGCGCATAATCGCCCTGATCGACCACGCCGCGCCGGGTGATGATGCCGATTTCGGTCTTGCCCGCCATCACCGTCTTGCGCTCGACATCGCCCATGCCGAGGAACAGCAGATAGCTTGACATGGTCGGCGTCTGCTGGAAGCGATAGAGCTTGGTGCCGTCAGCCTGCTTCGTCACCTTCGCTGCGGGCATGTTGGAGAACGCAGTCTGGTCGCCAGGCGACACGGCGCTCAGCGTGAACTTCGCCTTGAACAGGGGCTCGTCCCACATCGGCGCGAAGCGGCGTGCATCGGGCGCCTCGAACTGGGTCGCCAGCATTCGCGCCTTGGAGCCGTCGGCATTGCTGTAGTCGATCGCGAAGAATCCGGCGGACGTGGTGTTGATCTTGCCGTCCCAGGCGAAGGTCATCACATGCGTGCCGACCTTTGCCGCCGCCGGCAGCTTCACCGTCATCTGCTGCGTGGCTTCGTCGAGCGTGAAAGGCGCGCTTTTCCCGTCGAACGTGACGCTGCTCAGCTTGAGCTCGGCGGCGTTTAGCGTGATCGTGCTGGTCGCACGCCTGACGTTGATCGTCACTGTCTCGGTGCCGCTGAAGGTCATCGCCTTGGCATCGGGCTTGATGGCGATGTCATAAGCGAGCGGCGCGACCGCGTCGGGCAATTGACCGATGGCCAGCGCCGGCGTGGAGACACCGAGCAACAGCAGCGTGGAGAGAACGAGCTTCATGGGAGAGGAACTCCGAAAGACGGATATAGTATGAAAATATACTATATCGTGATGTAGTGCGCTCATAAGGCGTTCCCGCCCGGACGCAATATGTCGGCAGGTAGACAGATATTTCGGTTGCGCTATGAAACGCACCCATGAGCCTTCCGCCCTTGTTCGATCGCCTGCGCCTGCCCGTCATCGGGTCGCCGCTGTTCATCATTTCAGGTCCMGAGCTGGTGATCGCGCAGTGCAAGGCGGGAATCGTCGGTTCCTTTCCAGCGCTTAACGCCCGGCCCGCGGCGCTGCTCGACGAATGGCTGCATCGCATCACTGAGGAACTCGCAGCGTACAACCGTGCGAATCCGGATCGTCCCGCCGCGCCGTTTGCGGTCAACCAGATCGTCCACCGCTCGAACGAACGGCTCGAGGCGGATCTCGAGACCTGTTCAAAATGGCAGGTGCCGATCGTCATCACCTCGCTCGGTGCGCGCGAGGATCTGAACCAGGCGGTGCACGGCTGGGGCGGGATCACTCTTCACGACATCATCGATGATCGCTTCGCCCGGAAGGCGATCGAAAAGGGCGCTGACGGGCTGATTGCCGTCGCGGCTGGTGCCGGCGGCCATGCCGGGCGGCTCTCTCCTTTCGCGATTATCCAGGAGATACGGCAATGGTTTGCCGGGCCCCTGGCGCTATCGGGCTCGATCGCGACCGGTGACGCAGTGCTCGCCGCCCAGGCGATGGGCGCCGATCTTGCCTATATCGGCTCCCCCTTCATCGCGACCGAGGAGGCCAATGCCGATCCGGCCTACAAACAGGGAATCGTCGAGGGCAAGGCAGCCGATATCGTCTATTCGAACCTCTTCACCGGCGTGCACGGCAATTATCTGCGCGGCTCCATCGTCGCAGCCGGAATGGACCCCGACAATTTGCCCGAGGGCGATCTCAAGACGATGAATTTCGGCGGCGGCAATAGCAGCAAGGCCAAGGCCTGGAAGGATATCTGGGGATCAGGCCAGGGTATCGGCGTGGTCGACCGGATCGAGCCGGTGGCGGTGCGGGTCGATCGGCTGGAACGGGAATATAAGGCAGCGAGAGCGCGACTGGCGCTTTAAAACGCCATCGCCAGCCGCTCGAACATCGATCGTGCCGGGCTCGGCGACACTTCTTCATCGCTTTGCGCATTATCGAGCCGCTCGACGCGGCGGTACAGCTCAGTGCTCGCCGCGATCAGCCCCTGGGCGGCCGGCGGCATCGCTTCGACCGCATCCATATCGCTCACAGGCGCCGGCCCAAGCCGCCGCGATGGGTCGAGCGCCTCACGCGGCGCCATCTCGCCGCAATCAACTGCGCGCTGAGTCAGCAGCCAGGCGATGACGTGCATCAGCCGCGTCGTCACCTTGAGCGACTCGCAGGAGAAACACACCCTCGACATCGGATCGAGCGAATCGCGGTCGTGCCGGCCACGCTGATCGAAATAGCCACGCGCCTCATCGGCGAGCAGCATCGCATCGACATAGAGCGTATCAATCAGTCGGCGATGGATCCGTGAGTCGCTCATATTTCCTCCATGCCGGGTCAGAGTGACATAAAGTTTGCGTTAACCCTATAGGCTTGCGCCTTGTTTTTCAGGGCGTGCGCGTCCCAATTAGGATCATGCTCGAAACGAGTTCCGGAATTGGCCGGTCATCAGGCGATAATGTCCGGAATCAGCTGATCCTCGAGCATCGATATCTCGTCGCGTAGCCGCAGCTTCCGTTTTTTCAGCCGCGCAAGCTGGAGCTGATCCTTCGAGCTGGTTTCGAACAGGGCAGCGATCGCTGAGTCGAGGTCGCGATGCTCGACCCGCAATATCTCCAGGCGCTTGGCGATTTGGCTTTCGTCCATCGGCTCCCCGTTCACATCCGGCCTTAGGACACAGCGCGACAAAATGCACCAGCCGCCCACCACAAAAGCGGGCTATCGCAAAAAATGCATCGGCGTGTCGATTGTGCCCCCAAAACGGGAAGACAATTCACCATTCGCATGTTTTACTCCGACCCCCGTCCAGCAATGTAGGAGGAATGCTTCCATGCAGACTGCGCATTTCACGGCTCTCGAAGCCAAGCATGCGGTCCTAGACCGCAAGATCAGCGCCGAGTCGCAGCGACCATTGCCTGATACCGCAGCGCTAGCGACGCTCAAGAAACTGAAATTGCGCGTAAAGGAGGAAATGTCGACGCTCTAGCAGCGCACGGCGAGCCTCGCGCGGCGACGCCGCGCGGGGCCTACGCCCGATCGACCGCCTCACATCATTTCTGAAATTTCCCGAGTCGACTCGGATCAGCGAAGCGGCAGGATCGGTTTCACGAAGACCGGAGTCTTGCTGCCAGTCCCCACGGGCTTGCGCGCCAACATCGGATCGATCACGCGATCGAACGCAACTCCGACGCGCCCGGCGGCTGACCAGGCGACCTTGCCCGGAACCCAGCCAATTCCCCTGACATCGAACTCGACCTGAAGGCCGAGCTCGAGGCCGTTGGCGATTTCGGCCATCAGCCCGCCCGCGGAAAGATTCCGCACGCGCACCTGAGTGACATCCGTTGATCCGGTGACGCGGAAATCCGCCATCAGGAAAAGGCTGTCGCGGGCCTCGTTCCGATTATGTGCGGCATCGTCGCCAGTCATGGCGCTGAAAGGGTCTTGGGCAAATTGGTCCATCGCGTCTGCTCGAACGACCTCCGTTGGGCCGGCGATAGCCGCACAACCGTATCCAATCGCTTAATTGGACGCACAAAAAGAACTATACTCAATCTTCGCGAGATATTTTCTCATGTCGCTCGTGGCGCTCCTGCGCCTCGACCGTCATCGTCGCGATCGGCCTGGCTTCGAGACGAGCCAGCGAAATCGGCTCGCCCGAGACTTCGCAATAGCCATATTCGCCTTCCTCGATTCGGCGCAGCGCAGCGTCGATTTTCGAGATCAGCTTGCGTTGCCGGTCGCGCGTGCGGAGCTCGATCGACCAGTCCGTCTCGCTCGAAGCGCGATCCGTCAGGTCGGCTTCGCGCAGGGAATCGACCTGAAGCTGCGAGAGCGTACCGGCCGCCTCTCGCAGAATCGCCTCTTTCCAGCCCTGCAGCTTGTCGCGAAAATACGCCAATTGACGTGGATTCATGAAGGGTTCTTCGGCACTCGGCCGATAGCCATCACCCGTGCCGCCCACGGGCGGCTGAAACTTTTCGGATTCGTCCAATCGATTCAAGACCGTCGCCATCCCACTCTCCCGCCAGCCGCTTGGGCGCTTTCGCGCCTCAGGGCTGTCCCGTTCCCGATGCGGGCCTATAACCGCGCCGCCCCCGCACCACAAGCAACCCCGCAACCAAAGTGTTGCCGAATTGGCAGAATCGCCCTTAGCCCATTCTATCTTGCACTTTCGTGAACCGACGCGCCGCGCCGTGTTCAGCCGGGCAAAGTGTTAACATGAGCCCCCGTAGTATCCCCCTATTAACCATAAATCCGTTTCATCCTGGCACATTAACCATGACAATGGTCGGGTCGGGTACMGATTTTAGACAAAGTCAGGCCAAAGTTGGGTTAACGCTCTTGAACTTAATTCTTTGTTCGGCACTTTGCGGAATAGCGGCGAATAGCTGCTGTAAACCACGGATCCGACGCATGAAATCAGCGTCGGCAACGAAAGAGTGACATAATGTCGGTGCGGATGGCCTTGGCTAAACTATGTGCCTGCGCATGCGGCGGCGCCCTGGTGGGCGGCGGCGCGGTGCATGTCGCTGAAGTTTCCCACACACGTCACGTTTATGCGCAACAAACCCGGCGGGTCGTTCACCGCACGGTGGCCAGGCCTGCGCGCCAGGTTCGCCGAGTCGTGACCCAGACGAAGGCGGTCTGCCCGCCTGCGGTCGTGACCCTAACCAGCCAGGGCGCACCCATTCCGCTTCCTCCCAGCTATGGCGGAGCCGGCGAGATGGCTGGTGGTGGTGGCGGCGGTGCCGCTGCGGTCGTCGGCGGCAGCGGCGGTTATGGCGGCGGCGGCGGATTTTTCGCGGGCGGCTTCTTCGGCGGCGGCTCTTCGGGCGGCAGCAGCGGAATCATCATTTCCTCGACCTCGAGCGGCGGCTCGACCAGCTCAAGCGGGGGATCGACCTCGACCGGCGGCTCTTCCACCTCGACGGGCGGCTCCTCGACCTCGAGCGGCAGCGTATCGAGCACATCGTCGACCGGAGGCTCGTCTTCGAGCACGAGCACGGGCGGCTCTTCTTCGAGCACGTCCAGCGGCGTCTCCTCGAGCACGTCCAGTGGCGTGTCCTCCTCTACCTCGTCGAGCACCTCGAGTGGTGTCTCCTCTTCGTCGAGCACATCGAGCTCGTCGAACGGCTCGAGCACGAGCACGTCCAGCTCATCCAACGGATCGAGCAGCAGCAATTCCTCGGCAAGCTCATCCAGCAGCTACGGCTCGAGCAGCCATGGCTGGAGCACCAGCAGTGGCTGGAGCACGAGCAGCGGCTGGAGCAGCAGCGGCCATGGCAGCACCGGATCGACCGGTGGCTCACCGGCTCCCGTCCCTGCCCCGCCGATGGTTTTGCTGTTCGGCGCTGCAGCTGCAGCGCTGGTTGCACGCAAGCGCTTCTCGAAACCGGCCGCTATCGCCGCCTGAGTCGCATTACCGCGCAGCCTTGATCGCCGACTCGATCTCCGGGATCGGATGATTCGTGAGGTCCTTGTCCAGCTCGCCCGCGAGCCGCGCGCTCACCTCGCTGTGATAATGTTTGCGCAGCTCGCCCAATGTTCGGGGCGGGGCGACAACGATCAGTGATTCGAACTCGTTCGATAACGCACGGCGTTTGAGGAGATCGGCCGCCTCAGCGGCGAACCGATCCTCCTCGAGCTGATGAAAGTCGGTTTCCTGCATTGCACTGCGCGCCGGACTGAACTGACCGCCCTGGCCGCGCCCCGCCTGACCGCCGGCATAGCCGACCGGCTGCCCATGCCCCGACTGGCTGCCGCCGCCCCAGGCGGACGAACTGCGGCCGGCCGCGTCCGATTTCTGATCGCGGTCCTTTGGGTTGATATGCTCTTCGCCATATTCGACAACGAGGTTCGGATATTCCTCGTCGCCTTCATTGCGCAGGAACAGCAATTTGCGGCCATCGGCGACCAGCACGGCGGCGTTGTGGGGAATCTGCATGATCGACCATCCTCTCCGATATGAAGTCGGGAAGGATAACGCCTCGGCAGCACGACGGGTTGCGCGCGCGCCGGGCCGCCGCCATAGCCTGCCGCCATGCACGATATCCGCCTGATCCGCGACAATCCCGCCGCCTTCGACGCAGCGCTTGCAAAGCGCGGCTTCGCACCCGTTGCCGACGCTCTGGTCGCCCTCGACGAACGCCGCCGCGCCMTGATCACCGAGGCACAGGCCGGCCAGGCCCGTCGCAACGAGGCGTCGAAGGCAATTGGTGCCGCCAAAGCCGCGAAGGATGAAGCAACCGCAACCGCGCTGATGGCTGAGGTGGCGCTGCTCAAGGAGCGCATGCCGGCAATAGAGGCTGAGGAGAAGGTACTGGGCGAGGAGCTCAACGGTCTGCTCGCCTCGATTCCCAACTTGCCGCTCGCCGATGTGCCTGAGGGTGCCGATGAAGACGGCAATGAACTCATCCACAGCCGCGGCGCCCAGCCCGCCTTCGCCTTCGCCCCCAAAGAGCATGTCGATTTCGGACCGGCGCTCGGTCTGGATTTCGAAACGGGCGCGACACTGTCCGGCACCCGCTTTACTCTGGTGCGCGGCGCTGCCGCGAAGCTGCACCGCGCGCTCGGCCAGTTCATGCTCGATACGCTCTCTGGCCATGGCTATGAGGAGGTCGCCCCGCCGCTGCTCGTCCGCGACGAGACGATGTTCGGCACTGGCCAGCTCCCGAAATTCGCCGAGGATTCGTTCAGGACGACTGATGGTCGCTGGCTGATCCCCACCGCTGAGGTGAGCCTCACCAATATCGTCCGCGAGAAGATCCTTAGCGAAGGCGAATTGCCGATCCGCTTCGCCGCCCTCACCGCCTGTTTCCGTTCGGAGGCTGGCTCGGCCGGGCGCGACACGCGCGGTTTCATCCGCCAGCATCAGTTCGAAAAGGTCGAGATGGTCTCGATCGTCACGCCTGATCAGTCAGAGGCCGAGCATGAGCGGATGACCGCCTGTGCCGAGGGCATTCTTACCGCGCTCGGCCTGCCCTTCCGCCGCATGAAGCTCTGCACCGGCGACATGGGCTTCACCGCGGCGCGCACCTATGATCTCGAAGTGTGGCTACCCGGCCAGGGCCGCTACCGCGAGATTTCGAGCTGCTCGACCTGCACGGATTTCCAGGCACGCCGGATGAACGCCCGGTACCGCCCGGAGGGTGAAAAGGGCACGCGCTTCGTGCACACGCTGAATGGCTCGGGCCTCGCGGTCGGCCGAACCTTGGTCGCTGTGCTGGAAAATTATCAGCAGGAAGATGGGTCGGTCGCGATTCCCGATGCGCTCCAGCCATGGCTCAAGGGTCTCAACCGGCTCGAACCAGCCTGATGCGCATCCTCCTCAGCAATGACGACGGCATCAACGCCCGCGGCCTCGCCGTGCTGGAAGCGATTGCCCGTACGCTCTCCGACGACATCACCATCGTTGCTCCGGCCGAAGAACAATCGGGCAAGAGTCGCTCGCTGACGCTCACCGAGCCGCTCCGCCTGCGCCGCTTCGGCGAGAAGCGCTTCGCCGTCACCGGCACGCCGACCGACGCAGTGATGATCGCACTCGCGGACATCATGAAGGATGCTCCACCCGACCTGATCCTGTCGGGCGTCAATCGGGGTGCCAATCTCGGCGAGGATGTCAGCTATTCGGGCACCGTCGCCGCGGCGATGGAGGGCGCGCATGCCGGCATCCGCTCGATCGCGCTCAGCCAGCGTTACCCTGACCAGGGCATGGGCGACCGAGTCGATTTCGCCGCCGCCGAGGCCTGGGGCGAACGCGTGCTGCGGCCGTTGCTCGACGCTCCGCTCGCGCCGCGCAGCCTGGTCAACATCAACTTCCCGCCGATCGCCGCCGACGCGGTCAAGGGCATCAAGGTCGTGTCTCAGGGTCTGCGCGATTATGGCCGGCTGGCGCTCGACAAGCGGACCGATCCACGCGGTTACGATTATTACTGGCTCGCGCTTGGCCGCATGGCACACACGCCGACTGCGGAGACCGACCTCGAAGCGATCGAGCAGGGCTATATCACGGTAACACCGTTGCATCTCGACCTGACACATCGCGAATCCCTCGATATGCTTAACGCCGCCTATAGGTGAGGGGATGGCATGGGGGAGCATCGGAACCGGCTATGCGGGCGCATGGCCATATCGCTGATCGCGCTGGCGTTGCTTGGCGGCTGTATTCCGCAGATGGGTGGCCCCGAACGCGACTATCCGCCCCCTGCCCCTTATCAACCCCCGCGCTATGACCAGCAACAGCCTTATCCGAGGCAGCGCGCTCACGACAATCGCCGCGACCTGGAAGCTCCTCCGCCGGCCTGGGTCGCCCGCCCCGTCATCGCTGATGCGCAGACGATCCGCTCCACCACCTATATCGTCCGGCCTGGCGACACGCTTCGCGGCATAGCTGACCGGACCGGCTCCGGATCCGAGGCGATCGCGAGGGCGAACGGGCTTGTGGCGCCCTTCACCCTGCGCACCGGCCAGCATCTCGCGATTCCCGGCGGCCGCTACCATCTCGTCCGTGCCGGTCAGACCGGCATCGCCATCGCCCGCGCTTATGGCGTCGACTGGTCGCGGATCATCACCCTCAACGATCTGCAGGCGCCCTATACGTTGCGCGTCGGCATGCGGGTGCTGATCCCGACTGGGGCAGCCACGGCTGGAGAGCGCGCTGTCACCTTCACCCTCGACGTCGACGATATCCTCACCGGCGGGGAACCCGCCCTCGCTGTCAACCAGCGCCCGACCCGCCCGAGTCCTTCGCCCAGCCGCACCCTCCCGCCCAGCGCTGCGCTCGCCGAACCGGCAAGGCTGAAGGGAGCCTTTGCCTGGCCGGCCCGCGGCAATATCGTCGCCCGTTTCGGCCCGGGCGCGACGGGCGAGAAATTCAACGGCATCAATATCGCCGTGCCGCTCGATACGCCGATCCTCGCGTCAGCGGACGGCGTCGTCGCCTATGCCGGCAATGAGGTCGCCAATCTCGGTGGCCTCGTGATCCTGAAACATGGCGGCGGCTGGACGACCGTCTACGGTCATGCCAACCAATTGCTCGTCAAGCGCGGCCAGTCAGTCAAGAAAGGCCAGACGATCGCGATGTCGGGCGATTCCGGGCTCACTAATCGTCCGCAGCTGCATTTCGAGATCCGCCAGGGCCGCACCCCGGTCGACCCACTTGGACAATTGCCGCGACGTTGAACCTTTCCCATTACGGGGAGCTTCGGGGTATCTTGTCCGAGGTTCTGGATCATGCTTACCCTTCTGCACCCGAAGAGCGACTCAGCTTGCGGGTGGGGAGATCGATGATGAAGGTGCGGCTCCTATTTCTGGCGGCGGCTGCAAGCACGCTGTCGCCATGCGCCGCGAGCGCGCAATCCAGCCAACAGCCGGCCATCGCAGCGCCCGACATCATCGTCAGGGGCGTCCGCAACAAGCCGAGCGGCTGGCGCGAGGCTGAAACAAGCCATGTGATCGTCCTGAGCGACGGCCCCGAAAGCGAACTCATTCGCCTGACGCGTAACCTGGAGCGACTCCACTTCCTTCTCTCGGGGCTGCTCGGCCGCACGAACGTGCAGGACGATACGATCAAGCTTCGCATTACGTTGATCGGCGATGTCGCCGAATTCGACGAACTGGATCTCAGGAACAAACGCTGGCAGCAAGGCCCGTTCAACGACCTGTTCCAGATCAGCCGCTATTATGATCCGCGCGAGGACGGCCCGGTCATGGCGACAACGCGGGTCGACCAGCGAACCGTGATCGAACGCTCCCCGGCCACGCCCGCCCGCGTCCTTTCGGCAGTGTCCAGCGCGATGGACCATCGCAGCGCCGATCCGATGGGGAATCCGATGGCGCAGGCGGACCTGCAAGGCGCCGTGATCGGCGATTTCGCGACGGCGGGCATGATCGGATCGCACGACCTTACGACCACCTTTGGCGAGCATGCGATCGAGGTACCGGCTGAAAGCCTCCTCTATGCCGGCTATGCCCAGCACTATCTCCTTACCTATTTTCCCGCCGCCTATCCGCGCTGGTATCTTGACGGCTTCGGCCAGATTTTTGCCTCCTTCGCCACCAAGGGAAATAATATCCTGGAATTCGGCCGCTCGCCGCGCGGCACGGCGGCCGTGCTCGATGTGTTCGGCAGCTTCCCGGTCGAGGATATCTTCAGCGACAAGTATCTGACGGAAAAGCCGCACAAGACCGACTGGACACCGATCCACGCCTGGCTCCTGACTCACTTCCTGATGTTCTCGGACACAAGGCGCCCACAGCTCCGCCAATATCTCACCGCCCGGAACAACGGTGCGGATGCCGCAACCGCCGCGGCGATCTTCGGCGATCCGAAGCAATTCGCCCGCGAACTGCGCACCTATTACAGTGCCCGTAAGCCGTACGAGCAGGTGACCTATCCCGTCGACAAGACGGAGGAGCCGATCGTGCACCGACTGAGCCAGGGTCAAGCTGCCTTCGTGAAGGGACGGCTCGAATTGGGCGCCCGCGTCCTCATCCCGCCAGCCCCCGGCGGCGACATGGACTCGAAACAGGCGAAGCTACTCTCCAAAGCGCGCGAGGAAGCGCTCAAGCAGCGCGATCAATGGCTTGCTCGGCTGCGGCAGGATGCCAATCGCTGGTCCGGAGAGCTTGGCGCCCAACTCCTGCTCGCCGAGGCTGAATGCCGCAGCGACAACGCGGCCCAGTGCCTGGCGGCAGCGGAACGTGCTCTGGCGCTGGCACCAACCGATTCAAGGCCGCTGGTCTGGAAGGGCACGGCGATGGTCCAGCTCGCCGCAGCCGCACCCGAATCCGAGCGAGTGGCCCGCCTGGTGGAAGCGCGCAAGGTGATTGCGGCCGCAAATCACGCCGATGTCGAGGCTGTGCAGCCTTTGCTGGCCTATTATGCCAGCTATGCAGTTAACGGTGAGAAGCCCCCGATCACGGCGGTCGATGGCCTGCAAAAAGCGGTCGGCGAGGTGCCGAGTGCCCCGGCGAGCCGGCTCAAGCTCGCCACTGCGCTCGCCGATCGCGGCCAGACCGATGTCGCGCGCATGGTCATCATGCCGGTCGCGGCGGGACCCTATGATTCGCCCGAGCGACCCGCGGCCCGGGCCTTGATCACCCGGACCGGCACTGGCGATCAGGCGCCTTCCGTGGCGCCCTCGCCATAGAGGACAGCCGGGACGATGCTTGAAAGTTCCGATTTTCAGCCAGGAACCGAGACTGTGGCGGCCAGCGTGGAAATCCGATAAGCGCCCCCGCATCATGACCGAGCATAGTTCCGATCTCCTCCGCCTGCTTGCGAGCCGCGGCTATATCCACCAGCTCACCGATGCCGCCGGCCTCGATGCGCTCGCTAACAAGCAGGTCGTGCCCGGTTATATCGGCTTCGACGCAACCGCGCCTTCGCTGCACATCGGCAGCCTCGTCCAGATCATGATGCTGCGCCGCCTCCAACAGGCCGGCCACAAGCCGATCGTCGTGATGGGCGGCGGCACCACCAAGGTCGGCGACCCTTCCGGCAAGGACGAATCGCGCAAGCTGCTCGACGATGCTGGCATCGCCGCCAACATCGCCTCGATCCGCCGCGCATTCGAGCGCTTCCTGGTGTTCGGAGACGGACCTACCGACGCCATCATGGTCGACAATGCCGAGTGGCTCGACGCGCTCGATTACATCCCGTTCCTGCGCGATGTCGGCCGCCATTTCACCATCAACCGCATGCTCGCCTTTGATTCAGTCAAGCTCAGGCTTGATCGCGAACAGCCGCTGACCTTCCTTGAATTCAACTACATGATCCTACAGGCCTATGATTTCATGGAGCTTTCGCGGCGTGTCGGCTGCCGGCTCCAGCTTGGCGGCTCGGATCAATGGGGCAATATCGTCAACGGCATCGAACTGACCCGCCGTATCGACGGCGTCGAAGTGTTCGGCCTGACGACCCCGCTCATCACCACCGCCGATGGCGCCAAGATGGGCAAAACTGCTTCGGGCGCGGTGTGGCTCAACGAGGATCAGCTCTCCGCCTATGATTACTGGCAATTCTGGCGGAACACCGATGACCGCGATGTCGGCCGCTTCCTGAAGCTGTTCACTGATCTCCCGCTCGACGAGATCGCCCGGCTGGAAGCGCTGCAGGGCGCCGAGATCAACGAGGCCAAGAAAATCCTCGCGGATGCCGCGACAAGCCTGTGCCGCGGCGAACAAGCCGCTGCCGAGGCCGCTGAAACCGCCCGCCGCACATTCGAGGAAGGCAGTGCAGGCGATTCTCTGCCGACGCTCGCAGTATCGGGCGGTACCATCGGCATTGTCGATGCCCTGGTCGGCCTCGGGCTCTGCGCGTCCAAAGGCGAAGCACGGCGGCTGATCAAGGGTGGTGGCGCGCGTGTCGGTGCCGACAAGGTCAGCGACGAGACGCTCCAGATCGCAGTCGGCGCCGATCCGGTCCGCATCGCCGCCGGCAAGAAACATCACGGGCTTCTGACCGCCGCCTGACCCAAATGCTGATTTTCGCGTTAAGCAGCTTTGTTGCGAGGCAATTCACGTCCGGCATTGCAGACTGGGGTGAGGCCGCACGAGGACTGTGATGGGTCAGGTATCGATAATGCCGATTGATGAGCGTGCCGTCCCGCGGGACGAGGTGCATTATCGCGCCCGTGCGCTCGGGCCCGACGACAAGATGCTGTCCCTGCTCATCGTCAATATGTCAGCGCTTGGGCTGATGGCGCGCGCCGACACCAATTACGACGTCGGCGATCAGCTGCGCGTGACCTTGCCTGTGGTCGGCACGATCGTCGCGGAGATCCGCTGGACCCTCGGGGGCCGCCTCGGCTGCCAGCTCGCGCGTCCGATCGATCTCGCCAGCTATTATGATCTGCTCGCGGTGCTCGTCCGCGGCACCTGAGATCGCGGCGGCATGCAGCCGCTGCTCCAGCACTAACCGGGGATAGCCAATGGCGCTGGAGCAGCATGATTTCATTGAGCAGCGCGCGCACAAGCGGGTGCCTGTCTTCCACCGCACCCGCGCGGCCGGCGCTGACGGTCAGCCCTTGTCCCTCGTCATCGTCGATCTTTCGACCAACGGACTGATGGCGCGCTGCGACCAGGGACTTTCCACCGGAGAACGCCTGAAGGTCGATCTGCCCGGGGTTGGCGCTCGCGCAGCCGTGGTCTGCTGGTCGATGGGCGGTCGAATCGGCTGTGAATTCGACGCGCCGATCAATCTCGAATCCTGTCTGGCCCTCGCGGCGAACTGATCCCGCTCAGCCCGATCGCAACAGCGCCACCCCCGCGTCGCGCTCGAACAGATACAGCGCCGTCCGTGCCGCCTGGCCGCGCGGTCCCTCAAGCCCGCCATCCCGATCGATCAGCAACCGCGCATCGTCAGTCGCGGCGGGCAACATTTCCATCAGCATCTCCGGCGTCGCCAGCCTGAAGCCGGCCTCCCCCGATTGTTTCGTGCCGAGCAATTCGCCGGCACCGCGCAGCCGCAGATCCTCCTCCGCGATCCGGAACCCGTCGTTGGTTTCGCGCATCAGCGCCAGTCTCGCACGGGACGTCTCGCCAAGCTGATTGCCCCGGATCAGCAGGCATATCGATCGCCCGCTCCCGCGCCCCACCCGTCCGCGCAGCTGGTGGAGCTGGGCAAGCCCGAAACGATCGGCATGTTCGATCACGATCAGCGTTGCATTCGGCACATCAACACCGACCTCGATCACCGTCGTCGCGACCAGCACTCCGATCTGCCCACTCGCGAACGCACCCATCACTGCGTCCTTCTCGGGACCCTTCATCCGGCCATGGATGAGTCCGACCCTGTCGCCGAAGCGCGCCCTCAACGTCTCTGCCCGCGCCTCGGCTGCGGCCAGATCGCTCTTCTCGCTCTCCTCGACCAGCGGACACACCCAATAGGCCTGCCCCCCATCGGAGAGATGCCGCGCCAGCGCATCGACGATCTCAGGCAAGCGGTCCTCGGAGATCACTCGCGTCTCGATCGGCTGGCGGCCCGGTGGCATTTCATCGAGTTGGCTCACATCCATCTCGCCATAATTGGCGAGCGTCAGCGTGCGCGGGATGGGCGTTGCGGTCATCGCCAGCAGATGCGGTGGCCGCTCCGCCTTGGCCTGCAGCATCATCCGCTGCGCCACGCCAAAGCGGTGCTGCTCGTCCACCACCACCAGAGCCAGGTCCTTGTAGCTTACCGCCTCCTGGAAGATCGCATGCGTACCGATCAGGATATGAATCGCGCCCGAAGCGAGCCCCATCAACGTCGCCTCGCGCACCCTGCCCTTGTCGCGCCCGGTGAGCACTGCGATCTCGACCGGCAGCCCGCCAAGCTGGCGCCTCAGCGTGTCATAATGCTGGCGGGCAAGGATTTCGGTCGGCGCCAGCAACGCCCCCTGCGCCCCAGCCTCGACTGCCATCAGCAACGCCATCGCCGCGACCAGCGTCTTGCCCGATCCGACATCCCCCTGCAGCAGCCGCAGCATCGGCTGGGCCTGTTGCAGATCGCCCTCGATCTCCCGCACCGTCCGAGCCTGCGCTCCGGTCAGCGTATAAGGCAGCTCGAGCGCATCGCGCAGCCGCCCGTCGCCCGCCAGCGCCCTGCCCCGCCGCGCTTTCGACGATTGCCTGACCAGCATCAGCGCAAGCTGATTGGCGAACAGCTCGTCATAAGCGAGCCGTTCTTTCGCCTTCGCATCGGATGGGTCGGCATGAACCCGCACCAAAGCCTCGCGCCACCCCGGCCAGCCATGTTTCGCCAGCAATCCCGGCTCGATCCATTCAGGCAGCTCAGGCGCGCGCTCGAGCGCCTGCGCCGCCATCTGCCCCATCCGCCGCGACGTAATCCCTTCCGACAACGGATAGATCGCCTCGCGTTCCGCCACATCGGGCGCCTCGTCGAGCGGCAGCACATAGTCCGGATGGACCATCTGCAATTCCTGCCCATACATTTCGAGCCGCCCGGAAACCCGCCGCTGCTCGCCGATCGGCAGCAGTTTCTTCGCCCAGCCGGGATGCCCGCCGAAATAGACCAGGCTGACATAATTGCCCGCAGCATCAGTCGCATGCACCCGCGTCGGCCCGCGGCCATTGCCAGAGCGATAATCCCGCGCCGTCAGCGTGATCGCGATCGTCCGCCCGGCATCCGCCATATCGAGCTCGTCACGCGCGACCCGGTCGATCCATCCGGTTGGCAGATGAAAAGCGACATCGATCACCCGGTGCAGCCCAAGCTTGTCCAGCGGCTTGGCGAGTGCTGGCCCGACGCCTTTCAATGCCGTGATCTCGGCGAACAATGGATTGAGGATATCGGGCCGCATGACTATCTGCAGTCTCCTACCCCCAGCCGACGTGCGCCGCCAGCGCCCGCCGGCCAATCGTCGTTGGAAATATATGGATCGCGAAACCCGCCTGAAACGCCTGCGCTTCCGCGCGTGGCACCGCGGCACCAAGGAAGCCGATCTCCTGATCGGCGGCTTCTTCGATGCCGCCGGTGAGGGCTGGAGCGATGCCGAGATCGACCTTTTCGAAGAACTGCTCGAGGAACAGGATGTCGACATCATGGCCTGGGCGATCGGAACGGACACTTGCCCGGCCCGTTTCGAAGGGCCGATTCTAGAGGCAATGCGCGTGCTGAACTACGTACCGATTGCCGAATGAGAACAATAAAGCCCCTCCCCTTCAGGGGAGGGGTTGGGGTGGGGCAGCGACCAACGAGGCTCGATGCCTCGTTGGTCGCTCCAGCGGAACGCCCCTGAGTCTTTATGAGCGCGCAGACGCGCGCACCCACCCCCTACCCCTCCCTTGAAAGGGAGGGGCTGGAGTTAGAATGCCCGACCTGAACAAGATCCTCTCGGCCAAGCGCCCTTTGACCCTCGCCGGTGTCCCCACCGGATTCGAGCCGTGGCTGCTCGCCGATCTCGCCCGCGCCGCGAAGACCCGCGCCGTCTTCATCGCACCCGATGAAGCCGCGATGCGCGCAATCGCCGCGACCGCCACGATCTTCGCGCCCGAACTCGAAATCCTGACCTTCCCCGCCTGGGATTGCCTCCCTTACGACCGCGCCTCGCCGACGCTCCGTGTCATGGCCGAGCGCATGGCGACTCTCCACCGCCTCCAGAAACCAGTCAAAGGTCCGCAACTCCTCGTCACCACCGCCAATGCCGCCGCGCAGCGCACGCTCACGCCGTTCCGCATCCGCCAGCTCGTCGCAACGCTCGCCCCCAAGGAGCGCATCGGCCGCGACAAGCTTGCCGCCCAGCTCCAGGCGAACGGCTATATGCGCGTCGAAACCGTCGCCGATTCAGGCGAGTTCGCGGTCCGTGGCGGTCTCGTCGATCTCTTCCCCTCGGGCGAGGAACAGGCGCTCCGCCTCGATTTCTTCGGCGACGAAATCGAATCGGTCCGCACTTTCGATCCAGCCGACCAGCGCACCACCGGCCGCATCGACGGCTTCACCCTGCTCCCTGCATCCGAAACCCTGCTCGACGAAGACAGCATCAAGCGCTTCCGCAGCCGCTACCGCGAGCGCTTCGGCGCCACCGCAACCGGCGATCCGCTCTACCAGGCCATCTCCGAAGGTCGCCGCCTCGCCGGCATGGAGCATTGGCTCCCACTGTTCGAAGAGAAGATGGCGACGCTCTTCGACCATCTCGGCGACGAAGCGGTGGTCGTTCGCGACGCCGGTGTGCTCGGCGCGGCGGAGCAGCGTTTCGAAGCCATCACCGATTACCACGCCAACCGGGTAAAGGCGCAGTCGAGTGATCCCGGCAGCTACCGCCCCCTCCCGCCTGACGCGCTCTACCTCGCGGCAACTGACTTCGCCGAACGCCTCGAAGCCGCGCCCGCCCATCTCACCACCCAATTCCACGAACCCGAAAGCGCCACAGTCCTCGATTTCAACGTCGACGGGCCCCGCGATTTCGGCGCGGAACGCTCGGGCGGCGCGAACATCTACGAAGCCGTTGTCGATCACGTCGCAAAGCTCCGCCGCGACGGCCGCAAGCCCATCCTGGCGAGCTATTCCAATGGTGCCCGCGAACGCCTCGCCGGCCTGCTCGCCGACCATGGTCTGAAAGCCGCGCGCAACGCCGACACCTGGCAGGAAGCGCTGGGCCTCGCCGACAAGGGCGTCGCCCTCATCGTCCTCGCGCTCGACCACGGCTTCACCACCCCCGACGTCGCGCTCCTCACCGAGCAGGACATGCTCGGCGACCGCCTCGTGCGCCGCGCCAAGCGCAAGAAATCGGCCGACGCCTTCCTCGCCGAGCTGGCGATGCTCACGCCCGGCGATCTCGTCGTCCATGTCGATCACGGTATTGGCCGCTATGAGGGGCTGACCTCGATCCCGGTCGGCCAGAGCCCGCATGACTGCGTCGCGCTGACCTATGCCGGCGGGGACAAGCTGTTCGTCCCTGTCGAGAATCTCGAAGTCCTCTCCCGCTACGGCGCCGACAGCGAAGGCGCGAGCCTGGACAAGCTGGGCGGCGAAGCGTGGCAGCGCCGCAAGAGCCGGATGAAGGAGCGCATCCGCGAAATCGCCGGCGAGCTCATCGCAACCGCCGCCGAACGCGCACTCCGCCCCGCCGACGTGATCGAGCCCGACAGCAGCGGCTATGCCAGCTTCGTCGATCGCTTCCCGTACGAGGAAACCGACGACCAGGACCGTGCGATCAACGATGTCCTTGCCGATCTCGCCTCAGGCACGCCAATGGACCGCCTCATCGTCGGCGATGTCGGCTTCGGCAAGACCGAGGTCGCGCTCCGCGCCGCCTTCGCCGCCGCCATGTCGGGCATGCAGGTCGCGGTCGTCTGCCCGACCACGCTCCTCGCCCGCCAGCATTTCCAGAACTTCACTGCCCGCTTCGAAGGCTTCCCGCTCAATGTCGGTCGACTCTCGCGGCTGGTGCCTGCCGCTGAGGCCAAGGCAACCCGCGAAGGCCTCGAAAACGGCACGATCGACGTGGTCATCGGCACTCACGCCATCCTCGCCAAGTCAGTCGCGTTCAAGCACCTCGGCCTGGTCGTGGTCGACGAGGAGCAGCGCTTCGGCGTCACCCACAAGGAACGGCTGAAGGCGCTCAAGACAGACGTCCATGTCCTGACCCTCACCGCCACGCCGATCCCGCGCACCCTGCAAATGGCGATGTCGGGCCTGCGCGAGCTCTCGGTGATCCAGACCCCGCCGGTCGATCGCCTCGCGGTCCGCACCTATATCATGCCCTGGGATCCGGTCGTGCTGCGCGAGGCGCTGCTGCGCGAACATTATCGCGGCGGCCAGAGCTTCTTCGTCACCCCGCGCGTCGCCGATGTCCCTGATATCGAGCAGTTCATGCGCGAGCATGTCCCCGAGGTCCGCGCCGTCACCGCGCACGGCCAGATGTCGCCGACTGAGGTCGAGGAGCGCATGTCGGCATTCTACGACAAGAAGTTCGAAGTGCTGATCTCGACCACCATCGTCGAAAGTGGCCTCGATATCCCCAGCGCCAACACAATGATCATCCACCGCGCCGATCGCTTCGGCCTCGCCCAGCTCTATCAGCTGCGCGGCCGTGTCGGCCGGGCCAAGACCCGCGCCTACGCCTATCTCACCACCCCCGCCGACCGCATCGTCACCGAGACCGCGGAAAAGCGCCTCAAGGTCCTCAGCGATCTCGACAGCCTCGGCGCAGGCTTCCAGCTCGCCAGCCACGATCTCGATATCCGCGGCGCCGGCAACCTGCTTGGCGACGAGCAATCGGGACATATCAAGGAAGTCGGCTACGAGCTCTACCAGTCGATGCTCGAAGAGGCGATCATGGAGGCCCGCGCCGGCGGCCTCGCCCAGCGCCCCAAGGACTTCTCACCCCAGATCACCGTCGACGCGCCGATCCTGATCCCCGAGGATTATGTGCCCGATCTCGATCTGCGCATGGGCCTGTATCGCCGTCTCAACGAGCTCGACGAAAGCCAGGCGGTCGAGGCCTTCGCCGCCGAGCTGATCGACCGTTTCGGCCCGCTCCCCGATCCGACCGAGAACCTCATCCGCCTCATGGAGATCAAGCTCAACGCCAAAAAGGCCTGTGTCGCCAAGATCGACGTCGGCCCGCGCGGCGCGCTCGTCACCTTCCACGACGACAAGCCACCCAATGTCGACGGCCTGCTCGCCTGGGTCGCGCGCCTGGACGGCGTGGCCAAGCTCAGGCCCGACCACAAGCTGGTCGTGACGCGGACCTGGGCCGACCCCAAGGCCCGCCTCAACGGTGCGCTGCAGCTGTCGAAAGGGCTGGCCAAGGCGGCGGGCTGACAATCTTCGCCCTGACCACACGCGACCGGAAATTAGGCCTAAACTTTCGTTCAAGCGTCCCGATTATGTAACCGGGCCAGCGAAGGTGCGGATTGGTTCGGACGAATGGAGCGGAAAATGTTCAGTGTCCTGAAGAGACTTGGTGTGGCGGGAGTGGTCGCCGCTGCCTCGCTGGCCGCGATCCTGGGGGCTGCGATGCCTGCGTCCGCCCAAAATGCCGCCGATTATATGGTCCAGTCAGTGTGCGTGAGCACAGCGGACGTCGCGCTGCCGCTTGATCCGGCGACCTGTGGCGCATCCGGCTACACGATCCGTCCGCTCAAGGTGGGCGAGGCGCTGCCCTATCACAAACACGATGTCGGCAATTATCAGGTCAGCGACACATTCCCCTTCGACGCTGGCATCAACTCCCCGACGATAAAGGCGGTGCAGACCTATTTCTTCACCTCGAGTTACGGAACCGATCCCCGCTTCGGCAGTGCCCAACCGTTTCTCGATGCGACCAACGGTGGCTACAATATTCTGGCTGTCGATGGCTCCTATCTGGGTTTTGAAGGAACCGTCGATCCGAGCGGCGGCTGGCAACCATGGTGGAAAAGCTCCTGCCAGACAGGCGGTTGGCTATTGATGCCCAGTGGATCAGGTGCGGTCACCACGACGATGAGCGCGCTTACGGATTCGCCCACCGATCATGCGCCCGATTGCACAACCACGCCCTTCACCACCACCGCGTCGAAAGTGCGGTGGAAGCGGATTAACACCTTTACTTATGAGAGCGGTAAGTCGCTCGACTCACTTGTCGGCTATCATTTCTCGGCGGGCCTTCACGCGCTGGAAGTGAGCTACCTCACGCGCCAGTACGGTGTTACCCGGTTCGAAGCCTGGATCGATAACGTGACAGGGTATGACCAAAGCTACGCACACGCGCGCTGTCCGACAGCGCCTTTGACGATGACATTGAGCAGTGTCAGCTATTGGCTCATCGATTGTCGTGACTGGTCGAATATTGATCTGCTATCCACCCCGTGGGATCCCAATGGCCCAGCCGCCAACGATGCCAATGTGATCGCGTGGCATGTCGATCCTCTCTATCGAACGCGCAATCTGATCAAGGATGCGCATTGGGCGCGCGATAGCAGCAACAATTGCGTGCTCGGCAGCAACTGGGCGCGAATCAACAGCCCTGATGTGCTCAACTGGGCCTGGGATAGCAGAGTGCCCACTTCGACATCGCCCTGGCCCTTCACCAGCGGCGGCAACTGCAGCCTGATTTTCTCGACTCCGTCGACTGGCGCGGGGCAGGTATTGTATCAGGTTGTACCTGTAGGCAGTCACCTCACCGCCACGGGTACGTTTGGTGCGACCTTGTGGGCGCCCGACTGGACCGGTGGTTCAAATCCGGGATTGGTCGCGCGCCTGTTCCAGAGCGACGCGTCCGGCGCGCTTCTGTCCTACACCGATATAGATGCGTCGGCCCCATTGTCGTTGAGCGGCAAGCCGGCAACCTATGGCCACACTTTCATTCTTCAGCCCGCCACCGCTTCTCTCACCCTGGCCTTCTATCCGATCACGGCCAACACCAACATTGAGATAACCGGGGCATGGATATCGCTTGACCCGTACCAAGTTCGGTAGCCAAGGCTGGGGCGCTGCCTCTTCCTCCGGGGGTGGAAGAGGCCCCTCCACCTTCTGGGATCCGAAACAGCCCGCCTCGACGGTGCGTTGCAATCGTCGAAGACCTGGCGGAAGCCGCGAGCCCGCCCTATCCTTCTCCTTGAGCGAATTCTTCGGCCCTTCAGGGCCTCTGCGGTAGCGTTAACTTTTTCATCATTGCTGTTCCCTTATTCCATTGAGCGGGTCGGGGAAAAACATGGCTACACGAGCATCCCAGTTTCGCACTGTGCAGGCGGCGTCGCTTGATCTGCGCGCTGAGCCGCGCCATTCAGTCCACATCACCCGGACAACCGCGCATTCTAGCCGTGCGCGAAAATTGGCCGCTGACCTGTGCGACATCTCCACCTATGGCTGCCGCCTCGTTTCATCGACCCGGCACGCCCCCGGCGACCGCCTGTGGCTGGGGCTTAACGGCAACCCGCCCATGGCAGCGACCGTCGTGTGGTGCGCTGACGGCCGGATCGGCTGCCGCTTCGATGAACCGCTGCCGCGCGCGCTCATGCGCCAATTGATTACCGCCAGCTCGGAATAAGGCGCCACCGCCAGCAATATTGCATCCCCAGGCTAAAGCGCTCGGTGACTCGCCAGGGCTTCGTCGACGGCGCCGGCAAGCGTTTCCATGCGATAGGGCTTGCGCACCAGCGGAAAGCCGCGCGCTCCCGCGGCAACGATGCCCTCGCTATAGCCCGTCGTCAGGATGATCGGCAGGAGCGGGCGGCGCTTCTTGAGCTTGTCGGCAAGCTCGAGCCCGGTCATGCCGGGCATGACCACATCGCTGAATACGATGTCGAATTGCGCGCCATTGTCGGCCAGGCGCAGGGCCTCCGGGCCGCTGCGGGCGCGGATCACMTCATGGCCCAGCTCGCCGAGCAGCGATTCCGCAAGGTTGCCCACCGCTTCATTGTCCTCGACGAGCAGAATCCGGCCGGCCTGCTCCTTCGCTGTGACCTCCTGCCGGACTTCCGGCGCCACCGGCAGCGGCTTGTCGCTCGCCGGCAGCAGGAGCGTCAGCTTCGTGCCCTTGCCGACCTCGCTGCCGATCCGCGCCTCGCCGCCCGATTGCGCGGCAAAGCCGTAAACCTGGCTCAGGCCGAGCCCGGTTCCCTTGCCCACCGTCTTGGTCGTGAAAAAGGGTTCGAACACATGTTCGAGCTGATCCGGAGCGATCCCGCGGCCGCTGTCTTCGACCGTAACCGCAACCGCGCGCTCGCGCCCGCCCGCGTCCTCGCCCGTCACGTTGCCGGTGCGGATGGTGATCTCGCCGCCCTCGGGCATTGCGTCGCGCGCATTGACCACGATGTTGAGCAAAGCCGCCTCGAACTGGCCGGGATCGACATCGACTGGCAGCAGCGCCGGCTCGAGATGCGTGCTGAGCGCTATGTTGGGCCCAAGCATCGGCTGGATCATGACCAGCATCGTCAGGATGCGGTGGTTGATGTCGAGGGTTTCGGGCCTGAGCGGCTGGCGGCGGGCGAAGGCGAGCAGCTGCCCGGTCAGCAACGCCCCTTGGGTGGAGGCATCGATGATCGCCTTGGTGAACCGCGCGCGCTTCTCCTCGGACAATCCCGGCCGCTGCAGGATATCGGCTGAACCCTGAATAACCGCCAGCAGGTTATTGAAATCATGCGCGATACCACCGGTCAACTGGCCGAGCGATTGCATCTTCTGGGCCTGGCGGAGCTGCTCCTCGGTGCGGCCATGTTCCTCCATCTGGAGCTGGAGCTGGCGATTGGCTTCAGCAAGCGTCCCGTTGACGCGGCGCAGGGCGGCCTGCCCAAAGCCGAGCACGCCGAGCACCAGCGAGGTCATCCCGGCCAGGAGCGCGATCATCGCGTAGCGCGACAGGCGGCGGGTGAGCGGATCGATCGTCCCGGCGAGATAGACCGTCCCGATCTTCGTACCGCTTCGCATCACCGGCACGATCGCCTGCACCGAGGTGCCATCTGGTGCGCTGATGTCCTGGAGCCGCGCCGGCAGAGCCTCTGCCCGGGCATAGCCGGCGAAGCGGTCGCCCCGGACGTCGTAGATGCCTGCCATCTTCACCTGCGGGTTCGCGCGCAGGGCGTTGGCTGATTCCTGCGCGGTCGCCCGATCCTCGAAATCGAGGGCAGCGGTGGCGCTAGCCGCAAGAATCTCCGCCTGTACCTGAGCAGCGCGCTGCTGCTCGGTGCGATAGCTTCGCTCGCCCTGATAGATGATCCACAGGCTGGCGATCAGGAGCATCACCACCGCCAGCGGCACGATGAGCGAAAGGCCTCGCCGCATCCGGAGGATCGCCATGGTCATGATATGCGCGCTCTTGGTTTCACGCTGATCGCCAGGCTGAGCAAACGCGCGCTGATCCCGAGATTGCTGCGCGCGGCCAGCGCGTCGTCGATATGAAAGCGCACGCGTCCGTCCTTCAGTACGAAATGCACCATGCCGCGCTCGGCCCCGAGATCGGCATCGGTGACGGTCAGGATCGGTTTCCCGCGCAACGCATCCTGCATCGCGGCGGCGCTTTGCCGGGTCGATCCGCCGAGAAAGGCGATGTTGCAGCGCGCCGCATTCGCGGTGCCGTCCAAGCGGCGCACGACAAAAGGGTGCTGATCGATACGCTGACTCGCCGTTGCATCATCGATCTCGGAGCCGAAGGGATCGCGGCCGAGGATGCAGAGCTGGATCGGATCGTCGGCCGCGCCCAGGGCACCGGGTGGCCAGCTCACATAGGCGGCGAATTTCTGGAGGAATGCGGCCTTGACCTGCGATCCAAGCGGTTTCGTCTGGGCTGTCGCCATGGTCGCCATGGCGAAAGCGGCCAATGGCAAGCCAAGGCCGACGGCCAGGCGACAGACTCTGCCGTCACGCATCAGTCGCCCAACCCTGTACTGGGCCCGATACCGGCCCCACGCGCGGACGCCACGGCATCGACGTGCGGCCCGTTCAAAATTTCCACCGCGCGGCGCCAAGCACGCTTCTCTGGATCCGGGTGCCGATCGGGCCGACCTGCAGCGTGTTCGTCACAGTACCGAATTCCGCATGATAAGCATGGAGGAGATTTGACCCGGTCACCGACAGTTCGATCCTGTCCGAGGCCGCCCAGGCGATCCTCGCATCGAGCTCGGCATAAGCGGGCGAGGCTGGCGCCGGCAGGGCACCGATCTGGCGCAGACCGAGGTCCAGCGTAACTTTGCCCAAGTTCATCGCGGAGCGTAGCGAGAGCTGATATTCCGGATCGTTTCCGGCGATCTGCAGTCCGCCGACGCCGCTGCTGCCCGGCTTGAAGCGCAGGTCCTCATGGAGCCAGTTGGCGCCGGCGATCAGGCGCCACCAGGCCGTTGGGTTATAGGTCGCCCAGAATTCCAAGCCATAAGTCTCGCCTTCCATGCCGTTACCGAAGGTGATCGGAAAACCGCCATTGGTCAGCTCGGCGCTGCGCAGGTTCGGATATCGGTTGTAGAAGCCGGAGATCGAGAAGGAGAGATTCGCCAGCGGCTGGGCTCGATAGCCGAGCTCATAGGCGTCCACCTTGACGGGCTGCATATTGCCGCCAGTGATGATGAGCAGCGAACCGACACGCTGGTTGACGTCACGGTCGAGCCGCGAAGGAACGCGTACCGCACGCGAGGCGGCGAGCCATAACAGGCTTCTCTCGGTGATCGCCCAGGACAGGCGGATATTCGGCATGGCTGCGACGCCGGTATAGGGTTCCTTCTCGATCTTGATGCCTGCGATCAGCTTCAGCCTGTCCGTCACGGAGAAGGAATCCTGCGCGAACAGGTTCCAGAGATGGAAGGTGCGGCTCTGGGGTACGAACTGCACCGCCTGGGTCGCCGAGAGCGTGGTCGGGAAATCGTCGTGCAGCATGCGATATCCGCCGCCCCACACCATTTCATGATTTCCCAGGGTGAAATTGTGCTGCGCCTGGAGATCATAGGTGTCGAGGGCGTTCGCGAACCGGTTCGGCACCGCATATTCGACATGGTCATAATAGGTCTGGAGCTGCAGGCTCGATCCGCCGGCCAGATTGTGGGTCCAGCGTGCAAGCAGATTATGGCCCGATATGGCCTGGTCCCCTGCGGCAGGCTGCCGTTCCGCCCCATCGTAAATGTCACCCTGGAGCGTGACGAGGTCCCCTTCCGGCGCCCAGTCCATTCGGAAGCCGCCCTGCACCTTGTGCCAGCCATCGCGGGCGCTCGCACCGGTGCCGGTGCGGCCCGTATCCCCGTGCCTGAACCCGCCAACATAGGCGCGATAACTCAGCGTGTCGGATATCCTGCCGCCATATTGCAGGTGCCCCCGGAACTCGGCGTTGCCGCCGGCGACCTGCCCCGCAAGACCCTGCGTCTCACTCGATTTGCGTGTGATGATGTTGATCACACCGTTGACGGCGTTGGCGCCCCATAAGGTTCCGCCCGGGCCGCTCACCACCTCGATCCGCTCGATCTCCTCGGGCGAGACTTCCTGCAGATCCCAGTTCACGCCCGAGGTGAAGGGCGTGTAGATACTGCGTCCGTCCACCAGCACCAGCAGCTTGTCGGATGCGCCGCCGTTGAACCCGCGCGCGGTGATCGCATAATGGCTGGCGGTGATCTGCGCGACCTGTAGGTTTGGCGCGAGCCGCAGCATCTCCGGCAGGCTGTTCGCGCCGGCCCTGACGATGTCTGCCCGGGTGATGACATAGATCGCCGCCGGGGCATCGCTGACCGGCTCCGCACGTTTGGAGACCGAGGTCACCTCGATCTGGGCAAGCTGCTCGATCGACAGCGTGCCGAGGTCGATCTGCGCCCCTTCCGCCGCCTCGGCTTTCGCCGCCAGCATGGAAAGGCCAGCCGCCACGGCCCACGCACCACCCTGCAAGGATTTCAAGACTCTGCCATTCGACATTACAGCATCTGCCCCGATGCTTCCGCCCAAGGATGTGCCGTTCCCGGCAGACCGTCAGGATTAGGAGGCCATTCTTAACGAGAGGATATGGCCGGCCTAGGTATAACCCCATCAGGGACGCAAGCACCTGCCCCGCTTGTTGAAAGCCCCATCCCTTTCAGTTCCAGACACACTTTACCAATCCAGAGGATGATCCACTTCGCGGTGCAGCGAATCTGAATGCGCAATCGTGGCTCTCAGCCACACCAGGGGCAATCCTGACTTACGGCCCCTTCCTGATTCAAACTCTTCTCCGCACCTGCCACAGGTCCGGTCATGGATCCTCGCGCCGCCTTTAAAATCGATTTCGCGCATCAGTTGAATCACGCGCTGGCTGTTCGCTGGCTGATACTGGCTGTTCCGGCGAAAAAGCTGGCTGTTTTCTGGCTGTTATTCAGGAACAGCCAGCCCACCCACAAGCCGCTGAGTTATAAAGATAATTTCACGAGAGAAATCCAACATAACAGCCAGCAAAAAAATTTAGCTGAAAACAGCCAGGAACAGCCAGCCCGCGCTCGATCCCGCCCCCCGCTGCCTTCAGCTGCTATGGTCCGAAATGATCCGCCACCCCTCGGGCCGGCGCTCGAACAACAAAGTCGTCATCCCGGTCCGACCTTTGCCGCCGCGCCGGCCGGAGTCAGCGTCCATCGTGCCCAGAGCAGCATATGAGTCGGGCTGACACTCCGAGTGCCCAGGGTCTCGAAGCTGAGCTTGCCGCGCTTGTTGCCACCGCCCGCGAAACTCGGCCGGTAGCGGTCGGCGATCGCGGCCCGCCCTCGCACCAGCCCCTTCTCGGTCACGAAGGTCGCATCGGGCGCATAGACTGCAACGAACCGCTCGAGACTGCCGGCATTCCAGCCCGCCGCGCTCTCGGCCATGGCGGCCGCCACCCCAGCCTCGGCTGTGGCCGCGGAAGCCGTCATCGGCTTTTCCGTCCGGGCAACAACGGGTGTCGTCAGCAACAGCCCCAGCAGGATCATCCCACGCATCGCCTCGGCTCCTTCAATCCAGTCCGCTCACTCCGTCGGCACACTGATCTCTTCGCGTTCTTCGAGTTCCTCGGTCGTAAAGCTCTCGCGCTGCATCGTGAAACCGCCCGAATACGTCGAGAAATGCCAGGTGCCGGCAATCTCGGTGCCGCTGCTGTTGATCTTGCCGGTGTAAAGCACGGCATGCGACAGCCGCCCGCTCCCGTCATAGCGCTTGACGAAGCGGATATCGGCACCCGCCCGCGCGCCTTCGACAAAGGCGCGGAAAATCGCAGGTCGGCGATTAACATCCGGCTCGGTGATCGATCCCGAGAACAGAGAGTAGCTCTCGACCAGATTGGCGATGAAACTGTTGGGATAGATGGGATGCGTCGCTGTCCAGGCACCGTACCACACGCCCGTCAGGTCCATGGGATCGCTCACGCGCTGACCGCCATCGCCGCCAGCGCGTCGCCCGATACCGGCTCGGAATAGAGGAAGCCTTGGTATATCTGGCACCCCTCCTTGGCGAGCAGTTCGAGCTGCGCCTGCGTCTCCACGCCCTCGGCGATCACCACCAGCCCGAGCGACCGCGCCATGTCAATCACGCCGCGCACCACCACGCGGTCGCGGGTTGTGCCGGTGATGTCCTGGGCAAGCTTCTTGTCGATCTTGAGATAATCCAGCGGCAGGGATTTGAGATAGGCGAGGCTCGAATAGCCGGTCCCGAAATCGTCGATCGCGACCCGCAGGCCAGCCCTTCGCAGCGAGGCGAGCAGGCCCGCCGCCGCGCCGAGATCCTCGATCAGGCCGCTCTCGACGATCTCCACCGTCAGCCGCCCACGCGGGAAGCCGCTCGCATCGACCCGGTCGAGGAACAGATCGGCAAAGCCCGGCCGCGCAATGTCCGCCGCGGTCAGGTTGAGCGAGAGCCGGAGGCCCCGCAACCCGCTCGGCCACGCCGCCGCCCGCGCGAGCACGATCCGCTGGATATGGTCGGAAAGGCCGATTTCGAGATCGGCACGCGCCGCCGCCGCGAACAACGTGTCGGCACCGATCGTCCCCAGCACCGGATGGTCCCAGCGCGCCAACGCTTCGACGCCGACCATGGTCCCGGTGGAAACCGAAACCTGGGGCTGGAACAAAATGTCGATCTCGCCCCGTTCGATCGCATGGTGCAGCTCGACCGCCAGCGCTTCGAGCGAGGCTTCGTCGCCACTCGAATCGGCGGTGCGCACGGTTGCGCTGTCCGAGGCGCGGGCGTCGGCCAGCGCCTCGCTCGCGCGGCGCAACAGGCTTACCGCATTGTCACCCGGCTGGCGCCCGGCAATGCCGATGCGACACCCGAGCACGGCGATCGCTTCGCCCGTCACGAATGGCCGCGCCAGCTCGCCGGCCACTCGCTCGGCGACCAGATCGACACGGGCACCCTGGTCCTCGATCGCAACCAGGAATTCCGATCCCCCAAGCCGCACCGCAAGGGCGCCGTCGGCCACGTCCTCGATGCGCTTCAGGGCAGCACGGAGAAGATCATCGCCCGCCGCCCGGCCATAGGCCGTATTGACGATATCAAACCGATTGAGCGCGATCAGCATCGCCGACAGCGGCCGGCCATCGGGGTCAGCCAGCCGCCGGTCGAGCCAGCGCCGTGCACCGGCGGCCCCCTGCGACCCGATCAGCGCATCGCGCAGCACCGAAGCCGGCTCAGGCGCGCTGCCCAAAGTCTCGACCAGCGCATCGATCCGCTGGCTCTTCGCATCATATTGCAGATGCTGGACGATCCGCCCTACTCCAGGAAGATCATGGGCGAAAGCCGTCGCGCTATGCGTTGCCGAAAGCCGCCGCAGCGCGGCGATCCCCGCGTGGCGCTCAGCCGGATCGATTCGTCGCCACAGTGCGATCAGCCGCGGTTGCTCGTCGACGCCGAGCAGCCGCGCAAAGGCGGGAGTCAGCTGCAGCGCGCGGTTGGCGATATCGAGCCGCCAGCCCAGGGGTTCGGCCGATCCGCTTGCCCGCCATTCGCCGGCCATGCGCTCGGCATGCCGGGCAGCATAGCGCAGTGCCTGAACAAATTCGGCTTCAGTGAACGGGCTTGCGAGGAAATGGGTGGCGCCCGCATCGAAGAAGGAAGCGATCGCATTGGTGTCGCCGCGCGACACCAGCGCGAGCAGCGCACCGCCATTGGCCGCGATCACGCCGCCGATCGACGACGCTGCCTCGAGCCCATCGTCCAGCGCACCGCGCGCATCGATCACCGCGATCGCCGCGCCGCTCGTCAGGAAGCGCCGTTCGGCCCCCGCCGCTCGCCTTGCCGCGACCACCTGCCAGCCGGCGCCGGCGGCGAGCGCTGCCAGCTCGTCGCGCTGCCTGAACGACAGGACGAACAGTGGCGGGGCATGCGATGATGTGGTTTCCGTCACAACCCTCCCCCATTTGCCCGCTCTGCCTTAGCCACTCCATGCACTTTCGGCAGTTTACAAGGGGTGAGCGAGCTTTTTCATCGCAACCCCACACTTTAATCGGGGTTGTTACCAGCCCCGCGAAGGCTTAGCTCCTCCCTCATGGCCTGCGCCCCAGCCCTGATCGACCGACATGGCCGCACGATCAGCTATTTGCGGATCTCGGTGACGGATCGCTGCGATCTGCGCTGCCGCTATTGCATGGCCGAGCAGATGACCTTCCTGCCGCGCGCGGCCTTGCTCAGCCTCGACGAGATGGCGATCATCGCCGAACGCTTCATCGCCCGCGGCATCCGCAAGATTCGCCTGACCGGCGGCGAGCCGCTTGTCCGCCGCGACGTCGGCGATCTCGTCAAGCGGCTGGGTGGCCATGTCGGCGCCAAAGGAAGTGGGGGGGGCCTCGACGAGCTGACGATGACGACCAACGGCAACCACCTCGCTGATCATGCCGAGGCGATGGTCGCGGCCGGCATCCGCCGAATCAATGTCAGCCTCGACAGCCGCGATCCCGAAACCTTCCGCTACATCACCCGGCATGGCGATGTGGACCGCGTGATCGCCGGCATCATGGCCGCGCGCGACGCGGGGCTGGCGGTCAAGATCAACATGGTCGCATTGAACGGCCTCAACGAAGCCGAGATCGCGCCGATGCTCGCCTGGTGCGTCGCCGAAGGCTTCGACCTGTCGCTGATCGAGACAATGCCGCTCGGCGCGATCGACGAGGACCGCACCGACCGCTTCCTCCCGCTCACCAAGGTGTTCGACGATCTTTCAGCGCACTTCCCGCTTGCGCGCGACACCCATAAAACCGGCGGCCCGGCGCGCTATTGGCGCGTCGAGGGCACCGGGACGCGGCTTGGCCTCATTTCGCCGCTCACCGCCAATTTCTGCGACACCTGCAACCGCGTCCGGCTGACGACCGACGGCATCCTCTATACCTGTCTCGGCCATGACGATCAGGTCGATCTCAAACGGGCGCTACGGGATGGCGGCCTCGCCGGACTCGACACTGCGCTTGACGCGGCGATGATGACCAAGCCGGTCCGGCATGATTTCGATATCGCCGCCTCCGCGCCCGCCGTTGCGCGTCATATGAGCGTCACCGGCGGATGAACTGTACCGTCGAGCCGCGGATGAACGAGCTGCGGCGCGCGCTCGTCGCCTCCCCGACTCCGCCCGCCCAGGCAGCCGCCGCCGAGCTCGCCGATGCCTATGACTGGGTCCCGGTCGATGATGCCGAGATAATCGTCGCGCTCGGCGGCGACGGCTTCATGCTCCAGACGCTTCACGCCATGCTCGAGCGTCGCAAGCCTGTCGTCCCGGTTTTCGGCATGAACCTCGGCACCGTCGGCTTCCTGATGAACGAATGGCGCCCCCACGGCTTCGACGACCGGCTCTCGCGCGCCAAGACGTTCAAGGTCATCCCGCTCGGCATGACAGCCGAGACGGTTCACGGCGAGATCTTCACTTTGCCCGCGATCAACGAGGTCTCGTTGCTCCGCGAGACTCGCCAGACCGCGAACCTCGAAGTGACCGTCAACGACCGAATCGTTATCGAGGAACTCGCCTGCGACGGCATCCTCGTCGCAACCCCGGCCGGCTCGACCGCCTATAACCTCTCCGCCCAGGGCCCGATCCTTCCGCTCGGTTCGGGTATGCTCGCGCTCACCCCGATCAGCCCGTTCCGCCCGCGGCGCTGGCGCGGCGCGATCCTGCCGGACAAGGCGCGAATCAGCCTGCGCGTGCTTGATCCCGGCAAACGCCCGGTCAGCGCCGTCGCCGACCAGCGCGAAATCCGCGAGGTCGCCCGCGTCGACATCATGATTGACCGCTCGCGCGAACTCTGCCTGCTGTTCGATCCCGAGCATGCGCTCGACGACCGCATCACGATGGAGCAATTCATTGCCTGAGCAGATTGGAGAAGCTTGGGGCGCAAACAGGCTTGCATCCTGAAAATCGCCGCCTATAGAAGCCCCCCACGGCTACATTCCCTGATAGCTCAGCGGTAGAGCTCTCGACTGTTAATCGAGCGGCCGTTGGTTCGAATCCAACTCAGGGAGCCAGCCGTAAACCGGGAAAGGCGCGGTCATCCGCGAGCACGGCGCCAGCGCCTCCCCGGATACCGCGCCGGTTAGGCCGCGGTTCAGCCTCAAGCCTTATCCTGTCCTTCGACTACGACGCACGAGCCGGCCCGCCTCGCTCAGCGTCATCCCTGATGTGCCAGAGGAACATGATATGGCCCCATTGATCATCGCAGCGCTCCTCGCAGGCGCCCCGGCGTCGGCCGATACCATCCTCGGCAAGTGGAGAACTGAAACCCGCAACGCGATCATCGAGATCAGCCGCTGCGGCCCCACGATCTGCGCGAAGATCCTCACCTCGGACATGCTGCGCGCAAACCCGGGGATGAAGGACAAGAACAACGCCAATCCCGCACTGCGCAATCGTCCGCTCATCGGCCTGTCGATGTTCAGCGGCTTCAAGCCCGCCGCTGGCGGCGCCTGGGTCGATGGCTCCGTCTACAATGCGGAAGACGGCAAGACCTATAGCGGCAAGGTAACCCCGGTCGGCAACGACCAGCTCAAACTGCGCGGCTGCGTGTTCTTCCCGCTCTGCAAGACCCAAACCTGGACCCGGGTGCGCTGAGCGTCGGCAACAGCCAGCCTCAGCCGTAAACAGCCTGGTGCGGATCGCCCTCCCCCGCACCGTCTAGACCAAGACCCTCACCCGCCAGGAACAAGCCGCCATCATGAAATCCTTGTCCGTCGCCAGCTTCCTGCTCGCTCTCCTGATGACGTTCGGCGCATTACCCGCCTCAGCCGAAATCATCGGCGAGGATGCCGCCGCCTGCGTCGCCGGCCACGGCCCCGCGATCCAGGTCAATATCGCCGGCCTCAAGGATCGGACCGGCGAGATCTGGCTAGAACTCTATCCAGCCACCGAGAGCGATTTCCTGCGCCCGGATCAGGATCTCGTCGCCGAGGGCAAGGTGTTCCGGCGCACCCGTTCCAGGCCACCAGCGTCAGGCGCCGTGTCGATCTGCATCCGCACGCCACACCCCGGCCGCTTCACCGTGATGCTCAGGCACAATCGCGTCGGCAAGGACAAGTTCTCGGTCTTCTCCGACGGCGTTGGCATCCCGACCAACAAGCCGATCGGCCGCTCAAAACCCAAATTCGATCAGGCCGTCATCGGCGTCGGGCAGACGGTCACGGTGGCCAACATCCGCCTCCAGTATCTGCGCGGCCTGCGTGGCTTTGCGCCGCTTGATTCCTGAAACGCACACCTCCCCACCTGAAACATTTGTCACCCATAATCCGCGGCACCAACCGCGAGCTTGATCGTTCCACCACTAACGGCGCGTGCGTATCGTTTCACCGCATCGTGCCGGCTATGGAGGATCGCATGGAGTACAAGAGAGTAAGGCGCGGCACGGCAATGGCGCTGCTCGCGTCGGCGATGCTGGTGGTGGCGGGCTGCGCCACCGAAACCGCCTATCGGCCCGCTACCGGATCAGGCTTCGAACGCGCCGGCTATAGCGACCGGATGATCGAGCCCAACCGGTTCATGGTGAGCTTCGCGGGCAACAGCTACACCTCGCGCGATACGGTCGAGCGTTACCTGCTGTACCGCGCGGCTGAGCTGACGGTGCAGCAGGGCTATGATTATTTCATCCTGTCGGACCGCAATACCGACAAGCGCACCCGCACCTACGCCACGCCCAGCTTTGCCGGCGGCCCTTATGGCTATGGCTATTGGGGCCCGAGCTGGCGCTATCGCGGCCGCGGCTTTGGCTGGCGCTCCTGGGATCCGTTCTGGGGCGACCCGTTCTTCGATCGCAGCATCGACGTTCAGACAATCGATAAATATGAGGCAAGCGCCGAAATCGTGCTCGGCCGCGGCCCGAAGCCGAAAGACAATGTCCGCGCCTTCGATGCCCGCGAGGTAATGCGCAATCTCGGCCCGACGATCGTCACGCCGAGACCCTGAAACCGTATCCCCCCGCCACAAGGCGGGGGGAATTCGTTCAGACTGCCCCGTGGCAGTGCTTGTACTTGCGACCCGATCCGCACGGGCACGGCGCGTTACGGCTCACCTTGCCCTCCCAGTCGGCCGGGTCCTCGCCCATATTACTGCCATCCGGCTGCGGAATCGATAGCGGCGCGATCCGGGTGGTGATCAGCCCGCGCGTGCCCCCGTCTATATCGGCGCTGTCGTCATCGCCCGAGAACGGGTCGAAATGGCTGGTGATGAAATCCGGCAGATCGGGCATCGGCGGCGGCGCCTGCATCTGGAATTCGGCATGGGCGATCGTCCGCGTCACATCCTCACGGATATTGCCGAGCATCCGCTCGAACAGCTGGAAAGCTTCCTGCTTATATTCGTTGAGCGGCGTCTTCTGCGCATAGGCGCGCAAATGGACGACCTGACGCAGCGCATCGAGCGTTGCGAGATGCTCCTTCCAGTGATGGTCGAGATTCTGCAGCAGGATCGATTTCTCGACGTGGATCCAGCTCTCCGGCTCGAGCTGCGCCGCCTTTTCAGCGACCATGGCATCGGCCGCCTCGCGCACGCGCTCCTCGATCACTTCCGGATCGACCGCCTCTTCCTTCAGCCACTCGTCGATCGGCGGGTTCAGCCCGAGCGTCTCGGCGAGCTTGGCGCGCATGCCCTCGATATCCCATTGCTCGGGATAGGTGCCATGCGGGCACGCCTCGCCGACGATGCTGTTGACCAGCTCGGTACGCATATCGGTTACGACATCACCGACCGTGTCGGCATCCATGATGTCCGAGCGCTGCTCATAGATGACCTTGCGCTGGTCGTTCATCACGTCATCATATTCGACGACCTGCTTGCGGATGTCGTAGTTGCGCGCTTCGACCTTCTTCTGCGCGGTCTCGATCGCCTTGGAGAGCCATTTCGAACCGATCGCCTCGCCATCGCCGATGTTCGATCGCATCATGCGGGCGAACAGGGTGTCCGGCCCAAAGATGCGCAGCAGATCGTCGTCAAGGCTCAGGTAGAAGCGGCTCAGCCCCGGGTCGCCCTGACGACCTGAACGGCCGCGCAGCTGGTTGTCGATGCGGCGGCTCTCATGGCGCTCGGTGCCGAGCACGAACAGCCCGCCGGCTGCGAGCACCTCGGCCTTTTCAGCGGCGATCTCGGCCTTGATCTTCGCGATCGCTGCCTCGCGCTCGGGCCCCTCGGGCATGTCTGCAAGCTCGTCGCCGACCCGGAATTCCAGGTTGCCGCCAAGCTGAATGTCAGTGCCGCGGCCCGCCATATTGGTGGCGATCGTCACGACGCTCTTGCGGCCGGCCTGCGCGACGATATGCGCCTCGCGCTCATGCTGGCGGGCGTTCAGCACCTCATGCTTCACACCTTCCTTGACCAGGAAGTCGGACAGCAGCTCGGATTTCTCGATCGAGACGGTGCCGACCAGCACGGGCTGGCCCTTTTCCGCATGGATCTTGATCTTCTTGGCGATCGCCTGGAATTTGTCGGCGGTGTCCTTGTAGAACTCGTCTTCCTCATCGACGCGCTGCACCGGCACGTTGGTCGGGATGGTCACGACATTCATCTTGTAGATGTCGAAGAATTCGGCCGCCTCGGTCGCGGCGGTGCCGGTCATGCCGGAAAGCTTTGGGTACATGCGGAAATAATTCTGGAAGGTGATCGAGGCCATGGTCTGGTTCTCGGGCTCGATCGCAACGCCCTCCTTGGCTTCGACCGCCTGGTGAAGCCCGTCCGACCAGCGCCGGCCGTCCATCATGCGGCCGGTGAACTCGTCGATGATGATGACCTTGTCGTCCTTGACGATATAATCGGTGTCGCGCTTGAACATCATGTTCGCGCGCAGCGCCTGGTTCAGGTGATGGACGACCTGGGTGTTCTCGAAATCATAAAGGTTCGCGCCCTCGAGCAGCCCCGCCGCCTCAAGCATCCGCTCGACCTTCTCGGTACCATCCTCGGTCAGGATGATCGACTTCTGCTTTTCATCCTTCTCATAATCTTCCGGGAGCAGCTCGCGCACCACGAGATTGACGCTGCGATAGAGATCCGACTTGTCGTCGGTCGGCCCGGAGATGATCAGCGGGGTCCGCGCTTCGTCGATCAGGATCGAATCCACCTCGTCGACGATCGCGAAATTGAACGGCCGCTGCACCATTTGGTTGCGCTCATATTTCATATTGTCGCGCAGATAGTCGAAGCCGAACTCGTTGTTCGTGCCGTAGGTGATGTCCGAATGATAGGCGGCGCGGCGCTGTTCGTCGGTGAGGTTCGGCACGATCACACCAGTGGTGAGGCCGAGAAAGCCGTAGATCTGCGCCATCCACTCGGCATCGCGCGCCGCCAGATAATCGTTGACGGTCACGACATGCACCCCGGTGCCCGGCAGTGCGTTGAGATAGGTTGCCAGCGTCGCGACCAGCGTCTTACCCTCGCCGGTGCGCATCTCGGCGATCTCGCCGCGATGGAGAACGATGCCGCCGACCATCTGCACGTCATAATGCCGCTGGCCGAGCGTCCGCTTGGCCGCCTCGCGCACTGTGGCAAAGGCCTCGGGCAGCAGGTCGTCAAGCTTGATGCCGTTCGCCAGCCGCTCGCGGAAGATCACCGTCTGGTTGGCGAGCTCGGCATCCGTCATCGCCGAGATGGTCGGCTCGAAGGCGGCGATCTTGGCGACAATGCCGGAGAGCGACTTGACGTAACGGTCGTTGGACGACCCGAAAAGGGTTTTGGCGAGGCCACCGAGCATGCGAAAATTCCTGTTGGATATAAGGGTCGCGGCGGAATCGGATCCGCGGCACGACCGGTGTTGGAAAAGAAAAGATCAGGCGCGAAGAGGCGCCGGCCGCATCACTCGCGCGGCTTGTCCAGATACAGCGGGATCGCGGCAAAAAATGCCGAGCCGACATGGATGCTGTGGAAAATGCTGGCCGCAGGCGACTGCCACCCACCGGCCAGCGCCAGATGGGCGCGCACCGCACGTGCTGGCATGGCCCGCGCAGCCGCCGTCTGTGCACCGGCGACATAGGCCTGATGCACCTGCGCCTCGGGCGCCCGCACGCCTGAGATCGCGCCGGTCAGCGCGGACAGGAGAGCAGAAAGGAAGAGCAGCAGTTCCATTGGTCTGGCGCATGTAGTGTGCCCGATGCGCTCCGTCTATCCTGAACAGATCAGCGAGCGCCGATCACGGCGCGGGCTCGGCGACAAGTCCCATATAAAAGCTGGCGGCACGAGCCTGGGGCGCGGCACCTGTCGCATCAAGAAACGGCCCGATCGGATTGTTACAGAGATCGTCCTCGCCCCCGACTGACTCGATCACCCTGCAGTGAACCATCTTGCCGTCTGCCGCGATGTCGAAATGAACCCAGCTGTGGATATCGATCAGCCGCAGCCGCCGGGCCCGCAGGGGAGTGAACACMGGGTCACCGTCCATAGTCAGCGCGGCCTGGGCGGTGATCACCACAGCGCGCCCGCGCAGCTTTGCCAGCTGCGGCATTTTCAGCAACGCGTCGCTCGCGTTCGGGCTGCACGCGTCGTGATCGCCCTCGCTCGGCGCCGCGCCATTCAGGTCTGTCTTGCACGATATTTTCTTGCCGGTGGCGGAGACCCGCATCGTGGCGGTAATTGCATAGGATTTTGCCAGCATGGGTTGGGAATAGGATCCTGCCGAGGCTGGATCACTATCCTCGAGTTCCCAGCGTATGGCCTGTCTAACCCGTCCGGGCACGCCGACACCGAATTCATCCTGAGCCGGCATGAACCGCCCGCGCATCAGTACGCGGCAGCTCGGCGCGTCGAAATCCGACGGAACGTTCGCCCATTCGATCGCGCAGTCGCCGGCCTGCCCGTCAGCCCCAACCGCGACGGCGGCGATCTCCCTGCCCTGGATCTCGGCGCGGCGCATCGCTTGGGGATAATCCTCCTCACTGATCGTGACCGAGCCCGGAACAAGGCTCGCCTCCTTTGGCGACACGCCCCGCACCAGCGCGACGCCTGGGGCGCGCCACTCGATCTTGATCGGCAACGGCCATGGATAATCGTTCATCGCCCTGGCGAACCGGAGCTTCGCACCAAGCGCGCATGCCGGACCCGTAAAGGCCGGATTGACGGGTGCCGACCGGATTCGGCAGGCCGTGACTTCGCCTTTGCGATCAATCGTCAGGTTGACGGTAGCGCTGTCCTCGATCCGGGCCTTGCGAAGCTCCTTGGGATAGAATTTGTCGAGTTTCGGCTGCTTCACCATGGCCAGATCGAGCGGAGCGGTGAGCACCGGCACGGACGGCGGCGGCGGCGACGGCGTGCGGATGATCGGTGCCGGCGGCGGGGCCAGAGGCACTCTCGGGACAGAAATCATTGGTGGCGGGCTCACCACAACGCGCGGCGGCGGCGGGCTCCGGTGCCGTGCCTTTGGGTGCGATCCGGGCGGCGGCTGAAGCCCCGCCAGCAGCAGCGTCATCAAAACCATGCGATCTTCTCCCCCCGAACCGCCACAGCATCTCGCAAAGGCGGAACCTGCGTGCAAGCGCCGGTCACGACTTCACAGTTCCCGGAGATGGCGCCGCCAGCGCATCCCCGGACCTTGTGGGCCGCCACCATCCATTGGCTATTCGTCGGTCAGCGTCCATGTGACGCCCGGTATGAAATATGTCCCGGCAACCGCGTCACCCGACGCTGTACGCGCCGGTTTGAATCGCGCGTTCCGAAGTGCGATTTCGCATGTGCCGGCATCAAGCAAGGAAAAGCCGCTGCTCAAGGTCACTTCACACGCAACCGCCTTGCCGGTGGGGTCGACTGACAGGGTGATGGCGACTTTCCCTGACTGCCTGGCCTGTCGCGCTGCCGGTGGATAATCACGGGCGCTGAACCAATCCGGCGGAATGCCGATCGGCGTCACCCTCGCCTCCTTATTCTTCGCAGCGTGTGCGCTCGCTATCGGCAATGCCGCAGCGGAAAGCGCTGCCACCGCCGAACACAATGCGAAGAGCCCGGTCCACAAGGTCGGAAAGCGCGCGTTTGCGATCGCGGCGGACTGTGTCGAGGGCATCAATGTATCGACCATTTGACGCCTGGAAGGGTGAAGCTCGAGGCAATCGGCTTTCCCGTTATGTCATTCGCCGGTTTGAAACGCCCCCGCTCCAGCGCCAATTCGCAGGTTTTGGCGTCCAGTGTCGGATAGCCACTGCTTTCGGCGATACGGCACTTTGTTGGCACGCCCAGCTCATCGATATCGAGCGTGATCACCACCCGACCTTGCTCGCCACGGAGGCGGGATGCAGCCGGATAGTCGTTCTGGCTGAACCAGCTTCCCACACGGGAATCCCGCTTGAACTCCGACGCCAACCATTCTGTTCGCATCCCGGCGGCCTCCGGCAAGACCCAGTTCACCCTTTTCGACCAGGTTCCAGCCACGGGCTTTCCAGCCGCGTTTAGCGCCGGGGCAAACCGCCCCCGGGTTCGCATCAGCTCACAGGTCGCCGCGTCGAGGTCCGCATTGCCGCTGCTTTGGCGGATGGTGCAGCCGGTAACCGCACCTGTGTCATTCAAGCTCACGGTGAATTCGACAAGGCCGCTCGCACCGGCCGCCTTCGCGACCGCCGGATAGTCGGCAATCCCGATCCACGCACCCGGATTTTCCTTCGGCATCGCCTGAGGTTTCCCGGTCTTCGCGTCGATCGCGCCGACGGCTTGAACTTGTCCGGCGCTGCAGGCGGATTGTATCGGAGGCCACAAAGCCATGGCCGGGAAAGCCATGACGAACAGGAACATCTTGCACGGAATCGCTCGCACGCTACGGCCCCCAATTACCCAAGCAACAAAGGCCTCAAGGTTAGATCGGGCAAGATAGAATGTCGAATGATCGTTCTCCCCTGGCTCCCGCCACATTCCCGTCTCTTCCCGCCATCGCCGGCGTCACGCTCCGCATCGCCCGCGCGCGCTACAAGACATGGGATCGGTGCGACCTTACCTTCGTCACGCTCGATCCCGGCACCAGCGTCGCGGGGGTGCTGACCCAGAGCCGCTGCCCCTCGCCCGAAGTCGAATGGTGCCGCAAGGCGCTGACGCTTGGCGAAGCGCGCGCGCTGGTGGTCAATGCCGGCAACTCCAACGCCTTCACCGGCGATCGCGGCCGCGCGGCGGTCGAGGCGATTGCGGCGCGGGCAGCTGGCCATATCGGCTGCCAGCCCTCCGACGTCTTCGTCGCCTCGACCGGCGTGATTGGCGTGCCCTTGCCGATCGACAAGGCCGAGGCCGGCCTCGACACCGCCTTCACCGCCACGCCGTGCGGCTGGGAGGATGCCGCCGCCACGATCATGACCACCGACACCTTCGCCAAGGCAGCCGTCACCAGCGCGGTGATCGGCGACCGCACGGTGAACCTCGTCGGCATCATCAAGGGATCGGGGATGATCATGCCCGATATGGCGACGATGCTCGGCTTCATCTTCACCGACGCCGCGGTCGAACCCGCTTTCCTCCAGGCAGCGCTCGCCGATGCCAATGTGAAGAGCTTCTCCTGCATCACCGTCGACAGCGACACCTCGACCAGCGACACAGTGCTTGCTTTCGCGACCGGCCAGGCAGGCAATACCCCCCTCGCCTCGCCCGACGATGCCGGCGCCGACGCCTTCCGCGCCGCGCTCGCCGATCTCTGCCTCCAGCTCGCCCATCTCGTCGTTCGCGATGGCGAGGGCGCGTCGAAGTTCATCACCATCGAGGTCACAGGCGCCGAGAGCAACCGCAGTGCGCACCGCATTGCCCTGTCGATCGCCAATTCGCCGCTCGTGAAGACGGCGATCGCCGGCGAGGACGCCAATTGGGGCCGCGTGGTCATGGCGATCGGCAAGGCAGGCGAACCCGCTGAGCGCGACCGGCTCGCGATCCGCTTCGGTGAAACCCAGGTCGCGCGCGATGGCCTCGCGGTGAAGGGTTATGACGAAGCGCCGGTGGCAGCGCACCTCAAGGGCAGCGAGATCGATATCGGTGTCGATCTCGGCCTTGGCGACGGCCGCGCGACCGTCTGGACCTGCGACCTCACCCATGGCTACATCGCGATCAATGCCGATTATCGAAGCTGAAGACGCGAGCTGGACCGGCGGCTGCGCTTGCGGCGCGATCCGCTATCGGCTTACCTCGGAGCCGTTCGACGCCGGCTGGTGCCATTGCCGCACTTGCCAGCTCAATTCGGGCAGCCCGGCCATGGCCTTCGCGACCGTGCCAATCGGGGATTGGCACTATGAACTGGGATCGGATCTGGTCGGCACCTTCAAGTCGAGCGATTTCGGCCATCGCTGCTTCTGCACGAGGTGCGGCACGCCACTGTTTATGCGGGTCGACCACCAGGCCGAGACGCTGGATTTCAGCATCGCCACGCTCGACAAGCCCGATCGCGTGGTGCCCGAGTTCCACATCTTCTACGCCGACCACATCGCCTGGGCGCCTGCCGCGGATTCACTCCCGCGCCATGATCATTTCAGGCCCGATACGCGTGGGCTTGCGGCGGGCCAGACCGAGCCGCCGGGCGAATAAACACTGATGATGATCGACTGAGTTGGCGGCGGAGCCCGACCGGGCCCCGCCGCCCTTTTCAGACTATTCCATGCGCTTGACGAAGCAATCCTTCAGCGCTTTCTTCTGCTTGCCCTTGGGCAGTGCCGCAGCCGCCGTTTGGCACTTGCCAATAGGGGTGTTCGCCTGTGCCGCCGCCATCGCGGCCTTGTCGTCGTACGAAGCCGCCAGATGACCGTCGGCAGTGAATTGCACGGGTTGGGCGATCTGACCCATCAGTTCACGGCCCATCGGCACCCGGGCGCGCTTGCCGGTGATGAAGCCCGCGAAAACGCCGACGGCGATGATGCCGACGCCGGTCGCGATCGTATTGCCTTCGCCTTCCTGACGATAGTCGCCGGAGACCGGGATGTGTCGGCCATCGAGATTGATGTAGCGCAGCGAGAACTCAAGCTTGCCGGACTTGCCGAAAGCGCCCTTGCCGGTCCGCCACGTAACCTCGCCCGCTGCCGGCGTGCCGCGCGGAATTACAATCGTGTCGCCGACCTTGACGTCGTTCAGCACGGTCAACGGGAAGGTGTCGCCTTCCTTGTCGACGCTGCTGTTGACTTCTTTGGACACAACCAGCGTGATCGGTATACCGCTGCTCAGGCTCAGCATTCCGGCTTCCGAAGCGCCGGCAGCCTGCGCCGTCGCAGGTTGCGCCGCGACGGTGAGCGCCGACAAAGGCGTAGAAACGAGCGCGGCGATGGCCGCGCCAAGACGCAGAGATTTATGCACTTTCAGTCCCCCTAAAGATTTATGCCCCGCCGCGAAGGCTAGGCTGAGATCGTATGTTCGACAAGCTAAATCGGTGCTTTGGAGCGCCCACCACCGAACGAACACATTGTTTAAGGACGATATCGCGCTGCTTGACCTGCACGCGCGCCCGGCGCATCAGCCCGCCGTCGCATTCAGGCGACATAGCGACAGGAGGCCGTCATGCCACGCATCGACCAATTTGCCGACCTGCCCTGCTTTCGAGGTCAGCTCGAAGCGGCGTAAGGGATATCCCTCCGAGACGAACGTGAAGCCGGGCTTCCGCTTCGTTCACGGCGATATCGAACTCATCGAAAAACTCGGCCGCAAAGATCTCTGCCCGTGCGGGTCGGGGAGAAGATTTCAAGGCGTGCTGCCTGGCCGGCGGCCGGTTTCGACGGCGCCGAACGCCATGATTATTATCGGTGAGCCAACGCCCCTCTTCCGGTGGGAGAGGGGCAACAGCTCGCGTGAGACTGCCCCTGAGCGGCGCGTTGCTCCCGGCGAGCCTACCCTCGAGTCGGAGTTGGTGCAGTATTAGCAGCCGTTGGAGTCGACCAGGAAAGTCTGCGCCTTTCCGCGGGAAGTGGGCTCCCAGCCCGCCGCCAGCGCCGCACGCACGCAATTGGCGGCTATCGCATTGTTGATCTGCGGACGCCGACGGTGTTGCGAGCCATTCCCGGAACGCGGCATGGGAAACTCCAGCACTGCCTCCCGCTGTTCACCCGTTTGACGCACCGAGACCGTCATTCCCCGCCAGCCATCGGCGTGGCACCACTGCGGCTCACGTTGCAGAGCCCATTCATATTCGAGGCCATCGACCTCAATAGTGCCAGCGAGATCGCGGGTGTGAAGCATGGCGCTATCATACTCATGCTGCGACCGCTTTCCACCGGGCAAAGTCATTGCGTCCAACCGAATGCGTGGGTCCGCTCAGCTCCCCTACCGGCCGTCCCCGATCCTGAAGCTCTCGAGCAGCCACTCGCCCCGCCGCTTGACCAAATTGAAGTAGACGGTCGGGTCCTCAAGGACGATTTTTTCGCGTGTGGGGCTGGCTTTGATCGTCTTGAGTTCCTCGGCGAACAGCGACGTCGGGATCTCGCGAACAAGCTTTCTCGCCACTGCGTCGGAAGCGCAGTAGCCGCGCAGCGCGCGATAATCATGAGCTCGCGCGTGCTGGATGGCGCTGTTCACTACGACCAGGTCCGGAGAGTTGTAGATTCGGCCGAGAAAGCGTGGATCGTCCCCCGACAGGTCGAAGGAATCGGCGGCGCAAAGGGTTGGATTGTCCCAGGTATCGACGGCCGAGAAGAAGCAATAGGGCAGTTGGATGGTTTTGCCCCTCGTACTGAACTTGCCCACGCGCTTCGATGCGTCGCTTATCCCCTCAGCGCCTTCGATCTTTATGATTTGCGTGTCCCCGTTTTCGGCGCTCCATTCGTAGCCATTATAGTCTTCACCGATAGAGCCAGCGCAGCCGGAGCGCCAAACCTTCGCCAGGAAGCGCACACGTCCGCTCGGACCTCGGTGCAGAGGAAAGAGATCGATTCCACTAGCGCGGAGGCCTGGGTCGATAAAGTGGACCGCCCGCCACTTCGTGCCTGGATCAACGGCGGAATACTTACCGAGGTAGTAGGAGCCGAACAGGACTAGCCTGGCCTGGTCGCGATAGGACATGCGGACGAGGAGGGCCGGGCGCAAGGTCGACACTTCAAAGTGGAAGCGTTCCTCGGAAGGCCAGCTCTTGTTGATCTCCGAGCTGGAATGCTCGACCTCGATCAGGGCTGATCTGGCACGGGATTCGGCCTCGGAAGTCTCGGCCGCGACGGGCCCGTTCAATCGGTCGGCCACTAGCTCCTCGACGGTGCTGAACAGCAGATCTTCAGACTGATGGATATCGGTCGATACCGACGGAACGGGCTCGCTGCACTCGTCTGGAGCGGCGGCCGCCATTTTTCGGAGCAAATCCTGGTGCTTCAGCGGTGTGGTGCTGGCCGAGATGGCACCCGGCGAGATAGTCCCTATGAGGGGAAGCAGGATCGCGAAAGCTAACAAGGCCGGCCGCATTGCAGAGCGCAATTTCATGGGAGTGACCTCGGTGGGAGCGCGCAAGATCTTGTTTTGGAGAGGATACTATGACGCGAATTCCGGCGTCCGCAATCCACTCTGAGGGTGCGCGTCGGCTCTAAACCTCATCCCCAACATCCCGGATTCCCCACCGAGCCCGATCGCGTATCGACGACGATCTCCTCCACATAGGGATCATGCGCGTCATACGCCGCCTCATCCCACTCCCGCCGCTTCGCCGCCCGTTCCTGCGCGTCGCGCTCGATCGCGTTGAAGATCGCCAGCTGCGCCCGCTTCTGCTCATCGGGAATTCATATTCGACCGGGCGGTCTGCCTGGCCCGACGCTGCCGTCCGTCCCGTCGCGTGATTCAAACTTATCTGCGGTCATGTCAGTTCTCTCCGATGATGAAGAACTGCGTAAAAGCCGATTTCACGCTGCCGTTGAATCAAGCCACCCTGTTCGGTGAAGGCCGCTCCCTGTTAATTCCAACACGCCTCCCTGTTATTTCCAACAGGTCTCCCTGTTATCGAATAACAGGGAGAATGGCATTCAAGCTACTGATCAGAAAGGAGAATATCTCCAACAAAATAGCCAAAAACGGCCCGAAAAGTTTTTTCTTCCCTGTTCTTTCCCTGTTCCGTACCGATAACAGGGAGAAACCGCCGTTTTTCGAGGCGTCACCGAAACCGTTCAATAGACGCACGGACGCGGCGCTGGTCCGCTCGAAGAGTCGATTCGCGCGGAGACCCGGAGGCGCAGAGTATGGGGCGAACGGGCGGGTCCCATGCAGAGCCGCCGCCAATCCGTCCGCGATGAGAATGAAAGAGAGGCCCTCCTCCCGCGCGACATCTCTGCGCTTCCGTGCCTTCGCGAACATCAACCCGGCCCGACAAGACGCGACCGGCCCGATCGGACCGGCCGCCAGAGATCAGACCGCTACGCCAGCAGGCCCATCGGACGAGAGCGCCCCGTGGTCAGGCGAGCTCACCTTCGAGCCAGGCCTTGATCTGGCTCTTGGGCCCCGAGCCGACCTTGGTTGCGGCGGGTGCGCCGTTCTTGAACAGGATCATCGTCGGGATGCCGCGCACGCCATATCGCGCCGGGGCATCAGGGTTGTCGTCGATATTGATCTTGGCGATCGTCACCTGCTCGCCAAGCTCGTCGGAAATCTCTTCCAGGCTCGGGCCGATCTGCTTGCACGGCCCGCACCATTCCGCCCAGAAGTCGACCAGCACCGGCGTGTCGGAGTTGAGGACGTCGCTCTGGAAGCTGTCGTCGGTGATCTTCTTGGTCGCCATGGTAATCTCCTGTGTTGGAGATCAATCTAGGGACAGCCGCCCCAACCCTCAAGCGCGCCGTTCACAGCTTTACTGCGCGGCGACATAGCCGGGCTTGTGCGCGTCCATAAGGGTACGGGGCAGCACCAGCAGCACCGGCGCGGCCGTATAGAGCAGCGCCGCCTCGATAGTCCGACCGGGGAAGATCACCCCGAGCGCTTCTACATAGGCCGCCATCTGGCGCATATGATAGGGTGGGATGTCGGCCGGTGTCGCCGGCACCTGGCGCCCGGTCTTGAAGTCGACCACCTGGATCCGATCCGGCGTGACGAGCAGCCGGTCGACCGTGCCCGAGACGACCACTCCCTCCCCCACCACTGCGGCGATCGGCGCTTCGGCGAGCGACTCCGGTCCGAACAGGCCAGCAAAGCGCGGATCGTTGAGCACCCCCAGCACGGTCCGGCTGATCTCCTCCCGCACGGCCGGCTCGGCGATGGCGCCGACCGTCTCCAGCCAGCGATCCGCCGCCGCAACGCGCTGCTCGCCCGGCACCGCAGGCAGGCGTTCGAACAGCGCATGGACCAACCGCCCCCGTTCGGCGGCGGCGCGCAGTGCCGGCGAAGGCGGCGGATCGGCCACCTCATCCTCGCCCAGCGACGATGGCGCAAGCGGACGCGGCGGACGCGCCTCGACCGGCGCTGGCCGCGCGGCCCAATCCGGCAGTGCCTCATCCGCGACCGTCTCCGCCAGCCTCCGCGACGACGCAGCGACAGGACGCTGCGGCACGATCCCGCTAAAGCTCCGCGCCTCGGGCGATGGCGGGACACCAAGTGCGGTCATCGCGCGGTCGGCGGCGGCATACCAGCTCGACGGCGGGGGCTCGCCCTTGGCCAGCGGCCCAAGCGCACCGGCGATCACCAGCCGCTCCTCGGCCCGCGTCGCCGCGACATAGAAGAGGCGCCAATGCTCCTCGAGCTCGCGCTGCGCATCGTCATCGATCACCGGCCCAAGCGGCCCGCCACGCTCGCTGGCGCGCGGCCGGAAGATCGGCAGCTCGAAGCCCAGGTCTCTCAGCGGCCACTTCAACATCGAGCGCGGCGAACGGGTCGGGTCCACCGCCGCGTCCGCAAGGATAACCAGCGGCGCCTGCAGCCCCTTGGCGCCATGCGCGGTCATCACCCGCACGGCGTCGAGAGGTGCCGACGGATCGCGCTTGATCTCGACATCGCCGCGATCGAACCAGTCGAGGAAGCGCTGCAGCGAAGGGGTGCCGAGCGACTCGAAATCGAGCGCCGCGTTGAGCAGCTCCTCGATCGGGTCCCGCGCCTCATGCCCCAGCCGCCGGATCAGCCTGCGCCGGCCGTCGAGCGGGCCGGACAGGATCTCCTCGAGGAACCGGTAAGGCGTAGCGATATCGGCCCGGTCGAGCATCCGGTGGAGCGGATCGAGCGCCTCGCGCGGCAGCGTGCGCGAAAGGTGCCGCCACAGGCTACCACTCTCGCGCGGCGCCGTTTCCATCAACCGCTCCTGGCTCCACCCGATCAGCGGCGAGACCAACAGGCTGGCCAGCGACAGATCGTCCTCGGGCTGGAGCACGAAGCGGATCGCGGCGAGCAGGTCCTGCACGGCGAGCGGCGCGTTCAATCGCAGCCGATCCACCCCCGCGACCGGCACGCCCTCGGCGTAGAGCCGCGCGACGATCAGCGAGGCAAGCTCGCCGCGCCGCTTGACCAGGATCATCACATCCTCAGGGTTCAGCACCCGCCCCCGGCTTTCGAGCATCAGCGTGCCGACCCATGCCTTGATCTGTTTGGCGATCTGGCTGGCCAGCGCGCGGGTCGAATCCGCGATCCAACCCTCCTCATCCTCCTCGCTGCCTCCGGCGATCGTCAGCGGCCACAGCGTCACGGTGCCCGGACCCGGCACCTCGCTCGCATGTGGCTCGCGCTCGGCAATCGCGCCAAGGCCCGGATCGGGAATCGCCTCGATCGCCGCATCGACGAACTCGAGCACCGGCCGCGTCGAGCGAAAGCTATGGGTAAGCGACAGCCGGTCGAACCTCTGCCCTTCCGCAAGGTCGCTGAAATGCCGCTCCGCCGCCTGGAAATAGATCGGATGCGTGCCCTGAAAGCCGAAGATCGCCTGTTTGTAATCGCCGACCGTAAACAGCGTCCGCAGTCGCTCGTCATGCGAACCAAGCCCGGCAAAGAACTCGTCGGCCAGCGCCCGGATGATCGACCATTGCTCGGGATTGGTATCCTGCGCCTCGTCGATCAGGATATGCTCAGTCACCTGGTCGAGCTTGTAGCGCACCCAGTCGCCCATGCCGGGCTGGGCGAGCAGATCGATCGTGGCGCGGATCAGATCGTCGAAATCGACCCCGCCGACCCGACGCTTGGCCTGTGCATAAGCCGCCGCATAGTCGCGCCCGACATCGAGCGCGTCGGCAAGCAGATCGGCGTAAACGGCACGAACGCGAAGATCGAGCAGCTCGGCGCAATAGCCGTAAAGGCCGGTCGCCAGCCCGGCATAATCCTCGTCCTGCGGTGCCTGCCCCTTGGCGAACGACCGCATCTCGCCATCCTGCCGCGCCCAGACGGTGTGGAGTTCAGCCAGCGCCGCGGCGCGCTCCGCCACCGGCTTCTCGAGCCAGCCATAGATGAGGGCGGACCGCGCAAGGCCGTTCTTCGTCGCCCAGCCGCTGTTCATCCCGCCGATCGCGTCGAGCGCTTCATGATCAAACGCATCATCCCCGCACTGGGACACGATATAGCCTTCGATATCCCCGCTCGGCAGGTCGAGCTGGCGCCGGATAAAGGGTCTGATCCCCTCGCCATGCGGCAATTCCGCCATCGCCGCGGGCGCCCGGGCACAGGCACGCAGGAAGTTCTCCGCCTCGCCCTCGCCGAGCCTCACGCTCAGCCGGCCGACCGTCTCGATCGGCTTCACCCGCCCCTGACGATCCGCCTCGACCAGCATCTCCGCCAGCGCCTCGCGCGCCAGCACCGACTCTTCGCGCGCTTCGAGCGGCCGGAACCCCGGCATCAGCCCCGCCTCCACCGGAAAGGCGGCAAGCAGGCCCTGGCAGAAGCCATGAATCGTCTGGATGCGAAGCCCCCCGCCCGGCGCGTCGAGCACCTTGGCGAACAGCGTGCGCGCATAGGCGATCAGGCGCGGATCGAAATGGTCCTCGCCAAGAGCGAACAGGTCCTTCTTCAGGTCTGGCTCATCCATCCGCACCCAGGCGGCGAGCCGCGTGCTGATCCGCCCCGCCATCTCGGCCGCGCCGGCCTTGGTGAAGGTGAGGCACAGGATCGCGCCCGGATCGACTCCGCGCAGCAGCAGCCTGAACACCCGCGCGGTCAGCACCTGCGTCTTGCCGGTGCCTGCCGATGCCGAGAGCCAGACATGCGCGTCTGGTGCGCTCGCCAGCGCCTGGTTGCCAGTCAGGCGCGGGAGCGCGCTTCTATCCCCGCTCACGGCCATACCATTCGTCGCGCCGCATCAGCTGGTCATATTCGGCGTAGGGCGCATATTCGGGGTGGAGCTTGGCGGTGAAAGCCTCGCTCCCGGTCAGCCACGCCGCCACCGCCTCGGTGAAGTGATGGGCGGCGAGCGCGGTGAAGTCCTCGGGTGGAACCTTGTCGCCCTTCCCCGCCGGATCGACCGGCGAGGTGATATAGCCGAAGCTGTCATTGCGCTTGCCAAGCGACCAATATTCGAAGCCCCGCGCATCGCCCCTGATGCCGTCATAACCGCCCCGCTCGGCGATCAGCCCGAGCAGCCCGAGCTGCAGGCTGAACCCAGCCCGGACCGCGGCCGGCGAAGGCGGCTTCCCGGTCTTGTAATCGATCACCGCCAGCGATCCGTCAGGCAGGCGATCGATGCGATCGAACTTGCCGCTCAGCGTCACCCCGGCGATGGGGATCTTCCCCTCCCGCTCGACCGCCAGCACCTGTCGTCCGGCGGCCGCACCGCGCGCGATCTCGGCGGCGATCCAGTCGATCGCCTCCATCAGGCGCGGCTGCCACAAGGCGCGCATCATCGGATGCGTCCGCTCGTCCGCCAGCATCGCGAGCGCACGCGGGCGCAGTGCCTCGGGACGGCAATCATCCTCCCGCGCCCAGCGTTCGAGCACATCGTGCACCGCCGTCCCGCGCCAGGCAGCGCTCGGATCGGCGTCGACCGGGTCGAGCGGTTGCAGCTTCAGGATGCGCTTGGCGTAGAAGGCATAAGGATCCGCTTTCAGCCGATCGACATCGGTAACCGCGATCCGCGTCGGTCGGAGGATAGCTGGCGGCGACGGCGCGGGCTGGCGTTCCGGCTTGTGCTCGCCCGGATCATCCAGCGCCCGTGTCCAGCGCTCAAGCCCTCGCGCGCGTTCGAAACGTTCGCCGGCAAGTGCCTGAAGGCGCAGCCAGAAGCGCGAGGCAATCGCCGGCTGGCTCGCATCGCGCCGCGCCCGGGTGATCAGCGCCAGCGGCGCGCCCAGCGCGCCGGCAAGATCATGCGCCGAAACCCCAACCCGGCGCTCGAGCCCCGGCAAACCCAGTTCCGCCCGAATCCGCGGCGCGAGCCACGGGTCCGGCGCCGGCTGCCCGGGCCAGGTGCCTTCGTTGAGCCCACCAAGGATCATCAGATCGGCAGTCTGCAGCCGCGCCTCGATCAGACCGTAGATCGCAAGGCGCGGGTGACCACCCTGCGGCGGCCGCACGGCGACTTCGTCCATCAGCGTCTTGAGCAAAGGTGCGAGACTGGCCGGATCGACACTCGCTGGCCCTGCTCCAGCCTCCGCCTCAAGGTCGGCGAGCAGTTCGGACGCAGCCCGACCCGCGGGGCCACTCCACAGGGTATCGCCGCACAGCGCCTGCGCCGTCTCGCGCAATGCCGCCAACAGCGTGCCGAGCGGCTGCGGACCGCCCTCGAATACTGCCTCGATCGGCGCCAGCAGATCACGCGCCTCTGGCCACCATGCAGCCGCTTCGGCACGCCGCTTACGCTCGCGCTCAGGTGGATTTGCAAGGTGAGCGTCGATCCCGCCCAGCCCCGGCGCTGGGCGAGGCCCACGCAGCACGCGATCAAGCGTGCGTGCGCCATCAAGCCACGCCCCGCGCGCATCGCCGAAGCGGACCAGCGGGTGCTTGAGCAGGGTCAGCAAGGCAAGTGGGGCGAAGCGCTGCGTCGCCGCTTCGGCCAGCGCGGTCAGCAGCGTGCCCGAGGGCAGGATCGAAAGCGGCCGCCCCGCAGAATCGTCAATCTCGATCCCCCAGCGCGCAGCATGTGCTGCGACCCGTCGAGCAAGGCCGCGATCAGGTGTAACAAGCGCCGCGGTGCGCCCCGGCGTCTCGAGCACCTCGCGCAGCGCCAGCGCAATCGCCTGCGCTTCCTCGGCCGGCGTAGCGAGTTCAGCCGCAGCGATACCGGCCAGACGGCGATCCTCAGCCGCGAGCGACGTCCATTTGCCCGTGACCTCAGCCGGCGCCAGCGCATTGGCAATCGCCCGCCCACGCGCTGCGGTCGCATCATGCCCGCCGCCATCGCGCCACGTATCGAACTCCGCGCGGTTCACGCTCATCCGCTCGAGCAGCAGCTTCAGATGGAACTGCGGGTGGGTCTCGATCGCGCGGCGGCGATACCCCGTCACCGGATCAGGATCATGCGGGCCGAGCGCCTGCCACTCCTCGTCGTCCATCGCGGTCGCGAGATCGGCAAGGACGACCATGCCCTGCGGCAGCTCCGAAACGCACCGCATCAACCGCGCCACCGCCGGCGCTGAATCGGTGATGCCCGCGGCACAGACAAAGCCCGGCGGCGGCGTATCACGCCAGCGCCGCGCCAGCCGGTCGAGCAATCGTGCGCGGCGCTCGGCAAGGTCGATCCTGCCGAGCCGTTTCAGCTCCTGCGGCCAGCGATCGAGCACGATGCCGAACAGCGCCAGCGCCCGGCGCCAATGGTCCGACAGCTCCTCGCTCAGTTCGAGATCCCGCAGCCGCGCCGGCGCCACTTCCTCGACCAGCAACTGATCGAGCGTCCGCGCAAGATCGCCCGCCAGCCTCACCGCCTCCGCCGCATCCACCGGCTGGCTGCTCTTCAAGCGCTCCTCGGCAACGAGCCGGGCAAGGATCATCCGGCGCTGGAGCGGCGGCACTGCCGGCGGCACCGGATCATGATCGTCGGCCGGGTCGAGCGCCGCCCCCGCCGCCTCGTCGAGTCCGGGATCCCCGATTGCGACGAGGCGCGGCAGCAGCAACCCGCCCTCGCTCGCGCGCACGAACGCATCGGTCATCGCCCTTTTGGCGCGGTTGTTGGGCAGCAGCACCAGTCCGCGCGCCAGCCCCAGCGGCTCGCCGGCAAAGCGCCGGATCAGCCCGGCGGCCAGCGCATCAGCGAACGCCCGATGCGCGGGGATGGTGAAGAGCTGAGGCTTGCTCCGGTCAGCCATCCGCCAGCATTGCCTCGGTCCTGCCGATGGCTTCAGGCGTTCCGACATCGAACCACAGGCCCTGATGGACAAGGCCGTAAGCACGCCCGGCCTCGATCGCTCGGTCCCAGAAGATATTGGTCGAGAAAGGACCTTCGGGCCAGTCAGCGATCACGCGCGGCGAGAGGATCTGGACACCGGTATAGACGAACGGCGCGGGCCGGCCCGGCTGGCGGCGCTTGGTGATCCGGCCATCGGGCGCGAGGTGGAAATCGCCCTGCCCGCCATGATTATGTGCCTGCGCGAGCGGCACGAGCAGCAGCAGCGCGTCCATCGCCGCATCGTCCCAGCGCGCGCCGAGCAGCCGGATCGCGTCGGCCGGGCCATCGACCCAGAGATTGTCGCTGTTGACGACGATAAAGGGCTTGTCGCCGAGCAGGTCGCGCGCCTGAACGATCCCGCCGCCGGTTTCCATCAGCTGGCTGCGCTCGTCCGACACCTGAATCTCGATGCCTTTGACCCGGTTGTCGAGATGCGCCTCGAGCGCGTCGGCGAGATAATGGACATTGACGACGGCGCGCTTCACGCCGGCCGAGCGCAGGCGGTTGAAGACATGGTCGATCAGCGCCTTGCCCGCGACCTCGACCAGCGGCTTGGGACGGGTCGCGGTGAGCGGGCGCATGCGCTTGCCGAGCCCCGCCGCCATCACCATCGCCGTTTCAGGAACCACGCCGCCTGGATCGGGCCGGATTGCAAGGGTGCGCTTGGTGGTCATTGGCCGGAAATCACCATTGGGTCGCCGCGCAGATGCGGGGGGATATTGGCATCGAACCACGCCTTGACCGGGGCGAGCGCCGGGTGAGCAAGATCATGCTCCAGATAGCGCCACACGCGCGGGCAGAGTGTCGGGTAGCGCGTCTTGCCGTCACGCTTCCACAGCCGCGTGAAGATGCCGATGATCTTCGCGTTCCGCTGCGCGCCAAGGACATGATAGGCGTTGTCGAACTCCGGCCCCGCGCCGGTGATCGCCTTGTAGCGATCGAGCATCGCCGCCTCGAGCGCGGGATCGACATCGCGCCGCGCATCCTGCAGCAGCGAGACGAGGTCATAAGAAGGATGCCCGGCCAGCGCGTCCTGGAAATCGAGCAGTCCGAGCGCATTACTGCCGTCGATCAGCATCAGATTTTCGGCATGATAGTCACGCAGCACCGTCACCTGGCGGCCGGACAACGCTGCATCGAACACCGCATCCCATGCCGCGGCGTAGCCGGCGACATCGGGTTCGATACCGACGGCCGGGCAATACCATTCCGTCAGCAGATCAGCCTCGCGGTGGAGCACCGCGCGATCATAAGGCGGCACTGGACCTGCCTCATGCTCATGGAGCCGCACCAGCACATCGATCGCAGCTTCATACAGAGTGCGCTCGCGGTCAGCCTCGGCATCGGCGGTCTCGCGAAGGCGGATGTCACCGAAATCCTCGATCAGCACCAGGCCTTGGTCGAGATCGCTGGCGTGGATCGCCGGTGCGGCAAAACCGCGTTCGACGAGCCAGCGCGCGATCGCGATGAAGGGGCGCGGGTCCTCATGCGGCGGCGGCGCATCCATCAGGATCGCGCTGCGCCCGGGCGCCACGACGCGAAAATAGCGCCGGAACGAGGCATCGCCCGCTACCGGCAGGATGTCCGCGCCGGCCCAGCCATGCGCGGCCAGGAATTCGGCCGCGGCGGCCGGTGGAATCATATCTGTCGCCATCGCGCCTTCCATGGCGCCGGGACCTCGGCTGTCAAGGCGCGGCTGCCATCCAGTTCGATCGAAAGGCTCAGCGCCAGCGCATCAGGCCACAGACCGGGCGCTCGCTCGGGCCATTCGACGATCAGCAGCGAATCGGCCAGCGCCTCATCGAGCCCCAGTTCCTCGATCTCGTCCGGGTCCTCGATCCGATACAGATCGACATGGAGCACCGGGATGCGGACCTCGGGCGGCGCATAAGGCTGGACGATCGCAAAGCTCGGGCTCGGCGCCTCGCCCGCAAGGCCAAGCGCCGCGAGCAGGCCCCGCGCGACGCTCGTCTTGCCGGCGCCGAGCGGGCCGGCGAGCGTGACGATATCGCCAGGCGCGACCAGCGCGGCGAGGCGCGCGCCAAGCGCATGCGTCGCTTCTGCGTCGGCCAATATCATGGGGTGGCTCAATATCCGACCAGCAACATGTCGAGCGCGCCCATGATCACACCCTGCTCGTGTTCCAACGAATCGACGCGGCTGCCAACCAGGCTCTTCCTGATCGCGGAAGCATATTGCGTCATCATTACGACCTTCTCCCCGTCGACGCTGAAGACTGGATTGAGCCTGCCAGCCGGCTTGGGCGCGGCCTCGAACAGGAACAGGGGCACGGTGAATCGCGTATCGAGATCGCCAAGCAGATCGGACTGGCAGTCGAGAAGGAACCCGCGCGCACCGCTTCGCCGATAAACATCGAAACGCGCCATCAGAAAAGGCGATACTTCTCGAGCGGCAAACCGTGCTCCGCAACATAGGCGTTCGACGCCTCGATCGCCTCACGATTCTCCTCCTTCCAGCGCCGGTTTCGCTCGGCGCGGATTGCCTCGCTCAATCCCTGCTCGCAGGCGCGTGAGATGTTGATGCCGAGTTCCTTCGCGTCCTCGATCATCGCGGAATCGAGCGAAATATTGGTGGGGCGCCGAAACGGGGCCTTTGCTTCACGAACACTGGACCGGGGCATTCACACCTCCATATCATGCGCATATGATATGCGCATGAATTAGCACAAGCAAGCTAATGCCGCGGTAAGTTCACCGTAATGAACGTCCCCTCGCCTGGCTCCGACACCAGCGAGATCGTGCCGCCATGCGCCTCGACAAATTGCTTGGCGAGCGGCAGCCCGAGACCGAGCGCCCGCTCGCCGCTGCGCGTCACGCCGGGTTGGGCGAAGCGGTCGAATGCGTGCTCGACCGCATCGGCGCTCATCCCGGCACCATCATCTGACACCACGATCCGCGCCGCAGCGGCGGTGCCGTCGGTGTGGAGCAGAATGCGCCCCGCCTCGTTCGAACCGCCGACCGCGTGGCGCAGGAGATGCTCGATCACCTGGCGGAGCCGCAGCGCATCGCCCTTCATGCTGCCGGTCGACGGCAGCACTTCGACCGCGAAGTCGAGCTTCTTGCGCCGGGCGAGCGGCTGAAGCGCTTCCGCCGCCGCCCGCGCCGTCGCTTCGAGATCGACCTCGAGCATCTCGATCGCGGGGGTCTTGCCGTCATGCTGGGTCAGATCGAGCACCTCGTCGACCAGCAGCCCGAGCCGCTCGACCGATTCCATGATCGCATCGACATAGGAATGCGCGTCCTTGCTCAGCTTTCCGGCATAGCCTTCGCTCAGCATCTCAGCGAACCCGCTGATCGAGGTCAGCGGGGTGCGCAGCTCGTAACTCATATTGGCGACGAACGCGGTCTTGATCTGGTCGGCCGCCTCGAGCGCTTCGTTGCGGTCGCGCAGTGCGCGTTCGATCCGCTGGCTGTCGGAAATGTCGAACATCGTGAACAGGCCATTGCCATCGGGCAAAGGCACCGCGGCAAGCTCGAAGAAGCGGCCGTCGGTGAATTCGAGCTGCCCGCCGCGCTGCGCCCGCTCGACCGTGGCGGCACGCACGAGATCGGCAATGAGGGTCGCCCGCGCCGGCTTGGCGAGTTGGCGCGACGCCGCTTCGGCAAGTGCATCGACGCGCGGGTGCGTCGCGAGGAAATCCTCGTCAAAGCCCCAGAGCGCACGGAACTTGTTGTTCCACAGCTGCAGCCGGCCATCGGCCGCGAACACGCCCAGCGCCTCGTAGAGATTGTCGAAGGTCGCGGTCCGCACCCGCAGCAGCGTGTCGCGGGCGCTGGCGAGCTGGACCTGTTCGGTGCGGTCCTCGAAGATCAGCAACAGGCCGCCATCGGGCAGCGGTTGCGCCACGACGCGCAGATGCACGCCCCCCGGCAGATGCCAATTCTCCTCCATCGCCCCGCCGGCGGCGAGGAACCAGTCGCGGCGCTCAGCCTTCCAGCCCGGAAAATCGCGCACCTCGGGCAGGCGATTGGCCTCGCGCATCCGCTCGAGCACGCGGTCGAATTCAGGACGGTCGGCGAGCCATTCGCTCTTCATGGCGAACAGGCGGCGAAAGGGCTGGTTGCAGAAGACGAGCGTGCGATCGGCCGCGAACTGAACGACGCCCGCCGACAGCCGGTCGAGCATTGCGCGCTGGGCATCGGCGAAACGCTTGATCCCGCTGCGTGCCTGTTCGAGATCCTCGATATCGACCGAGAAGCCAGCGACCCCGCCCGCCGGCAGCGGCACATCATAGACACGCAGCATCCGCCGCGCACCCTTGATCGTCGCCGGCATCGCCTGCATCTGCGGTTTGCCGGTATCGCGCGCGACCACCGCGCTGGCGAGCGGCCCGCCAATACCCGATCCTTCGACAAGCTCGAGACCGCGCCGCACGACATCGGCTGAATCGGAGCCCTCGACTGCCTCGACATAGGCCGTATTGACCATGGCAAGCCGCAGATCGGGCCCGCGATACCACATCGGCATCGGTGCCGCTTCGATCAGCCCGGTCAGCGCCTCGAACGCGGCGCGGGCCTCGGCGCCCTCATCGGCAAGCCGGGCAATCTCCGCCTCGCTCTCTGTCGCGTCGAACACCCACAGGATGACGCCGCCCGGCGCCTGCAGATCTCGCGAGGCACGGGCGCCGCGGATCATCAATGCCCGCGACGATCCCTGCGCCCGAACGGCCCGTGCAAAGGGCTGACCCGCCTTTTGCGCCGCCGTGACATCCGCCGCCAGCGCCCGGGCGTCGGCTGCCGTCAGCCCGGTATCCCGCCCCGCCAGATCATCGAGATAGCGCGGCGGCGGCGAAAGCCCGAACCAGTCGGCAAGCCGGTCCGGCAGCTCGAGCCGCCCGTCCGCGCGCACCACCATCGCCAGTGCGGGTGCCGAGGCCACCAGCGCCTCGAGCCGGGCATTGGCGGCAAGCGTAACGGCGACGTCGCGACGTGCCCGGATGCCCAGATACATCATCCAGCCGGACGCGCCGATCAACAGCGCCAGTACGGCGCCTGCGATCACCGCCGCCAGCTCGACGCTATCCTGCACGTCGCCTCGCGTGCGCCTGCGCCACGCCTGCACTGCTTGTGTTCATGCTCAATCCTTAGGCCAATAGATCAGCGCAGGGGAAGCGGGCCGACAGCATCTCGCGCCAAAAAAAGGGCCCGGCGTGCAGCCGCGCGCGAATTCAGGCCAGACGGGATTACATCAAAGGAGCAGGCGCCTCCCTTTTGACGGCCCGCAGTGCCGATATGACCAATTTCAGTCACGGGTTGAATCACGTGCGCGTGTTCGCGGCGGAAATGTTGGACGTGTGACATAATTCGGTGCGGATTTCGGGTGCTGGAAGGGGCTATTACGAGGGGAATGCACGGGAAACCGAGCGCCGCTGTTGGAGAGTTTTGTCACACCTATCGGGGGGCTGTCACAACCAGGGCTTGAGGCGAGGCAGGTGGGACAGCGATCTTCGTCTCCGCAGTTGTTGGAAATGTCATGAGGGTCCACTGACATTTCCTATCTGTACAGAACATTGTACAGATCCAGTGACAAGGCCGATGATGCGCCTGCTCGACTTTTGGACTCGCGCCAGTGGCCCACGCGTAGACCGAACCGAAGACAGCCGGGCGGACGGGGGGCATTGTTCCGGTGCGCAGGCTTGCTCTCTTTCAACCGGAAACAATGAGCCTTATCGGGGACGCATGGCTTTCATTGTCTCCCGCTCGGACGATGCCGTGCTCGATGAAGCACGGCGCCTCGTCGGATCCGACCCTGCTGGCGCCATCGCTCTTCTCGAGCCTTTGCTGCAAAAACTTGCTGATCACCCGCCGGCGTCGCGGCTGCTTGCCCTCGCGCTGCGCAGTCAGGGCCAGGCCGAGCGTGCAGCGACTGTCGAACTGCAGGCGATCGAGGCGTCGTGGCGCCATCCCCGCCTCATGGCCGCGATCCGGGACCTGGCCGGCGGGCGGCTGCCCTCAGCGGAAGCGGCTGTCCGCGCTTTCCTGAGGCGCGATCCCGACGATGTCGCGGCACTGTGCACGCTGGCCGATATCGCAGGACGAAGCGGCATCTATGCCGAATCCGAAAAACTCTATCGCAAGGCGCTCGACAGCGCACCCGACTTTGCTGAAGCCAAGGTCAAGCTGGCGAAGATCCTGCTTCTGCAGAATCGCCCGGCCGATGCCCTGGCCCTGCTCGACACTGTGCTCCTGCGTGAGCCGCTGTTCGCGCCAGCCTATTTGATGCGGCTGGCGATCCTCGGCCAGACCGGCGCCTATCAGACCGCGCTCGACAGCTATACGGAGTTGCTTGCCCATCGTCCCGACGATGCCGCGCTGTGGCTGGGCCTTGCCAATTTGCTCAAGATCGTCGGCCAGCGCGACGCATGTATCGCTGCCTATCGCCGCTCGATCGCGCTCGACCCGCATCCGGGCGAAAGCTGGTGGGGGCTGGCCGATCTGAAGGTCGCGCCCTTTAACATGGCCGATATCGCCGCGATGAAAGCGATGCTGGGAAAGGTCGACACGCCGCCGATCCAGGCGGTCAACCTTCACTTCGCACTGGGCAAGGCACTGGGGGATGATGGGGACTATGCCGCGTCCTTCCACCATTATCAGGCGGGCAACCAACTGCGGCATCGTGCCCTGCCCCACGATCCGGACGAGATCACTCGGGAAGTGGAACGGTCAATCGCGCTGTTCAGCAGGGCTTTCTTCGAGGAGCGTACGGATTTCGGAGAGGTCGCGCCTGAACCAATCTTCATCGTCGGCATGCCGCGTGCCGGCTCGACGCTGATCGAGCAGATCCTCGCCAGCCACTCGCAGGTCGAGGGCACGGCCGAATTGCCGGGTATCCCGCTGGTTGTGCACTGGCTGCTCTCCGAGACGTGGCGCGACGGTGACGCCGTCTATCCCGAACTGCTCACCCGGCTGACAAAGGCCGCGTCCCTTTATCTCGGCCAGCACTATCTCGCCGGGGCGGAGGCGCATCGCAAGAGCGAGCGGCCCTGTTTCATCGACAAATTGCCCGACAACTGGGCGCATGTCGGCCTCATCCACCTGATCCTGCCCGGCGCGCGCATCATCGACATACGCCGCGATGCGACCGCCTGCTGCTTTGCCAGTTACAAGCAGCATTTCGCCCTCGGCCATGAGTTCAGCTATGATCTCAGCGACATGGCACGCTATTATCGCGATTATGTCGCGCTGATGGACCATATGGATTCGGCGCTGCCAGGCCGGATCATCCGCATTCAGTACGAGGATCTCGTCGCCGATCCCGAACGGGTCACGCGTGCGCTGCTCGATCGGCTCGGGCTGCCCTTCGAGGCTTCCTGCCTGCGCTTCCACGAGAACACCCGACCGGTGCGAACTCCGAGCGCGGAGCAGGTGCGCCGTCCGATCAACCGCGACACCATCGACCAGTGGCGCAACTACGAACCCTGGCTCGACGAACTCAAACAGACACTCGGCCCGCTCGCGCCCAAATGAAAAAGGGCCGCGGATCACTCCGCGGCCCCTCTCGTCTCGATCTCTCGATCAATCAGTAGCGGTAATGATCCGGCTTGAACGGCCCCTCGACCGGTACGCCGATATAGCCAGCCTGCTTCGGCATCAGCTTCGACAGATGCACACCGAGCTTTTCGAGGTGAAGGGCAGCAACCTTCTCGTCGAGATGCTTCGGCAGCACATAGACCTGGTTCTGGTAGTTCTCGCCCTTGGTCCAGAGCTCGATCTGCGCGAGCGTCTGGTTGGTGAAGCTTGCCGACATCACGAACGAGGGATGGCCCGTCGCGCAGCCGAGATTGACCAGGCGGCCCTTGGCGAGGACGATGATCTGCTTGCCGTCGGGGAACTTCACCAGATCGGTGCCCGGCTTCACTTCAGTCCACTCATAATTGCTGAGCGCGGCGATCTGGATCTCGCTGTCGAAATGGCCGATGTTGCACACGATCGACATCGGCTTCATCGCCTTCATGTGATCAGCGGTGATCACATCGGCATTGCCGGTCGCGGTCACGAATATCTCAGGGGCCGTTCCGGGCAAAGGCGCCACTGTTGCACTTCAAAATTGACACCGCCCTCGAAGAAAAGGGGTTATTGCACGTGTCACCGTAATACCACGTGTCACCGTAATACACGTAATAGCAGCCGCAACACGGTTCGCTCCTTGAATTCTGTCGTGAACACCCGGCTCGTTCGGGTCCGACACGTTACCTCCTTGGATACCGTGTCACTCAATTACCGTGTCTCACTCAAGGGGTGCAGTCCAGCACTGTCGCCGTAACCCAAAATTGCCGCCGCCGTAGCCCCGTAACCACTAAGATCATCAACACTCAAATATATAGCACTACTCCCCATCACGAAAAGATTTTGGGCAAATCCCCGTCAGAAAACGTTCTACCAATTCACGGTGGTCATAGGAAATCATGGGTTCAAGTGCCACATACTCCTCGCGCGTAACTTCCGCGTCGGGCGTTCCCGCTGATATCGCGGTACCATCGAAAGTTACTCTCCAGAACTTTGGATCGTCAATGCCACGATGGCCATAGGAACTCCCTTTTTCCAGATTTGCAACAAATGAGGTGCGGCCAAGTCTTATCCACTTAGCGGACCTTATACAAGATAAGGAAAATCTTACTCTAAATTTCAAAGGTGAACGAATAACTTCATCAAGTTTAGGAATGGCATTATATGTTCCATCTAAAATTCCAATATCACCACTCTTTCCGACTTGCCCGACGAAGAAGCGCCCATCGCCGACAGGGATAGCAAAAACTTGCCCCTCCAACTCTGCGATGATATTAAATATTGTTCTTACCAAGGCAAAATACCTTCTGGATAATTACTGTTGTTTGGCAATTTTCCGAACTCGGCGGTCGCAGCGGCCAGCATAGGAACTCTCAATGGATGATATATGCCAATTGCATTATTCGTATTGCCAGAAGTGCCATTCATGCTCTTAGGGTTATTGCACGTGTCACCGTAATAGCGATCTCAATGTGATCGAGCGCAACGAGCAGGAACAGGCGGCGAAGCGGTGAGAGCGGCTTGGAACCGAGCATGACGCTTATGATCCCTAAGCGGAGGATATCATTGTCGACCAGCGATCGGGGTCTGCGGTGATCTGGGGTGTTCGGGAGAAGGACGAGGCCTGATGCGCGCATCAATGCCTGTCTTGAGTTGGAGGCACGATCCAAACCAGCGAGCACTGTGTTTGATAAGTTAGCAGAGTAACCAGAAGAAGAATAAAGGGGTGGTTGCACGTTTCACTGTAACACAGAGCAATTAAATGCATTGTTGCTGGAATTCGTGTACTATTCAATTATGTAATGATGCAATCTTTGTCGCACCAAATCTAAATCGACCCTTTCTGTAAAGGACACAACGTCGTACGAGCACAATCTATTTATATGGACCGATTTATTTCTAGATAATATATCAAAATCCCGGTTCCCAGAAAATCTATCTAGATATTCTGCAGGAAGCAAATTCCACATGTAAAAGTTCCTGGGAAGTCTTTCCTTAATAGATCGAGCAAAATTATTTTTCCATTCGTTTTTAGGCAACTCAAGAGAGTTTTCTATATTCTTACTATTTGATAGAACTTTTAGATCAAGAGCATATATAGTAGCATCTACAGGATCCGAAAAACTCTCATAGTATCCGAAACCACCTATCCGGCTAGGCAACATCTGTAATACTGGATTCAATAATTCAGATATTTTATCAAAAGATTGATCGAACGACTCGCTATATATATATATACCTCGCATAGACTTATGCATTTTTATTATAAAAAATGATTTAGAAGAAATTAATCCATTATTTATGGTACGAGTTTTTTTATCTAATGCGGTAATAGTCCATGATTTTGCTATAGCTTCTATCACGTCGCTCGCTTGCGAAAGCTCAATCTTGCGTTCTGAATTGCTTCCTGCAACCGCCAGGCGGACATCGCAAGCACTCGGCACCATGCAGTGCGCGATATTGATCAACTCATCCACGCACTCACTAGTTGATTGGAGTAATTCCCAACCCTCGAAAGCAATTAGTCCGCCCATTACATGCCGCCACATTCTAGTTTTGCTGGGTTTAAGCTACAATATACATTTATAGCTTGCGATTCTTTATAGGAGCGGCCTATCGAAACAACAGCGCTGACAACGGAAAGGATATTAAGCAGCCTTCCCATTATACGCGACCCGCGGCCTGATTCAGCCGTTTCAGAATATATTAGAGCTTCCGCTGCCGAGACTTCTAGCGTTGTTGATAACACGGGAGTCTCCAACGCCATCCCTCCACCACGTGCTCCCACCAAGTCGGCATATTTCGTATCAAAGAAGGCGGCCGTTTGCCCCCTTGATGGAACCTCAATAGGCACTACGCGTCCGTCCTTCATAACAACCGTTACATCCGGGCGAAGATTACTTTTGATCTTACCACCGGTAGCCGTCGTGAGGGTTTGATTCAGGTGCACAGAAGCTACCCCTTTGCTCTCGGCAGCTGCCTTCGCGATCGCAGTTGAAACTCTAGCGTGTTCTGCACCAATAGCACCGCCCGTATTTTGCGCTTTGCCAGAAATTCCTGCGGCGGGTTGGCAAATTCTCGTACCCGTCGGAGCCTCACATTCTAATCCGCTCGGATCCCGTCCATTGACCGGATCATTGCCCACATAGGTATAAAGATCCATCTGATCTTTATATCCGATGGGATCAGTCTGCAGGAACCGCCCCAGCCGCGCGGAGTAGATCCGCGCTTTGTAATAATACATGCCGAGCTCTGGAAGCCAGGTTTGGCCCGTAAACTGAAACCGCCCGTTGTGGGCATAGTTGGTCGCGCCCGGCACGCCATACTCGTCATAAGTATATATTTCGAACGGCGCGCCCGAGGCGTCGGCGGTCGCGACGATTGAGCCCTGGTGGTCGGGATGATAGAAGCGCAGATCGTTAAGGCCGCTGCCCTCGATCCACATCACCGGCTCGTCCACGCTAGGACCATGAGCATAGCGGCGTAGTAGATTACCCGCGCCGTCATATTCCCCCATCAGCGCGTCGCCATCGTACAGGAATTGCGTCGTGCCGTAGCTGCCGCCCGAGGTCTGCCACAGCCGTCCGTTCGGATCATACACAAGGGCGGCGCTCAGCGTGCCGGCCGCCGATACCAGCCGGTTCTCGACATCGTAGGTGAAGCTCGTGGTACCGTTCGAGGCAAGATTGCCGTTCGAATCATACCCCAGCGAGCCGGCCCCGACGCTTGTGTACTGGTTCAGCCCGTTGGCTGCGTAGCTGTTGCTCGCGACCGTATAGCCAGCAAACGCATAGGCGTCGTTCGTCCGTGTCTGGCTGGTGATCTGGCTGGCTTGGTTATAGCCGAAGGTCGCTATCGTGTTCAGCGTGCCACTAGCGAACGTCTGCGTCTCGGTCTGCGGCCGCGAGACCGGATCATAGGTGTAGCTTGTCTGGCTCGCGCCACGCGTGGTCGATTGCCTGCGCCCCTGTGCGTCATAGGCGATCGACAGGAACTGCGACCCGCCAAAGATGGTCGCGGTCGTTACCCGGTCGAGCCCATCAAAGCCGTAAACGAACTGCGTCCCGTTTGGGTGTTTCAACGATACCTTATTGCCATCGGCATCATAGGTGTAGCTCGTCCGGCGGCTGGTGCCGACCATGTTGATCGTGCTCGCCGCCAGCCGGCCTAAGCCGTCATATTCGTTGAATATATTGTCAACGCCACTGGTGCTGTCGAACCGGGCATAGGTCTGAAGCCCGCGCAGGTCATAACTGTAATAGACATTGCGCACCGCGCCCGAGGGCGGCGTGGTACAGGCATTGCCGGACACGCATGCGCCACCGCTGACGAAGGTCTTCGAAATCGACCGGTTCAGCGCGTCATAGCTGTAGGCGATCGTCCGTCCGTCGCGCTTGACCAGGCTGTTGCGATTACCGTTCGCATCATAGCCATATCGCTCGACATCGGTCGTGCTCGCAGCGCCCGGCACAGTCGTCGAGGGGAACGCCCAGAGCACCAGCCGGTCGAACCCGTCATAGCCATAAGTCGCCTTGTTGCCATTCGCGTCAATGACAGAGGAAGGCTTGCCGTTCAGCGTATAGCTGTAGCTCTGGTAATCCTGCTGCAGCGGTGAGCCATAGGCCTTCTGGACCTTCAGCACCTGGTCGGCGGCGTCGTAGATGTTTCGCGTAATCCGGTCGGCGCCCTGGCTTCCCGGCGTGCCGAGCGTGCACGCGCTCGCGGGCAGCGAGCCATAGGCCGCCGGGTTCATCCGAACCGCCGTGCATTCCAGCCGGCCGGCCGCATCATAGCTGTACTGGGTCGCGCCGTAAGCCGCGCCGCCCGAAGACACGACTTCGAGCGTTTTGCGGTCGATCGCGTCGTAGTTGGTGTCGATCTGGGTGAACACTGTGAACCCAGTCCAGCTCGCCGGCGTGGTGCTTTCCGATAGCCAGGTTGACAGTTCCCCCTTCTCGACCCGGATCAGCCTGCCTGCCGCATCATAGCTGTTGCGTACCGCGGCATAATGGAGCGGCCCGGATCCATCCGGATCGGGCGCGATCGTGCCGGTGACGCGGTGCTCGGCATCGTAGCGCGTCGCCGAGGTGAAGTCCGATGGCGAGGTCTGCGCCTGCGCCGAAGCGACGAAGGCACAGGCCGCAAGCGCGGCTAACGCGGCGAGCGCCGCGCGGATCTGCCGGGCGCTCATGGGCACACCGTCAGGCCGGCGCGCGGGCTGGTCTGGCTGATCGCGTTGCCCTGCGCGTCATATCCGGTGCAGCTCCGCAGGCTGACCCCACCGGCGGTGACGACCTTGCCTCTGACCCATAGATTATTGGGCCCCGAATCCGGCCCGTAATCATAAGTCGTCGTCACCTCATCGCCCGAGCCGGCAACGCAGGCGCCGCCGCTGGTCGAGCTGGTGTTGCAGCTTTTTTCAGTCGACAGCAGCCAGATCGGCGTTGCCGCCTGGACATAGCCGCCGCTGCCGTTGCTGAGCCAGGCATAGCGCTGGATATAGGCATAGCGTTTGACACGTTGCACGCCGCTTGCGTCGGCCGGATCGGTCTCGGTCAGCACGCCGCCATGGCTGCTGTCATAGGTGTAGGTGGTGATGTTGGTCCGCGCATCGGTGGTGGTCAGCGGCTTGGTGCAGCTCTTGGGGTCGGTGTTGCAGTTGCCGAAGGTCGCCGAGGTTACGATGTCGGCCAGGCCGGAGCCGGGCTTGGCGATATGGCGCGCTTCGGTGACATTGCCCCAGCCGTCGTGCTTGAGCATGGTCTTGCCCCCTTCCGGGTCAGTGAAGGACTGAACCTGCGTCGTTACGCAGCGCGAATCCCACCATGCCGGGCCATGCGCCATCACATAGGGATCGCAGTAATCAGCGGTGTTGTGTCGGCCGAGCGGATCGATCACCTCGACCGGCCCCTGCGTCTGTTGAAATACCCGGTTGTCCACGTCGAACTCCGGCGGAACGCATCCAGATCCGAAGCATGGCGCCGAGGCATCGGTACCCGGGGTGGCCGGGAAGCCGTAGGTGACGTAGGTCGTACGACCGAGATTGTCGGAATAATGCCCGCCCGCTATCGCATACGCGACCGTTCCGAACAGACCTAAGGGGAGCGGCGGATTGTCATAGCCATAGCTGTAGCTGCGGCCGTCCGCGAAGACCTGGGACTGAACGATCTCCTCATTGGTGAGCTCTTCGTCCGGATTCAGGATGAAGCTGTTGGTGAGCCAAGGCGACGACTGGCCGGGCTTGATGAAGCCCATGGTGTAGGTCGAGCCGGACAGCGCATAGGTGAAGCTCGCCGTATCGAGAGTCGGGCTCGTGACGCTGGCGAGCGAGGGCCGGGAGAAGCTGGCATAAGTGTAGCTGGTGGTCGGCACGCCGGAGGGGCACAGCCCGCTCGGCGGCGCAGCCGCGAGCGTGAGGTTGAGGACACAGGCCTTGGTGACGAGGCTGCCGCTGCCCTCGAGCAGCAGGGCATAGCCGCGCGAGCTGGTCACCTTGCGCAGGCGCGCGAGATTGCCGCTCGACCCGCCGGTGCTGGCATAGTCGAAGCTGAGCACCGTCCCGTCGGGCTGCACGATCTGCGAGACGAAGGCACAGCGCCGTACCGCCCCGCCCCAGGTCTGGTTGGCGCAATCATAGCCGCCCATGGCGCGGAAGGTGACCAGTGTGCCGTCACCGCTCCGCAGCGTATAAACGACGATGGCGCTATCCCTGGTGCCGCTCGCATAAGTGAGCACCGCCGTCGGGCCGCCCGACTTATATTCATAGTTGGCCACGGTGTTGAGCGCCTCGAACGTCATCGCACGGCCGCCGACATGCGCGACCATGCGAAAATCATTGCCGACCGTCAGGTGATGAGTGATGTCGACCCTCATCTCGACGAGCATGATGTCCCAGTTATCGGAGAAATTGCCGAAGGGGTTGGCATGGTTCGCGGCGTAATCGGGCATGGTGCGCGTGAGTGACAGCCCGCCCTCGCCGCCGATGCTCAGATCGGTATCGGAATAGCCGTAGCGCCCGCTACGCATATCGACGCCTCCGGGCGTGATGACGAAATGATCGGCCGGCACGCTGATCTGCGCCGGGTCGGCACAGGCCGGCGCGGCAAGCGCCAGGCCGATGATCGCCAGCAAGGCCCTGACCAGGGTGCGAATGTCATAGGAGAGGATCATGCAATTTCCCGAAATCGGCATTCAAGGACCCGGCCGGCGCTCGACACAGGGGCACGGCAACGCGACGTCATTATGCCCGCTCAGGGCGATGGCGTGGGTGTCGGGGTTGGTGTGGGGCAAGCAGCGGGCGTCGATGTCGCGATATCCTGCCGCATCCGATTGCCAGCGCGATCGAAACAGCTGTTCATGGAGATGCCGCTGCTCGGTCCGCCGGTCCGGGTAGCCGTGACGAGACGGCCGAGCGTATCATAGCTGTAGGTGGTGGTCTCAGATGCGATCGACGCTGCGCCGAACAGCATCGCCGTCGCCAGCACCGCTAGTGAAAAAGTCGCGCGCGCGCGCATCCGCAATCCCCCCGGGGTAGCTGAAAACGACTGATCACATTGCCGAATCCGCCCCACGCAGGAGTGGCCGGGGTGCGCTTCACCGTCAATCGGGGCGGGCGGATTTTACAACCATTTCGGATGTTGATGGCGGCGGGCCTAACACCGGCCGATAGTGAGCGGATCGAGGCCGACGTACCACCATCGGCGGCGAAAAAAGGGCCGCGGATTGCTCCGCGGCCCTTCTCGTTCCCGATCTCTCGATCAATCAATAGCGGTAGTGATCCGGCTTGAACGGCCCCTCGACCGGCACGCCGATATAGCCCGCCTGCTTCGGCGTCAGCTTCGACAGATGGACGCCGAGCTTTTCGAGGTGAAGCGCAGCAACCTTCTCGTCGAGGTGCTTCGGCAGCACATAGACCTGGTTCTGGTAGTTTTCGCCCTTGGTCCAGAGCTCGATCTGCGCGAGCGTCTGGTTGGTGAAGCTTGCCGACATCACGAACGAGGGGTGGCCCGTCGCGCAGCCGAGATTGACCAGACGGCCCTTGGCGAGGACGATGATCTGCTTGCCGTCCGGGAACTTCACCAGGTCGGTGCCGGGCTTCACTTCAGTCCACTCGTAATTGCTGAGCGCGGCGATCTGGATCTCGCTGTCGAAATGGCCGATGTTGCACACGATCGACATCGGCTTCATCGCCTTCATGTGATCGGCGGTGATGACGTCTGCGTTGCCGGTCGCGGTCACGAAGATGTCGGAGCGGGTCACCGCTTCCTCCATCGTCACGACTTCGAAGCCCTCCATCGCCGCCTGCAGCGCGCAGATTGGGTCGACTTCAGTGACCAGAACGCGGGCACCGCCGTTGCGGAGCGACTGGGCCGAACCCTTGCCGACATCGCCGAAGCCGGCGACGGTCGCGACCTTGCCGGCGAGCATCACGTCGGTTGCGCGACGGATTGCGTCGACCAGCGATTCCTTGCAGCCATAGAGATTGTCGAACTTCGACTTGGTCACGCTGTCGTTGACGTTGATCGCCGGGAAGGGCAGCTCGCCCTTCTTCGCGATCTCGTACAGGCGGTGAACGCCGGTGGTGGTCTCTTCCGAAACGCCCTTCAGGTTCTTGACGGTCTCGGTGAGGTAACCGGGATATTTCGCGACGAACGCCTTCAGCGCGCGCTGGAACTCGACTTCCTCGTCATTCTCGGGCTCGCCCAGCGTGTGGCCGGCCTCGAGCTTGGCGCCCCAGAGCGCGAACATGGTGGCGTCGCCGCCATCGTCGAGGATGATGTTCGCGGTCGTGCCGTCGGTGTCGGCACCCCAGTTGAAGATGTCGCCGACATAGTCCCAATAATCGGCCAGGCTCTCGCCCTTCACGGCGAACACCGGCACGCCGGTCGCTGCGATCGCGGCGGCGGCATGGTCCTGCGTCGAGAAGATGTTGCAGGTCGCCCAGCGGACATCGGCGCCGAGCGCGGTCAGCGTTTCGATCAGCACCGCGGTCTGGATCGTCATGTGGAGCGAGCCGGTGATGCGCGCGCCCTTCAGCGGCTGCGACGCGCCGAATTCCTCGCGGAGCGACATGAGGCCGGGCATCTCGGTCTCGGCGATGTTGATCTCCTTGCGGCCGAAATCGGCGAGGCCGATATCTGCGACAACATAGTCTTGGCGTTCGGCGGCAAGTGCAGTGGCCACGTGGGAATCTCCGGATATTACGAAATGGATGGCGGCCACATAGGGCCGGATCGCGGCCAAATCAAATATAAAGATATCTTTATGTGTTTCTGCGGAGCCGCAGCCGGGAGACGGGTGGTGCCGCTCCATACAGTCTACCGAAATTATCCAACAGGGTCCCGGCCGGCCGCTCAGGCAGTGCCCGTGCTGCTCGCCAGCAGCCGCGGGTCGATTCCCGCCTGGCCGAACCCCCGCTCCCACCGCGCACTCGCGTCAGTATCATAGAGCAGCGTCATGTCGCCCGGCAGGTTGAACCAGCCATGCCGGGTAAGCTCCTCGTCGAGCTGCCCTTCGCCCCAGCCGGCATAGCCCAGCGCCACCAGCCAGCGGCTCGGTCCCTTGCCCTCCGCAATCGCCTTCAGCACGTCGATCGTGCCGGACAGCGACCAGCGCCCGGCGACGTCGATCGTATCCTGCCCGCCCCAGTCGTTCGAATGGATCACGAAACCGCGCCGTGGCTCGACCGGCCCGCCGAAATGGACCGGAGCGTTGGGCGCGACGCCGGGCTCGATCGAGAATTGCTTCAGCAGATCGTGCAGGCCGAGCCCGGTGATGGTCGCGCCCAGGCCAATGCCGATCGCGCCATTGGCATCATGCGCGCAGATCGCGATCACCGCATGCTCGAAGCGGGGATCGCCGATCCCGGGCATGGCGAGCAGGAACTGGCCGGTCAGATAGGGTGCACATTCCATCACCCGGCCCTCTTAGCGCCACCGCGCCGCGCTCGCACGCTTGAAATCCGCGCGCGCTTGCACGACGTAGACCCAGCCGCGGACTCGCGGCAAACCAGACACGTCGCGGTTTCGCGACTCCGACACCATAATCACCGCGCGCACGCGGCCACCAGGAGATATCACCCATGACCATCAGCGTCGGCGATCGGCTGCCAAGCACCACTCTCGTAAAGGCGACCCCGAACGGCCCCGAACAGGTCAGCTCGGACGAGTATTTCAAGGGCCGCAAGGTCGCGCTGTTCTCAGTGCCCGGCGCCTTCACCCCGACCTGTTCGGCCAAGCATCTCCCGGGCTATCTCGAAAAGGCGGAAGATCTGAAGGCCAAGGGCGTCGATGAGATTGCCTGCACCTCGGTCAATGACGCCTTTGTCATGGATGCCTGGAGCAAGAGCGCCAACGCCGGCGATGCGGTGACGATGCTCGCAGACGGCAACGGGACATTCGCCGAGGCGGTTGGCCTCACCATGGACGGCTCCAAATTCGGCCTCGGCAAGCGTGGCCAGCGCTATTCGATGGTCGTCAATGACGGCGTCGTCGAGCAGCTCAACGTCGAAGCGCCCGGCGAATTCAATGTCAGCTCAGCCGAGCACATGCTAAACGAGCTCTAGGATGCGAACCCGGCAGGGCAGCGGTGCGAAACGAGCCGCCGCCCTGCCGGAACTGCGGGCATGACCCCCGCGTTTTGGGCACGAATGAGCGAGGAGACACTTCATGACTGACGAAACCAAATCAGCTGCAGCAGCAACCCCGGCCGCCAAGGCGGAGGAGAAGTCCTTCTTCGAACGCGCGCAGGAAGCAATCGGATCGGCAGTCGAATCGACGGTTGAAGCGGTGAAGGAGCATCCCGCCACCGCAGCGGCGATTGCCGCCGGCGCGACCGCAGCCGTTGCCGGTGCCGCCTTCGGCATCAGCAAACTGCTCTCGGACGACGACAAGGGCGACAAGAAAGGCTGATCCTCAGAACCGGGGCGCTTCGTCAGGAGCGCCTCGATCTGGCTCCGGTCTTGCGGGCCCCTACGCTCTCTGCCGGCGCCCATCGTCTTGCCAGCGTCATCTTGCTGCTTTAGCGAAATGAGATGACGACTGCCTCCGATATCGTTGCCGAACTCGACCGTCTCTACCGTGCATCGGTCGAGCGGTTGCAGAGCGCGCTTACCGCCTATCTCGCTGACGGCTCAGTGCCCGAGCGCAACTCACGCCACGACGGCAGCTTCGCCTATCCCGAGATCAGACTGCGCTACAAAGGCGGCGGCGACCGCCCTGCCCCGCTCCGCTCGTTCGGCCGGCTCGTCACCCCGGGCGAATATCGGATCAGCGTCACCAAGCCTTCGATCTTCGCCGATTACCTGACCGAGCAGCTCACCCTGCTGATCGAAGACTATGACGTCTTTGTCGAGGCAGTGCCGGGCCGGCAGGAAATCCCCTTTCCCTATGTGCTCGATGCCGGCCACGCGCTCAGCCTCGACGAGGTTTCGGCGCTCGAACTGGCGCGTCACTTTCCGGCAACCGAGCTCGCCTATATCGGCGACGAGATCGCCGACGGCGCCTATGTCGATGCCGAGGGCACGCGCCCGCTTGCCCTGTTCGACGGGCTGCGCACCGATTTCTCGCTCGCCCGCCTGCGCCACTACACCGGCACGCCGCCCGAGCATGTCCAGCGCTATGTGCTGTTCACCAATTACCACCGCTATGTCGACGAGTTCGTCCGCTGGGCCGTTGCTCAGCTCGGTGAGGGCAGCCGCTTCACCGGTGTCTCGGGCGCGGGCGGCACGATGATGCGCGCAGGCGACGATGTCGAGGCGATGCTGGCCGACAGCAGCGCCTGGCGGCGGCACCAGATGCCCGCTTATCATCTGATGGCGGACGACCGCACCGGCATCACGCTGGTCAATATCGGCGTCGGGCCTTCGAACGCGAAGACGATCACCGATCACCTCGCCGTGGTGCGGCCCGAAGCCTGGATGATGATCGGCCATTGCGGCGGGCTGCGGCCCAGCCAGCGGATCGGCGACTATGTCCTCGCCCACGCCTATCTGCGCGACGATCATGTCCTGGACGATGTGTTGCCGCCCGAGATCCCCGTTCCGGCGATTGCCGAGGTCCAGCAGGCGCTTGCCCGTGCCGCAGAGACGATTTCCGGCCAGTCAGGCGAGGAGCTCAAGCGGCGGCTGCGCACCGGCACGATCGTGACCACAGACGACCGCAACTGGGAGCTGCGCTATGCGCGCTCGGCGCTGCGCTTCTCACTCAGCCGCGCAGTCGGCATCGACATGGAGTCGGCGACGATCGCCGCGCAGGGCTATCGCTTCCGCGTGCCGTACGGGACGCTGCTCTGCGTCTCGGACAAGCCGCTGCACGGCGAGCTCAAGCTGCCGGGCCAGGCCAACCGCTTCTATGAGCGCGCGATCAGCGAGCATATGCGGATCGGCATCGAAGCGTGCGAAGAGCTCCGCCGCGAGGGCGCCAAGCTCCACAGCCGCAAATTGCGCGCCTTCAACGAGCCGCCTTTCCGGTAAAGGGGAAACCCTGCGCTTCTCGTGCGTTACGGCTGTTCCATATTCAGGAGCATTCAAATGGCTACCGCAACGAGGAAGCAAAGCGACAGCAAGCCGACGAACCGCAGGTCAACACAGAAGCGCGCGAAGGACGGCACCTTCGCGAGAAAGTCGAACGGCCATTGGGGCACTGCCGCGATTGTCGGCGGTGTCGCAGCAGTGGGGGCAGCGGCAACCGCCGCACTGTTCGCGATCCGCGGCAACAGCCCGATCGATTTCGACCGGCTCTTCCATGGCGACGAGGAAGCGCATCAGGCTGACGGGACGGATTCTTCGGCGTCCTTCAATGCCCGGATCGCCGATGAGGGCACGATTCCGGCCTGACTCCTTCTGGCCCGGGCTACCAGTGCGCTCGGCCTTCTTCCCCTCTCCTTTTCAGGAGAGGGGCAAGCTGCGCAGCAGCGCGGGGTGAGGTTGAATGCGGGACGCTCATGATAAGTCACCCTCACCCTTCCCATCGCTAAAGCGATGGGCCCCTTCCCTCTCCCGCTGGGAGAGGGAAACCTCACCAGCCGCTGGGCTTGCCCTTGTTCTGGTCGTCGAGCCACGCCTTCAACGGCGCGAAATATTCCACCATGGCCTCGCCGGACATTTCGCGGCTGCCGGTGAACGCCTCGAGCGCATCGGGCCATGGCTTTGACTGACCCATTGTCAGCATCGCATCGAGCTTCGCGCCCACTTCCTTGTTGCCGTAGAAGGAGCAGCGATGCAGCGGGCCGGTCCAGCCTGCCTGTTTGCATGCCGCCTGATAGAACTGGAACTGAAGCAGCCGGGCGAGGAAGTAGCGCGTATAGGGCACTTCGGCCGGCACGTGATATTTGGCACCCGGATCGAACTTCGTCTCGTCGCGTGCGACCGGGGGGGCGACGCCCTGATATTGCAGGCGCAGCGCGTTCCACGCCGCCTCATAGCCATTCGGCTTGATCGAGCCCGAAAACACGCCCCAGCGCCATTTGTCGATCAGCAGCCCGAACGGCAGGAACGCGACCTTGTCCATCGCCTGCTTCAGCAACAGGCCGATATCCTTGTCGGCGCTCGGCACCTTGGCCTTATCCAGCAATCCGATCTGGACGAGATAATCGGGCGTGATCGAGAGCGCGACGAAATCGCCGATCGCCTCGTGGAAGCCGTCATTCGCGCCGTTGAGATAGAGGAAGGGCTGCTTGTTGTAGGCCCGCTGGTAATAATTATGCCCCAGCTCGTGGTGGATCGTGACGAAATCGTCGCCATTCACCTTGGTGCACATCTTGATGCGGAGATCGTCCTTGTTGTCGACGTCCCACGCCGAAGCGTGGCAGATCACTTCGCGGTCGGCCGGCTTGGTGATCTGCGAGCGCGTCCAGAATGTGTCGGGCAGCGCCGCGAAGCCGAGCGAGGAATAGAAGCCCTCGCCGGTCTTCACCATCTTGAGCGGATCATAGCCCTTTTCCTTGAGCAGATCGCCAGTATCGAAACCGAGATCCCCCGCGCCCGGAGGCGCGACGAGATCATAGATATTGCCCCATTCCTGCGCCCACATATTGCCGAGCAGGTCGGCGCGGATCGGGCCGGTCTTCGACTGGATGGCGTCGCCATATTTCTCGTTGAGCTTCCAGCGGACATAGGTGTGGAGCGACTGGTAGAGCGGCTCGACCTGCTTCCACAGCGTATCGGTCATCTTCGCGAACTCGGCGGGACTCATGTCATAGCCCGATCGCCACAAGGCGCCGACATCCTGATAGCCGAGCGTGACAGCACCCTCATTGGCGATGGCGACCGAGCGCTGATAGTCGCCGCGCATCTGCGCGCCGACATTGTCGTGCCAGCTGGTCCACATCTCCTGGAGCTTGGCGGGATCGCGGACGGTGCCCATCGCCGCCTCGATGTCGCTGCCGTTGATCGGCTTGCCGTCGAGCGTGCCTTTGCCGGCGCCATATTCGGACGACATCCGCGTCACGATCGTCGCCAGCTGGGCAGCCGCACCGGCACGGGTCGGCGCGGGGAGCGTCAGGCCGTTGCGCAACAGCGCGAGCTTGCGCGCGGTGTCCGGGGAAAGCCCGGCGATCGGTGCGTATTTCGCCGCGTCGAGTGCGTATTTGACCTGGAGCTCGGTCTGTTGCGCCCCGATCCGAGCGGCGATCGCATCGGTATCGTCAGTGATATAGGTCGCGTTGATCCATGCGGCCTGGTTGGCGACCACCGAAAAGTCAGCCAGCTCCTTTTCGGCGCGGGCGACAAAGGCGTCGGCGTCAGCGGGTGTAAGCGCGGCCGCTTTAACAGCCTCCGGCTTGTCCTTTGCAAAGGCGGGCATGGTGACGAGCGACAGGGCGAGGGCGAGCGTGGAGATACCAGCGCGGATCATGTGAATTCCTCGGATTCGGTAAGATGATGCCGCAGGGTGTGCCTCCCACGCGGCGCGGTCAAGCGGCGAGGAAGTCCGCTATCTCGCGGCCAAGCTCGGGCTTGGTGACCGCGCTCATATGGCCGCCCGGCACGGTTCGTGACATCGCATCGGGCAGGGCGCCGGCAAGCTCTTCGGCCGAGCCATTGTCCTGATCCTCAATCCCGGACAGGACAAGCACGCGCTGCCTGATCGTCCCCACTTCGGCCAATGTCATATTGGTGAAGCTGTCGATCAGTCTAAGCAGCGCGACCGGATCGCCCTTGGTAGTCTTCAGGAAAGCCTCGGCAAGCCATTCGGGGCTGCCGCGCTCATGCTGGCCGAGGTTGGTAAGGATGTGGCGAAAATGGCCGGCCCGCGCAGTTGCGCCGACCAGGCCGGCCAAGCCCATGCCGGACAGGATCGCCCGGCGTGGATTTGCGTCCTTGATCAGCATCCGCGCCGTCGTCCGCGCGCCGAGCGAATAGCCGCCCAGATCATAATCCGTCAGGCCGAGATGCGCGACCAGCGCCATCCCGTCACGCGACAGCACATCCGGCGGATAGCTGGCGGCATCATGCGGCTTCGCACTTTCGCCGTGCGCGCGCAGATCGGGCATGATCACCCGGAAGCCGCGTCCGGCGATGGCGGCGGCGTGGCCGTAGCGGATCCAGTTGGTGAAGGCATCCGAGAAGAAGCCGTGGAGCAGCACGACCGGCCGCCCCTCGCCCATCTCGCGCCATGCCAGGCGCGCGCCGTCGAAGCTTTCGAAGAAGCGGGTCTCGGGCTTCATATCAGTCGGGGAGCTTGCCAACGGTCTTCATCCAGCGATCGACAACGGATTTGTTCTGATCGGTGCGATAGGTGGGCAAGTCACGGGTGTCGAGCCATGCCTCATGCCAGCTCTCCACGGCGTAGTGATGGACCGGACGGAAACCATAGGGATCGTCGAAACTGCCGACTGTCAGGTCCATATTCTTGCTGTCGGGGAATTCGAAGGTGAGCGGCGTGCCGCAGGCCGAGCAGAAGCCCCGGCTCGCGATCGGTGAGGATTGATAGCGATCGGGCTCGCGCGTCCAGCGAACATCGGCTTTTTTCACATTCTTGAAGGCAATGGAGACGCCGCCGGTCGCGCGCTGGCACATCCGGCAATGGCAGAGATAGGCATCATCGTCAGTGACGGTGACGGTGTAGCGCACCCGTCCGCACTGGCAGCCGCCCTCCACGTCTCTGGCCGGGGCAGTTCCGGTACCCTGTTCTTCCACTGTCGCTCTCCTTCCTGCTGCAGCGCAAAATAATCCCTTCCTTCAGGGTTGGATTATATAAGCATGCTTATTATATGGCTGCCTATGAGTGACTCACTTGGATTCCTGATTAGCGACGTATCGCGGCTGATGCGACGCCGCTTCGACGAGCGCGCGCGCCTGATCGGCGTGACGCGCGCGCAGTGGCGCACGCTGACAACGCTCAGCCGTAACGAAGGGATCAACCAGGGCGGCCTGGCCGATCTGCTCGAAGTGGAGCCGATCACCCTGTGCCGCATGATTGACCGGCTCGAAGAGGCGGGGCTTGTCGAGCGCCGCCGCGACCCGGCCGACCGGCGTGCGTGGCTGATCTTTCTCACCACCAAGGCGCACCCGCTGCTCACCCAGCTTCGCGGCCTTGCCGACGGCATGATCGAGGACGCGCTGTCCGGCCTTGATAAGGTGCGCCGCGCCGAACTCATGGATGCCCTCGGTACCATCCGTGCCAATCTCAACACACCAATCGAAAGCGACGAGGCCAATCATGGCTGATGCAGACCCCAAGATCCGCCGCGACGTGACGCCGGTTGCCATCAACACGATCGAAGATGTCGACTCGCCGGCGACGAAACAGCGTTCATGGCGGCGGATTGCGTTGATGCTCAGCGTTCCGCTGCTGATCGCGGCGATCGGCGGTTATCTGTGGCTGACCTCGGGGCGCTATGTCTCGACCGACAATGCTTATGTCCAGCAGGATATGGTGTCGGTCAGCCCCGATGTGAGCGGCCGTATCGTCGCAGTCAACGTGAAGGAAAACCAGCGCGTCAAGAAGGGCGATATGCTCTTTCGGATCGATCCCGTGCCGTTCCAGATCGCGCTCGACCAGGCCAATGCAGCCCTCGCGGCGGCGCGCGTCCAGGTCAACACGCTGTCAACCGATACCGGCAGCGCCCAGGCGGATATCCAGAGCGCCAATGCGGACATCCAGCTCGCCCAGGCGACGTACGAACGTCAGGCGGCATTGATGAAGCGCGGCTTCACGACGCGCGCCAGCTTCGATGCCGCAGCGCATGAAGTGGCCGCCGCCAGGGCTCGCCTCGCGACGGCGCAGGCAAGTGCTGCCAAGGCGCGCAACCAGGTCGGCAGTGGCACCGGAACCTCGGGTACCCCCGCGGCGATCCAGGCGGCGATGGCTGCGCGCGAAAAGGCGGAGCTTGAGCTTGCCCGCACCACCGTCTACGCCCCGGATGACGGCATCGTCAGCCAGACCGGGCGGCTTCAGATCGGCACCATCATGCCGAGCGGCGTTCCCTTACTGAGCCTGGTGAGGGATCGCGGTGCCTGGGTCGAAGCAAACTTCAAGGAAACCGACCTCAACCATATGGCAGTCGGCCAGCCCGCGGAGATAAAGCTCGACGCCTATCCGGGGCTTGCGATCCACGGCCGTATCCTGAGCATCGGCGCGGGCACGGGCTCGCAATTCTCGGTTCTCCCCGCGCAGAACGCCAATGGCAACTGGGTCAAGGTGACCCAGCGCGTGCCGGTGCGCATCGCGATTGACGGAACTCCAGCACGCCCGATGATCGCGGGTCTCAGCGCCAGGGTGAAAATCGACACGAAGGGCAATCGTGACTGATCCGGCCCCCGGCCAGCCGATGCTCCAGGTCAGGCATCGCTGGCTCCTCACGATCGGCGTCATGGGCGCGATGATCATGCAGATCCTGGACACGACGATCGCCAACGTCGCTCTACCCCATATGCAGACAAGCCTGGGCGCGACGATCGACACCGTCAGCTGGGTGCTGACCAGCTATATCGTCGCGACCGCGATCGCGCTGCCGGCGACCGGGTGGCTTTCCGACCGGTTCGGATCGCGTAACCTTTTCCTCTTCGCAGTCGGCGCCTTCATCGTCGCTTCGATGTTGTGCGGCACGGCGGTCAGCCTCGAGGAGATGGTGCTGTTCCGGGTCTTCCAGGGAATCGCGGCCGCCTTCATCAATCCGCTCTCGCAAACCGCGATGCTCGATATCAATCCACCCGAACGTCAGGCAAAGGCGATGTCGGTCTGGGGCATGGGCGTGATGATCGGTCCGATCCTGGGCCCGGTAATCGGCGGCTGGCTGACCGAAAGCTATAATTGGCGCTGGGTGTTCTACGTTAATGTGCCGGTCGGTGCGATGACCTTTGCAATCCTCTGGTTCCTGCTGCCGTCGCGTCCCTTGCGCGCCCGCTCGTTCGATATCGCTGGGTTTGGCCTGATCGCGCTCGCCGTCGCGAGCTTCCAGCTGATGCTCGACCGGGGGCAACAGGAGGACTGGTTCAGCAGCCCGGAGATCATCGCTGAAGCCATGGTCGCGCTGGCGGCAATGTGGGTAGGTGTGGTTCATCTCGCCACCGCACAAAAGCCGTTGTTCGACAGGCACTTGTTCAAGAACCGCAATCTCGTGATGGGCATGTTTTTCATGATCATCATCGGCATCTCGACCATGGCGCCGATGGCGCTGCTGCCGCCGATGCTGCAGCAACTGTTCGGCTATCCGGTGATCGACACCGGCATGATGATGGCGCCGCGCGGCGTTGGCGTTCTCTTCACGATGTGGTTCGCTGGCCAGATGATGGGCAGGATCGATACCAGGATCCTGATCGTCGCCGGCCTGTTGCTGTTCTCCCTCTCGCTGCGGCAGATGGCTGGCTATTCGCTCGAGATGGACTTCTGGCCGGTCATCGTCAGCGGCTTCATCCAGGGCCTCGGCATGGGGCTCGTGTTCATGCCGCTGAACTCGCTCGCCTTTGCGACCCTCGAGCATAATTACCGCACGGATGGCGCCAGCCTGCTGAACCTGATGAGGAGCATCGGCCAGTCGGCGGGCATTTCGCTCGTCACGGTGCTGCTCGCGCGCAATATCCAGACGGCGCATGCCGATCTCGCCCAGCATGTGACCGCGAAGACGGTTCCGACGCTCGATCTCGGAGCGCTCGACCGGTACGGCGTCTTGTCCGACAGCGTGTTTGGCATGGCGGACGCGATGATCAACAAGCAGGCGGCGATGATCGCTTATATCGACGATTTTTATCTGATGGCCTGGATTTCCATCGCGGTTCTGCCGCTGGTGCTGTTGCTGAGGAAACCCAAGGGCAAGGTCGAGGCGGTCGTCGCCGAATAGAAGATCACCACGACAGGATCGCGGTGAACTCGGCCAGCGGGGCGGATTCCTCGAAGGTCGGGATATCGTCTGCAATGACGATCCAGGGCTGTTTGCGCTTCACCCAGATATGCGCGCGCGGTTCGATCCCATCGCTCGCGTCGAGCGTACCGGCACGGATCAGCGCGAGGCCGGGCCGCGCCGTGTTGGTATTCCACAGGCGGGCGTGACAGATGCCGCACAGCCACTGGGTCGAGCGTGACCCACTTGGATTCTGAAAGCTGTACTCGATGATCGGGCCGGTAGCGCTCAGCGCCTCAGCGCGCGCTACCGCCTGTTCGGTGAAGGCACTGCCCGACCAGCTCTGGCAGTCGAGGCAATGACAGCAATAGACCGGAGGCATTGCCTCTACGGCGAGCGCGTAACGCGACTCGCCGCAGCGGCAACCGCCTTCGATCACTGCCTTACGCTGCCTTTTGCAGGTGCCGCCGGCCGAGGAGTTCGGCGATCTGCACCGCGTTCAGCGCTGCGCCCTTGCGGAGATTGTCACTGACGCACCAGAGCGCGAGGCCGTTCTCCACAGTCGGGTCCTCACGGACGCGGCTGATGAAGGTGGCATATTCGCCTACGCATTCGATCGGGGTGACGTATCCGCCGTCCTCGCGCTTGTCGACGAGCATCACGCCGGGCGCCTCGCGCAGAATCTTCTGCGCCTGCTCGGCCGAGATCTCGTTCTCGAACTCGATATTGATCGCTTCCGAATGGCCAACGAACACCGGCACCCGCACGCAGGTGGCGTGAACCTTGATCTTCGAGCCGAGGATCTTCTTGGTCTCGACCACCATCTTCCACTCTTCCTTGGTCGAACCGTCGTCGAGGAAGCTGTCGATGTGCGGGATCACGTTGAAGGCGATCTGCTTGGTGAACTTCTTCGCTTCAGCGCTGTCGCCGACAAAGATGTTGCGGCTCTGCTCGAACAGCTCGTCCATGCCCGCCTTGCCGGCGCCCGAGACTGACTGATAGGTCGCAACCACGATGCGCTTGATCGTCGCGATGTCGTGGAGCGGCTTCAGCGCCACGACCATCTGCGCGGTCGAGCAGTTCGGGTTCGCGATGATGTTCTTGCGGGTATAGGTCGAGATCGCCTCGGGGTTCACCTCGGGGACGATCAGCGGCACGTCCGGGTCCATCCGGTAGAGCGACGAATTGTCGATCACCGTGCACCCAGCCGCCGCGAAGCGCGGCGCGTGGACCTTGGTCGCATCGGAGCCGATCGCGAACAGCGCCATATCCCAGCCGGCGGGGTTGAAATTGTCGATATTCTGGATTTTGAGTTTGCGCCCGGTCTCGCCGAAATCGACCTCTTCGCCCTGGCTGCGCGACGATGCCAGAACGGCAATCTCGTCAGCCGGAAACTCACGTTCGGCAAGGATGTTGAGCATCTCGCGCCCAACATTTCCCGTCGCTCCAGCGACGACGACCCGGTACCCCATTATCCAAACTCCGTTGAAACGAGGCGGTCGCATACGCCCCTTGTCCAATTTGTCCAGTACAGGAAAACTATCAGGTGGGCGAAATGGCGTCTCCTTCCTGCGGAGCTGGGGCGAGGCTCTCACATCAATCGTGATCGCTCTTGGCTTTTTTGTTCTCGCAAAGGCGCGAAGGCGCAAAGGAAGCATGGTTGTTGACGACTCTCCGGAGCCCCTCCTTCAGGGTCTCGCCACCGAAATTGATCAGGAGGCCCAGGGATTGATCGGTCAATCTCAAATAGGTGAGCAGCTGTTTGGCGTGGGCGCTATTAAGCCGTTCGGCGGACTTAATTTCGACGAGGAGCTTTTCCTCGACGAGCAGATCAATCCTGAACGCAGCTTCAAAACGTAGGCCCGCATACTCAATGTCGACGGGCTTTTGACGAACTACCGAATAGCCAAGCTCCGTCAGCTTCGCCGCCAGCACCATCTCATAGACGCTCTCCAGCAAGCCCGGTCCAAGGCCGCGATGCAATTGCAGCGCCTGATCAATCACGTCGGCGGCGATTTTCTCCACATCCCGATCCATTGCGCGCCTCCCCCTGTTATTGGTTCACGCAAAGACCCAAAGGCGCGAAGAATCCATCTTCTTCCTTTGCGCCTTTGCGCCTTTGCGTGAACAAATTCTTCCATTCGAACGCGCGTTAACAGGGCGATGATCGAGACAGAGACCTCAGTTCGCCGCCTTGGCTCCCAGCTTTGCGTCGAGGAAGTCGAAGATCGTCGTCCAGACATGGATGTCGCGCCCGGCGCTGTGCGTCTTGCCGGGGTAGAACATCATTTCGAACGGCACATTCTCGGCCTGCATCTTCGCCGCGAAGGCGGTCGAGTTGGTGAAGACGACATTGTCGTCGGCCATGCCGTGGATCAGCAGCAGCGGGTCGCTGATCTTGTTGGCATCGGCCAGGGCATCCGAAGCGGCATAGGCCTTCGCGTCCTTTTTCGGATCGCCCATGTAACGCTCGGTATAATGGGTGTCGTAGAGTTCCCATTTGGTGACGGGCGCGCCGGAGATGCCAGCGGCATAGACGCCCGGGTTCGCCTCCAGCATCTTGAGCGTCATGTAGCCGCCATAGGACCAGCCATAGGTCGCGACTTTCGACGGATCGACGAATGGCTGGCTCTTGATCCACTTCGTCGCGGTGAGCTGGTCCTCGACCTCGACCGTGCCCATGGCGCGGTAGATATGGTCCTCGAACGCCTTGCCGCGATTGTACGAGCCGCGATTGTCGATCCGGAAATAGACATAGCCGCGCGACACGACATATTGCGCCATCGGGCTCTGCCAGCCGCGCGTGACCTGCTGGCCGGTGCCGGGGCCGCCATAATGTTCGAAGAAGACGGGATATTTCTTCCCCTCTTCGAGCTTCGGCGTGATCATCTCATAATAGAGAGTGGTGCCGTCAGCGGCCTTGAAGCTGCCATAGGTCGTCGCCTGATGGTGTGCGAGATAGGGGTAATAGGGGTGGCCGGCCACGACCGCATTTTCGTTGACCCAGGACAGGCGTTTGCCGGTGATATCGGCCATATAGGTCTGGGCCGGCTGGGTTGAATTGGATCGCGTGACGATGATCCGGCTCGCGGCTGAATCCATGCTGGCATTGTTCCACCAGCCAAGCTCGGTCAGCCGGGTGACGACATTGGGGTGCGCGATATCGACTGAGTAGAGATGCTGCTCGAGCGCACCGTCCTTGTTGCCGATGAAATAGAGCCGGCCCTTTGCCTCATCGACGCCGGCGAGATCCTGCACCACCCAGGGCCCCTTGGTGAGCTGAGTCCATTTGCCCTTTAGGAAGCGGTAGAGATGGCCATAGCCATCACGCTCGGAGCGCCAGATCAGGCTGCCGTCCTTCATAGCGCGATAGGCGTCGCTAAGGTTGAGCCAGCTGCGTTCGCCGGATTTCTCGGTGAACAGCACGGTCGATTTGCCCGTGGCGGGATCGACGCTGAGCATGTCGAGCGTCTTCTGATCACGGCTCTCGCGCTGGACGAGCAAGGTCTTGCCGTCCGGCGTCCAGTTAACCCGGGCGAGATAGATATCGGGGTTGCTGCCGAGATCGACCTTCACCTGGCCGGAGCCGTTTGCGTTCATCACATAGAGCTCGACCAGCACGTTCGGCGTGCCGGCGGCGGGATAGCGCTGCTCATAGACCTTGGTGCCGTCAGCACCGATCGCGGCGCGCGTGACGATACCGACCGGCGCTTCATCAAATTTCTCGACCGCGATCCGAGTGTCGCCAGGCGACCACCAATAGCCGGTACGGCGATCCATTTCCTCCTGGGCGACGAACTCGGCCTCGCCCCAATGGACGGTGCCGCCGCCGCTTGTGGTCAGCGCCCTCGCCTCGCCGCCGCCGAGCGGTTGGACGAAGAGGTTCTGGTCGCGCACGAAGCTGACAAAGCCGCCGCGCGGGCTGATCACCGGGTTGAGCTCACCGCCCGGCATGTTGGTGAGGCGCTCGGTCTTGCCATCGAGCGTTGCGAGATAGAGATCGCCGTCGAGGGGCACGAGGATCGCCTTGCCGTCGGGCGCCCAGTCATAGGCGATGATCCCCTTGGAGCCGCCGACCCGGGCGCGCTCTCGCTGCATCTTCTCCGCCTCGGAAAGCTCGGCGCCGGTGCCGACCTTCTTGGAATCGACCAGCATCCATTCCTTGCCGCTCTTGGTGTCGAGCGCCCAGAGATCGAGCCGGTCGCGCTCATCGGGCCGCGGCCGGAGCGAGGTGAGCAGCTTGCCGTCGGGCGAAAGCCTGAGCGCGCGGGGCTGAGCGCCGGCGAGATCGGGGCTCGAGAACAGGCGCTTGAGGGTCAGCGGCTGCGACGCCGTATCGGCAACGGCAACGGCAGCGGGCGGCGTGGCGGGTTCAGCGGCCATTGCAGGCGTCGCCAAAGCGGCGAGCATGACACCCGCCAGCAGCCAGGATTTTGGCATCTTTCATCTCCAGTCCCGATTATCTTGCGCCGCGCGAATGGCGGTGGATGGCAGGCGTTATCGCGGGGTGCAGCGGCGAGGTAAAGAGCGCAGCGAGGGACCTTCTTCCTCCCCTCCCGCTCGCGCTACCGGATTCACACATCGAGTGGGCGCCCTTCTTCCCCTCTCCTTTCAGGAGAGGGGCAAGCTGCGCAGCAGCGCGGGGTGAGGCTGAGTGCGAGACGCTAACTTTCGTCACCCTCACCCTTCCCATCGCTTCGCGATGGGCCCCTTCCCTCTCCCGATGGGAGAGGGAGAAGAGAAGCGCCTCGCGATGTGTGAATGCCGTCGCCCGCAAGCGGGAGGGGAGGAAGAAGGTCGTAAAAGAGAAGCAATCAGACCGGTTCCACTCCACCTCCTCGTGGCTCGACAGGTCCGCAGGCGGCGGGCATCACGAAATAAACCCAGGTTAAACAATCCTGCGCGTCAAAGGGGAGCTATCATGTCACGATACCGGTCGCTGCACTATCTTGCCGTCGTCGCGCCGCTGCTCGCCTGGAGCGGGTCCGCCCTGGCGCAAACGGCCGATCGCGAGATCGATAATCCTCGGATACTCGACGCGAAGCCGTCGGGCCCTCCCGGCACCCCAGGCCGAAAGCCGCTACCCCATGAGCGCATACTCGATCTCAATATCGTCTATACCGACGGGCAGATCTTCAACCCGGCGACCGGCAGGTACGACAAAGTCCGCTTGCGCAGCTATGACGGCACTGATGTCGATCCGAAAATCCCCTATGTCTCGCCGACCATCGAGGTGCGGCCGGGGGACACGATCCGCGTCAATCTCGACAACAAGCTGCCGTTCGACAAGAGTTGCCTGCCGGGCAAGATGGCGGACGCCATGGAGGACATGCCGCACGACAACACGCCGCATTGCTTCAACGGCACCAATCTCCACACCCATGGCCTGTGGGTGAACCCGGCGGGCAATGGCGACAATGTCCTGCTGTCGATCAATCCCGGGGTTGCGTTCGAATATGAATACAACATCCCCAGCGACCATCCGGCGGGGACCTTCTGGTATCACACCCACCGCCATGGCTCGACCGCTTTGCAGGTCTCGAGCGGGATGGCGGGAGCCCTGATCGTCCGCGGCAGCCGCTTGCCGACGCGGGACGAGCATGGCGATCTCGATACGCTGCTCAGGGGTTTCAAGGATCGCGTGATCGTGTTCCAGCAGATCCAATATGCCTGCCGCGAACCCGCCGCGCCGGGCACGCTCGGCCCGATCAAGCGCAACAAGGACGGTACCTATCGCTGCGATCCGGGCGATGTCGGCGGGGTCGAGAGCTATGACGATTTCGGCCCCACCGCCTGGGGAAAATCGGGTCGCTACACCTCGCTCAACGGCCTTGTCCTGCCGACCTTCAAGACGGTGCAGGGCCAGATCGAGCGCTGGCGGATGATCCATGCCGGCGTGCGCGACACGATCAGCCTCAAACTCGTCAAGCTGGCGCCCAAGGCACAGCTCGCCTCGATCATGAGTGCGGCCCAGGAACGTAATTTCCTCGACCATAGCTGCACCGGCGCCACCCTCCCCTATGCCGTGGTCGCCGCCGATGGTCTGACCATGGGCGCCGCGCAGCAGAAGCAGGTGACTGTGTTCCAGCCTGGCTACCGCTTCGACGCCCTGATGACCTTTCCTGAAGCCGGCCGCTATTGCATCATCGACGCGTCCTCGCCGAGCGCCGGCTCAGTCAATGGCGATACGCCCGGGCCTCAATTGCTTGGGATCGTCGAGGTCGCGCCCGGCAAGCCGGTCGGCGATGTCGGGGCCTATGTGCGCGACGCGCTGATCGCGAATGTTAGTCCGGCGATGCCGCCGGCGGTCGTCACCGACCTCAAGGCTGGGCTGAAGCTCACCAGCTTCATTCCGCATGAAGACATCAAAACGACCGAGGTGACCGGCCACCAAGAACTCACCTTCTTCATCAAGAAGCAGGACGACGGCCGTTTCGACTTCATGGTCGGCAACACGCTCAATCCCCAAAACGCCCGACCCTATGATCCCAAACGGATCGACCGGAAGCTCTATCTGGGGGATGTCGACCAATGGACTCTGACGTCGCAGGCCGGCGGCCATCCTTTCCATATCCATATCAACCCATTCCAGGTGGTTTCGATCATCGCCCCCAACGGCACCGACGTCAGCGCGCCCAACACAGCCGACAAGGAGCCGAACGGTACGGTTGACCCGCAATATGCGGGACTGAAGGGCGTGTGGAAGGATACGCTCTGGGTGAAGAACCTGCCCGGCGGCCCGACTGGCGTCTACAAGGTCACCGTCCGGACGCGGTATGAGCGCTATATCGGCGAGTTCGTGCTCCACTGCCATATCCTCGACCATGAGGATCAGGGCATGATGCAGAATGTCTCCATCATGGTGCCGCCGGTCCCGCGGCCGAAGCCGGACGGCGCGCCGGTGCCGATGGGCGATATGCAGCATTGATCGTTTGCGGCGAGGGTCGGACCAGTTCCACCCTCGTCGCTCGGCCTTGGGGCGATCTCAGGGATTTCGCCTGAAGCAGTGCTCGCTGTGATCGTTGACCACACCAGTCGCCTGCATCCAGGCATATACGATTACCGGGCCGACGAACTTGAAGCCCCGCTTCTTGAGCGCGGCCGACATTGCTTCCGATAACGGCGTCTTGGTGGGAAAATGCACGCCATCCCCCATGAGCGGCTCGCCGCCCGCCATGCCCCAGACAAAGGCCGAGAAGTCCTCCCCCGCCTCACGCATCGCGAGAAAGGCGCGGGCATTGCCGATCGTCGCCTCGATCTTCGCCCGCGATCGGATGATCCGCGCATCGCCGAGGAGCCGCTGGATATCGGCGTCATCGAAGCGCGCGACGATCTCTGGATCAAAGCCCTTGAACGTGTCACGAAAGGCATCGCGCTTGCGCAGGATGGTGATCCAGGCGAGCCCCGCCTGAAAACCATCGAGCATGAGCTTCTCCCAGAGCGCGCGACTGTCGCGCTCGGGCACGCCCCATTCAGTATCGTGATAGGCGCGCATGAGCGGATCGTTGTCGGCCCAGGAGCAGCGGTGGACGGTCATGCGACTCTTATCGCGAGCCTGAACCGCCGCATCAAGGGCGGTGCTTCACCAGCGAGGTCAGACGACAATCCGTTCGATGAACGTCGTCGTCTCGGCCTCCAGCGCAATCAGCCGCTCATCGACAAGGCGAAAGCCGTTCTCGACCTCCTCGATCTCGGCCGCCACATGCTGCGTTCCCGTCCGGATCACGGCGACGCTCTCCGCCATCGATCGCGCCGCGAGCGCGGTCTCGTCGACTGCGCTGGTGATAGCCGTCACCGTTTGCGTCTGGCGGTTCATCGCTTCCTGGATTCGCCGGGCATGCGCCTGGACCTCGTCGATCGTGTGGTGGATCAAGCCATTTGCTTCGACGACTTCATCAGTCGCTGCCTGGATCGCCGAGATCTTGAGCGCGATATCGTCAGTCGCGCGGGCGCTCTGGCTGGCAAGCGTCTTCACTTCCTGCGCCACCACGGCGAAACCACGGCCGGCATCGCCGGCGCGCGCCGCCTCGATCGTGGCGTTCAGGGCCAGCAGGTTGGTCTGCCCGGCGATGTCGCGGATCAGTCCCAGGATGGATTCGATCGATTCCGCATGATCGGAGAGCTGTTTTGAGGCACCGACCGCGCGCATTGACTTGTCAGCTGCCCGAGCGGCGACCTCGGTGGCTGCGGCGACTTCCTTCTCGGTGATAGCGATTGTCTCGATGAGGATGGCGGCAGTTCGCGCTGCGTCTGTCATCGCCTCCGCAGATTGCTCCGCTGCCGCCGCGACATCAGCGGTATGGCCGAGCATGCGCCGCGCGGAGGTCGCGGTGGCAGTGGCGCGCTTGTGCAGGTCCTTCGCATCGGAGACCGTCGCGGTCAGCAGCCCCCTCGACATTGCGTGGAATTTGTCGCCGATCGTCGAAAGCAGCGCATTCGCTCCGGCGCGCTCGGTCGCGGCGACTTCGGCGACCGTCACCTCGGTTTCGATAATGCCGAACTTGCCGATCGCGCTGGCGACCCGCTCTCCCAGCGCCGGATCGTCAGCGAAGAGGGTGCGCGCCAGATTGGCCAGATCGCGGTAGAGATCGGCAAGCTGGATCATGGATTGCATCAGCGAGAGGCCAAGCACCCGAACGCGGTGTGCGCGCTCAGCCGAATATTTCACCCAGGCGTCGTCGATCGGCCCGCCGAGCAGGCGATCGAAGCGCGCCAGTGCGCGGTTCGTCACGCTGTCCGGGGTAAGTTGCGGATTGTCGCGCCAGACCTCAGGCTTGATCTTCGCGCAGACCTTCTCGTTCCAATAGGCGCGGATGATATCCTCCGCCGCCGGCCTGCCCTGCGCCCAGAAGCTGCGCAGATCGGCCGCGAAATGCGGATCGGAATTATAGAGAGCGGCGCGCGTGCCGATCTCCTCATCGGAGAGATTCAACCCTCCTTGCCCGACTGACACCTGGTGTTCGGTCTGCATCCCGTTTCTCCCCCGCTAACTGTCTGCCATAAGGAGATAATCATATAGTTAATGTCGTTCCGGCAATGAAACCATTTTGGCGCTACCTGGCAATCTGGCGCCGAACGATCATACCGCGAGCCTTTGGACAGGTGCCGCCGCCAGCCACACCGAGTCCAGGCTGATCAATGGGAGTAACCCGTAACGGCAAGAAACAACTGCGCTTGGTCGCAACTTCGTCGCAGAGTCGCTTGGCGGTGCGCAAGAATTGAATACGAGAGCCAACAGGATTGATTTAAAGAAACATATTGATACTATGGGAGTAGTCGCACGAATAACGGATACGGCTGAAAAGCTCGATCCATCGAATCCATGTTCGGCCAGTTCCGGTGCTTTTACAGGACCTTGGCCTTCAGATTACCCAGCGACCAAAGCACATACAAATAGTGGGCGCGAAGAGGCGGATACGCCCGGCTGCGTCGGGCATGGTCCGGAAGAGATCATAGATTTACGGTTTGTTAACCTTTGTAAAGATATGGTTAATGAAAAAAATAGAAGCCTCAGGAGAGGAGAAGATCGGAGACACAAACAGAGCTTAGGAGTCCAGAATCTGGTGACGTTCCTGCACGAATGCCCGAACCTACCGGACGCGCCGTACTCCGAAGCGGTGGCTAGCTTGCTTCAGGCGAGCTGGCCTGCATTTGTGACTTTGACTCCCGATCTGATCGGGACTCCGGAGCAGGTGAGCGTCGAGCCCGGAACTGACCCAAAGGACCGCCTGCTTCATACCATTCAGATGCTGACGGATTCGGGCCTCATCACCTATGAGGCGCTGATCATGAGTTCCGATCATGGCCTTCGTGTTATCGATGTCGCGCTTACCGCGCGCGGCCGTTCGGTCCTTCGTCCGCCCTTCAGGAGCTGATCGCTTCCCTGACTGCGTGAAGGTGACGGAAGACGGCGAGGCGCAACTCCACGCCTTCCACGATCAACCGCGCGAGGTTTCGCAGAACGGCAAGTTCCCGATCGCTGGCATCTCGCGCTTCATGGCTGAGAACGACCAGCGACCCGAAACTGGTTCCTCCAACCGACCTCAGCGGGATCTCGGCATAGAAATCGAAACCCGCGTTCCGCGCGTTCAGCGGATCGAGCATGTTGCGAAGGCCGCTTGCCGAGATCGAAGGGCGTTTCCCGCCCTCACGGGATGCAATGGACATCGCCACCACCCTGTCGCTCGAACCCAGTCCCAAGCCAACGTTCGGATCGACGAGGTTTACGATCGCCATGTCAGCTTGCAAATATGTGACAGCGAGATCGGCAATAATGCTGAAACTATTGTCATCGGGCGCAGCAAGAGCGTCCAGAAAATCCGCGGACTCGCGAAGTAGCTCGAAATCAGGACAATTAGAAATGTCCACTTCTACGGGCCCCTCTTCCACGCGAACCATCGCCAATCCGTCGCTGCAGTGCAGCAACAGCACATGAACCGATGCCCGATTCAAGTTTTGGCCTATTTCGAGTTTGAGTCAAACCCGTAAAAATAAGGTAGCCTTGATTGGCATTAAGACAAAAAAGCCCGCTCGCGGTTCCGCGAGCGGGCTTATTTGCAAAACCACCGGTCGAAACCGATGGCCTTCGATATCATTCGGCGGCAGCGGTGCCCTTGGCCGGACGGTTGTCACGGCGCTCGGCGATACGCGCCGACTTGCCGGTGCGGCCACGCAGATAATAGAGCTTTGCGCGACGCACGGCGCCCTTGCGGACCACTTCGATCGAATCGATGTTCGGCGAATAAAGCGGGAAGACGCGCTCGACGCCTTCACCGAACGAAATTTTCCGCACGGTGAAATTGGAGCCCATGCCCTTGTTCGAACGCGCGATGCACACGCCTTCGTAGTTCTGAACGCGGGTGCGCTCGCCTTCCACGACCTTCACACCGACCTTCAGCGTGTCGCCGGGGCGGAATTCGGGGATCTTCTTGGTCTCGAGAAACTTGGCAATGTTCTCGGCTTCGATCGTCTGGATGAGATTCATCTCATTCGTCCTTCGTCTGTCGCCGCGCGCCAGAGGGCGACTGAACCCGAGCGCCCTCATGGCGCTCCCAAAGGTCCGGCCGCCTTAGCCGTGTTTCGGTCTCGGCCATGTGCTTTCGCCATGCCGCGATCCTCGCATGATCCCCCGATCGCAGCACTTCGGGGATCGTGCGCCCTTCCCATATCGCAGGTCGGGTATATTGCGGATATTCGAGTAGCCCCGTTTCGAAGCTCTCGTCCACGCCGCTTGAAGCCGCGCCCATTACGCCGGGAAGCAGCCGAATGCAAGCATCGAGCAGCACCAGTGCACCCAACTCGCCGCCCGAGAGGATATAGTCGCCGATCGACACCTCCTCCACCGCCCGCGCGGCGAAGATCCGCTCATCGAAACCCTCGAACCGGCCGCACAGGACAGTGACGCCCTGGCCAGCCGCAAGTGCGCGGATACGCGCCTGGTCGAGCGGTCTGCCGCGCGGTGTCATGGCGAGGACGGGGCGGCCATCAGCCACGCTGTCGATCGCGGCAGCGAGCACATCGGCGCGGAGCACCATCCCCGCCCCGCCGCCGGCCGGCGTGTCGTCGACGGTGCGGTGCTTGTCGATCGCGAAGTCGCGGATGTTGACCGCATCCAGCGACCAGGTTCCTTCCGCCAGCGCGCGGCCGGCAAGGGACATGCCGAGCGGGCCGGGGAACATCTCCGGATAAAGGGTCAGAATGGTCGCGACGAAAGTCATCGTCGGTGCCACCAGTTGCCGATCACCCAGGAAACCGGCCAGGCGATCGCGAAGGTGATCAGCATCGACAGCAACAGGATGTAACTGGTGAAGGAGGAGCCGGGATCGCCGCAGGTGAAATACGCCAGATTGCAATGCGCCACGAACAACCCGTCAACGCTGATGCTGGAGATGCCGACAAGCGATGCCAGCAATGAAGCGGCCAGCGCCACGAACTCGATCCGAAGGCCTGGTCTCGACCAGCAGAGCAGGAGCGTCGCGCCAGCCGAGATCGCAGCGGGGGGAAGCACCACATAAACCAGCAGGACGATGAAAATCATTACGATCATGTCCCCTGCCCTATCCGGGAACCTTCCCAATCGCCAGCACTTGGGCTGATCATGGAAGATTGCATCATCGTCGGGGCGGGGCCCGCAGGGCTGACCGCCGCGATCTATCTCGCGCGCTTTCATCTTTCGATCCGACTGTTCGACTGCGGCAGCAGCCGGGCAGCGCTGATCCCCTGCACGCGCAACCATGCCGGTTATCCGGGCGGAATCTCGGGCAAGGACCTGCTCGCGCGGATGCTCCAACAGGCGGAGAGCTTCGGTGCTGTGCGGGAGCTCGCCGAGGTTTCCGCGATCGTGCCAAAGGGCGACGGGTTCGAAGTTCATGTCGGTGAAGGTGGGCATGTCTTTCCCGCCCGTGCGGTGTTGCTGGCGACGGGTGTGGTGAACAATCGCCCCGATATGCCGGCCGCTGAGCACGACGCGGCGCTGGCGCGCGGGCTGATCCGCTATTGCCCGATCTGCGATGGCTTCGAAGTGACCGACAAGCGCGTCGGGGTGATAGGGACCGGTGACCATGGCATGCGAGAGGCCCTGTTCCTGCGCGGCTACACGCGTAATGTGACTCTGATCGCCCCTGGTGCCGCGCACGACCTGGATAAAAAATGCCGTGCGGAGCTCGCCGACGCCGGTATCGCGCATGTCGATGGGCCCTGTGCGCCGATCCAGGTCGATGGCGACCAGATCGTCGCGACATTGCCGGGCGGTGAGCTGAGCTTCGACAGCATCTACCCGGCGCTGGGCTCACGGATCCGATCGCATCTGGCGGTCGCGGCAGGTGCGCGGGCCAGCGAAGATGGGTGCCTGGAAGTCGACGACCATCAACGCACGACTGTTCCGGGGCTCTTCGCGGCGGGGGATGTGGTAAAGGGGCTCGACCAGATCAGCCACGCGATGGGCGAAGCTGGCGTGGCCGCGACGACGATCCGCAATCTGCTCGACGAAAAGCGACCGCTCAGGCGCTAACGAATGCGGTGGTGACGACCAGGCGCTCAGCGTTCCATTCGGGCACTGCGTCAGCGTTCATCGGCACCATGAAGCGTTTGCCGTCAGGCCGCTCAATCTCGATCACATCGCCGGCGCCGAAATCATCGATGGCGACGACGGTGCCGAGCGCTTCGCCGTCGGTGGAGATTGCCGGGAGCCCTAGCAGATCGGCATGGTAATATTCGCCCTCCGCTAGCGGGGGCAGTGCTGACCGGGGCACGGTCAGCTCAGTGCCGCGCAGTGCCTCGGCGGCATTGCGATCATTGACCTCGGCGATGCGCGCAATGGCGCCGTTGCTGCCATGGCGCACCGATTTCAGCGTGAGGGTGCCGTTGTTGAAGCTTTTATAGGGCTTCAGGTCCTCGGCGAAGACCTTGAGGCGGACTTCCCCCGCCACGCCATGCGCGCCGATGATGACGGCGAGCGTGACGGGGGTGTCGACAGGCATCAGCCCTCGGCCGGAGCCTGGGCGCTTTCGCCCTCAGCGGCTTCGGCGGTGTCGCCGGCGTCGCTGTTCGGGGTCGATTCATTGGCGACAGGTGCTTCCTCAGCAGCTGCCTCGACCGGCGGCGTCTCTTCGGCAACTGCCTCGGCGACGGCTTCGGCCTCAGGCGTCGGCTCTTCGGTCGCTGCTTCGACTTCAGCGGCGATCACCTGCTCGGCTTCCTCGTTGCTGTCCTGGGCGGGAGGCGCTTCCTCGGCGACGGGCTCCGGAGCCGGCGCCGCTGCGGCAGCTGCCTTGGCCTCTTCGGCCTCGGCGAGCTTGGTCGCACGCTCTTCGGCGCGCTCGGTGGCCTTGTCGCCTGGCTTGCCCTTGTTCGGATTGTTACGCGCGGCGCGCTCACGAACGCCGGCAACATCGAGGAAACGCGCGACGCGGTCGGTCGGCTGGGCGCCGACGCTCAGCCAATGCTTGGCGCGCTCGCCGTCGAGAACGATGCGCTTGTCGTCATCCTTGGCGAGCAGCGGGTTATAGGTGCCGAGCTTCTCGATGAAGCGGCCATCACGGGGCGAACGGGCGTCGGCCACGACGATCTTGTAATAAGGACGCTTCTTGGAGCCGCCACGCGACAGACGAATGCTGAGTGCCATTAGTTCTACTTCCTTCTTTCGATTACGTTATTTCTTCTTGATCAAATTCTCGAAGCCGGGTGGGAGGCTTGACTGGCCGCCGCCGAGGCCGGGGAGTCCGCCGCCATTGCCGAGCAGGCCACCAAGGCCGCCGGCGCCGCCGAGACCACCGCCACCCATGCCGCCGCCACCCATACCGCCCATGCCGCCGCCGCCCTTGCCGCCGCCGCCGAGCATCGCCATCATCCCCTTCAGGCCGCCCATCTTGCGCAACTTCTTCATTGCGGTGGACATTTCCTGATGCATCTTGAGCAGCTTGTTCACGTCCTGGACGGTCGTGCCGCTGCCCTTCGCCACGCGGATCTTGCGCTTGGCGTTGATGATTTCCGGCTTGGCGCGTTCCTTGGGCGTCATCGAGGTGATCATCGCGTCCATGCGCAGCAGGATCTTCTCGTCAACGGCGCCCGAGGCCATTGCCTGTTGCGCCTTCTTCATGCCCGGGATCATTCCGGCCAGCGCGCCGATGCCACCCATCTTGCGCATCTGGATGAGCTGCTGGCGCAAATCGTCCATGTCGAACTGGCCCTTGGCCAGCTTCGCCGCCATCTTCTCGGCGTCTTCCTGCTGGATCGCTTCAGCAGCACGCTCGACCAGGCCGACGACGTCGCCCATGCCGAGAATGCGCCCGGCGACCCGGCCAGGATGAAAGGCCTCAAGCGCATCGAGCTTTTCGCCGACGCCGGCAAATTTGATCGGCTTGCCGGTGACGGCGCGCATCGAGAGCGCCGCACCACCGCGCGCATCGCCGTCCATGCGGGTCAGCACGATGCCGGTCAGCGGCACCTGATCGGAGAAGCTCTTCGCGACGTTGACGGCATCCTGGCCGGTCAGCGCATCGACGACGAGCAGGATTTCGGCCGGGTTCGCGATGTCCGCGACCGCGCGCATCTCATCCATCAGCGCCTGGTCGACATGGAGTCGGCCGGCGGTGTCGAGTATCAGGACATCATAGCCCTGCAGCTTTGCCGCCTGCAGCGCGCGCCTGGCGATATCGACCGGCTGCTGGCCCGGCACGATCGGCAGCGTCGCCACCTCGGTCTGGGTGCCGAGCGTTGCGAGCTGCTCCTGCGCGTTCGGGCGATTGACGTCGAGCGACGCCATCAGCACCTTCTTGCGCTCACGCCCGGTGAGGCGCTTGGCGATCTTAGCCGTCGTCGTCGTCTTGCCCGAGCCCTGCAGGCCGACCATCATGATGACGGCGGGCGGCGTGACGCCGAGCTCGAGCTCGGCCGCATCCGAGCCGAGCATCTCGACCAGCGCGTCATTGACGATCTTCACGACCTGCTGGCCCGGCGTCACCGAGCGCAGGACCTGATGGCCGATCGCCTTTTCAGTCGCCTTGTCGACGAACTCGCGCGCCACGGGCAGCGCGACGTCCGCCTCGAGCAGGGCTACACGCACCTCGCGCATTGCCGCGCGCACGTCCGCCTCCGTAAGCGCGCCGCGCCCACGAAGCCGATCGAACACACCGCCAAGCCGGTCGCTCAGGCTTTCGAACATCGAGAAACTCCATTGCCGATCGGCGCCGTACCGGTAAACGCAAAGAACGCCGGCGGACGAAACCTCGTCGGCCGGCGTACGCCCAGTGGGCGGCCCTTCACGAATCCCGGTGGGAAACGATCGCGGTGGCCCTTAGCGCACCCCAGCGGTTCACGCAACCTAAGACCGTCCGCCGAGAAGCTTAACCCGATCTACACCGGTCGCGTGCGAAATGCCCCAATCGAAGCGCGAGGCGTGCGGCATGGCAGTTGAAATCGGGGATGAAGTGAAGGTGGTGCCGTTGCAGGCCAGGCGGGATGTGATCAGCAGCGCAATCACGGTGGCATCCATATTGTTGTTCGTCGGCACCGGCAGCTCCGTGCTGGCCACGACTTTCCAGCATTATTTTTCGGGCGGCCAGGGCGCGGACCAGACCCTGGTCATCGCGCTGCTGCTCAATGTCGCGCTGATCCTGTTCGGCTGGCGCCGTCACCGCGAGCTCGCGCGTGAAGTGTCGATTCGCGCCGCCGCCGAAGAGCGCGCTCATCAGCTTGCCGCGAAGGACCCCCTGACGGGCTTCCTCAATCGCCGCAGCCTGGGCGAGGAAGGCGCCGCCATGTTCGTCCAGGCCCAGCGCCGGGGCAAGGCAATGGCGATGATGATGCTCGATCTCGACCATTTCAAAACGATCAACGACATGCACGGCCACGCCACCGGCGATGCGCTGCTGCGCGAGGTCGCGGTCGAGATTGCGGCCGCCATGCCCTCGATCGCGCTGACCGCGCGCTTCGGCGGTGACGAATTCGCCTGCGCCTTCCTGTTCGACCCGACCCATCCAGATACGGTCGAGCGGATCGCCGAACGCCTTGTCTCGCGCCTCGCCCAGCCTTTCCAGGTCGAAGGGCTGCAGCTCCATATCAGCGTCTCGGTCGGCATCGCCCGCTCCGATTCAGATTGCGCGAGCATCGATGCACTGATGCGATCGGCCGATATCGCGATGTATGCGGCGAAGAATTCCGGCCGCAATCGCTTCGCCTGGTTCGATATGTCGATGGAGCGTGAGCTCCAGGCGCGCAACGAACTCGAAGTCGGGCTGCGGGGCGCGATTCCCMGGCTTGAGATCGTCCCTTATTTCGACCAGCAGATCGATCTTACCACCGGCCGCCTCAATGGCTTCGAGGTACTGGCGCGCTGGGAGCATCCAACGCGCGGGTTGATCGGCCCCGACGTCTTCATCCCGATCGCCGAAGAGACCGGCATGATCTCGGACCTGTCGCTGTCGATCATGCGCCAGTCCTTTATCGCGGCGAAGGACTGGGATTCGGCACTGACGATTTCAGTCAATATCTCGCCCTGGCAGCTTAAGGATGCCTGGCTGGCGCAGAAGATCATCAAGGTGCTGACGGAAACCGGCTTCCCGGCGACCAGGCTCGAGATCGAGATCACCGAGAGCTCGCTGTTCGATAATCTCGCTCTGGTCCAGTCGATCGTCGGCAGCCTCAAGAACCAGGGCATCCGGCTTGCGCTCGACGATTTCGGGACCGGCTATTCCTCGCTCGCGCATCTGCGCGCGCTGCCGTTCGACCGGATCAAGATCGACAAGAGCTTCGTCATGTCGATCAACGAGAATGCGGAGAGCGCCGCGATCGTCAACGCAATCGCCAGGCTCGGCGACAGCCTCAACCTGCCGATCACGGCAGAGGGCATCGAAGACGGGGCGATCGAGGAGCGGCTGCGCGCGCTCGGCTGTTCGAAGGGCCAGGGCTATTTCTACGGCCGTCCGATGAGCATCGCCAATACCCGTCGCCTGCTCGCGGAAAAGCGCCTGCTGCGCTCGACCGACGCTGAAAAGACGGAACGGAAACCGGCTTCAGGCAAGCGCCTGGTCAACTGACCAGCGGCACCCTCCGGCCGACATTACGGCCATTGCGGTACTTGAGTACGGGCCCTAGATCACCGCGCATGCGCGCTCCTTGCGGCCACTTCCATGGCTGAACCCCTGATCGTCAGCCTCGGCTGCCGCCTGAACATCGCGGAAAGCGAAACCATCCGTGCGCTGACCGGCGGACGCGACATGGTCGTGGTCAACAGCTGCGCGGTCACCAACGGCGCGGTGCGCGAGACCCGCGCTGCGATCCGCCGCGCCCGCCGCGATCGGCCTGCGGCCCAGATCGTGGTGACAGGATGCGCGGCGCAGATCGATCCGCGGGGCTTCGCTGCGATGCCCGAGGTCGACCGCGTGATTGGCAATGCCGAGAAGCTTCTCCCCGAAGCCTGGGCCGCTCAGGATGCAATGCTGGTCGGCGACATCATGCAGGTGCGCGAAACCGCACCGCACCTCGCTTCCGCCTTCGCGTCACATGCCCGCGCCTTTGTCGAGGTGCAGAATGGCTGCGACCATCGCTGCACCTTCTGCGCGATCCCGTTCGGGCGTGGCAACAGCCGTTCCGTGCCGGCCGGAGCTGTGATCGACCGGATCCGGACACTGGTCGATAACGGACACCGCGAAATCGTGCTGACGGGCGTTGATCTCACCAGCTATGGCCCGGACCTGCCGGGTGCGCCGACTTTGGGGATGCTCGTCGAGCGCATCCTGCACCATGTTCCTGCGCTGGAACGGCTGCGGCTGTCGTCGCTCGACTCAATCGAGATCGATGACCGGCTGTTCGAACTGCTCACTGCCGAGCCGCGCATGATGCCGCATGTCCATCTCTCGCTCCAGGCGGGCGACGACATGATCCTGAAGCGGATGAAGCGCCGCCATTCGCGCGAGCAGAGTGTTGCCGTGGTCGAGCGTCTCAAGACCGCCCGCCCGGAGATCGCAATCGGTGCCGACCTGATCGCCGGCTTCCCGACCGAGAGCGAGGCGATGTTCCGCAACACGCTCGCGCTGATCGACGATTGCGACGTGGTTCAGGCGCATATCTTCCCCTATTCACCCCGCGCGGGCACACCGGCGGCTCTGATGCCCCAGGTCGACCCCGAAATACGCAAGGCCCGTGCGGCGCTGCTGCGTGAGGCCGGAGCGCGGCGGCGGAGCGACTGGCTGGCGACGATGATCGGCACGACACAGAATATTCTGGTGGAGCGACCGGGCGATCGCGGCCATGCGCCGAACTTCGCTGAAGTGCGTTACACCCTTCCCACGACAATCGGTTCGATCCAGGCCATTCACGTAACCGGCGCCACCGCCACGACACTCACCGGAACCCCTGCATGAGCACTACTCCAAGCTGGCACGACAAGCTGCTCGGCGGCTTCAAGCGTACCTCGGATCGTCTGCTCGGCAATCTGACCGGCCTCGGCACCGCGCGGCTCGACGAGGAGACCCTCGACGATATCGAAGAGGCGCTGATCGCTTCCGATCTAGGCCCAGAGACCGCCGCCCGCATCCGGGCGCGGCTCGCCGAGGGCAGCTTCGAGCGAAACATGGAGGAGCTCGGCATCCGTCTCGTCGTCGCCGAGGAGATCGAGAAGGTGCTGGCGAAGGTTGCCGTGCCACTCGAGATCGAGGCGTTCCCGCGCCCGCAGGTGATCCTCGTCATCGGCGTCAACGGATCGGGCAAGACGACCACCATCGCCAAGCTCGCGCATTTGCTGATGGAGCAGGATTACGGCGTGATGCTCGCCGCCGGCGACACCTTCCGCGCCGCCGCGATCGGCCAGCTTGCCACCTGGGCCGAGCGGGTCGGCGTACCGATCGTCTCGGGCAAGGAAGGCGGCGACGCGGCGGGGATCGTCTATGAGGCGGTCAAGCAGGCAACCGCGACTGGCATCGACGTGCTGATCGTCGACACAGCCGGGCGGCTCCAGAACAAACGCGAGCTGATGGATGAGCTCTCGAAGATCCGCCGGGTGCTCGGCCGAATTAACCCGGAATCGCCGCACAATATCCTGCTCGTGCTCGATGCGACGACGGGGCAGAACGCGCTCAACCAGATCGAGGTGTTCAAGGAGTTCGCGGGTGTCACCGGCCTCGTCATGACCAAGCTCGACGGCACCGCGCGCGGCGGCGTGCTGGTCGCGGCGGCGGAGAAATATGGCCTGCCGATCCACGCGATCGGCGTCGGCGAGGGCATGGGCGATCTCAGGCCGTTCGATGCGAACGAGGTTGCGCGGATCATCGCAGGCGTGGAAGGGGGCCGGCATGGCAAGTAAACCCAAACCGAAGATCGGCGCCGGCCTGCGGCTCGCGATCGATATCGGCCCGCTGGCGATCTTCTTCCTCGTCAATTTCCTGATGCGCGGCCCGGACATCGCCAAGCTGCTCGCGGGCACCACGGCCTTCATGATCGCCAGCGCAGCCGCGATGATCGTCTCGCGCTGGAAGGCGGGGCATATCTCGCCGATGCTGTGGATGACGGGGACTTTGGTGCTCGTGTTCGGCGGCCTAACGCTCTGGTATCACGACAAGACATTCATCCAGTTCAAGCCGACCTTCATCTATGCGAGCTTCGCGGCCATCCTCGCCTTCGGTCTCGCGACCGGGCGGCCATTGCTGCAGATGCTGCTCGAGGCCGCCTATCCGGGGCTCACCGAGAAGGGCTGGCGCCAGCTCACGATCAACTGGACCCTCTTCTTCATCTTCATGGCGGTGCTGAACGAGATCGTCCGGCACCGCTTCTCCTATGATTTCTGGCTGTCCTTCAAGCTCTGGGGCGCGATTCCGCTGACACTGGTGTTCACCTTCGCCAATATACCGATGCTGCTGAAGAACGGGCTGAATGCGGAAGGCACTGCTGCGATTCCGCCGGAAGCCTGATTGTTTAAGCCCCTCCCCCGAAGGAGAGGGGCTTTCAAGAAAAGGTCAGCCGACCACGCTGTCGTAGATCCGGCCGGCCTCATCCCAGTTCACCACATTCCACCAGGCCTTGAGATAGGCGGCGCGGTCGTTGCGATAGGTGAGGTAGTAGGCGTGCTCCCACACGTCGTTGCCCAGGATCGGCGTGCCCTTGACGGCGACGTCGTCCATCAACGGATTGTCCTGATTGGGCGTGCTGGCGATGGTCAGCTTGCCCTCGGCATCCGCCACGACCCAGGCCCAGCCCGAGCCGAACTGGCCGGCGCCCTTGCCGTTGAAATCTTCCTTGAGCTTGTCGAGCCCACCATAAGCGTCGATCGCCGCGGCGAGCTTGCCCGACGGCGCCCCGCCGCCCGGCTTCATGATCTTCCAGAAGAAATCATGGTTCCAATAGCCGCCGCCATTGTTGCGGACCAGCGGCGGCTGTGACGAGATCTGGCCGAGGATTTCCTCGATCGTCTTGCCGGCAAGCGACGGGTCCTTCTCGACGCCCTCGTTGAGCTTGTCGGTATAGGCCTTGTGATGCTTGTCATGGTGGAAGCGCATCGTCTCTCCGTCGATGGTCGGTGCCAGCGCATCATAGTCGTACGGAAGGGGGGGCAGTTCGAAAGCCATTGGGAGACGCTCCATCGTTACGGGTTTGCAGCGGTCCAAACGAACCTGGGGGCGAATAGGTCAACCCCCGGAGTCCGTTTTTCGCGTTCGTTACGTGTGACAAACGAAAATTAACCGCTTACCATCGCCGCCGGGCAACGCGGGCGCGCGGCAGCGCGCTATAAATGGGAGGGAAACCCGAATGGACAAGATACTCACTGATCTCCGGATCACGATTACGGTCGGCGTGCTGCTGGCCGTGGGCCTGATGTTCGCACCGTATTTTTCGCCGCCGCTCGGGCTGTGGAACGGCGTATTCCAGTGGCTGCACGTGTTTTTCGGCATCACCTGGATTGGCCTGCTCTATTATTTCAACTTCGTGCAGATCCCGACCATGCCGTCGATCCCGGCGGAGCTGAAACCCGGCGTCTCGAAATATATCGCGCCCAAGGCGCTATTCTATTTCCGCTGGGCAGCCCTCTTCACCGTGCTGACCGGGCTGGTCCTCGCGCATCTCTATCACGAGCTGAAAGAGGCACTGACGCTCGACCCATCGGCACGGCTGATCGGCATTGGCATGTATCTGGCGCTGATCATGGCGGCGAATGTCTGGTTCGTGATCTGGCCGAACCAGAAAAAGGCACTCGGCCTGGTTACGGTGGACGATGCGGCGAAGGCCAAGGCGGCGCGCGTCGCAATGCTGGCGTCTCGCACCAACGTGCTACTTTCGATCCCCATGCTGCTGTGCATGACCAACTATCATTGATGCCTGTCCGGGGCGGCACCCAGCCGCCCCGGTAATTCACCCGACTTAGCCGGCGGCGATCAGCCCATGGCGCTTGAGCGCATGACGTAGCTGATCATAGCTCAGCCCCAGGCCCTCCGCCGTCGCGCGCTGGTTGAAGCGATGCTCGGCGAGCGCCCTGGTCAATAGTTCGCGTTCGAATTTGGCGATCCGCGTCTTGAAGTCGGATGCCTCCTCCCCTGCCCGCTCCACTTCAGCTTCGAGCGGCACAGGCGCAGCTGGTTCGGCCACCGCGGTCGCAGGCACATGCGCAGCGGCGTTGCCAGGCCGATAAGGCGAGTGGAAGGGATCGAACTCGATAACTTCGATCGGGCCATACGCCTCCCAGCGATAGACTGCCCGCTCGACCACATTGCGCAGCTCGCGGACATTGCCTGGCCATTGATATTCGACCAGCGCCGCGGCGGCATCCGGCGCAAAGCCCGGCCAGTCCTCTCGCCCGAGTTCGGAGGCCATGCGCCGCCCGAAATGCTCGGCCAGCACCAGTACGTCGCCCGGCCGCGCGCGCAGGGGCGGCAGGGTCACCACCTCAAAGGACAGGCGGTCGAGCAGATCGGCACGGAACTGGTGGCGCGCGACCTTGTCGGGCAGATGCTCGTTGGTCGCAGCCACGATGCGGACATCGACCCGGACCGGCCGCGAGGAGCCGATCCGGGTGATTTCGCCATATTCGACTGCGCGCAACAGCCGTTCCTGCGCGCCCATCGAGAGCGTGCCGAGCTCATCGAGGAACAGGGTGCCGCCATGCGCCTCCTCGAAGCGCCCGACCCGCGATTTGGTCGCGCCGGTGAATGCGCCCGCCTCATGGCCGAACAGTTCCGCCTCGATCAGTGTCTCCGGCAGAGCCGCGCAGTTCATGATCACCAAAGGCTGGTCCCAGCGCGGGCTTAGCCGGTGAAGGCGCTCGGCGACCAGCTCCTTACCGGTACCGCGCTCGCCAATCACCAACACCGGCCGGTCGAGCGCGGCCGCGCGGCTCGCGCGCTCCAGCGTCTCGAGAAAGACGTTCGATTGTCCGATGACCTGTGTCGTGCGATCCATCCCCAAGCTTTGGCGTAAATTCCCAAGCCTTGGCAAGATATTTCAAAGCCGTTCACCCGCCATTCATGAAAAAATGGCGGAAAACCGCGCTTTTCAAAACTGGCACGCTCCCTGCAATGCTCTGTGCATCTGCCCATCAGGGCAACCGGAACAACCTCTTCAGGGAGATGACACGATGAACACCAACTACAAAGCCGGCGATCTCCGCCACACTGTCGCAGCGGTCGTTTGCGCGATCGTCTTCGGCTCCACCTTCCTGCTCGGCGCCGTCGCACCGGGCACCGCGGTCGCCGCTCCCCGCGCGACCGTCCAGACCGCCGCCTGAACCCCGGGCGACGTTGCCGGGGCGGAACCCCTTGCCCGCCCCGGCACCCCAAGCTTCATTCCCTTCAACAGTATTCCAGCGTATCCGATAGGAGAGTTTTCAAGATGGGCATTTTCTCCCGCACCCGCGACATCATCGCCGCCAACTTCACCGATCTGCTCGACAAGGCGGAAGACCCCGCCAAGATGATCCGCATGATCATCCTCGAGATGGAGGAAACCCTGGTCGAGGTTCGCGCCTCGGCAGCCCGCACCATCGCCGACCAGAAGGAAATGCGCCGGCACATCACCAAGCTCGATGCGCTCCAGGAAAGCTGGACCGAAAAGGCTGAGCTGGCGCTCTCCAAGGGCCGCGAGGACCTTGCCAAGGCCGCCCTGGTCGAAAAGCAGAAGGCAGCCGACATGGCCGCCCAGCTGAGCAGCGAGATCACCGTGCTCGACGACGCGCTCAAGGCCGCCGAAGAGGACATCAACAAGCTGCAGACCAAGCTGCGCGAGGCGCGCACCCGGCAGAACTCGATCGTCACCCGGCTCGAAACCGCGCACAACCGCTACAAGCTGCGCGAAATGTATGCCGGCCCAAAGATGCAGGACGCGTTCTCGCGCTTCGAGATCATGGAACGCCGCGTCGACATGGCCGAGGGCCGCGCTGAAGTCGCCGGCATGGGCGCCCCGCCGAAGAGCCTCGAGGAAGAGATTGCCGAGCTCAAATCAGCCGAGAAGGTCGAGGCCGAGCTCGCAGCGATGAAGGCTCGCGTCGGAAAGGGCAGCTGAGATGGAGGATGTACTCATCCCGGTGATCGCGATAACCTCGATCTTCATCGGCATGCCGTGGGTGATCCTGCACTATATCACCAAGTGGAAGCAGGCGCCGAAGATCACTGTCGAGGACGAGAACCTGCTCGACGAGATGTTCAATCTCGCTCGGCGGCTCGAAGATCGGCTCAACACCGTCGAACGGATTGTCGCAGCCGACAACCCCGACTGGAAGCCCGCCTCCTCGGCGATCCACCCAACCGATTACGATATTTCTCGGAGGAACTGAGATGTCTGCAAGCCGCACCAAATTCTATCTCGACAAGCAGAACAGCAAGTGGCTGGGCGTTTGCTCCGGGATCGCCGACTATACCGGGATCGATACGACCTGGGTCCGCGTCGGCGCCGTCATGCTCACCATCTTCGGTGGCTTCCCCTGGACCCTGATTGCCTATTTCGTGGTCGCCTGGATGGCTGAGAAACGCCCTTCCGGCCTCTATGACGGCCCCGAAGATGCGAAGTTCTGGCAGGGTGTTCGTTCGAACCCGAGGCGCTCGACTGCAGAGGTCCGCTCCAAGTTCCGCGACATCGACCGCCGGCTCGCCGACATCGAGATGATGTACACCAGCCGCAACAGCCGCCTCGCGGACGAGATCGACAGCCTGCGCTGAGATCCGGCTCGAACAGGGAAAGTTATGAGATGGACAACCTCGGTATCCTGATCCCGTTGACGGCAGTGGCGATGAGCCCGGTCGCCTGGGTCGCCACCACCTGGATCCGCGCGAAGCACGGCTATCCGCTGGAGGACCAGAAGGGCAACCCAATCAGCCGCAACGACCCCGATGCGAAACGCACGATCGAGCTGCTGACCAACGAGAATGAACGCCAGGCGGGGCAGATCAGCCGGCTGGAAGAGCGGATCGCAGTGCTCGAACGGATCGCCACCGATCCCGCCGAGCGCACTGCCCGCGAAATCGACGCGCTGCGCTAAGCGCCACGTCAAAGGAGGACCTTACAATGCATAACGGGCAAGCTTTCGTTCTGACCATCATCGCCCTTGCCATCATTGGCGGCATCGCGAAGACCTGGATCAGAGCACGGCACGGCTATCCTCTCGAGGACAGGAACAGCCGTAATCGCAACCGCAACCGTAGCCGCTATGGCACGACCGATGACACCGATGCCGAGCGCAAGATCCACCTGCTCTCGTCCGAGAATGAACGGCTGGTAGGCCAGGTTTCCCGCCTCGAGGAGCGGATCGCCGTCCTCGAACGCATCGCCACCGACCCCGCCGAGCGCACCGCTCGCGAGATCGACGCCCTTCGCTGAGGATCGACCGATGAACGAGCATCTGATCATGGAGCTGACAAAGCCTATATCGGCCCTCACCCTGGTCGCGATCGGCGCCTGGCTGGTCGTAACCTGGATGAAAGTCCGCCACGGCTATCCGCTTGGCGGGGGCAAGGGACAGACCCTGTACCCCAATTCCGGGGAAGAGACGGTCGAACGCGTCCGCCTGCTCACCCAGGAGAACAGCCAGCTCCGTGCCGAACTCGGTTCAGTGAAGGACCGGCTCGCCAATATCGAACGCATCGTCACCGACGGCGCTCACAGCCTTGATCGCGAGATCGAGCAGTTGCGCCTGAAGGCAAACTGAGGAGCAATATCATGGGCGCAATTGTTTTCCTGATCCCGATCCTCGGCATCTCGGTCGGTCTTGTCGCGGTCATTGGCGGCGTCATCGTCAAGCCATGGCTCGCCCACCGCGAAAAGCAGATGGAACTGGAAGCCAGGATGATTGCCGAGAAGGCAGCGCAATATGCAGCCCATACCGGCGGCCTCGAACAGCGGGTGCGTGTGCTGGAACGTATCGTCACTGACCGCGGCATCGATGTCGCCGACGAGATCGAGAAGCTCCGCGATCAGCCGCCGCTCAACTGAATTCAACCTCACCCAATTTTACGCTCAAGGATTGTAACATGCTTATCTTCATGGGAATTCTGGCGATCTTCACTGCCGGCGCCGTATATCTCACCGAGCGGGTGGACCGCCCCCGCCGCCGCCTCGAGCGCGAGGCTGCTCAGCAGCGCTAGGGCCGCCTGGTTTCAGGACAAAGGGAATAACCATATGAACGTCTTTGAAATGATCGCTGTCGTCACCGTCGTCGGTACGATCGGCAGCGTTCTGCGGGCCCGCTACGGCGTGGTACGAGACAAGCACGGTAATGACATGCCGCTTCGCAACGACGACGCGGCCCAGGCCGAGAACCAGCGGCTGCGCGAAGAGCTTCGGGCCATGAAGGATCGCCTCGCGGTTCTCGAGCGGCTCGCGACTGACAACAATGACAGCGGCGCACGCCTCGATCGCGAGATCGAGAAGCTGCGCGACAGCAAGTGAACGAAGGAGCAGAGATCATGACCGATCCAAACTTCTACATCACCATGGCAACCGCCGCGCTGGCGGGGCTGGGCATGATGACTTTTGCCGCCCTCACCGGATGGCGTGGCTGGCTGGCGCTCAAGCATCAGGAGCTTCATCAGACCGGCGGCGATTTCCACCATCAGGAGCGCAACCTGCCTAACGCCAGCGCCAGGATCGAGATCGCCGACCTCAAGGAGCGCATCCGCAAGCTTGAAGCAATCGCAGCCGGGGTGGACCTCTAGGGCCCACCCGGCTAGCGGGCGAGACATGCAAAGCCTCGCCGACCTGCAAGACGAATACAGCTTCCTCGACGCCGACGATCGATACCGCCTGTTGATCGATCTCGGCCGTGATCTCGAAGAGATGCCCGAGGCGCTCAAGACCGATGGGACCTTGGTGCGCGGCTGCTCAGCCTCGGTATGGGTCTATCCGATGGTCGCCGCTGACGGGACGCTTCATTTCCTGGCAGATTCGAATGCAGCGATCACCAAGGGTATTATCGCCCTGGTATTGCTGACGGTGCAGGATCAGGCACCCGCCGCGATCCTCGCCACCGACATCGAGGCGGCCCTCGCCCCGTTCGACCTGAAGAACCAGCTCAGCTCGAACCGCACCCAGGGCATTCCGAACATGATCGCATTGATCCGCGCGACGGCGGCGCGCTATGCTGGCGCGGAAAGCTGACGGCCGGTCGGCCCTGGTGAGGCAAAAGAATCCCGATGCTCCTCCCAATGCTCGCCCTCTTGCTATCGGCGCAATCCCAGGACGCCAATTGCCCCCAGCCCGTGCAGGCTGGGGCCGATGACGCAGGTTTGTTTGCGAATGACGGGCGCACGCATGAGCTTTCCGGCAAGGGCCTCTGGATCGGCGGCACTTTCTTTGGTGCGGACGATATCGCCTCGGCTACTCCGGAGCTCGGCCGGTTTGCACCCGACGATTGGATCGTCACTCTGCGTTTCACAGAAGCGGGGAATGCGAAATTCATCGCCGCACAGCATTGCCGTTTGGGTCGTCAGATCGAGATCAGCTTCGATGGCCATGTGATCGCCGAGCCTGTTCTGAATAGCTACATCAGGGACGGAAGAGCCGACATCTACTCGGGCACAAGCAGCCGCGCGGATGCCTCGGCAATGGCGGCGGCGATTATGCAGGTGCGCGCCGGGGCGAAGTGAGCCGGCTGCCTCGATAACGTGAGTGGACCGCCCGCTCAGATCGTCTCAGGCACGCCCAGGCCCAACGCCACGGCATCAAGATCAGCGCCCGCTTTCACCAGCGCCCACTCCCGCGGCGCCTTGCCATTGATCACCGTCACCGCACCGCGCGGGCAAATGCCGAGGCATTTCACTTCGACGATGCCGAGCGCGGCTTTACGGCCCTTCTTAACACCGAGATGCTTGCGTAGTGCCTTGGCGAGAGGCGTTCGGCCCTTAGGCCCGAACCCGCCGTCCAGCCGCTTCGAGCACTTCCTGCAGACCAGCAGCGTATTCGACCAGTCCGAGCGGACCGATTTCAAACGGCGGGCTTCCATTGCCGCGCATCCTCGGCGGCCTTGAGCACATCATAGGCAGCCTGGATCGCCTGGAAGCGCGCTGCCGCTTCCTTGTCGCCAGGGCGCACATCGGGGTGATTCGATTTGGCCAGGCGGCGCCAGGCGACGCGCACAGCTTCGAAATCGGCATCGACCTCGAGCTCGAGCAGTTCGAGCGCCCGCATCTCATCGCGTGAGCGGCTGCCGTCGCCCGGTCCCGCCCAGCCGTGATGCCTGGATTCAGTATAACCATCAGCGGTGCGGGTTTCGGCCGCCTCACGCTCGGCGGCTTCTTCGGCAGTCAGGCCTTCGAAGTAATTCCAGCCGCGATTATATTCGCCGGCATGGGTCACGCAGAAATACCAGCGTTCCGGGCTGTTCGGAGATTTCGGCGCCGGGCAATTGCCGGGCTCGGAGCAGCCGTGCCGGTCGCACAGGCGCACCGTGGTCGCCTCGCTGCCGGCGCCATAGCCACGCCAGCGGGGAAAGCCCCAGTCGACAGATCGGGAAGAGGAACGCGCCATATCGTGCCGACATAGGCGAAGCTCCCGCTGGCGCAACCCCGGCCGTTTACATCGTTTGCTTCGCTATCCGAAAACCAGTCCGTTGCGTGTTGCTGCCGCAGCCGAGGCCGCCATCGGGGCGATAGGTTTTTTCAAAGCGAGCCCTCGCGATCACGCCGGCACCCGCCTTGCTGAAGACGAAGGGGGGATAGGACATGATAGGGCGCTCGTTCTTGACCAGCCCTTCAGCGGTCACGTCGAATTGGGTGAGTACCCACCCCTCGAAACCCCACCCAATCGCATCCTTCGGAAAGTCCTCCGCACTTCCGGCATAGCGGGTCTGCTTGGGCGCTGAATCGACCAGCGCACATTGGCGCGCCGACAGGCCGGATTCCTCGAACGCGGCGCGCGCCGCTTCAGCGTTGCCGTTCGCCTCCTCAAGCGATGCCAATCGGATAAGCGCCCCGACCCGCAGAGGATCGTTCTGTGCCAGCGCGCTTTCCGCCCCGACCTCCTGAAGCAACTGCCTCGTCTTCTTCTCGTCCTTGCGACCGAGCGCGTCGACAAGCGTCAGCCGGATCGCTGCCCGCGCCTCCGGATCATTGAACGCCGGATCAGCGAGCGCGGGCTCGACGCTGCGCAGATAAACGCCCTGCTTCCAGCGGTCCGCCTGGTCAGTATTCCAGATGAAGCGTGACAGTGTAACGCGCGCGATTGGTGTCACGCCGTTCGCATCAGCAATCGCAAGGGCTCGGCGCGCGAGAAGGTTGGTTTCTTCGCGCCCGACGACCGCGTTATGCATGAGGGCATACAACAAAGGAACGAGCGTCAATGCGGTCTTGCCCTGGGCCGCCTCCGCCGCTGCGAGCCGCGCACGTTGCCCGGGCAGTGCCGCCGCATCCGACTCGGCGGGTTTCGCCGGTACTGCGACACCTTTCCCGCCCAGCCACGCGTCGAGCTTTGACCCCATATAGTCATCAATCGATGGGCGCGCGAACGCAGTCGAACACCGCATTTCCATTCGCGCACCATAGCGGAAAAAAGCCGGCATCTTCTTCACCTGGTCGGGCGTCCAGGACCAGCTTCGTGCGGCACGGGCAAAGGCAAGCCCCGCGGCGCCGCCGCCCGCTGCGTAGACCGGCGTGCTGGAAACGACCGTGCCATCGTCGCCAATGCTGAATTCGATCACGGCCGCATCGTCGGGCGAAAGACCGGATTCGCTGCAACCCGGCGGCTTCATCTGCACACCGGTCGCGAAGACACCGTCTGGCAAGCGGCCGGCGCCGGTCATCGCCATATAGCGCCGCGCGTCGTCAGGTCGTCCCTCGAGCAAGGCGGCGATGGAATAGTCGGAGCGGGCGGCCACATCGTTGAGGTCCGTCTTGGTGGTCAAACCGCCCAAGAGTTTCACCGCGTCGCCGGCAACGAGCCGCGCCTCGGTGAATTTGCCCAGATTGAGCATCAGCACGCTCCTGAGCGTCGCGAAAAGAGCCTTGCTCCCCGCATCAGTCTCCGTAGCGGCGAAGATCGCATCAGCGCGCGCGAAATCGGTCAGGGCACGTGTCGGATCGACGAAGGTTTCGGTTGCAATAAGGCCACGCAGCGCCGCCAGGCGATCGACCGGTCGCGGCCCGATCGATTCCGCCATGCGATAATTCTCCACGGCGCTCGCATAGTCGAGCCCGGACTCTGCAATCCGCCCGAGCTGCAAATAGGCGTCGTAGCGATAGGCGGCGAGCGTCGTGTCCGAGACCGGGAGATCGGCGAGGCCGGCGTGAACCGCCGCCACGGCTTCGTCCATGCGATTGAGCTTGTACAGCGCGGCCCCCATGCTCAGTCGTACGATCGCCAGGCTTCGGCGGTTGCCGGTGGACACCCGCTTTTCGAGAGCCTGCCACGCGGCAAGCGCACCAGCATCCTCGCCCTTGTCGGCAAGCGCCGTCGCCGTTTCGAAATCCTGCTGAATCGTGGTTGCCGCCTTCTGCGCAACACCCGGTGCCGCGGCGCCGACCAACGCCAGGCCCGCAATACCCATTTTGAATATCTGCATGATTTCCCCGCCTTTTCAAAGGTTATGCGACAGGAATATCGTACCGTAAAGACGGCATGCGGAAAAGCGCCAGAGGGTCTGTAAGCCGGGTTCTGTCCACCCCTTTCGGAGATAGGCGACCATTCCTCTAGGCCCGCATTTGCATACGGGCTCAAGCAACCAACCCGGGCGACGAGCTGAAACGAAGCCCATATGCCGCCCCTATTCGGTCTTGCTCCCGGTGGGGTTTGCCGTGCCGCTCCTGTTACCAGTCGCGCGGTGCGCTCTTGCCGCACCCTTTCACCGTGGCGGGGCCGAAGCCTTCGCCGTCTGCTCTCTGTGGCACTTTCCCTGGGGTCGCCCCCGCCGGGCGTTACCCGGCACCGTCGTTTCGCGGAGCCCGGACTTTCCTCGGCATGCTTGCGCATGACGCGGCCGCCCGACCCTCTGGCACCCGCTCTCTAGCCTGAGTCGGCGGGCAACGGTAGCCGTATCGTGAACCCTACCTATTGTGCCGGATCGGGCGGGTTATTGCGCTCGATGAACGTCACCGCCGCCTGCAACATGGCGAGCCGGGTCGCGCTTTTCGAAAGCCAGTGATCCTCGCCGGGCAAGGTTACGAACTCCACCGGCTTGCCCGCCGCCCGCAACGCCCTGGCCATTGCGTTGCTCTGCTCATACTGCACGACGGTATCGTCCTTGCCGTGGACAAGCAGGATCGGAGCATCGGCGCGGTCGACAAACCTGATCGGCGATACGTCCTTCAACGCCCGGCCCGATCCGATCTCGGCCTTCAGCGCTCGGATCAGCGTTTTATCGCCTCCGCTGCGCTCGACATCGGATTGGTACATCTGCTGGACGTCGCTCACGCCGGCGACGGAAACGGCACAGCGATACACGCCCTGCTGCAGGGTCACGCCCGCGAGTGCCGCATAGCCACCGTAGCTCGCGCCCATGATGCAGGCGCGCTTCGGGTCGACAATTCCCTGACGCACAAGCTCGGCCAGGCCATCGGATATGTCGCTCTGCATCTTGCGACCCCACTCCCCATGGCCGGCCTTCTCGAAGGCGGCGCCATAGCCGGTCGAGCCACGAAAATTCGGCTGGAACACGGCATAACCCTGCGCGGCAAAGGCCTGTGCCCACCAGTCGAAAGCAGGATAATCGCGTGCGGCGGGGCCGCCATGCGGGAATATGACGACCGGCAGTCGGGTCGCAGGCCGACCGGGCGGCAGAGTGAGGACGCCGGCGATCTCGAGGCCGTCCGCCGCCTTGTAATGCACCATGCGCATCGGGCCGACGTCGCTGGCCAGCATCGGATAGGACACGCCGAGCGGATCGGCATGGCCGGTGGCGATATTGACCTTCCACCAGCTTTGCGGATCGCCCACCCCCTCGGTGCGCACGATCAGGCGATCGAAATGGTCGCTCCAGTCGACCAGGTGAACCGTCAAGCCGGGAAAGGCACGGCGGGTAGCGGCCATGACCTTTTCCTGTCGGGCGTCATAAAAATGCGCCTCGGGAATGTCGCCGTCGCGCAGATAGCCGATCAGCTGTTGGCCGTTCGGATCGATATACCCGCTGCGGACACTCTCGTCCTTGAGAATTTCGGTCGTGTTGCCGCCGTCGCCCGGCACTTCGAGCCAGTGATTGGCGCCGGTCGTTTCATCCTCCACACAATAGAGAATATTGCCGGCGGTCCGCCCGAGGCTGATCAGCCCGACCCCGCCGCGCGAATTCTGGCCTGAGACAATGATCTTCCCGCTGCTATTGGCGATCTTCCAGTTTCCAGAACTGGATATGAAATCCAGCGTCGCCGCGACCTTGCCATCGGGGCCCACCACCCAGTCCCGATCCACATCGTCGCCGGGCCGCCGCGCGATGCGGCTTGGCTTTCCTGTCTTGAGCTCGACTTCATAGAGCTCAGGCTTGGTGCTATCGAGAAAATGCTCGCCCGGTGAAAGGGTCGATCGCGCGCCAAGCGTGATACCGCCGAAATAGCCGAACCAACGCCCGTCGCGTTCGATCACCCCGTAAAAACCGCGAACGCCGCCGGTAATCGACCTGCTGTGGTCGAAGACAGACCATGGCTTGCCACCGTTCAGCGGCACAACGATCATCGACGACAATTCGGCCTTGTCTGCGATGAAATCCATCCCCAGCTTGACGGTCCAGCTGAGCTGGAGGAGCACCATGTCCTCGCCGGCCCATATGATCCGGCGCAATTTCTGGTCGCCGAGCGGGGCGGTCATCAGCGGCTCGCCGTTCTTGTCGAAAACGATGAGCCGCCGCGTATCCTTCACCACGCCGACCAGCGCCACGCGATCCCCCGACGGCGACATCGCTGCCATCTCGAACCCGGGAAGATTGCCGTACACAGCGAGCGGCCGTTGCGCCGCGGCAGCCTCGGCCATCCCGGGCATCAACGCAGTGATCAGCAGCCAGGCAGCGACGGATCGCAAGAATCTACAAGTCAACCAAGCCCCCCAATTCGCGCGCTCTACGCAAGTCGGCAGCAATCATTGCCCGAGCGAAATATGCTTGGGTCAAAGCTACTTCGCAACCGATCCAGGTTCAATCGTCGCCCATCGGCTTGGGCAGCAGCAAGGCGAGCAGGATCGATCTGCACTCCCCATCAATCTCCCCATCGAGCAACTCCGGCCGAAAACGTCGCTGGAACGCGACCACGGCGGCCAGCTTGTCCGACACATCATAGCCAAAACGCTCGAGCGCGATCAGGAAGCCCGCGTCGGTCCACATCGGATCCATCAGATTCCGGGTCGGGCGCGGCAGTGCGAGGCGGACCTTGGCAAGCCTATGCCACGGGAAAAGCTCGCCGGGATCTTTTTTTCGCGCCGGGGCAATGTCCGAATGGCCAACGACATTGCCGCGCGTGATCCCGTAGCGTTGCTTGATTTCCGAGACGAGCGGCACCAGCGCGTCGATCTGCTCTTCGGGGAACGGATGATAGCCGAGTTCATGGCCGGGATTGACGATCTCGATGCCGATGCTCGCGCTGTTGACGTCGGCTATGCCGCGCCATCGCGCCTTGCCGGCGTGCCAGGCGCGCTTGTCCTCGGCGACCATGCGCAGGATCGTCCCGTCCTCTGCGACCAGATAATGGGCGGAAACCTTCGCTTCCGGATCGCGCAACCGGTCGATCGCCGACTGCGCGTTCTGCATGCCGGTATAGTGCAGGACGATCATTGAGATGCCCAGTGTCCGCTCGTCGAAATTCGGCGACGGGGTCTCGATGATCGTCATGGCCTCTCCCTCGCTCGCGCGTTGGGTCTGCTTAAGCACGGTCGGAGGCGTTTCGGAATAGGGGCGTTGATTACTTTGCGACTGATGACGCCGGCGGCGCCACGCCAACCGGCTCGTACAGGCCGCGAAAGCGTGGGCTTGGGCGGAAGGCCTCAGTCTGGCCGATCACCGTTTCCCCCGCGCCGAGCACAAGCAACGCACCGGGCCGCGCAACCTCTGCAAGACGATCAAGCACAACGCGCCGCAACGCCGGTGAAAGGTAGAGCAGCACGTTGCGGCACAGGATGATGTCGAAACGCCCGATCGGCAACGGATCGGCGACCAGGTTCATCTTGCGAAATGATATCTGGCGGACCAGTTCGGCCTTGGCGACCCAGTCGTTGCCGACCGTATCGAACCATCGCATCATGCGACGCACCGGCAGCCCGCGCTGGATTTCGAATTGCGAATAGCGTCCCGAACGTGCGCGGCCGAGCGCCGTCTCGGAAACGTCGGTCGCGACGATCTCGGGCGAAAGCGCCTTTGTCCGTTCGTCACGCTCAGTGAACAGCATCGCCAGGGACAGCGGCTCCTGGCCGATCGAGCACCCGGCCGACCATATCCGTATCCGCCGGTTAAGACCTTCCACGCGCATCGTATCGACGGCTTCAGCGATCGTGTCGAGCACTGCTGAATCGCGAAAGAACGAACTTTCCCCATTTAGCAGCGAGTCGACAACCTGATCGGCAAGTTCGGGCTTGCGGAGAATCTCGCCGACGAGCTGGTCGAGCGTCTCGAGACCGTTTTCTCGGATCAGCGGCTTCAACGCGGTTTCGATCCGCCATTCGCGGTTCGCTGCAATCTGTTGGCCAGTACGGGATTCGAGGAGGGCAGCTAGAACGTTAAGAGCGCCCTTCGGCCGGGCGAACGGGGGGGGAGTCATCATCATGGTCGCTTCCGCGCCGCAATCAGCCGGCCGATCTGGGCGGGGGGCATGATGGCGCAGGCAATGCCGTTGGTCGCGACCGTGCCGGGCATGCCCCACACGACTGAGCTCGCCTGGTCCTGGACCACGACGCTGCCGCCGCGATCCACAATCCGTTGAGCACCTTCGCTGCCGTCGCGACCCATGCCGCTCAGCACGATGGCGAGCGCACGTGGGCCATAGACCATGGCAAGGCTCTCGAACATCGGATCGACTGAGGGCGTGCAGCCGCTTTTGGCGATTTCAGTGGTAAGCCGGATCGCGGCACCATCGCCACTGCCGACCACACGCATATGGGCGGTACCCGGCGCTATGATCGCGCGGCCCGGCCGGATGCGCATATGGTCGGTCGCCACGTCGCACGGGCGCCCGGCAAGAACAGCCACCTGCGCCGCGAAATACGGCATGAAGCTGTCGGGCAAATGTTGGGTGATCAGAATAGGCTGTTCGAAACTTTCCGGGATTTCACGGAGCAGCAGGCTGAGCGCGTGGATGCCGCCAGTGGAAGCGCCGATCGCGACGATGTCGAAGCTGCCGACAAGCTTGTCGGGCAAAGTCGAAGGTGCAATCGGTCGTGAGATCGGCAGCACGGCAGGCGCAACCGGCGCGGATTCGAACAACCGGGTCAGCTTCTCTTCGAGAACCTCGGCGAATCGTCCGGCGAAATCCCCGATCTCCGGCTTCACCAGCGTATCGGCAGCGCCAAGTGCAAGCGCCGAGACGGTCGCCGCAGCGCCGTCACCGCAGCTCGATGAAACGATCAAAACCTTGGCCCCCGCCCCCGCTGCGAGCAGCGCAGGCATCGCAGTGAGGCCGTCGACCCCCGGCATCTCGATATCGAGCAGGATGCCATCGACCTGATTATCGACCAGAAAGGCGAGCGCCGCCTTGGCGTGCGGTACCGCGCCTGCGACGATGAACTTGCCGCTAAGCGCGATCGCACGCGTGAGCACCGCGCGCGCTACGACTGAATCGTCGACGACCAATATGCGCGGTCGCTCGCGATTCTCCGCGAATCGCGTGGTTTTATGGGTGCTGCGGGATGGCATGGCTGGCCTTTTCAGGCCATGCCGACGATCTGAAGCTTGCTCTCGAGCGTCTCGCGATCGAACGGCTTCATGACGTATTCGTCGGCCCCCGCCTCGATCGCCGCGCGAATATGGGCGATACCATTCTCAGTAGTGCAGAACACGACCTTGGGTCGCTGAGTCACGGCGCTGTCCTTGAGCGCGCGCAGGAACTCCATGCCCGTCATGACCGGCATGTTCCAGTCGAGCAGAACGACGTCGGGCGCCGAGGCGAGGCAGCTTTCGAGCGCCTCGCGGCCGTCGCCGGCTTCACTCACCTGGAAATTAAGCGTCTCCAGGATGTGCCGCGCCACCTTCCGGATCACTTTGGAATCATCCACCACGAGGCACGTTTTCATCTAATCACACCCTGTTTTCCGCCCTTGAGGCTTTGTTTTGCCCAAAATACGTAAGCGTCACGTTAATTGCCGTGTACGTGCTTCTCTCAGGCGGCGAGGGCGGTAAGGCCCGGGACCAATGCACGCAGATCGATCGTGAGGATTGGTTCGCCATCGCGTTCCACAAGTCCACACCCTGTTGAGCGCCAGCCTGCGTCGAGCGCGATCCCCGGCGAAAGCGGCAGAAGGTCGAACGGCGCGACATCCTCGAGCGAGTCGACCATGATCGCGTAATGATGTCCTTCGACATGCGTGATGATCGCGCGTGTCGCCCGGGTTTCGGCGGCCGGCAGCCCGAGCGCGGCACGGGTGTCGATCACCGTGACGACCCGGCTGCGCAGAGCGGCGAGCCCCCGCACCTGGCGATCGGCACCGGGCACCGGCACTACCACGCCGATGTCGACGACGGATTCGACCTGGCCCGATTCGATCGCGACCGCACGGCCTGCGACATGAGCGATGAGAAAGAGTTGCGGCATCAGCGGCTCCCTGCCGAAACCGCGAGCGCTGCGAGCAGCCCGTCCCGGTCATAACGATAGACTGACGCTTCGCGCGCGTCGGAGGCGGTTGCATCGTGGCGGAGCCGCACGACCGGTGCGCCACCGCTTTTCGCCGCCACTGTGTCGCTATTCATCGTCAGGACGACGGCGGCAGTCTCATCCGCCTTCAGCTTGGTCGCGACGCGGTAGCCCGCCCCTTCGAGCACCGGCTTCAGGAATGTCTTCATCCAGGCCGTATCGGCCCCCTCGATCAGGCAGACCGGTGGTTTCTCGTCGGAGCGCGTGGCGCCGTGAGTCGCGAACAGCCAGTAGAGATCGAGCAGCTCGACCTGCTCACCTTCGAGCGAGACGACGCCAGCGATGGCGCCGACTTCACGCGACGGCGCGATCTGTTCGGGCAAGGTCACGATGTCGAGCGCCTCGGCGATGGCGTAGCCGATCTCAGCCGCTCCGTCGCGCAGGCGCAGGACCGACAATGTCTGCCGCCCGGTCCATTCGCCCTGGACGACCAGCGGAATGATCCCGTTTTCGGTGGAAAGCCGCAGCCGACCGGCCGAGAATTTGATCGCTTCCACCGCCACCGGCTCGATCCGGTCGATGATCGCAAGCGGCACCAGGCGGCGCACGCCATCGAGATCGTCGAACAGCAGGGCAGAGACACGCGGCGCTTCCGCCTCGACGACCGCATCGTCGATCGCGATTTCGCGGCCGAACAACAGGCCCGCTCTCGCAGCAATCCCGGCGCAATCGAGCAACAGCATCGGCAGTCCGCTATCCGGCAAGGTCTGGCCGGCATAGACGCCCGTCACCATCACCGCCGGCGCGGCCGGCTTGATCACCAGTTCCTCGTGATCGAGCACCGACGGGACCGCGAGCGCATAGCTGCCGCCCGGCACCCCGACGATCACCAGCATCCGCGGGTCGTCATCCCGTTCGAACCCGAGCGTGGCACCCAGATCGACGAGCGGCATGCGACGATCGCGTACGGTGGCCATTGGCGTATCGCCGAGCATGTCGATGCGGATGGCATCGCCACCGACCCGAACGATCTCCTCGATCACCTGACGCGAGATCGCGAAACGCTGGCCGCCGACACCGACGCCGATCGTCGCGATAATCGAGAGCGTGAGCGGCACATGGATAGCGATCCGCAGGCCCTTGCCGGGCGTGTTGGACAGCTCGATCCGGCCGCCAATCTGCTCGACATTGGCGCGAACGACATCCATCCCGACGCCGCGCCCGGAAATCGCCGTAACGCTGTCCTTGGTGGAAACGCCCGCCTCGAAAATCAGTTCGAGCTTGGCCTTGTCGCTCAGCGCGCGAAGCTCGTTTTCGGTACGCGAACCCTGGGCGGCCATCGCGGCGATCAGCCGCTCGGTATCGATTCCGCGCCCATCATCGCTGATCTCGATGATGATCTGGTTGCCCGATTGGCGCGCCGCGACTGAAAGCCGGCCGTTTTCGCGCTTGCCGGCGGCGCGGCGCTCAGCGGGCGCCTCGATACCATGGTCGATCGAATTGCGGACGATATGGACGAGCGGATCGCGCATCATCTCGATCATCTCGCGATCGAGTTCGACGTCGCTGCCCTCCATATGGAGCATCACCGTCTTGCCGAGCTCGGCACCGGTATCGCGCACCATCCGCGGCAAGGCCGAGAACAGCGCATCGATCTTCTGCATGCGAGTCCGGGTGACGGTGTCGCGCATTTCCGCAACCGTCAGCGACAGGCGCTCGAGCGCCGCCTCGACGCTCGGGTCGGCACCCTCATCGCGCAACCGCCGCGCAAGCTCGTTGCGGGCGAGCACCATGTCGGACATGCCGCTCATCATCCGGTCGAGCAGGTCGACATTGAGCCGCACGCTGCGGGTCGGGTTGCGCAGCGGAACCTGTACCGGCGCCTGGGCAATCACCACCGCACCCTCGTCGAGCGCTGCGATCAGCTGATCCTCGCCCGTATCGTCGAGCGACGAGCCGGCATCGATCGCCTCGACGATCACACCGATCCGGTCGACGATCGCAAGCACCGCGTTGACCAGCCTCGTATCGGGCAACCGCGTGCCGGAGCGGACTGCGTCAAGCACGTCCTCCGCTGCATGGCTGAGCCGCGCGAGTCGTGGCAGATCAAGAAAGCCGCAGCTCCCTTTGACCGTGTGGACAAAGCGGAAGATGGCATCGAGCCGTTCACGATCATCGGGCGCAGCTTCCCACGCAATGATCTCACCCGAGAGCGCTTCTAGCGTCTCGCGTGTCTCGGCGATGAATTCTTGGAGTAGATCGTCCATGTGCCCCCGCGAATGAGGCACCACCTTTGGACGAGAACGGGTTAAGAGGGAGTTTACCCGGCGCGGAAAGTCGCACCGAAAAGCAACACCGCTTCGTCCGGATCGGAAACCTGTACCGAGCCGCCGCCCTCGGCGACCAGCGAATGCACCAGATAGGCGGCGGCGGCGCGCGGCGTGATCGGCGCCTCGCCCTGCGCGCCGAGCAAAGCCGTCCGCAATTCGGGGTCGAGCACGATTCGCGGGCCGTCGGCGCGCACCACGATCTCGACCTGCCCGCCGACAGCTTCAGCGCCGACATCGAGCTGCCCACCGCGAATCAGCGCGTCGCCCGCGATCAGCGAGAGGTTGAGCAGCACCTTGATTGCTGCCTTGGGCAAGGTCGCGTCCTCGACCAGCCAGCCGAGATTGACCTTGTGATTGTCGCCGAACAGCCCCTCGATCGCAGCACGCGCCTCGCGCGAATCGACTGTCTCGCCAAAACCGCCCGCTGCGCCAAAGGCGAGCCGGAAGAATTTCAGCTTGTTGGCGGACGCCTTGGCGCTCTCGCTGAGCAGCTCCAGGCACCGCGCGCGCATTTCCGGATCATGCTCATCGGCGAGCAATTCCAGCCCGTTATTGAGCGCCCCGACCGGGCTCAGCAGGTCGTGGCACAGGCGGGAGCATAACAGGCTCGCGAAATCGACCGCACTGATGGTCATGGATTGGGTACGCTCCGGACAATTGACTGTCGCTCTTCTGGCGCTGTGGGGCTCGGCGCGCAAGGTGCGGCAATTTTTAGCGCATATCGGTCGTGCCTGATCGATTGTTAAGCCTGCCGAATTGCCCCCGCCCGCCAACGCGCCTAGCGTGACAAAAAATAGGGTCGTGCCTTTTCTCCCGGAGGAAAACGCATGAGCAATCCATTCAGCCGCTTCGAAGCCGCCATCCTCAAGGCACTCACCGAGGCGCTGTTCCACAATATCGACATGGCCATCACGCCGGACCAGGTCGTCGACAATATCCAGCGCCAGTTCGCCCAATTCCACGGCAACAAGCCGCGCGAGATCGCGATGTCGCTCTGGGTCCTTTGCACCGTGCTTGGCGGCCCCGCCTTCCTGCTCGGCAGCCCTAGCTGGCGCGCGCGCCGCGTGGCGAAGCGGCTCGAACGCTCGACCAACAATCTGGTGCAGGATCTCGCCAAGATTCGGGGCGTCATCTATGCCGGCTATTACGGCCATTGGCAGGGCACCGACCAGGACGACAACCGCGACAACCCAGTGCTCGCGCAGATCGCCTTCACCCTGCCTAAGCACCGCCTCCGCGGGCCCGGTGAGGTGCAGATCGACCTGTTCGCAGGCCGCGACCTCACCCATGACGATCTGATCGGCAGCGACGCAGTGCCCGAAAGCGCCGGCATCATCGTCATCGGATCGGGCGCGGGCGGCGCGGTCGCGGCGGCGACACTCGCGGCCCAGGGCCATGACGTGCTGGTGATCGAGGCGGGCGCGCACCACCCCTCCTCGCGCCTCACTCATGAGGAATCGCGCATGACCGCGCGCCTCTTCGTTGATGGCGGCCTGCAAAACAGCCGCGATCACGACATCATTGTCTTCCAGGGCCGCTGCGTCGGCGGATCGACTGTCATCAACAACGGCATCTGCCTGCGCGTGAAGAAGCCCGGCGCGATCCACCCGCAAGCCGACGATGTGTTCGCGCGCTGGGCCTCACTCGGCGCACCGGTCGACGAGGCGCGCTTCACCCGGGCCTATGAGGCAGTCGAGGCACGGCTCGGCATCGAGCCGATTGACCCAATCAGCGGCCGCAACAACGGCACGCACCTGCTGCGCGGCTGGGCGGCGCATGCCGCCGCGACCGGAGACCCGCAGGATATCGCCGCCCCCGCAACCTGGTTCAGCAAGAATTACGGCCCCCGCGGCCTCGGCGCCGATTGCGCCTATTGCGGCTATTGCAACACCGGCTGCCCCTACGGCCGCAAACAGGGCATGGCCCAGTCCTTCCTGCTCGACGCGCGCAAACACAATGCCCGCATTCTCCCGGAGGCCGAGGTCAGGCGCATCCGCTGGAAGCCCGAGCTCGACCGGGGCCGCCGCGTCGCCGACGGCGTCGAGATCCTGATGGAAGACGGCCAGACCCATTTCATCCGCGCCACCAAGGGCGTGGTCGTGGCTGCCGGCGCGATCGCCTCGAGCCGCCTGCTCGACAAGAGCGGGATCGAAGGCACCGGCTACGGCCTGTCGCTCAACGTCTCCTGCCCGGTCGTTGCCCTGATGCCCGAAGGCACGCCCGCCAAGGCCTGGGACGAGGACCAGATGGCGACCTATGTCGATCGCGGCGATTATCTGCTCGAATCGCATTTCCAGCCGCCTATGAGCATGTCGACTCTGATGCCCGGCTGGTTCGGCGAGCATTTCCACCGCATGCGCAACTATAGCCGCCTCGCCTCGGCCGGCGCGCTGATCCCGGCCGATCGGTGCGGACGTATGGTTGATGGCGGCCTCAGCTTCAAATTGCGGAGCGATGTGGAGTTGCCCCTGCTCCGCCGCGCCCTCGCCACCCTGACCAGGGTGCATTTCGCGGCCGGCGCGATCGAGGTCTATCCCCCCATAGCCCGCGGCGGCACGCTGCGGCCCGGCGACGATATCGACCGCTTCTTCGCCGAATCGATCCGCGAACCCGATGACGTGACCCTGGCAAGCTCGCACCCCCAGGGCGGTAATGGCCGCAACGTCGACCCCGGCGCAGGCGTGGTCGATCTCGAGTGCCGGGTCCACGGCACCAGCAACGTCCTAGTCACCGATGCCAGCACCTTCACCAGCTGCATCCGCGTCAACGCCCAGCTGACGACGATGGCAATGGCGCATTACGCGACGGCACAGGCACCGTTCGGATTGGTGTGATCGGAGCAGCAGAGGTAAATTCCGCGAGAGCCCGGGAACGGATCATCCGCCGGAGCCGGTCGACCTTGACCAGCATTTCAGTGGCCCAACCACGCCCGCGGGACCCATGCCCGCTCTGCCCACACCCACCGTTCGGGCTGAGCCTGTCGAAGCCCCGCGCGCCACACACAGCTGAACGCGAGGAGGAGAGCAGCCCTTCGACGGGCTCAGGGCGAACGGTAGCCGGGAGGATCAGGGCCTCCCAATTGTTTCTCCACCATCTTCCCCAACGCTAATCACTTGCCTCCCCGCCCCCCCATCCGCCATGCGCTCCGGCATGACGTTTCAGGTAGACATGGGGACTGACGGCGCGGGCAAATCCGTCTGCGTCGATCTCGAAGAACTGCTCGCGACCCGGCTGCTCGTCCAGGGCAATTCGGGCTCGGGCAAATCGCACCTGCTGCGCCGCCTGCTCGAACGCAGCGCCGGCCAGGTCCAGCAGATCGTGATCGATCCCGAAGGCGATTTCGTCACCCTCTCCGCCTATGGCCATATCGCCATCGAGGCAGTCGACTACTCGGTCGCCGAGATCACCCGCTTCGCCGGCCGCTGCCGTGAGCACCGCACGTCGGTGGTACTCAGCCTCGAAGGCCTGGAGATGGAAGGCCAGATGCGCTGCGCCGCCGCCTTCATCAACGGGCTGTTCGATGCCCCGCGCGACCATTGGTATCCGGCCCTGCTGGTCGTCGACGAAGCACAGATCTTCGCCCCAGCCGCCGGCGCCGAGGTCAGTGAGGAAATCCGCCGCGCCTCGCTCTCGGCGATGACCAACCTCATGTCGCGCGGCCGCAAGCGCGGGCTCGCCGGCATCATCGCCACCCAGCGCCTCGCCAAGCTCAGCAAGAATGTCGCAGCCGAGGCGAGCAACTTCCTGATGGGCCGCACCTTTCTCGACATCGACATGGCGCGCGCCGCCGATCTGCTCGGTATGGAGCGCCGCCAGGCCGAGGCGATCCGCGATCTCGCCCGCGGCACCTTTCTCGGCCTCGGCCCCGCCATCTCGCGCCGTCCGATCACCGTCCGCATCGGCGCGGTCGAAACCTCAGCCAGAAGCTCGAGCCCGGTGCTGATGCCCCTCCCCGACGCCCCCGCCGGCGACATGCGCCAGTTTCTGCTCGAAGGCCTCGAGGAACCCGCCGCCTCCGCCCCGCCCCCGCGCGAGACGCCGAAGCCCGCTCCCGCAGCGCAATTGCTCCGCGATCTCGCCGAGACCCCGGCGCGCGAAACCGAGACCGGCCCCGAGCACAGCCCCGAAGAGCTCGAGCAGGTCATCACCCAGGTGCTCCGCGCGATCGTCGCCGATCCCGATGCGGCGCACCGCACCGCGGCGGTCCTGTTCCAGGATTTCCAGGTCCGCTGCCGCATGGCCGGCGTAAAGCGCAGCCCGCTCGACCCTAGCGCCTTCGCCCGCCGCCTCGCCGCCGCCCGCGCCGGCATCTTCGACCGGCTCGACGAAGAATGGCAACAGGCGCTGGAGACCGCAGGCGACCTGCCTGACGACATGCTCGGCGCCTTCCTCCTCGTCGCCCGCGCCGCCCGCGAGGGCGAGCCCTGCCCCAGCGACGAACAGGTCGCCCGCACCTACGGCACCAGCTCGCTCGGCCGCGCCCGCCGTGTGATGAGCTATATCGAAGGCCGCAACATCTTCGTGACCCGGGTCGATCTCGCGGGCAAACGCTCGATCACCATCCCCGGCCTCGGTTGGACGACCGCGGCGGCCGAAACCGGGTGATGCACCATCGTCACCCCGGGCTCGTCCCGGGATCCATCGTGCCGCGCACACAAGCCCTGAAGCTCTTGCGGAAGCATGGATACCGGAACTAGTCCGGCATGACGATCGTCATATACTCCGCCAGGGAGCCCCATCCATGCACATCGGTTTCATCGGCCTCGGCCAGATGGGCAGCGCCATCGCCACCAACCTGGTCAAGGCCGGCCATGAGGTGAAGGTCTGGAACCGCAGCCCCGAAAAGGCCGCGCCGCTCGTCGCCGCCGGCGCCACCCTCGCCGCCTCCCCAGCCGATGCAGCCTCGGGTGAGATCGTCTTCACCATGCTCGCTGACGACAAGGCAGTCGAAGCCGTTACGCTAGGTGAACGCGGCATGCTCGCCGCGCCCGCCAAGCCGATCCACGTCTCGCTCAGCACGATCAGCCTCGCCCTCGCCGACAAGCTCACCGCGGCCCATGCCGAGGCCGGCAGCGCCTATGTCGCCGCCCCCGTTTTCGGCCGCCCCGCCGCCGCAGCCGCGGCTAAGCTGTTCGTGGTCGCCGCCGGCCCGCCCGAAGCACTCGCCACCTGCGCGCCACTCTTCGACGCAATCGGCCAGCGCACCTTCCACCTCGGCGGCACCCCTTCCGCCGCAAACGTCGCAAAGCTCAGCGGCAATTTCCTGATCATGTCGGTGGTCGAATCGCTCGCCGAGGCGATGACCCTCGCCGAAAAGCACGGCGTCCAAAAAGCCGCCCTGCTCGAAATCCTCACCGGCACGCTGTTCGGCGCGCCGATCTACCAGGTCTATGGCCAGATCCTCGTCGACCAGGCCTTCCGCCCCGCCGGTTTCGCCGCTCCGCTCGGCCTCAAGGACATGAACCTCGCCGCCGCCGCCGCGACCGACGCGCGTGTCCCGATGCCGGTGCTCAGCCTGGTGCGTGATCGCCTGCTTGCCACCATTGCCCGCGAGGGCGACGACATTGACTGGTCGGGCATCGCCAAGACCGTCGCTGACAATGCAGGGCCAGCCACATGACCACCCGAACCCTCAAACGTACCCACGCCGCAATCCAGGACGATATCCGCGACCTGGTCACCCGCCGCCCCTTGCCGGCCGCCGGGCTCGATCAGCTCGATCCGTTCCTGTTCCTCAACCATCACGGGCCGCAGGTCTACGCGCCGGGGAACCAGGGCCTCCCCTTCGGCCCCCACCCGCATCGTGGCTTCGAGACGGTCACCTTCATCCTCGAGGGCAGCCTCGCCCATTCGGACACCGGCGGCCATGAGAGCATCATCGAAGCCGGCGGCGTCCAATGGATGACGGCCGGCTCCGGCCTGATTCACGCCGAGCTCTCCCCCGCCGCCTTCAAACGCGACGGCGGCCCGATGGAGATCCTGCAGCTCTGGGTGAACCTGCCGGGCCGCCTCAAGATGACGGTGCCGCGCTACACCGGCCTGCAACACGCCGACATCCCTACCATCTCGCTCGATGAAGGCCGCGCGTCCCTGAACCTGGTGTCGGGCAGCATCGCCGGCAAAACCGGTCCCGTCGAATCGCTCACCGGCGTGTTCATGGCGACGCTCGCGCTCGCCGCCGGCAGCAGTGTCACCCTGCCCGCGCCGAGCGGCCGGCAGATCTTCCTTTATGTCGTGCGCGGTCAGATCCGCGTCGCCGACGAGACGGTGGACCAATGGCACCTCGCCGAGCTGAACGACGACGGCGACGGCGTCCAGCTCGACTCCGCCACGGACAGCCTGGTCCTCTACGGCCATGCCGACCCGATCGGTGAACCTGTCGTCGCCCACGGCCCCTTCGTGATGAACACCCCGCAGGAAATCGCCGAGGCAGTTCGCGATTACCAGGCGGGCCGGTTCAACGGCGTGTCGGCGTCAGCCTGAGCCCGAACCCCAACACTTGCCCAACCGACCCCACACAGGCACCCTCCCCGTATGCGCACCATCTCCCAGGACGTCGCCGTCCGCCTCTACCATCTCGACGACAGCGGCACCGCGACGACGCTCCTCTACGGCACCCTGGCCGAAGCGCTGCTGACGGCCGAAGCACAACCCGCCGAAATCCAGGAGGACTTGTTCCTTCAGACCAGCAACGACGTGGTCTCGTACCTGGATTACATCGAGGGGTGAGCGGCGGCAGCGCCCGGGGAGGCACCACCGCCATCCATGTCTAGGGCTTGCGGAACTTGTAGATGAACTGGTCGGTCTTCCCGCGGATGGCGGGATCGAATACTTTCTTGCGGTGATCATCCGCGGGATTGGCGAGCAGCGGGCTCGCGCCCACGAACTTGAACCCCGCGGCAGTCACTTCGGCTTTCACCGCCGCCGGATCGATACGGTGGAGCGTATCCGTGTCGCGATGGCCGCTGCCGGCGTCAGCGACGTGATCGATGACCAGGTAGATACCGCCCGGCTTGAGCGCGGCAAACGCAGCCTTGTTGAGCGTCGATGGATCGACGGGGCCCATGAACTTGTCGAAATAGTCATGATAATTCTGCGCGGTGAAGATCAGGTCGACCTTTTCGGGCGCCGCCAGCGCCGTGGCAGGCTGGTCCAGCACGCTGACATTCGCATAGGCGGGCGACCCGATCAGTTTCCGATAGGCGTCCGACTCCTCGCCATCCACCTTCACATATTCAGCGGGCCAGATGGCATAGACATGGCCGTTCGGGCCGACCGCTTTCGCGAGCAATTGAGTCCAGTATCCGCCGCCGGGGATCAGATCGACTACCTTCGCGCCGGTTCGCACGCCGGCGAAAGCGAGAATTTCGGGGCCGTGACGCGTCGCGTCGTTCGCGGCTTGCGCCCCCCGGGCCGGATCAGCGGCGGCGGCAGCGATATTGGCCGGCAGTTGCACTGATCCGGCAAGAGCTGAGCAAGCGACCGTGCTCATCAGGCAGGCGGCAAGGCGAAATGAATATCGGGTCATGATCTCGGATCCTCAGTCATGCGTGATGATCCGACTCAGGTCATCGCCGGCCGCGATGTCAGTGCTTTTCGGTGAGCGGTCGACCTGCTTCGACCAACGACATGAAACGTCATGTCCGGTCAGGCCTCATGCGCTAGGATGATCGAATGCCGCCTGAACGCCAGTCCGTCACCATGCTCGCGCCGCGCACCGCGCTCCTTTCGATCGCGTGTTTCTGGGCCTTTTACTTCACGATCTGGTCGCTGCGGTCTGTCTTCGTGTATCAGGGCCATCAGATGACGATGCTCGGCACGCGCGCGATCGTGTCGCTTGGCAGCGCCGGCGTGACCGTGATTTTCTATCGCATGATGCGCCGCGTGCCTCCCGGGAAGCTGGGAAAGAGTATCGGACTCGCGCTCGTGCTCGCTGCCCCGGCCGCCATTCTCTACTCCTCGTTCAACTGGTTCATGTTCTCGCATGTTCATGACGGCGAACCGATGAGCTGGCACTGGTCTAAGGACACCATGCAAACCCTGCCCACCCGGCCTCGTCTGCCGGGAACGCCGCCGGCCCCGAAGCCGGTGATGGTGGGTACGATGCCATCCAAGGCCGAAGACGATATGACCCCGCTTCAGTCGATCGCGGACCAGGCAGGCAATGGCTATTTCTTCTTCATCGCCTGGGCCACGCTCTATCTCGCTTTGTCCTATGCGGCCGAGATCGGCGCGCTCGAGCGCCGGACGGCCGATCTCCGCGCGGCCGCCCAATCGGCCGAGCTCCGCGCGCTGCGGTATCAGGTCAATCCGCATTTCCTGTTCAACACGCTGAACTCGCTATCGTCGCTCGTGCTGGCCGGCAGGAACAAGCAGGCCGAGCAGATGATCATCAATCTCGCGACCTTCTTCCGGACGAGCCTGACCGGCGATCCGACTGAAGACGTTCCCCTGGCCGAGGAGATCAGGCTGCAGCGCCTGTATCTCGATATCGAGCGGGTCCGTTTCCCCGACAGGCTGCTCGTCTCGGTCGACATGGACGACGCGCTTGCCGCTGCGTGCGTACCGGGGCTGATCCTGCAGCCGCTCGTCGAGAATGCCGTGAAATACGCCGTCTCCCGCTCACGCCGCGCCGTGACGATCCGGATCGCTGCGTGGCAGGACGCGAACGGGCTATCGATCGCGGTGGAAGATGATGGCGATGCGATCGACGCCACCTTGGGAGATGCCAGTACGGGAGTCGGGCTGCGCAATGTCCGCGACCGTCTGACTGCCCGTTTCGGCGATCTAGCCACCTGCCGCTGGGGGCCCCGACCGGCTGGGGGCTTTGCCGTAACCCTCACCTTGCCGCTGGTTTATGATGGCTGCTGATACCGCACTCCGCACGTTGATCGTCGACGACGAACCGCTCGCGATCGAGCGGCTGCAGATCCTCACAGCACCTATGCCGTCCATCCAGTTGGTCGGCACGGCATCGGATGGCGAGGCCGCGCTGCGCCTGATCGAGGCCCTGTCCCCCGAACTGGTGCTGCTCGATATCGCGATGCCGGGGCTCGACGGTATCGGCGTGGCGCGCGCGCTGGAGGGCAAGGCGGGCCGCCCGGCGGTCATCTTCTGCACCGCGTTCGATCAGTTCGCGGTGGCGGCATTCGACGTTGCGGCGGTGGGCTATCTGCTGAAGCCGGTCGGCCCGGATCAGCTGGCCAGGGCAATCGCCCGCGTCGCGGAACTGCGGCGCGTGCCCGCGCCCCCGCCACTGTCAGCGTCAACCACCGCGCCCGCGTGGATCGAGGAATTCTGGGTGCCGCATCGCTCCGAGGTGATCCGCATCGCCGCGCGCGATATCGATCGCATCGAGGCGGAGCGGGATTATATGCGGCTCCACCTCGGCAAGCGCAGCTTCATGCTGCACCAGACGATCAGCGCGCTCGAGCAGCGGCTCGATCCGGCGCTGTTCATCCGCCTGCATCGATCGGCGATCGTCCGGCGGGACTTCATCGCCAGGCTTCGCCATGACGGCCTGGGCACCTGGCACGCAGTCCTGGCCGACGATCATGAGGTTCGGATCGGACGAAGCTACCTCGCAAAAGCGCGGGCGCTGATCGGACGCGGCTGACGCCGGCACGAGCGTGCCTCCGGGAGGTCGTCCCGGAGGCGAAAAACGAGTGGTAATGCGATGAAAGGGTTCGGTTATCGAGCGCCGGGCGCGACCAGTGCGCCGGCCATTGCGTAGGACTGCGCACTGCGCGCGCCGGCGATCGCCACTTCGATCTGCGGCGCGACACGCTTGATGGCCCGGTTCCGGCAGGCACGGACCGGCGCATCTCTGGCGAGATCGCGAGTGTCTGGCTCGCCGCACACAAGCGTCGCGGCGTGCTCGATGCGGCGACGGAGCGTGCGCTCGCCGGCTGTGGTGGCAAGATTGAGATCGTTGACGCGGACGGTCGCGCGCGCGGCCTCCTGTCCGGCCGTGGCCGGCGTGGTGACGAGACAGATCCCGAGCAGGAATGCGGTGCGGATGAAGATGGTCGACATGACGGATACTCCTGGGTCGGTCCGGCGTTGCCGGTGTGTGCGGCGACCATCAAACGGCGCCGCCGGACCGAGTTAGGCCGCGCTCGGGTCTGGCGCGCGGCGGTTTCGACGAGGTCCCGGGAGAAATCCATCAACCGCCCTCGGCACCGACGAACCGTCAACCGCCATCGACGCACGTCGGGGCCGGTGCGCGCGCAGCGAGTGGCCCTATGTCGCCGTCCGCCTCTACGATCTCGAGGAAACCAGCGAACTGCAGCGCCTTTGCCTCAAATCAGGGAGCCGCCTTCGACCGGACATGGCGCGTCATGCGGCTTCTTCGTGGTGCATATGTTGCTCCACAAACCGCAGCACCGCGGAAGATTGATACGCGGCGGCCAGCGTCTCCAGCCGCCCGACGAAAACACAATATTGCGGATCGAGACCCAGAATCGCCGATGCCTCCGCTCGGACCCCGCGCATATTGCCGCCACGGGCGAGGGCCAGGAGCCGCGCCATCTGGTCCGCCGGGGGAATGGCCATGGGGTGCGCATCAACGGCACCCTCATCCTCCTTTCCGCACTCTCCCTTCCCGGCACGAACAAGATCCTCGACACAAGCACGCAGCTGCGTCACTTCGATCGGCATTGCCAGCAGTCGGTCAGCGCCTGCGGCGCGCGCCTCGGCTTCCGTCTCCGTGGTCGGGTTGGCGGCAAGGGCCATAATCGGGATTAGCAGCGCCTCGCAGTTCCGCAGGTGCCGTACCGCGTCCAATCCCTCGGGCGCCGGCATTTTGAGGTCGATCAGGATCAGGTCGGGCGCTGTCGCTGCTACGACCTCGACCGCCTCCGGTCCGTCAGCGGCTTCGCGAACCCTGTATCCCCAGCCTTCGAGCGTGTCCCGCAACGTCGCTCGATTGGCCGCGACATCGTCGACGACCAGTATCTCGCACTTGCCAGCCGCTGAACCTGACCCGGGCGCCGGTAGGCCGATCGCGGCGAGCGGGAAGCTTGCTTCCACCCGGAAGCGGCTGCCCTCGCCCACGGCGCTCTCCACCTCGATCTGCCCTCCCATCACGTCAACGATCTGGCGGGTGATGCTCAGGCCGAGGCCAGTGCCGCCGCTGCGCTCGGTTGCGCTGCCGACCTGTTCGAATGGCCGAAAAATAAGGTCGAGCTGATCGCTCCGGATTCCGCCGCCTGTGTCCAGCACGTCGAAGCGCAGGCGCACATCGCCCCCGTCCCGGGACACCGTCGACACCTCCAGCCGCACTTCGCCCACGGTTGTGAACTTGATCGCATTCCCCAGCAGGTTGATCAGCACCTGCCGGATCCGCTTATGGTCGCCGACGAGATGGTGCGGCACGTCATCGCTGACCTCGACGATGAAGCGCAAATCCTTTTCCTCGGCGCGCAGCCGGATCATCTGCGCGACATGCTCGACACAGGCGCGGACATCAAAGGGGGCGGCCAGCAATTCGAGCCGACCTGCCTCGACCTTCGAGAGATCGAGCAGGTCGGTGATCATTGCCAGCAGATGTTCCCCGCTCTGATTGATCGTCTGGACAGCCGATAACTGCCCCGCGGAGAGATTGTCGCTTCTCAGCAACTGCGCATAACCGATAATCGCATTGAGCGGCGTCCTGAGCTCGTGGCTCATATTGGCGAGGAACTGGGATTTGGCTGCGCTCGCCGCCTCGGCCATCGCGCGGGCCATAGCAATTTCGCGGCTTTCGGCCGCCTGTCGCTGCTGGCGCTCTTCATAGCCGCGCCTGACGCGAAACACACGGTAGATCAGCACGATTGCGGCCAGCACGAGCCAGACGCTGATGATCACGAGATACCACTGGGCCGATGACAGAAAAGCACCCTCGAACGCGATGCTGTGCACAGCGACGCTGAAGGTCTGGGGCTTCGCGCCGCTGCCCGACATTATGTCGATGGCGACCACATTGCCGAACTCCGGCTTGGCCTTTTCGGGCGACAGAGGATGGCTGGTTGCCCACCATTGTTCGACACTGAACTGGTCCCGCGTGAAGTGGATTTCGTTCTCGCCATCGACGACGCCGAATTCGACGATGTTGGGTTTGTTGCTGTCGCCCGCCCCTATGCGGCTGTAAGCTGGATCATAGTTTTTCAGGATCAGCTTCAGCCGTCCGGGCGCGCCATGATATCTGAGCCGCAGGATGCCGGATCCATAATGTGAAAAATCGCGACCCTTGGCAGGGTCGGCCCTGTTGAACTGCATCCCATAGGCGCAATAGAGAAAGGTAGCGCCGGCGCGCAGCGTGCATGTCCAGGACAGCTGGGTGGGATTCATCGAAATGCTCGTTGCGCCGGCATTGTCGCTGTCGCCATAAACATAAGGTACGAAATTGCCGCTCATCGGGGTAAATGTCGTTCTCTGCCGCGTAATGGCATTCTCGCCGAGCACCGCAGCAAAGGTCATGATGAGCAGCAGAAAGACAGCTGCTTCCATCCTGAGGGAGGTGCCCGGGAACAGCTTGCCCGGGCGTCGGGATACCTCCGCCGCCAACGGTTTTGCCGGAACGGTCTGGATCGCAGCGGACTTGCCGGGAACGATGGAACCTGAGCCTCGACCAACGATACGCAACGGCACTTGTCCTGAACTGGCTGTGACACGCCACATGCCGGTCTCGCCCGGGGGAGGCGAAGCTTGCAGCCCCCATCATGGCCGCATTTGGTTATCGAGACGTTCGCGCATCACTCCGGAAAGCCCCTATTCCAGGTCAGTCTGAATCCACTCCGGCGAGTGGTGGATATCGATCGTCTGCAGCCGCCCCGGCCCGAGATTCTCGAACTTGTGCGGAACGCCCGCAGGGCCGAGCACGACCTCTCCTGCAGAAACATCGAGCACCGTATCGCCGACGTAGAAACGCGCCCGGCCTTCGATCACGACGAATGTCTCATCATACGGGTGCACATGAAGCCGCGGCCCCACGCCCGTCTCATCGGTGCCATAAGCCAGCACGGTGACTGCCCCGTTCAAATCCAGTCCGGCAACAGACCCCCGCCACGGTCCGCCCGTTGCCGGATCGAACAGCCTCGCCCGCGATGCCGGACGTCCATCCGCCTGAACCACAGATGGGTCGAAATCTTTACGCGCCACCTTACACCCTCCTTACAGGTCATATTTTCTACATCATAAGAGGCGTTTACAAGGACCGCCACTTACCTTGACCTCGCGCCATCGCCACGAGACTATCGCCATCGATAACCCCCGGGAGCGCGACATGGATCGACGGCAGTTTCTGGCAGGCGCCACGGCTCTCGGAGTCACCGGCATCTGGGCGACGCGATCAGCGGCCATGCCGTCGCGGATCACCTGGCACGAGAACCGCGCCCTCTATCCGCAGGGCGTCGCGTCCGGCGATCCGGACGAGCACAGCATCATATTGTGGACCAGGCGCCCCTTCGACCAAGGCGAACGCCACACGCTGACAGTGGAGGTCGCGCGCGACGCGCATTTCCGCCGCGTCGTCGCCACCGCACGCGTGCCGGTGCTTGCGGCGGCCGACTGGACCTGCCGCGCGCTTGTCGGCGGCCTCTTGCCGGCCACCACCTACTGGTACCGCTTCACGGATGACACCGGCATCGGCAGCCGCGTCGGGCGCACGATCACCGCCCCGCGCGCCACCGATCGCCGCCCCGTCCGCTTCGCCTTCGTCTCGTGCAACAGCGTCAACGAAGGCGCGCAGAACGCCTATCGCCGGATGATCTGGGAGGACGAGCACGCCCCCGCCGACCGCAAGCTCGGCTTCGTGCTCCATCTCGGCGACTTCATCTATGAACTCGTCGAATATCCGGAAGAAGTGCCGCATCGCTATGCGCGCACTGTCTATGATCTCGGCCGCATCCCGGACGGGCGCAAAGTCAGCAATTTCTACGTGCCGACCAATCTGGCCGGATACCGCCACGTCTACCGCGCGCATATCAACGATCCCGACATACAGGACGCACGGGCGCATTTCCCCTTCGTGTGCATCGGCGACAATCACGAATTCTCGTGGCAGGGTTGGCAGAGCTTCATCAAATATGGCGGCAAGGTCGAGCCGGCGCAGCCGCTCCGCGTCGCCGCCAATCAGGCCTGGTGGGAATATATCCCGTCGCGTGTCCGTAAGTCATCCGGCGTCGGGCTCGACCAGTTCCGCCCGCCCGTGGTTACGAAGGCGCCGATCGAGACGTTCGACGATCATGGCTTCGGCACCGAGCCCAACAACCGCACCGCCGTGCACAGCATGACGTCGTATCGCGCCCTGCGCTACGGCCGGCATGTCGACCTGATCCTGACCGATCTGCACAGCTACAAGGCGGCTGACCCGAACGACCGGCCCGAGGCGGCGGCGCTCGATTCCGGAGACTATCCGGTCCTCCCGCAGGAGTGGATGGAGATCGTCGACGGCGGAAAGGATTACGCCGGCGGCAATCCCCCCGCGACCATCTCGATCGGCGACAAGACCATCCCCAATTTCCGCAAGGACGAGCCCCCCTACAGCGCGCTCGGTCGCGAGCAGAAGGCGTGGCTCAAGCAGCGCCTGACGAGGTCCACCGCAACCTGGAAGATCTGGGGCGCGACCAACGGCACGCTCGACATGCGGACCGATCCGCAGAACCTGCCCGCCGGCCTCATCAAGGCAACCTGGATGGGCAAAGATTATGGAACCTTCGGCAGCGGCGATTTCAGTGGGGCGTTCAACGAGCGCGCCGAGATCTACAACACCGTCCGAGATCACAAGGTATCGGGCTTCGTCACCGTCTCGGGCGATCGCCACAGCTTCTGGGCCGGCTATGCTGCGCCGGCGCTGCCGCCCGCCGGGTTCGCGCCCGTAGGGCTCAGCTTCATCACCGGCTCGATCTCAGCGCCCGGCCTGGGCGAAGCCGCAGAATATTTCAAGGAATCCCCCACGCGCCCGCTGTACGTGCGGAAAACACCGGGGGCGGAGCCCGAGCACACGATCAACCTGACGATCAAGCGCGGGGTGCGTGCGGCGCTCGAATATGCGGCGAGCGGCGACATCGCCAAGGCCCGCGCGCTGACCAATCCGGACGTCGCGCCGCATCTCGAATTCGTCGACATGGCCGGGCACGGCTATGCAGTGGTCACCGCCGGACCCGATGCGATCGAAACCGAATTCGTCTGCATCGTCCGCCCCGTCACCCGCGCCACCACGCCGGACGGCGGCCCGCTGCGCTACCGCGTATCGCACCAGGCACGCCTGTGGCGGCCGGGCACGCCGCCGAAGCTGGAGCAGCGGGTGCTCGAGGGGGATGCGAAGCTGTCGGTCTGAGGATGTGTCATTCACATCCTGGACTTCGGGTGCGCTTCAAAATTGACACCGCCTCTTCGGCCGCCCGGAACTAACCGCGCTCAGTCCGCCACGTCCTTCGAGCGCCCGCTCTGAGCCGCGACCGCACGCCCGGTTGCTCCCGAGCGCAAAGCTTGCCACTCTCGCCGACGGGCAAAGGGGAGAAGGCGGTGTCGCGTTTTTTGGTACTGGCGGTCGCCATCGTCACCCTGTCTTCTGCTGCCTGGGCGCAGAGCAACCCAACTCTGACCGAGGCCGAGCGCGGTATCCGGCGTGACGACGGGCCCGCGGCCCATCTCCGCATCGATGCGCTCGACGTCCGCGCGCACCTCGTCGGCCGCACCGCCGACGTCACAGTGGAGATGCTGATCGGCTCGGACGACGCCGACAGCTATGAGGCGAACCTCGCGCTCACGCTTCCGGCCGACGCGGTCGTCACCGGCTATGCGCTCGACGTCGGCGGCAAGATGATCCCCGGCCAGCTGCTCGAGGCGCCCAAGGCGCGTAACGTCTATGAGGACGAGGTGCGTCAGGGAATCGATCCGGGGCTGGCGGAGATCGTCGGAAACCGATTCACGACGCGCATCTTCCCGATCGATTCCGAACATCCTCGCCGCTTCCGCCTCACTTTCGTGGCCGCGTTCGATCCGGCCGTCGGCCTTGTCCTGCCGTTCGCCCGCGATGCCGCGATCGGGCGGGTGACGGTGAACGTTACCGCCGACGGCTATGCCGCCGCGCCCGCCGTCCGCTTTGCCAGCCAGCAGCTTGGCCTGGCGCGGAGCGGCGGCGGCTGGCGCGGGCAGGCAGTGCTTGGCAAGGCGGCGATCCGCGAGGGGCTGACCGTCACGGGCGGCACGCTGGCAGGGCCGCTGGTCGTCGCGCGCCATCCGAGCGGGCAGGCCTTTTTCGTGATCAGCGACGGGGCGGCGGGCGAGCCGAAGCCGCCGTCGCGCGGTGGCCGGCTGCGCATCTACTGGGACCGCTCGCTCTCGCACGGCAGCGACCGCACTGATCTGGAGGTCGAAGTGCTGGCGCGCCTCGCCGAACGGACAGCGCCCGCAGCGATCGACCTCGTCACCTTCGCGAGCGACCGGCCGCAAGTCGCGACGCTGGGCAACGTCGCAGCGCTCAGGGCGGCGCTCGCCCGCGTCACCTATCGTGGCGGCACCTCGCTCGCCGGACTCGACGCGCTGGCGCTGCCCGCGGCCAGCCAATGCGTGCTGGTGTTCGACGGAAACGTCACGATCGACCGTGGGGCGGCCTTTGCACCCGATTGCCGACTCGTTGCGCTCACCGCCGCGTCCGGGAGTGACGGCGCGCGGCTCGGCCGACTGACGCAGCACACGGGCGGCACTGTCGTGCGATTGGCCGCGGGCGGCGAGGCCGGGGCGGTTGCCACCCTCGCCGCGCGCGAGGCCGCTCCCATATCGGTCCGCGATGCTGCCGGACAGCGGATCGACACGCGCGCGCTGCCGGCAGGCGGAGGCCGGTGGCTGATCGTCGGGCCGATGCCGGCGGGCGGCGTCACCGTGCGCCTGAGCAACGGCCACGAGCGGCACTACGCGCCGGCCGGCACGTCGGTCGCGGCCGAAGCGCCGGCCGCGCTCTGGGCTGCAGGCCGCGTGGCGGAGCTCGCCGACGACCCCGCCCGGCACGCAGCGATGGCGGAAACCGCGCGGCGCTACCAGGTCGCCGGTCCGGGCATGTCGTTCCTGGTGCTGGAGCGCCCCGACCAATATCTACGCGCGGACCTGACCCCGCCGGCGGGCTTCGACAAGGAATGGCTGGCGCAATATCGCGAGGCCAAGCGCGACCAGGACAAGGAGAGTCGAGACTCTCGGCAAGAGCGGCTCGCCTTCGTGGTCAAACAATGGCGCGACCGCCGGGACTGGTGGAGCAAGCGCTTCGCGCCGCTCACCCGTGCCCAGGTGAAGCGCGCGGGCCTCGACGAGGGGGGGCCATCTGCGCCGCCGCCACCTCCACCTCCGCCGCCCCCGCCTCCACCGCCCGAGCCGGGCCAGCCGCCGGCCCTGACACCGCCGTCGATCGCAGCGGCGCCCCTCCAGCGCATCGCTGCCGACGACGATGGTACCGCAGACCTCGTCGTCACCGGCGCTCGGCGCGACCTGCCGCTGCCCACACACGAGCCGCCCCCGGCTGCCATCAAGCTCGACATGGCAGACCTGATCGCCAAGCGGCCCTATATCGTCGCGCTTGACGCTGCTGGGCCCGCCAGGCGGCTGGCCGTGCTGGCAGAGCAGGAACGCCAGTTCGGTTCCGTCCCGACCTTCTATCTCGACACCGCCGAGTGGTTCCGGCTCAAGGGCGATGCGGCCACTGCCTCGCTCCTTCTCCTTTCCGCGCTGGAGCTCCCGACCAGCGACGACGAAACGCGCCAGATCGTCGCCTTCCGGCTCGAGCGCGACCGCGCCTTCGCCCGCGCGGTCGAGCTCACCGAGCATCTCGCCGCCGCCAATGTTCAGTTCCGGCCCCAGCCCAGTCGCGACCTCGCTTTGGCACTCGCGGCGCGCGGGCGTGCTGCGGGCCGGGCCGGCCGCGCCGACCTGGAGCGCGCCTTCCAGCTCCTCGTCGACGCAGCGCTCAACCCGGCGTCCAGCGACTTTGACGGGTTCGAGGTGGTCGCCCTGATGGAGGCGAACGCGCTCATTCCGCAAATCCAGGCGGCGGGCGGGCATTGGGCGCTCGACCGCCGGCTCGTCGGCCTGACCGACACTGACGCGCGCATCGTGATCGAATGGACCGCCGACGATGCCGACATCGATCTGTGGGTCGACGAGCCCAATGGCGAGCGTGTCATGTACTCGAACAAACTGAGCAGCGCGGGCGGACAGATCTCCAACGACATGACCGATGGCTATGGACCGGAGGAATACGCCGTCCATCGCGCCCCCGCCGGCCCGTATCGCGTGCGCATCAACGGCTATGACGCAGACCGCATCAACCCCAACGGTCCCGGCCATGTGCTCATCCGCCTCCAGCGCAACTTCGCGCGCCCGAGCGAGGCGCAGGAGCTGGTCGACCTCGACCTCTCTTTCCAGACCGGCCGGAACCGGAACGAGGAAGACGAGACGAGGCCGGTTGCGACCATGCGGGTCGAACGCTAGCGCACGATCCGTAGGATACCGGCAATCGGGAGCGACGGTTGGCACCGATCCGATAGCGCCCCCAAACCCACCGTCACCCCGGACTAGTTCCGGGGTCCATCGGGCCGCATGAGCTGCCGGTGAGGCAGCTCACACCTTGAAGCAATGCTCCCGATGCCACTCCAGAAAATGCGGATGCGGCCGATCCGCCGCCCGCACCGGGGGCAGGGCATAACCACTCTTGTTGATCATCCCCCGCACCCCCTCAGGATCATTGATCTGCCGCGAAACCAGAATCTGCAGGTCATCCGCCAGGCTGATCAGCCCCCGGTCGAACATCCAGTGCACGGTGCCTGAAAGCGCGAGGCCGTTGTTGATGATATCCGGCCCGCTCGCCTCGACCGGCCGAATATGCGCCGCCTGAACTTCAGCCCGCCCGCCGCCGTTGATCAGCTTCAACCCGGTGATCGCACACCGCGCATCATAAGCGCGCAGCACGACACGGCGAAAGATCCGGTCCCGAACGATGCGCGACCCGAAATAGCCGACGCGATCCCGCTCCTGCTCGAACGCAAAGGGTGATCGCTCCTCCTGCACAAGATTGTCGAGCACAGGATCATCGACGCGCGGCAACAGGGTGTCGTCCCCCGCCAGACCCTGTTCGACGATCCGATTGAAGTCGGCAGGCGAAATCGGCCGAACCGCCGATTGCGCGCGACCGGAGATCACCCCGGCCTCATTCAACAAACCGCGCTCGATCGGGCCCTCGGCATCGCTGAACGGCACCGGGTTGGGGAAATCGAGATAGCTGCCAGCTTCGATCAGCGCGAGATACATCCCCGGCGCGCTTGGATCGGGAAGGATGTGCTGGATCTTGGCGACAGCGAAATAGCCGCGCGTCTCGGCAACCTTGCGGGGCTCGTAGTAGAGGATCCAATCGCCGATAAAGGGTTCGGCGCGGCCGAGATACATGCTGGGGAACTGATAACGCTCAGCGGGGCTGTCGTCGTAGATCGAGTCGGAGCGATGGATGAAAACGCCGAAGGCCATGGGCCGGAATAGCATTCGCAGTCGGATCTCGCCATCTTGGACCTTATTGTCATTGTCGCCGGGCGTTCATGCTCTAGCATGTGTGTTCATTGCTGCGGAGGTTCTAGGTGGAATTGCAAATCGAGCTCGACTCGCAAGGTGTCGCAGCCCGCGGCGTCGACATGCGGGCGCTGAGAGAGAACATTCAGGCCGAGCTGGACAAGATCGCTGTGTCTGCCAAGGTAACGAAACCGGTAGCCGCCGAAGTTGCCCCTCCAGCGGGGGCGCAAGGCGATTTAGCTGTCATCCACTGGCTTCTCCATCTCGCGGGCGAGCCGGGCATGATTAAAATCTACGCTAAGGCCGCGGTTTTCGGAATCAATGAGCTTGTGAGGGTCGCACGTCGTTCGACCGAAGATAAGGGCGATGAGAAGCAAACAAAGCTGCAAGTCCGCATCAAGGGTCTCGCGAAGGAGCTGATCCTTCCGGCGACCGAAGCGGTCATCCAGGGAGCTCTGGATGGATCTGACGGTTCATAATGGTTGATCGCCGCGCTGTCGTCGTCGGAGGTTGGCAGGCGAGAGGACGTGACAAGCCCTCTCAGCAGCGCGTCCGCTCTATCACGGATCGTTGGACCAAGATCTTCAACGCGGACACTTTTGGATTCCGAAGCCTTTCGAATCGAGAGGATATGCCGGTTCCGAAGTTAAACCCTTCCCGGGGTCAGCTGCTTGCGGAATTAGCCGACTATCGACGTGTCACGCATGACACGGAGGTCGTCTTCCACTTTCTCGGTCATAGCGTTAGCCGTGGAGCCGAGGATCTTGAGCTCATCTTGAAGGTGGAGGACGGCGAAGACACCACGCTGCCCTTGTCGCAGCTTTTCGAGACGATCGCTCGCATCCCCTGCGGTGCGGTGATCCTGATACTCGACACCTGTCACGTGGGACGGGCCGTCCCGATTCTCGATCCGATCCGCGACCGGAGCTACGCCATGATGGCGACGGGTGAATCTTGGGCCTACAATGCCGACTTCTCCGACGCGCTGCTGCGAGCATTGGAGGCACCGCTTCGCGGCAAGGACCAACGCATCGATCGCCGAGCGGGTGGCGTGACCTATGCCAAGCTCTTCCAAGACGCGACTCGGCGCATCGTTAGCGCCGCGGGTGAACCTCTACAGCAGCCCGTTGCTGCGGGCGAGATGGGCGCTAGAGTCATCATAGAGGCACCGCCGGTCGTGACGGAAGGTTTCAGTCCGATCGCGTCATCCAGGACAGTATACGGTCGAACGTTCGAACTGCTCACGCTCATCCATGATCGGGGTGAAGTTGCGGGGCTAATGGCCGCCGTCCGCGATCACCCAGCCTTCGTGCTGGATACGGGGACTGCGCGAACGGTGTCCGACGCGCGCATTACCGATTATCTGAAATTCTTAAGGAGGGTCCGCTGGGTCGTCGAACCGCAGGGTCGGCTTCAGCTCACTGCTGCTGGAGTGACAGCGAGGGATCGCGGCCGCTTTAACCGTCTCCTGTTGGAGGTGATCGAACGACACGTCCTCCCTTCCGCGTTGGGTCTCGAACGGCTGGATGGGATAATCAAGGAATTACTAGAAGATATGATACCGCCGACGCCTTCGCGGATCCGAGAGCGTGCCGGGATGAATGGAATACTGCTCAATCTGGATCCGGCGACGCGTGTGGCGCTTGCTCTCCTTCCCACCACCGGTCGATTCCTCAAAGGAAGCGCGGATGCAATTTACCCATATGAACCGCTGGGAGGCGAATAAATCCTGAATGCCCGGAATTTCGGCGACGAATTCGGCGACAGTGCATTTTACTGTGCAAGCGCAGTGAGCCTCGAGCAATTAGATGGTCTTATGCCCTTCGCCGTTGCCGAGCTGATATCGGACAATCGTCAAAGATGATCACCGCTTTCCAGAGGGACATCGCGCGCCTCTTGGCCATTCAGGCCCTGGGTCGTCAGCGCACGACCTATCCTGAACTGGCACGCGCGGTCAGCTGGTCCCACCCGCAAGGTCGTGGCTTAGGCAAGCATCTCTGGGAAGTGCTCAACTATACGCACGATCAAGGACTGCCGTGCCTGACGTCGATCCTCTGCATCGCCGGTACACGCCGCCCGCCCGAAGGTGCGGTCGAGTTCATTCGCCAAGTCTATGGACCGATTGACATTGAAGCAGAGCAACAAAGCGTGTTCGAGTTCGACTGGGCGTCGGTAGCCGCGCTAGCGTTTGAGCAGCCGATTGCGCCCGAAATCGACTTCAGCCGCATCTACGCCACCCGCACCTGGGGCTTCGACCCCCTGGAATGGGGTATGACTGGGTTCACCCATGAAGCAACACGCGATCAGATTCTTGAGCAGATGGGTGGCAGGCCGATCTACATCGTCTATTTCTGCAGCCAGCACGCCGAAGCGATTGAAGGGAAGGACGGCAGGTTCACGATCGCGCCGGAGGACGTGGCGCGCGTTCTCGGTATAGTCGAGGTTCAACCAGAGAAAGCTGCTCACGATACCCATATAGCGCCCGAAGCGGTGAGGGATATGCTGGAGCTATGGGGCAGGGCACGCTGGCAATTCGGCCTTGCGAACAGCCGGGCATGGGAGTTCGTCAGCCCGCCCTGGACCCGCGAAGCGCTTCCGCATGCACGCTCAACGTCATGGGAAGCGACGCGCGGCATAGTTGAATTGACAGAGGAGGAGAAGCGTCTGATCCGGCAATACCCGCTCCGCGAGGTTGCCGTCTATGGCCACGAGATGCGACAAGTGGCCTATGCGCTTCGAGAACCCATGCACACCACCTATCTTGCGGTGTGCGAGGATGCGGATCTGCTGGCTAAAACCCCGGCGCCCGCCGGGACCAGGCTAGTGAAGATAGGCGTGTCAGGTGACACAGACCGCCGCCTGCGAGATCTGAATGATCATCATTTTGCGAAGATCTTTGGACTGCGCTTCCGGATGCTGGCGACCCAACGGTGGCCGAGCCAGGACGAAGCTTTGGCCCGCGAGGCGGCCGCACTCGAATGGGCCCTCGCCAACGCAACCGCGCTCGCGTCCGGCGAATATTTCTTCATGACAGAACGCGAGACGATGGATGCAGTGACGAAAGTGAAGCCGCCCAAACGTGTGCGCTGAGCTAGTCGCATTTTTGAGCATCTCTCGCGGTCAACCCGCGAAATCCTGATAACGCCCAGGCCTCTATCGATTGGTGCGGCTATCGCATCGCGCGCGGCACCGGTTTTTTAGACGGCGGAGTACGAGGTCGATCTAGCGACCACAGCATCTTTTTGATTTTCGACCTGACCCGCATGGACACAGGTCGTTTCGTCCAACCTTGACGCGTTTTGAAGTCCGGGTCGCTCCCGCCGGAAGGCGCGGGAATTCTGAAACCGTGCGATTGGTCATCTGCATCTGTGGAGTGAAAAAGAACCTCAGTTCCTTATTTGCCTCTTCATAATAGGCTTTCCGTTCAGCATTCCAATCCTCAAACTCCATCAGGAGCATATCCTCTGAATTGCTTTCTCTAGCGAACTTAGGCGCATCGATTGCAATGCCTATAACTCGCCTAATATCAGGAAATTTTAGCTTCGCGGCCGCACATGCTACCTCAAGCATACTTGTTCGAACTTCTCGACGCTCTTCGAAGGTGCGCGCCTGACCCAATGCCTTGAGCTGCAAAAATACATAGACGGTGCCTTCATAGAAAGAGGGCATCAGCGACACGTTGCGAACAAGGGGGGCGTCGGTTTCGGGAAAATTCCTTATCGACTGGAGCATATGGTCGGATAAGCCGCGCCGAGAAAAGCGAGGCTCCATTGCCATGAAATGAAGCGCACTTTTGCCGTGGAACGGCTGACTGTTTCCTCCTAAAGTGCCTTTAAGTGCATTGGTTGAGGTAATCTGAAGCAGACGATCCCAAAAATATGAACTTTTATTGGCTTCCTTGCGTCGCAAATACGGTTCGCTCTGCTCAAAATCCGCCCATTCCCCCTCGCCTATGTGAACGCTGTCAAAGTGATCGTGCGCTCCGATCATATGACGATTTTTGGTATCATCGAAATTTAAGAAATAATGCGCAATTACGTCCTCTTCACCGCAATATGTAAGACACTGATGGCGTTGAATCGCTTCAATCTTCGCATCCAGGTAAGCCGTAAAATCGAAAATCGTATCGAGTTCGTTTAAGGCGATTTCTAAGTTTTCAGTATCGAGAACATGGACAGGATTCTCTCGATCAACTTCCACAAAGAAAGGCTGATCAAATATCCCCGCGCTCATTGGCTGGTAGCAAATCGCCAAGCTTCCCGATACGTTCTTCGAGGAGGAAGCTTTACAAGCTTCCCTAGCTCCATGTGCTACGATGATCTTGTGAAAGCGTGCCTTGCCGTGATCAATGGGAATAGGAAATGGCTGAGCCTTCTTGCTATCCAGATATATTGATCGGCCAGCCCTGATATACCGCTCTGCGCCATGAGCGGTTGCTACTTGCTTATCTATAACTTCTTTCCGCCAACGCTTCCACGCCAAACCCATATTCGAGGGGTTGTCATCAAACCTGCGATTCTCCCTGTCGAAAAAAATCAGCACATCATTCTCAAAGACGACAATGAGGTCGCACAGTTCTTTTCCGTCATCACGACAGGGGTTGGGGTAGCTCCAAAGCCGCAAGAACGTCTGATCACATAATCCTGCGAGCAGCCGTTCGGTGGGAGTCACGCCTTCTGACTTGGATATAACCATCTCGGCAGCATTGTACCCGAAGTTGCTATTTCAACGTAGGGATAGCTTCGGTCGACATAAAGCGGCCATTTCCCTTACCAATAATGGTATTGAGCAGGCCAAAAAGGATCGCTGGCTAAGATATTGAAATAAGTGATTCCTGATGCAACGAAATTTCTGATTCATTGCATCGATCTCGGCAATCTGAGCCGCCACCGGCCCTATCGCACCACCCGCCCCACCCCAGCCGCACAATCCCCCCGCTCCACAACCCCGCGCACCAGCACGAACGCCCCCTCGCCCTTCGCCCGCCCCTTCGGGTTCGCCAGCCCCGCCACCACATGGCAAAGGTCAGCCGCGCCCTCCGGCGCCTCGACGAAATCGGCATGCCCCACGCCGCGGGAGACCTCGCTCGTGTCCACCACATCGAGCCCCGGCCGCGCCGCCGGGTAACAGCGTTTCGCCCCCGTCTTCCGGCCGCGCCGCAGATCATAGCTGCAATTCGCATCGCCCGCCCGCGCCGCGCCGTGCACCAGCCAGCTCGATTGCAGCGCCCGGTCCAGCCGCGATGCATAGAGCGTCACCCGCCGCCCCGGCGCCACCACCTCGCGGGCAAGGTCGCGGTCGAACATCTCGCGGTCGATATCGGGCGAGGCGAGCACCACCGTGCGCACATGCCCGGCCAGCGCCGGGTGCCTGCGCTGCAGATCGCTCAGCGCATGGATCGCGAGCCTGTTGCCCATCGAATGCGCGACCAGCACGACATCGTCCGAAACTCCGGCGAGCTCGGCCAGCAGCGCGTCGAGATAAGGCTGGGTCCAGCGCTCATTCTCCTCATCCCAGGTATATTTCGTCACCGCGCGCTGCGAGGGCCAGAGGAACGCGATCACCGGCCCGTCGAACCCGGTCGCCGCACTCACTTCGTCCGCCCGCTTCAGCACCGCGTCCGGCGTGTTGTTGAAGCCATGGACATAGAGCAGCACCCGCTTGCCCCGTGAGGCAGCGACATCCGCCGCCAGCCGCACCCGCCACGCCCGCTCCTCGGCCAGCCCGAGCGCCCAGGCGTGCTTCGCCTTGCCCTTCGCATCCGCCACCGGCGCGCTCGCGACGCCATAGCGGATCGGCCCGCCATAAGGCGTCGGCGCGCCGAACGGCATGGGCGTGCCCCGCCCGATCGTCAGCACCGGGTTCGCGCCCCGGCAATCGGGCAGGCCCGTCGCAACGATATACACCGGGTTGGTCGTGGTGATCGGCCCCGCCCCGGTCATCGCCGGGCAGCCCGCGGCCATCACGCCATAATCTGGCGGCACGCTCACACAGCCCGAGAGAAAGGCAGCGGCGATGGCGCTCAGCGCCAAGAATCGTTTCGACATCGCGACCGCCTACAGCAGGATCGCCGCCGCACGCCAGCGGTGCGAGATCAGGGCAATGGGAACGAGCCGCGGCGCGTTCGCATCAGGATGAAGTCGATCGTGGCCCCGATCAGCAGCACCGCGCCGTGGATGTCGCGCTGACGGCATCGGGCTCCGCATGGCATGGCGATCTATCCGGATAATATGATCCACGGCGACATGACATTTCCAACCGAGTTGCCTTGGGGCACATCATCCTATTAACATATTGAAATATAACATTTAAAATGTATTTTCGGCATCCGTCCTGTTGCGAAAATATCGGCGGACCCTCATGACATTCCCAACAAGCGCGCTTGATTCAACCCATCCAGCGCCTGCGCTACGCCGCCTTATGAACAGCGGCGCTCAAAGCCCCTCCACCTCCAGCCCAACCGCCTCGAACACCCCGGGCCGGTCACTCCGCCACAACCGCCCCTCCCGCGCCGTGAGGATCAGCCACAGCGCCCCGTCCCCCATCGCCTGCGCCGCGTCCCGCGCGGAGGGCACCGCCGCGCCGCTCGGATGCGAATGATAATGGCCGAGTATCGCCGGGCCACCACTCCGCGCGCGGCGATGCGCCGCGAACAGTGCCGCCGGGTCTACCTCGAAGCTCCGCGCCGGGTCCGCCGCCACATTCGCGCAAGCCTCCGCCTCCGCGATCCGCCCGCCTGAGCCATACAACAGCCCGCAAACCTCGCGATCAGGGGCATTTTTTGCGTCGGCTAGCAGTCCGTCCAGGAGAGTGCTTGAAATTTTGTACCCCATTCCCACATCCGTAAAACATGGACCGGGGGGTTACCACATTTGAAGCGCGCATCTCGAACGAGGCCGGTGGCTGGCGTCTCGATCGTGCGCTGGCGGACGCGGTGCCGACCCTCTCGCGGGAACGCCTCAAGGCGCTCATGTCGAGCGGCGCGGTCAGCGATGCAAGCGGCGCCCTCGCCCGCGATCCCGCCCGCAAGGCGGTCGCCGGCAGCGTCTATACCGTCGCCGTCCCGGCTCCGACGCCGGCGCATAACGAAGCACAGGATATCGCGCTCAACATCATATTCGAGGATGATCATCTGATCGTGATCGATAAACAGGCCGGGCTCGTCGTCCATCCCGCTGCGGGCAATCTCGACGGGACCCTGGTCAACGCGCTGCTCCATCACTGCGCCGGCAATCTGTCGGGCATTGGCGGCGTGGCGCGGCCGGGCATCGTCCACCGCATCGACAAGGATACCTCAGGCCTGATGGTCGCCGCCAAGACCGATCGCGCGCATGAGGGGCTGGCCCGCCAGTTCCACGATCATACGATCGATCGGCGCTACAAGGCGATCGTCACGGGCCGCCCGTTGCCCTCCGAAGGCACCGTCGACGCCCCGCTCGCGCGCTCACCGTCGAACCGCAAGAAGATCGCGATCGTGCGGAACGGCAAGCGCGCGGTGACTCATTACAAGACCCTGGAGCGGCTCAAAGAGGCCGCCCTGGTCGAGTGCCGACTGGAGACCGGCCGCACCCATCAGGTGCGCGTCCACATGGCTTCACTCGGAAATCCCTTGCTTGGAGACCCGGTTTATGGTAGAACAAAGCCAGTCCATAGGCAGGTTTTGGAAACCTTGCATTTCCGGCGCCAGGCATTGCACGCCGCCCGGCTCGGGTTCATTCATCCTGTAACAAGTACCGCTTTGGCGTTTGATAGCGAAATGCCGGCGGACATGCAGGAACTGTTCGATACACTCTACGTATAGGTTCATGCGCGTATGCTGCCTCAAGCAGGGGCTACGCCCAAGGATAAGGGAGATTTGATCATGGCAAACCGCAGCAACGTCCCCGCGACGATCCCTGCACTTGGCGGAGAGGCAAGCCTCAACCGCTATCTCAGCGAGATCAAGAAGTTCCCGATCCTCGCGCCCGAGCAGGAATATATGCTCGCCAAGCGCTTCGAGGAGCATGGCGACACCGATGCGGCCGCGCAGCTCGTTACCTCGCATCTCCGCCTCGTCGCGAAGATCGCCATGGGCTATCGCGGCTATGGCCTGCCCGTGTCCGAGCTCATCTCGGAGGGCAATATCGGCCTGATGCAGGGCGTGAAGAAGTTCGAGGCCGATCGCGGCTTCCGTCTCGCCACCTATGCGATGTGGTGGATCCGCGCCTCGATCCAGGAATTCATCCTGCGCTCGTGGAGCCTCGTGAAGATGGGCACCACCGCTGCCCAGAAGAAGCTGTTCTTCAACCTGCGCCGCATGAAGTCCAAGCTCGACGCGTTCGAGGATGGCGATCTCTCGCCCGAGCATCTCGCCAAGATCGCCAAGGATCTCGGCGTGACCGAGGACGAGGTCACGAGCATGAACCGCCGCATGTCGATGGGCGGGGACACCTCGCTCAACGTGCCGATGCGTGAAGATGGCGAAGGCCAGTGGCAGGATTGGCTCGCTGACGATTCGCCCCTTCAGGACGCTGTCGTCGCCGACGCGCAGGAAGCCGATGTGCGCCACGAGATGCTCGAGAGCGCGATGAGCGACCTCAACGATCGCGAGAAGCACATCCTCACTGAGCGTCGCCTGACCGACGACCCCAAGACGCTCGAGGAACTCAGCCAGGTCTACGGCGTGTCGCGCGAGCGCGTCCGCCAGATCGAGGTCCGCGCCTTCGAGAAGCTGCAAAAGGCAATGATGCGCCTCGCCGGCGACAAGCGGATGCTCGTCGCGGCGTAATTCGGTGGCTGGCGCTGACGTTATCGTCGTCGGCGCCGGCGCCGCCGGCATCGCCGCCACCCGGCGTCTGTTGGAAGCCGGGCTGGACGTCCTGCTGTTGGAGGCGGGCGGGAGGATCGGCGGCCGGGCGCACAGCGTCCACATCGGCGGCTACCCGCTAGATCTCGGCTGCGGCTGGCTCCACTCGGCCCGCCGCAACCCCTGGACCCAACTCGCCGAGCGCTACGGCTTCACCATAGACCGCACCCCACCCAATTGGCGCGCCCAGTGGCGCAACCTCGGCTTCCCGCCCGAGGAGCAACAGGCCTCCCAACAGGCATGGCAACGCTGGGAAGAGGCAGCCCACGCTGCTCTCCCCGGCCCGGACCGCCCCCTCTCCGACTTCATCGATCCAGCCGACCCGTGGCGCCCGATGATCGACGCCATCTCCGGCTTCGCCAACGGCGCCCCCCTCGGGCGCGTCTCGCTCCACGACTGGGCCGCCTATGAGGACGCCTCGACCATGGACAATTGGTCGATCGTCGAAGGCTATGGCACCCTCATCGCCCGCCACGCCCAGGGCCTGCCCGTACAGCTCGATACGCAGGTCACCCGCATCGATCATCGCAGCCCCACCCTCCGCCTCGACACCAGCCGCGGCACCCTCGAGACCCGCCACGTCATCATCTGCGTCCCCACGACCGTGCTCGCCGATGAGGGCCTGGTGTTCGATCCGCCCCTCCCCGCCAAGCACGAGGCCGCCGCCGCGCTCCCGCTCGGCCTCGCCGACAAGGTCTTCCTCCAGGTGTCGGGCGAGGAGCTGCCCCGCAACGGCCATCTCATCGGCAACCCCCATATCGCCTGCACCGCAGCCTATCGCCTCGGCCAGTTCGGCTGGCCGGTGATCGAATGCTTCTTTGGCGGCGACTGCGCCGAGGCGCTCGAACATGGCGGCGAAGGCGCGGCCGCAGACTTCGCGGTCGGTGAGCTCGTCGCTCTGCTCGGCAGCGACTGGCTGGCCCGCCTCACCCCCGTCGCCGCCACCCGCTGGCGCGCCGAGCCCCATATCCATGGCTCCTATTCACACGCCCAGGTCGGCGCGGCGCCACAGCGCGCTGTGCTCGCCGCCCCGGTCGACAACCGCCTGTTCTTCGCCGGCGAGGCCTGCTCGAAGACCCACTTCTCCACCGCGCACGGCGCCTATGAAACGGGCATCGCCGCGGCTGCGGCCGTGATCGGGACAGGTGCTGGTGCGCAGGCTGATCAATCCCGGTTTACCAGCTCCGGCCGTTCTGCGTAAAAGCATGCCATGAGCGACGAGCGGGGGCCGACCTCACAAGCTGATCCCGGGGTCAACCCGGCCGCGCTGTTTCCCGGCGCGGTCCCGCTTGGGCCCAAGCCCGTACCTCCCACCCGCCCCGTACTGGAACCCGAGCCTGTTGCCCCAATGCGCCCTCGCCGCTCCATCCTCCGCCGCCTGATCGGCTGGGTCTTCAAGGCCATTGGCGCCTTCTTCATCATCTCGATCTTCATGGTTGTGCTGTACCGCTTCGTACCGCCACCAGTGACCCTCACCATGCTCGGCGACGTTGTCAGCGGCCACGGCATCTCAAAGGCGTGGATGCCGATCTCGCAGATCGACCCCAACATGGCCCGCGCGGCGATCGCGGGCGAGGACTCACGCTTCTGCGAACATCACGGGTTCGATTTCGCCGCGCTCGGAAAGGCCTATCTGAATAATGCCCGTGGCGGCCGTATCCATGGCGGCTCGACGATCAGCCAGCAGACCGCGAAAAACGTCTTCCTGATTCAAGGTGGCGGATATCCGCGTAAAGCCATCGAAGCCTATTTCACCGTCCTGATCGAGTTGATCTGGGGGAAGCGGCGGATCATGGAGGTTTATCTCAATGTCGCCGAAACCGGCATCGGCACCTACGGCGCCAACGCCGGCTCGATGCGCTATTTCGGCCATGACGCCTCACGCCTCAGCCCATCCGAAGCAGGCCGTATCGCAGCCGTGCTGCCCCTGCCCAAGAAGCGCGCGGTCATCGCCCCGCAGGGCTTTACCCGGCGTCACGGCAATGTCCTCACCAAGGGCGTCGGCGTGGTCCGCGATGACGGGCGGGACGGGTGCTTGCGCTGATGCGGAGCTTCAGAAAGGCAGCTTGAACCCAGGCGGCAGCGGCAAGCCGCTGGTCATCTTGGACATTTCTGCACTGGAGGCCGCATCCGCCTTGGCCTTGGCGTCGTTGAAGGCTGCGACGATCAGGTCCTCGAGCATCTGCTTCTCGCTCGCTGCGAGCAGCGAGTCATCGATATCGATGCCGATGATGCGCCCCTTGGCTGACGCCTTTACCTTCACCAGGCCGCCGCCCGCCGTTCCCTCGACCTCGATGGTGTCGAGCCCGGCCTGCGCCTTGGTCAGCTCGTTCTGAACGTTCTGCGCCATGGCCATGATGTCTTCGAGGCTATTCATGATGTGCTCCGTTGTGCCGCCATCAGGCGGTCGAGTTCGCTTTCGGGAAATTCCGCATCGGGAAAGGCTTCAAACGCTGCCTTCACCACCGGGGTTTCAAGAATGGCGGCGCGCATCGCATTGCGGCTCGCTTCCTCTTCCTCACGCATCGTCGGCGCGCCCGGGGTATCTTCGGCGGTGACCTTCCAGGGCCGCCCGGTCAGCCGCTTCAGTTCGGCGTTCAGCTCGCGGATCAGGTCAGCCGGAAGCGGCCGCGCCGAGCTCAGGACCAGCTCGGGCGCGGCGAAACGCACGACGCTGGCGCTGCGGGTGAGTTTCACCGCAAGGCCCTGCTCGCCCTTGTCTTCGAGAAAGCTGACCAGCTCGCGGATCGTGCTGGGTAGCGAAGCCTCGACCGGCACCGCCTGCGCGCGCGACGCCGGTGCGGTGAGCGCAGCCCCGGCGACGGGCGCGCCATTGGCGATCATCCGGGCCAGTTCGCCTGGATCCGGCAAGGTGGATGCGTGGATAAGCCGCAGCAGCGCCATTTCGCAGGCCTCGATCGGCAACGCCGCGCGGGCGACCTCGTCATGGCCCTTGAGCAGCAATTGCCACAACCGATGCAGCGACGCGAAGGAGAGCGATGCCGCCCAGCTGGCCAGCGCATCGCGCTCCTCGGCTGCTTGTCCCATTTCCGGCGCTGTGCCGAGCTTCACCAAGGTGATACCGTGCACCGTCTCGAGCAGCGAGCGCAGCACGCCGAGCGGATCGACGCCGAAATCATATTGCCGCCTGAGCGCCGCAAGCGCGCCCAGGCCATCGCCTGCGAGCACCAGCCCGAGCAGATCGCGAATCGCCCCCCGATCCGACAGGCCAAGCATGTCGCGCACCGTCGCCGCCTGGACGCCACTGCCCTCGATCCCGGCATGCGCAATCGCCTGGTCGAGGATTGACAGCCCGTCTCGCGCCGAGCCTTCAGCCGCGCGCGCAATCAGCGCCAGCGCCTCGGGCTCAGCCTCGACGCCCTCTGCCTCGGACACCCGCGCGAAATGCTCGGCCAACTTCTCCGCCGGAATGCGCCGCAGGTCGAATCGCTGGCACCGTGACAGCACCGTCACCGGCACCTTGTTGACCTCGGTCGTCGCGAACAGGAACTTCACATGCGCCGGCGGTTCTTCGAGCGTCTTCAGCAGCGCGTTGAACGCGTTCTTGGACAGCATATGAACTTCGTCGATGATGTAGATCTTGAACCGTGCCGAGACAGCCGAATAGCGCGAGGCGTCAATGATCTCGCGGACATCGTCGACGCCGGTATGGCTCGCCGCATCCATCTCGATCACGTCGATATGCCGGCCCTCGGAAATCGCGACACAGGGCTCGCAGACGCCGCAAGGGTCGATCGTCGGGCCGCCATTGCCATCGGGGCCGATACAGTTGAGCGCCTTGGCGATCAGCCGCGCGGTCGAGGTCTTGCCCACCCCGCGCACGCCGGTCAGCAAAAAGGCATGCGCCAGCCGCCCGCGCCGAATCGCGTTGCCGAGCGTCGTCACCATCGCATCCTGGCCGATCAGCTCCGCAAAGGTCTGCGGCCGGTATTTGCGGGCGAGGACGCGATAGACCTCAGCCTTGGCGGGCTGAGGCGGTTCGCCGAGATCGAAGGAGTCGGACATTGCGATCCATCTAGGCGGTCGTTCGCCACGACGCCAGAAGATCGACCAATTTTCGTGGAAAGCGGCGGTGGGAGCCGGAACGACCCGCGGCGAAATCGTTGCGGCTGCTTCCTTCCGGATCTGACCGGGTTGGCGACGACCACGTCCGCCCGACTCCCGCGTGCCATATGGCGGGGCCGGGCGGTATGATCAAGCCCGTCTTACCAGCGAACGGTGCGGCAGACGCGAACGCGATGATGATGGCGCCATTTGGTCTTGCACACACGACGCGTGCGATGACGGTCGCGCCAGCCGCGGCGTTCGCCAGGCCGTACGTCGCGCCGGCCATCGTCGGTCCTGACGGTGGTCGTCGTCGTGACGACGCGCTTGTCGTGCCGCTCGTGGCTAGACTGCATCTGTGCGCTCGCGGTGGCGGGCGCAATCGCGGCGACAGCCACAAGGCCTGCCGAGATCAGCGTGAACAATTTCATGGTATCTTCTCCTGCGTGCCGCGACGGCACGGGAGCGAAATGATCAACGGCCCTGCATGTTCCGCGCTTCCCCCGGAATCCGGACCGTCAGCGTATCGAATGCAGCGTCGAGCCAGATCTGGCAGGCAAGCCGACTGGTGCGGGTCGCGCCGGCGGCGAGATCGAGCATATCCTCCTCATCCTCGCTCGCCTTTGGCAACCGGTCGAAATCACCGGCATCGACGATGACATGGCAGGTGGAACAGGCCATCTGCCCCTCGCATGTGCCCTCGAGCGGCTGCCCATTGGCCTGGGCGATCTCGAGCAGGCGATCACCGGCTTTTGCCTCGACCTCACTGATGGTGCCGTCGGCGCCGATGAACCGCACCAGCATCAGGCGGCGATCCGTTGCGCTGTCGCGGCGGCCATGATCCCGTCGATGGCGCTCATGATCTCATCCTCGCTCGTATACCGCCCGAAACCGAGCCGAATGCTGCTGCGCGCCTCCGCATCGCTGAGGCCAAGCGCGCGCAGTACATGGCTCGGCCGGCCCGATCCGCTCGCACAGGCTGAGCCGGCGGAAAAGGCAATATCGCGAAGCCCGGACATCAGCCGATTCACATCGAGCCCGTCATGGCGGACATTGAGATTGCCATGGTAACGATGCTCGACAGATCCGTTGATGATCCAATCCTCCCCAAGCCGTTCGATGGCCAATCCCCAGAGTTGCTCGATATGCCGGGTGTCATCCTCATGATAGTCCGAGGAAAGGCGCGCCGCGGCGCCGAATCCAGCGCAAAGAGCCGGTGACAGCGTGCCGGACCGCCCCGCCGCTTCCTGTCCGCCGCCATGGAGAAGAGGCGCAATCGACACGCCGTCGCGGATCCACAGGGCACCGATCCCCTTTGGTCCATGGATCTTGTGCGCGGAGATAGCGATCAGGTCGCAGCTATCCGGAATTGCGACGCGGCCATAGCCCTGCACCGCATCGCACAGGAACAGAGCGCCCGCCGCGCGTGCCAGTGCCGCAAGCTCGGCGATCGGCTGGATCACGCCGATCTCGTTGTTGACCAGCATCGCCGCCACAAGCGCCGTGCCGGGCGCAATGGCGGCTTTGGCAGCGGCAAGATCGACGAGGCCGTCGGGACCGACCGGCAACTCCGTTATGGCCCTGCCCGTCCGGGCCATCGCCTCGACCGTGTCGAGCGTCGCAGCATGCTCGGTCGCGAGCGTCACGATCGCGCCGGGCCCTACACCCTTGATCGCCCAGTTGATCGCCTCGGTCGCACCACTGGTGAAGCTGACTCTGCCGCCCGGTGGGAGCAATGCCGCCACGGCATCGCGCGCGACCTCGACGGCAGCTTTTGCTGCTCTGCCCGGCGCATGCGCCGAATGCGGATTGGCGTGCTGGTTTTCGAGCCAGGGCAGCATCGCGGCAAGCGCTTCGGGCGCGAGCGGTGTGGTCGCCTGATAATCGAGATAAATCATGCCGCGAACGCCCGTGCCGAGCGCGAGATCGTGCGCCATTCGGCCACGAAACGCTCGATATCGGCCGCAGTCGTCGCCCGGCCGAAGCTTACCCGCACCACTTCGCGGGAAGCCTCGACGCTCCAGCCCATCGCGCCGAGGACATGGCTCGGCTTCATGCTGCCGGACGAGCAGGCGCTGCCCGCCGAGACTGCGATGCCGGCCATGTCGAAACGGATCAATTGCGTCGTCGCGGCCAGGCCGCGCATCCGATACGAGCCGATCGCCGGATGACGCTGCTGCCCGGCCGCCACGACATCGCCGCCCGAGCGTGTGATCGCATCATCAAGCTGCGCTCGGAGCATTGCCATGCCCGCAATATCCTCGGGCACTTCGAGCGCTGCCGCATAGCCAAGCGCGCCAGGCAGATTCTCGGTGCCGGGGCGATAGCCGCGCTCCTGCCCGCCACTCGGTATCAGCGTTCCGAGATCGCGCACCAGCAGCGCCCCGATCCCCGGCGGGCCGCCGCGCTTGTGTGCCGAGATCGCGATGAAATCGGCACAAGCCGTTATATCGGGGTCGGCACCAGCCGGCATCTGCGCCGCATCGACCAGGAGCAGCCCCCCTGCTGCCTTGACCCGCGCCGCAAGCGCAGCGACCGGCTGACGCACGCCAGTCTCGCTATTGGCCCATTGGATCGCAACCAAGGGCCGTCCTGGCATCGCCAGCGCCGCATCCAGGGCCTGCGTGTCGATCCGGCCGGACGAATCGACCGGCACCACCGGAGCGTTGGCCGCGGCACGAATCACCGAATCATGCTCGACCGCAGAGATCAGGCAGCGATCGGCCACCGACCGGGAAAGCGCGATGCTGAGCGATTCGCTGGCACCGCTGGTGAACAGCAGCTCACCCTTCCAGCCATAGGCAGCTGCGATCCCCGCGCGCGCCTCTTCAAGCGCGGCCCGTGCCGCTCGCCCCTCGGCATGCGGCGAGGACGGGTTGGCCCAGCGTGCCATCCCATCCGCCACCGCAGCGGCGGCTTCGGGGAGGATTAGGGTCGTCGCGGCGTGGTCGAGATAGAGGCGGTCGGACAGTATTGTGGTTCCAATTGCGAAAATGGGCACGTCGCCTATATAGCGCGCACATTCCTGCGCTCCACCCGAGCGCAACATTATGTCAGCAGGTCAAATGCCAGAAGTTATTTTCCCCGGTCCCGAAGGCCGTCTCGAAGGCCGTTTCGCTCCAGCCCCGCGCCCGCGCGCACCGGTGGCGATGATCCTGCACCCGCATCCCACCGCCGGCGGCACGATGAACAACCGCATCGTGCAGGAGCTCTACAAGACCTTCCAGCGCCGCGGCTTCGCGACTCTGCGCTTCAACTTCCGCGGCGTCGGCAAGAGCCAGGGCGCGTTCGACAATGGCGTCGGCGAGCTCTCCGATGCGGCGAGCGCGCTCGACTGGGTGCAGAGCTTCCATCCCGAAGCTTCGACGACCTGGATCGCCGGCGTGAGCTTCGGCGCCTGGATTGGCATGCAGTTGCTGATGCGCCGCCCGGAAATCCGCGGCTTCATCTCGATCGCGCCGCCCGCGAACATGTACGACTTCACCTTCCTCGCGCCGTGCCCCGCTTCGGGAATCATCATCCAGGGCGAGGCTGACGAAGTGGTGACGCCGCTCGCGACCCAGAAGCTGGTCGACAAGCTGCGCACCCAGAAGCACATCACCATCCACCACGACACCATCCCCAAGGCGAACCATTTCTTCGAGCATGAGATGCCCGAGCTGATGGGAAGCGTGGACAAATATCTCGACATGCGGCTCGATCCTAACTCACCGATTCGGTGACGACTGCGGGGAGCATCGAGGATCGCGCCGTTGGTGCCTTGCTCGGGCTTGCGGCAGGCGACGCGGTTGGCACGACGCTCGAATTCTCCCGCCGAGACACGAAGCCGCCGCTGACCGACATGGTTGGCGGCGGGCCATTTGGTCTGGAGCCGGGGCAATGGACTGACGACACGGCGATGGCCCTCGCGCTCGGCTACAGCCTGGCTGAAGAGGGCGTGTTCGACGCGCACGACTGCATGGCGCGCTTCTCGGATTGGTTTCTTCAGGGCGCCTATAGTTGCACTGGCACCTGCTTCGATATCGGCATGGCGACACGGGCAGCGCTCGGTCAATTCCGTTCCGACGGCAATCCCTTTGCCGGGTCAAGCGCCACGCACTCCGCCGGCAACGGATCGTTGATGCGGCTCTCTCCGGTCGCCATCTGGTGCGCCCGTCGTGGCGAGGATGTCGTTGCCGACATCGCCCGCCAGCAAAGCTGCCTCACCCATGGCGCCCAGGAATGCCTGGCCGCCTGTGAGGGTTTTGCGGTGCTTACCGCCCGCGCAATCCTGGGCGCGTCACGTGACGATGTGCTCGCCCCATTCGCCCTTGAAGCACCATCCCGCGTTGCTGAGATTTTCGCGGGCTCATGGCGCGAAAAGTCCCGCGACCAGATCAAGTCGAGCGGATATGTCGTTCACAGCCTGGAGGCAGCTTTGTGGAGCGTGGCGAATACCGCCTCCTTCGAGGAAGCCATCCTGCTCGCGGCCAATCTTGGCGACGACGCCGACACAGTGGCGGCCATCACCGGCCAACTTGCGGGCGCGCTTTACGGCGCGAGTGGTATCCCGAGCCACTGGCGCGCCCGGCTCGCCTGGCACGACGAGATGGAAAAGCTGGCCCTGGACCTGCTTGGCGAAAGCTAAAGCGTCCAGATCACCACATTGCCGATCAGCACGACGGCCATCACCAGCATCAAGACACCCTTCTTCACGTCGCGCTGCTTGGCGATGAGCACGCCGCCGCCGATCAGGCAGGCAAAGGCCGCGAGCATAGCAATCGCAGGCGCGGCGGCGGCAATTCCGGTCAGGGCGGGCGTCATGCGCCCGCCCCTGCCAGCACTGCGCCATAGGCCGCAAGATCGACATTGCCGCCCGACAGGATGACGAGCGTGCCGGCCGTCACATCGACCTTGCCCGCGAGCAAAGCGGCCAGCGCGACCGCGCCGCCCGGTTCGACCACCAATCGCAACCGCTCCGCCGCCCAGCGTTGCGCCGTGCGAATCTCGGTCTCGCTGACCGCAACGCCCTGAACGCCGCGCCGTGACAGCACGTCGAAGGTCAGCTGCGAGACGAGCGGAGTCTGGAGCGCGTCACACGCAGTCGGCGGCGGATTCGGACCGACGGGCTCGATCCAGCCTGCCTCCAATGAGCGACGCATATCGTCCCAGCCCTCAGGCTCGACGACAGTGATCATTGCATCGCGCAGCCCCAGCGTGACGCCGGCTGCCAGTCCGCCGCCACCGCAGGGCACAACGACATTCACGACCGGGCCCAGCCCCATCGCCTCCATCTGCGATTCGGCCTCGAGACCGGCGCTGCCCTGCCCCTCAATGATCCAGGGGTCGTCGAAGCTCGGCACCAAGACCGCGCCGCGCGCCTCGGCGAGCTGCGCCGCCATCGTCTCGCGACTCTGAGTCGCGCGGTCATAGGCGACGACTTCTGCACCCAGCGCCAGTGTGCCATCGCGTTTCGATTTGGGCGCGTCGGACGGCATCACGATCACCGCCGGCATGCCGAGCCGCCTGGCCGCCCAGGCCACCCCTTGCGCGTGGTTGCCCGACGAGAAGGCCACGACGCCTTTGCCCCTCAATTCCGAATCGATTGCGGTCAGCCGATGCCACGCTCCGCGCAATTTGAATGCGCCGACCGGCTGCAGCGACTCAGCCTTGAAAGCCACTGAAATCCCGCGGATTTCTGCAACGAACAGCGGCGATGGCGGCAGGATTGCTGCAATCTTCGCTGCGGCGTCCCGCACTCCGGCTCGTGTAGGCTGTCGCACAAATGTCACATCGAATCTCCGTAGGTTCAATTCCGCTTTACATCCGCGAATGTCGATCCTATTTCGCGCTTCCCGCTGCCCCATGGGACTTCCAACCGCAAGGCAGCTTTCGTCCGCCGTCAGGCACTTGGAGGTCCCTTGAGTTGCACAAGCATCATAGCGCGCTGGGGTTAGCGACCACCCTTTCGAACGCCGTTCGCGGCATCGATATCGCTAAGCACGGACCGGTTCAGCCGGTAACGCTCATTCGTCCGCACGCAGCATCGCGTGCCGCCCGCTTCTTCGTCGAGAAGTTTCCGGGTCGCTCGATGTATGCCGTGAAAGCGAATCCGTCTCCCGACCTGCTTCAGGTTCTGTGGGATAGTGGAATCACGCATTACGACGTCGCCTCGATTGCCGAGGTCCGGCTCGTGGCACGTACGCTTCCGGAAGCGACCCTGTGCTTCATGCACCCGGTCAAGGCCGAGGAAGCGATCCAGGAAGCCTATTTCACCCACGGCGTTCGCGTCTTCTCGCTCGATTCCATTGATGAGCTGGAAAAGATTGTCCGCGCGACGCGGTCCGCTCAGGACCTGACTTTGTGCGTCCGCCTGCGCGTGTCGTCGGAACATTCGAAGCTCAGCCTCGCGTCGAAGTTCGGCGCGGCGCCCGGCGAGACCAAGGCGCTGCTGTTCGCGGCACGCCAGGCTGCAGATGCGCTCGGCATCTGCTTCCATGTCGGTTCGCAGGCGATGACGCCCGAAGCCTATGCCAATGCGATGGAGCGCGTTCGTGCCGCCATCGTCGAGGCAGCCGTCACGGTCGACGTGATCGATGTCGGCGGCGGCTTCCCCTCGACCTACCCGGGCATGGAACCACCCCCGCTCGAGCGCTATTTCGAGACGATCCACCGCGCCTTCGAGAGCCTGCCGGTTAGCTATTCGTCCGAGCTCTGGTGCGAACCAGGCCGCGCGCTGTGCGCCGAGTACAGCTCGTTGATCGTACGCGTCGAGCGGCGCCGCGGTGATGAGCTGTACATCAATGACGGCGCCTATGGCGCGCTGTTCGATGCAGCGCATATCGGCTGGCGTTTCCCGGTCGAGCTGCTGCGCGAGCCGGATAGCCGGGCGAAGCTGATGGAATTCAGCTTCTACGGCCCGACCTGCGACGACATGGACCATATGGCCGGCCCGTTCCTGCTGCCCGCCGATACGCGTGCCGGCGATTATATCGAGATCGGCATGCTCGGCGCCTATGGTTGCGCAATGCGGACTGCGTTCAACGGCTTCGGATCGGACGAGACGGTTATCGTCGCGGACGAGCCGATGGCGTCGCTGTACACGGCGGACGAGCGCGAGGTCGCTTCGAACGTCGTCACGCTGTAACAGCCTGATCCTATCGCTCTTCTTCCCCCTCCCGCCTTGCGGGAGGGGCTGGGGGAGGGCCTGTAATCATTGGGGAGCGGCGACATGCCCTCCCCTAGCCCCTCCCGCAAGCGGGAGGGGAACAAGGAGACCATCATGACGGAAGCCATCAACGACACCCGCAAGGCGGAACTGCTGTCCACCACCGTCGAGCATATCGACATCACCAGCTTCGACGCGCGACCGATCGTCGATGCGATGAAGAAGATGAGCTTCACGAGCCGCGATCTCGGCCGCGCGACCGACATCTATAACCAGATGCTCGCCGACCCCGACTGCACGATCTTCCTGGTGATCGCGGGTTCCACCTCGGCCGGCGGCTGCATGGACCTTTATGCCGAGCTGCTCCGCTCGAACATGATCGACGGCGTGGTCGCGACTGGCGCTTCGATCGTCGACATGGATTTCTTCGAAGGGCTTGGCCACAAACATTATCAGGCGCTCGAAGTGCCTGATGACGACACGCTGCGCTCGCTGCTGATCGACCGGATCTACGATACCTATATCGACGAAGAGCAGCTGCAGGACTGCGACCACACGATCTACGAGATCGCCAACAGCCTCGAAGCGCGACCTTATTCGAGCCGCGCGTTCATCCGCGAGATGGGCAAATATCTCGTCGAGAACGGCAAGAAGGACAACAGCCTGGTCAAGCTGGCTTATGAGCATGACGTGCCGATCTTCTGCCCGGCATTCGTCGACTCGTCGGCCGGCTTCGGGCTGGTCAAGCACCAGGTCGACCGCGCCAAGGAGGGCAAGCCGTACATGGTGCTCGACGCGATCGCCGATTTCCGCGAACTGACCGACATCAAGATCAAGGCGGGCACAACTGGCCTGCTGATGATCGGCGGCGGCGTACCGAAGAACTTCATCCAGGACACTGTCGTCTGCGCCGAGATCCTCGGTCACGACGATGTCCAGGTGCACAAATATGCGGTGCAGATCACCGTCGCCGATGTCCGCGATGGCGCCTGCTCCTCGTCGACGCTTCAGGAGGCCGCAAGCTGGGGCAAGGTCAACACCGGCATCGAGCAGATGGTCTTCGCGGAAGCCGGCTCGGTGATGCCGCTGCTCGCCAGCGACGCCTATCATCGCGGCCTGTGGAAGAACCGCGCCAAGCGCCGCTGGGGCGCCAGCTTCGACTGAGTATTTTGTCGCCAGCGCCTATGGACGCCAGGAACCGGATGAGTCACCTTCCCCGCTGAACCGGGAGGAGAGAGCTCATGTTGACGGCGATTGCATTGGCGCTGGCGGCAGCACCCGCGGCACAGGCCGCTACGGATGACGGCATTCTTTCGAGGATGACCGCACTGTATGACGAGGTCTGTCTCAAGGACTTTCCCAAGGACGAGTCGGTCGCCGCGGCGATGACGGCAAAGGGAGCGACTCCGCTCAAACCGGACGAGGTCCAGATTTATCTGCACGACGATCCCGGTCGCGGCTGGACGATCGATGATGGCGCCGAGAAATTCGTCGTGACGATCGAGGCGCCGCCCTACCATGCCTGCTCAGTCCGGCGCCAAACACCGTCGGGATTTCCCGACCTTGCGACCTATTATGCTGTCGCCGAGCCATATGAAACAGCAGCCGGCGGCGGCTATAACAAGATGAAACCGATGGACATGAAGGTCGGCGATATCACCTCGCATGCCAGCGGCGAGCAGAAAATCGCGTCCGACGGCAGCGCTGAGGCGCTGTACGTGTTTTCAAACACCGCGAGCGACCCCAAGGACCGTGCCAAGGGTTATACGGCGGTAGAGGTTCGTTTCGTGCACCAGTTCGTGTCGCCGGGCGCGCACTGAGGTAAGTTGCAAATCCGTACCGATTGAGGCAGCCTCTCGTCCATAACAAGAGGGGAGCTGCCTGACATGACCGACCATAGCCCGATCCTCGCGCCGATCGTCGCGCTGATCGCCTGGAGCCTGGTGATGTGGCTCTGGATGTACGCCACGCGCCTGCCAGCCATGAGTGCGGCGAAGATCGACACGAAGAACCTGGTCGGGGGCAGCGGCGCTGACTTGAAGAAGGTCATACCGCCCAAGTCGCAATGGCCGGCAGACAATTACAATCATCTGATGGAGCAGCCGACGCTGTTCTACGCAATCGCGCTGGTGCTCGCGATGCTTGGTGCAGGCGGCGGAGTGAACCTCATGATCGCCTGGGCTTATGTAGTGCTCCGCATCGTGCACAGTATCGTCCAGGCGACCTTCAACCGCGTGATCGTCCGCTTTGCGATCTTCTCGCTTTCGACGCTCTGCCTCATGGCGCTGACGCTCCACGCCGCGATGCATCTTTTGAGGTAATATCCGCCGTTTTCTCCCTGTTATTGGCGATTAACAGGGAAGGAACAGGGAGGATTTTATTTTTTGCCCCGATTTTGGCCCTTTTGTTGGATTTTTTCGGCAAATTTAACACGCTTATTCAGTATCTTGGAAGGCAGTCTCCCTGTTAATTCAATAACAGGGAGGCTGTTGGAGATAACAGGGAGCGCCGCGTCCATAACAGGGAAGGAACAGGGACGGGCGGAGCACCGAAGTTTCGACCATCATGTCAAAGAGCGGGGCGGAGAATTTACGCTCCGTCCGGTTTGCACAATGCAACGATTCCGGTTGCGGTTGAATCGAATTGCCCCGCTTCAAGCTACGGCTGTGACAGAACGGAAATATGCCATGACGACTTCAGCTGGCCGGTGCATCGCGGTCGCCAACTCCCTCGATCCGACGACGATTCATCTGAGCTTCGTCGAAGACTGTGCCAATCTGACTTGGCGCGACGTACTGGATCGGTGGGCTTCCGATGACGGCTTCTGTGCCGTCTTCACCAACGCTCTGATCGAAGCGCCAATGTCGGCCTATTTCTGGGAAACGCCAGCTCTCACCCGTAACAGCGCGGATCGACCTTTTGAATGTATTCTGAAGCATGCACCGGGGCTCGCGCGGCTGCGAGCTGACGCAGCACCCTTCGCGGTGCAGCTCGCTGCGGCCCAGGGTGATGTAACTGCATTCGGCAACCTCGGCGGCGACGCTGATCTCGTCGTTCCCCGAGACCGCGGAGATAGCGCCAATTACGCACACCTCGCGAGCTTTCTACGGACCGCCTCGGCCGATCAGGTCCGTGCCTTGTGGCGCCACATCGCCCATTCCGCGCGACCGTGGCTCGCACGGGAGCAGACCTGCTGGATCAGCACCTCGGGACTCGGCGTATCATGGCTGCACGTCCGACTTGATGCACGGCCGAAATACTATTCCCACGCGCCGTATCGAAGTGCGTGAACGCTGAACCGCCGCACCTCTCCCATCGCATCACGCCAAGCTGCCTCGCGAGCGTGGACTCAACCGAACAAGCGCTCCATCGATCGCTCGAGCATAACGAGCTGCCACAGCGTCCGGCCATGCTCAGCGCGCCCGGCGCGGTGATCGGCGGCGAGGCGTTCGATCATGGCTGGTTCGAACCAGCCGGACCCGGCCAGTACACGCGACCGGGCAAGGTTCGCCGCCTCGTCGGCGAGCGGTCCTCGGAACCACGCGCTGATCGGCGTGACGAAGCCCATTTTGGGCCGGTAGAGAATGTCGCGCGGGAGATAGCGCTCCATCGCCTTCTTCATCAGCCATTTGCCCTGCCCACCCCTGAGCCGCATCGACGCCGGCAGCGTCGCAGCGAACTCGACCAGCCGGTAATCGAGCAAGGGCTCGCGTGCTTCTAGGCTGACCGCCATGCTGGTACGATCAGCCTTGGTCAGGATGTCGCCGGGCAGCCAGTGCTGGAAATCGGCATATTGCGCTCGATCCAGCGCGTCGCGCGCCGGGGCATTGCGCATGGTTCGGACATAGCGATCTTCGGCACGGTGCCCGCCGAGTGCGCGCCGCGCTTCCGCTGTGAAGAGCTGAGCGCGGAGCGCCGGGGTCGTCACGCCAACCGAGCGCGCATAGGCCTCAGCGCCATCCTCGGCGAGCGCGAGCAAGGTCGTCTTCGCGCGCATCGGGCGCGGCGCCCAATCGGCCTTGGGATAAAGGCGGCCGAGCGTTCCGAAAGCACCGGCGCGGATCGATGGCGGCAGCAATCGTCGTATCCGCTCCTCCGCTACCTGGAATTTGTAGCGGCGATAGCCGGCGAACGCCTCATCGGCGCCGTCGCCCGACAGCGCGACCGTGACATTCTCACGCGCAAGCTGGCACACGCGGTACGTCGCGAGCGCCGAGGCATCGGCAAAGGGCTCGTCAAAGGCACCGACCAGCGTGTCGATCAGCGCGAAATCGTCAGCTGCGACGACCCTCTCGCGATGCTCGGTGGCGAAGCGCTTTGCGATCTGGCTGGCATAAGCGCGCTCGTCGAGCCCTGCCTCGTCAAAGCCGATCGTGCAGGTCTTCACTGCGCGCTTCGACGCCTCGGCCATGAAAGCGACCACCGCCGAACTATCGACGCCGCCGGACAGAAACGCTCCCAAGGGCACGTCCGCCACCATCCGCGAGGTGACCGCGTCCCGCAAACGCCCGATGAGTTCTTCCCGCAGCGCCTTGGCTGACCCAGTCGCCCGCCGCGAGAAATCGATATCCCACCAGCGCGCGGGTGTCGGCACCGGCTTGCCACGCTCGATCAGAAGCGAATGGCCGGCCGGCAGCTTCTTCACGCCCTCGATCAGGCACGCGTCGTCAGGCACATAGCCGAGTGCCATATAATCCTCGACCGCGCGGATGTCGGGCGTTCGCCGCAGCAGCGGGTGCGCGAGCAGGCCCTTCAGCTCTGACGCGAACGCAACGCCGCCGTCCGACAGCTCGACATAATGAAGCGGCTTTACCCCGAGCCGGTCGCGCGCGAGAAACAGGCATTGCCGCCGCGAATCGTGGAGCGCGAAGGCGAACATGCCGTTCAACCTTTCGAGCATCGCCGAGCCCCAAGCCTGCCAGCCATGGAGCAGCACCTCGGTGTCACCTCTGGTGGCAAACACAGCACCCAGTGCCTGGAGCTCGGTGCGCAGTTCGGCGAAATTATAGATCTCGCCGTTATAGGTGACGGTCAGCGCGCCGTCAGCGCTCGCCATTGGCTGCGGGCTCCCGGCGACATCGATGATCGAGAGACGCCTGTGTCCCAGCCCCACGCCGGGGGCCGTCCAGACGCCGGAACCATCAGGCCCGCGATGCGCCTGCGCGTCCGCCATCGCGGTGATACGCGCCGGATCAACGGGTTTTGGCGTGGCGGGATAGAATATCCCGGCGATGCCGCACATGGTCCGACCTTACTCCCCCGTTCGTCCCGAGCATCAAGGACGGCTGCGTCGCGCTACCCTAGACAAGAAGGCGGGCGCTTCGACAAGCTCGCACGACCCGAAATGGAGCGCAGGTCAGCGCAGCCCGGCGCTATGATCCGCCAGTGCTTCGATCGGGCCGAGCGCCTGGACAAACCGCTCCATCGCCGCGCGCGGATCGCGACCGGGAAGGACTTCTGTCGACATATGGACAGCAACCGCGCGCTGCGGGCCGCCGAGCAGCTTCGCCTTCAGCGTTTCGAGCTTCACCATCTTGTCGTCATGCGTCACGACGTTGCCGACCCGGTACCAGGTGACGATCTGGCGCTGGACTGGCCCGGGAGCCGTCACCAGCATCGCAGCGCCACCGGCGAGATCGGGCAGGTCATCGACCCGCACCCAGACATCGTCCTCCCGAAGGGCGCCGACCCCGAAGGAGACGAGCTCCTTGCCTTCATGCTGGCTGCCATAGACGGCGATGGCGAGATCGACAGCGTCGCCCTGCCCGTTCTCATAGCGACCGATCAGATAATGGTCAGCGCCGGGGTAATAAGGCGACCAGGGCGCGCGCAGACTCATTTGGGCGCGGTGCCAGCCCGGAACTTCGGGAAGCGAAATCGATGCGGGGAGCGTTTCCGCCCGACCAGCGACGGCTGCCGACCAGGCGGGGAATATGGCCGCGACCGCCAAAGCCAGCGCCGCTGCGACGAGCAGGTCGATCCGGCGCCCGGGTACGGCCTGAAGCGTTGCCGGATCGAATACCGGGGCATCGGGCGCGCGGTCGAACCAGCGCCAGCCGATCGCGAGCACCGCCGCCATCACCAGTCCGAAGAAGATCCAGCCATAGACGATATGGTCAAGGCCGGTCGCCCGCTCGACCGAGGTGAGATAGGCCGCATAGATCGTCCCGAATGCGCGCAGGCCGTTCGCGATGATGGGCACGATCAGCGCCAACACCATGAAAACAGCGCGCCGGCGCCACGAGACGAAACAGACATTGGCGACCAGCGCCCCATAGGCGATCATCGCGATCACGAACTTCGTGCCGGAGCACGCTTCGGCGACCTCGAAATAGCCATTAGGGATGGTGATCAGCACGCCATCGACCTGCGCCGGCACGCCAAACAGATGAAGCAACGGCATCGTCATCGCGACCGTGATGGTCTGGAGCGGGGCTTGAAGTCCCTCCCCAAACGGGACCAGGAAAAAGGCGTAGCAAAGCGGGAAGAGCAGCGCGCGTGCGACGTTCGGCCCGAGGATCGTCACCACCGCGCCCTGCAGCATCATCACCAGCCCGAGATGCCGTGCCAGCGCGACGCTCGCCGCATCACCCAGCAGCCAGCCAAAGCCGCCGACCGCGACCAGAGCCAGCCCCGGCCACCACGCAGCCGGTTTCACCAGAGCGAGCCCGCCGCGGCGCTGCCACACCAGCCAGGCGATGACCGGGGCGATGAACAAACAATGCCCGAAGGTCGTGCTGGTCCACCAGATTTTCGCGAGGCCAGCGGCATCGGTTTGGAACATCAGCAGGAGAATGACGGCGACCGCGCCGAGGACTCCGGCATGGCGCCGCCACCGCACGGCGTCAGTCTTGGTCCCGGCCGCGAACTCGGCCGCCGGGACGGCGATGGTCATGCCGCTGACTTTCGCGGCGGCGCCTTCACCCGAATGCCAAGGATTTTGTCGAGCGGCGCGAGGCACGCCTCCCAGCTGTAACGGCGCTGCACCTGCGCACGGGCGGCGTTGCCCATGGCCGCGGCCCCCGACGCATCGTCGAGGACGGCGATCACCTCGTCAGCGATCTCGCCAACCGTCTCGCCGACGCGGATCGTGCCGCCATGCTCGATGCCCTGCGCGGCAGCCGCTGACGCAACCACCGGCCGCGCCATCGCCATTGCTTCGAGCACCTTGTTCTGCACGCCCCGCGCCAGCTTCAACGGCGCGACGACGACGGAAGCCGCTGCGATCCAGCCACGCACATCGGCAACCTCCCCGGCCACAATCACACCGCGCTGTTTCGCCAGCGCCTTGACCGCTTCGGTTGGGTTGCGGCCGATGATCGCAAAGCGGGCATGCGGGTGGCGTGTCTGGATATGGGGCAGGATTGTCTCGACGAACCAGACCACCGCCTCGATGTTCGGGCGATAATCCATCTGGCCAGTGAAGACGATCAGCGCACCGGTCGAGTCGATCCGCTTGAACTGCGCGGTTGGGTCGAAAAAGACCGTGTCGATGCCGTTCTCGACGACATGCACGCGTTCGGCGCCGGTCTTCGAGCGGAACAGCTCGGCCTCCGCCTCGCTGACGAAGAGACTGGCATCGGCGCGATTGGCGACTGAGCGCTCATGGTTGAGCATCATCTTAGCTTCGCGCTTCATGAACCACTGCGTGGGGCCGGTGGATGTCTTCGCATAGGCAGCGAATTTCGCTGAATCCATATCGCAGAAATCCATGATCACGCGCTGCCGCGGCCGCGCCGGCAGATATTGCGCCATCTGGCTTGAAAAGACGTAGATCGTGTCGATCGAATGCCGGGCTAGGATATTGTCGACCGCCTCGCGCAAGGGCCGGTTCTCGAACGCAGTGAGCGATACCGGTTTGCGGCTGAACAAAGCTTCGAGCGCGGCGACGGCGCGCGGTTTCGACCGCCATATGATCGAGCGATTGCCGGTCAGCTTTGCCAGGCCATCCTTGCGCTTCATATCGCGTGTATCGTCGGCAAAGGCGATGAGATGGACGCGCTTCCGCCCCGACAGGAATTTCAGCACGTTGAAGCCGCGAATCTTGTCGCCGCGATCCGGCGGGTACGGCACGCGATGTGCCAGAAACAGGATGTCGCCCATCAGCCGAGTCCCTTTGAAATCCACGGCCCGAGCCGGTTGGCGGCCCAGAGCGGTAGTTTCTTCCATGCGGCAACCTGAAGCCGATAGCGCGGGTTCAATGGATTGATTTCGCGCAGCGTCCCCCCGGCAGCCACACGTTTAACATACATCAATGGAACAGGCTGAAAACCCCAGTTCTTTTTGAAGGCGGCAGCCCCTGTGCCAACCTTGGACCGCCCGAAATCGAAGCGTGTGCAGCCCTTGCCGCGGGCATGCGCCATCAGCGCGAAATACATGCGATCATTGGCGCGCAGCGCGCGCGCGGCTTCAGTGCCGCCGCCCCAATAGGGGAAGACAGTGCCGTTCAAGTAGAGGCTCAGCACGCTCGCCACTGCGGCTCCTTGCTGCCGGATCGTCAGGATATCTGCGGAGTCACCAAATTCGCGTAAAACGGCCCGAAACAACTTCGACGGGAAGACAGGCGTCCCGAGATTACGCACCGACTCAGCATAAACGCTGTAGTGCTCGCGCGCGTCGGCATCGTGACGGCCGGTCACCACTTCGAGATCATTTTGCAGCGCCTTGCGGATTTCAGCGCGCTGCTTGCGCGGGATCGCAGTGAGCTCTTCCTCGTCCGATGCGGCAAGCGGCCGGGTGAAGCCGAGATAGCTGTTATCGTCGACGATCCATTCGGCGCCGTCGCCGCCGACACCGCGCAATTCGAGGGTCGGGCAACCAAGCCTCTCGGCCAGCGCCCAGGCCGCGTCGGCAAGCGCCTGGACCGCGGCGTCGCCTTCAGCGAGGATTCCGCCGCCAACCGCAAAGCCGTTCGAGACGAGCGCCTTGCCGAACAGGCTCGAGCGGATCTCGGTCAGCGGCACCATACCAACCAGCGACCCATCGGCACGCTCGGCGACAAGGGTATGACTCTTCTGGCCGCAGCCCTCCGCCACCGCCACGCTCCAGGCGGGCAGATGGAAGGGCGTGGCCTGTGGGTGCGCACGTACAAACGCATCGAGCCTTGCCCGCTCGCCCGATTCGCGCAGGTCGATCGTCCGGATACCGAGCAGGGCCGAAGATAGCGGCATGTTCATGCCGCTATCTGGTGATCAAGCGCAGCCCGGGTTTCAGCGACGACGGCGTCCATCCGTCCCCAGTCGTGCCGCTTGATCAGGGTACGCAGCTTGCCCGCCATTGCGCCCAGCCGGGAGTAGTGCCGCAATTTCGACCGCAGCGGTGCATTGGCGACCCGCGGCTGGCCCGGATCGATTTCCCAGGGATGGAAATAGAAGATCGCCGGCTGTCCCGCGCCCTTGGCCTGGCGGATCGAATAATGGGTGAGCGCTGCCGGGATAAGCCGGAAGAACCCCCCGCCTGTCGCGACGCGGCGCCCGGCGATCTCAGCGACCGTCACCGGCACTTCGATCAGATCGGCACCCTCGACCGGGCGGAAGGCGAAACGCGGTGCCTCGGGCCAGCCATAATGGTCATGGTGGAGCGGGGCGACGCTCGATGAATAGGTGTATCCGGCCTCGGCGAGGATCGGGTGCGCCCAGGGAGTACGCGTGTCGATCGAGAAGCTCGGCGCACGATAGCCGGTCACCGCGACACCGCCGGCATCCTCGAGCGTGGCACGCGTGCGGGCAAGATCGTCGCGGAACGTTGCCGGATCCATAGTGAAGACACGGGCGTGATCCCAGCCATGGCTGGCCACTTCATGGCCCTGGTCGACGATCCGCCTGATCAATCCGGGGAAGCGGTGCGCCACCCAGCCAAGCGTGAAGAAGGTCGCCTTGACCCCGCTCTCAGCAAACAAGGCTAGCACGGCATCGGTATTGCGTTCGACCCTGGGCGCGAAACTGTCCCAGTCGGCCCGGTCGATCACTTTCTCGAACGCGCCGACCTGGAACCAGTCCTCGACATCGACGGACAGCGCATTGCGCATGGCAGCGTTAGCCGCCTGCCGCACGGATCGCGGCCAGATCGGGCTGCTGCTCGCCCTCGACCCAATCGACCAACAGGGTGAGCACACGCCGAAGCGCTGCATCCTGCTCCTCGATCCGCGTCTCGAGCGTCGCTATCCGGGCAAGGAGTGCCGCATCGCCGCCGCGCTCTCGGCCAGGGTCTCGGTCCCGCCGAGGCTCGCGCCCGAGTTCACGGCCAAGCTCGCGCCTGAGCTCGGGCCTGATCTCGACTCTGGTCTCGGGCCTGATCTCAGGCGGGAGCACTGGCTCCGCTATCGGTGCCGGCTCGTCGCGAACCGCACGGATCGGGCGTGGTTCATATCCCTGCGCACCGCCAGAAATCGGCAATGGTGGCGCGGTCTCGACAAACGGCTCGTGCTTCGGTGCCGGGGAATCACCGGCGATATCCTCGATCACCGCTGCTACGACGCGCGCATCGATCGTATCGAGCTGGTCGATCGCGCCGAACAGCAGCACGCGTCCGGCAAGCTGGTTGAGCCGCCGCGGAACGCCGTCCGAACCCTTGTAAAGCGCGGCAAAGGCATCGGGCGTGAAACGCGGCCGCCCCTCCCAGCCGACAACCGAGAGGCGGTGGAGCATATAGGGCTCGACCTCTTCAGGCCCCATCGGATCGAGATGGTGCATCGCGATCACGCGCTGGCGGAGCTGTTCGAGCCGGTCTGATCCGTGCAGCCGCTGGCGGAACTCGGGCTGGCCGAGCAGGAATATCTGGAGCAGCGCATGGCCGCCCGCCTGGAAGTTCGAGAGCATGCGCAGTTCTTCTAGCGCTGAGACCGGCAGTGCCTGCGCCTCGTCGACGATCAGCAGGGTCCGCCGGCCCGCGCGCGCCATCGCATGGAGCGCGCGCTCGATCGCGACCAGCAGCTGCGCCTTGGTCATGCCGCCGGATTCTACGTCGAGGCCGCCCGCGACCATCCGCAGCAGATCTTCAGCTTCGATCTGGGTCGAGACGATCTTGACGATATGGAGCCGCTCGCGATCGACCGTCGCCATCAGGTGGCCCACCAGGGTCGTCTTGCCCGCACCGACGTCACCAGTGATGACGATGAAGCCCTCGCCCTGAGCCAGGCCATAGCCGAGATAGGCCATCGCCTTGCGATGCGTGGCGGTATCGAACCAGAAACGCGGATCAGGCGTCAGCTGGAACGGCCGTCCGCTCAATCCGTAATGGTCGTCGTACATCGTCACCGTCCTCGTGCCGGCGTGGGCCGGCCACGTTTCAGAATTGATAGCGCATTCCGAGCTCAGCCGAGCCTGAAACCTGATCGTCCGAACCCTTTTGGCTGAACTGATAGATCCCGAGCGACGCGGTCGTCCCGATCCGTCCGAAATTATGGTAGTAGAGACCAGTCGCGCCCGTGCCCAGCACTGCGGGGGCGCCTGAGATTCCGCTCTTGTAGTAGTTCATGAACAGATCACCCGAAACACCTGAATTCCGGTCGATCTTCGCCGAGACGAAGCCTGTGCTGTAATAGCTTTCGTCGGTCAGGCCATTGGTCACGAAACCGCTGCCGCCGGGCGAGTAGAACCTGCGATTGGCATAGCCGGCACCGACGCCGAAGGTGAGCGGACCCCGGTTGGCGGTGAGCACCGCATCGACTCCGCGTGCGCGGTAGGCCGAGGTGGAGATCGACTGGAACACACCGTTGAGGCATCCGCCTGCGGCGCTGCTCGACGCGCCATAGGTGCAGCCGGTGAATTGCTGGCCGAACGCATCGCGCTGGTTGATGAAGCTGGTCGGCAGGCTGGCGATGCCGTCACGCAGCTGACGCCCGAAGGTCTCGACGCTGTCATAGACGCCGACCTGAACGCCCACCGACTTCGATGCCGCATAGCTGAGCGAACCGGTATAGGTCGTGCCGCCATAACGCTTGCCGACCCGCGCCTGCAGCGTGGTGCGCGGCGATGGCCTCCAGACGACGCCGGCTTCGTAGATGAACCCGTCAGTCTCATAGGAGATCCGGCGCGGCGAGCCCGGCGCCGTCTGGAACCGACCCTTGCTGTCCACGACAGGGTTGCCGCCGACGTCCAGCAAGACATCCTTCTGGCTGACCGTGATCTTCTCGTAACCGCCGCCTGCGGTCAGCGCGAGCGTTCCCGTCACTGGCAAGACCACATCACCCCGGGCATATTTGCCCTCGTAACGCTGCGAGAGCTGGCTTGCGTCTTCGCGCTCATAAGCGCCGCTCACCGTGATCCCGACCGGTAGCACCGTGCCCGCCTTCACGCCCGCCGTACCCTGGACGACATGGCTGGTGGAATGATCGAACTTATCGAGCGGCGCGCTGCCCGGCCGCACGCCAGTCTCTCCCGGCGCCTCGACCTTGGTATAGCCGAACCGATAGCTGGCGCCGACGCTGACCGGGCCGACATGCGATGACAGGGTCGGGCCGGCATAGGCCGCATAGACCTGCGAGATATTGTCGACATTGCCGGCGAGGACGCCGGGCGCCGAGCCGCGAATATCCGAGCGCGCCCGAGTTGCGAGCGCGCCGCCTTCCATGGTGAAGCCGGGCACGACCTGCACGGCGGCACGCGCAAGCCCGCTATGGACGGTATCGTCGCCGACCTTCTTGTCCCAGGAGATGCGCCGCTCATAACGATAGCTGACCTGGAACTGGGTGCGCTTGGTCTGGATCGATGCATCCACGCCTGCCGCGACCGTCGAATAGGTCAGCACGTCGCCGGTCTGCAGATCGGAGGTCAGCACCTGGCCGATCTCGATATAGGGCGTAATCGATTTGCGACGCGCGTGATCGTCCGCAGAAGCAGGCGAAGCGAAAAACATAGCGGCAATGCCGGCGCCGATAATGAGCGCACGCGTCATGTCGCGTCCTCCTGACCGTAATAGCCACCGAAGCGGCGCCCCCCCGGCGCGAACGACACGGCGTTCAGCACCAACTGAATATGTTCGCACCCCTCGAGCAGCGCGACTGCCTCGCGCAGGTCCCCCTCGCTGGTGCGGTCCGCACGGACCACGAGCATCACCTGCCCGGCATGGTTGGCCAGAACCGAGGCCGGTGTCGCCGCGAGCGCGGGCGGCGAATCGAAGATCAGCAGGCGCTTCGGGTCGGCCGCCAGCAACGCGGCGATCACTTCGCCCGTGCGGCGGCTTGCGACCAGCTCAGTGTCGTTGTTCGATTTGGTGCCCGCCGGCAACAGGCTGAGCTGCGGGATATCGGTCGCGACCACACAGGCCTCGACATCCATATTGGGATCGGCCAGCGCGTCGAGCAGGCCGGGACCGTCCTTCAGCCCGAGCCGCTTCATCACGTCGGGCTTGGCGAAATCGGCATCGATCAACAGCACCTCGACATCGCGCTCAGCCGCCATCGCAATGGCGAGGTTGACTGCACAATAGGTCTTGCCGTCATTAGGTTTTGCCGAACAGACCAGCACGGTCCGCGAGCGATCGCCGTCGACCTTCTTCACGACGCGTGCGGTCTGGAGCAGCTGGCGCTTCACCTGGCGGAATTCCTCGACGAGGGCGCCGATCGGCGCGCCCGGCACGAGCAGGCCCTTTTCCGCGAGCATCTCGCGATCGATCGAGACCGCCGGCACGCTCGACTGAAGGATACGGATACGGGGGCGCGGCGCGTCCTCGCTCGCAGGCGCATGGATCGGCTTTGGCGCGGGCTCCTGGGGCGCAGGCTCTTCGCGTGCTGCCTCTTGCGCCACAGGCTCCTGCAACTCGGGCGGTTGCTGAAGGGGAATTGCCTGCACCTGCTGCGCGCGCCGCTCCTTTTGCACAAGCGGCTCGCGGGGCGGCACGCCGAGATCATAGAGCTGGGCGGCGCGTTCGAGCAGCGAGCCTTTCATCTTGCGGGGTGTCATGTCGGTCATGCCACAAGGCCCCGCTGGAGCATCTCGACACCGAGCAACGCGACATAGGCGAGTGCGAGCGCTCCCGCTCCGCCGCCAAAATAAGCGAGCTTGCGACGACGCGACGCGATCTGAGCTCGGGTCACCATTTCACCGATCGATCCGATCACCGGCATGCCGGTCGCGCGCTCGAGCCGGCTGGCGGTCGCGAAAGTGGTCTGGAGCTGACCCATTGCGAAGGCAGCGCCGATGCCGCCGCAGATGCCGGCCAGGAGCACGCCGGTCAGCAGCAGCGGACGGTTGGGAGCGGTCGGCACGCGCGGTGCGGTCGGCGGGTCGATCACGCTGAACTTGACTGAGTCGGTCTGCGTCTGGGCTTGGCCGCGCAGCTTGATCGCCTCGCGCTCAGCCAGCAGCTTGCCATATTGGTCCTTGAGCACCTGATAGTCGTTCTCGATCTGCGACTGCTCGGCGGCTACCGCCGGATCGCCTGCGAGCTTGGCGTTGAGCGTGTCGAGATCGCCCTGGAGCTGAGTCTTGCGCATCGTCAGCGAGGCGACGGTCGCCTGCTTGTCAGCCTGCATCGACTTCAGCGACAGATAGAGCGGGTTATTCGCGCCGCCGCCGGCGCTGACCGGCTCGCTCCGCGCCGCGGCCTGTGCCGCCGCCATCTGGCTCTTCAGCGCGATCACATCGGGATGATTGTCGGTAAAGCCGCGCGACCGCGCCTCGGCGAGCTGGCCTTGGATCGCCGAGAGGCGCGCGCGGGCGGGCCCGACGCCGCTGGTACCGCCGCCAGCCACCATGGCAGGCGTGCCGGCAAGCTGACCGTTGAGAGCCGCGAGGCTCGACTGCGCAGCGGCGAGATCGCTGTCAATCTGCGACATCTGGCTGCGGACTGCGCTCATCCGGTCGTTCAGCGAGCCGGTGCCGGGAAGCGAGCCGAGATAGCGATTCTGGAAATCGGTGCGCTTTGCCTCGGCCTCCTGAAGCTGCTTCTGGCGCGCCTGAAGCTGCGAATCGAGGAAGCCGAGCGACTGGGTCGTCTCAACACGATTACCTGCGAGATTCTGCTCGACGAAAATGTCGATCAGCTTCTGGACAACCTGGCGCGCTACCTTAGGGCTCGATCCGGTCACCACGATTTCGAACAGATTATCCTGCTGAGCGGTAATCTTGATCGCCTTTTGCAGGCCCGCGACGCGATCCGAAACGTCGGCCGGGCTCGAGACGCTGTTGGCGAGATCGGTGCCACGCACGACCTTTTCCAGATTCACCGCCGAGGTGAGGGTCTGGCGGATCGTGTCGATATCCTTTTGCTGCTCGGCGGGGCTGATGCCGACCGCGTTGGGCAGGATCGTCTGCATCTGGACGAAGACGCGGGCGCGCGATTCGTAGCTGTTCGGGATCTGCGAGACGAACAGCCAGCCGACGATCGCGATCGCCCAGGCGACCGCGAGCGCAAGCCAGCGCCGCGTCCAGATCGCGTGGATCGCGACCCTGATCTCATCGTAAAGGCCGTTCATCCCCCCGGCGCTCCTAGAACATGCTCTCGGGGATGATGATCACGTCGCCAGGCTCGAGCCGGACATTCGCGCTCGAATCGCCGTTCTTGAGCAGGCTGGAGAGCTTGATGTTGTATTCGCGCTGCTTGCCGGTGTTGCGATCGTAGCGGACCAGCTTGGCGCGGTTGCCGGCAGCATATTCGCTTAGGCCGCCGACCGCGATCATCGCATCGAGCAGGGTCATGTTGGCGCGGTATGGGATCGAGGCCGGCTTCGCCGTCGCACCGACGATGCGGACCTGCTGGCTGTAGGTGCCAGAGAAATTCTCGACGATCACCGAGACGATCGGGTCTTTGATATATTCGCCAAGCGCAATCTTCATGTCGTCGGCGAGCATCGCCGGCGTCTTGCCGACCGCGGGCATGTCGCTGATCAGCGGCGTCGTGATCCGGCCATCGGGGCGTACCTGCACCTTTGCCGACAGTTCGGGGTTGCGCCACACGAAGATGTTGAGCTGGTCGAGCGGGCCAATGATATATTCTTCGCCCGGCTGCTCGTGGCTGGCGACAAAGGCGGCGGGCGGCAGTTCGGAACGGCCACCGCTTACGCAGCCGTTAAGGATAAGTCCGCTGCTGGCCAACAGCATTAAACTATTGAATCGACCCGTAAAACGCATGCGACTTCCCTCCGACCGCAAAGGCATGCCGGTGACGTCACTCCGGCAAGGTTCGCGGCAATCGGGTCGGCTATGCAGTTGGGGGGGTTAAGATAGCGTTAGGACTATCGGCCGAACCGGCCAGGATTTCGGCGGGAAACGGGTGTCCGAGGAAGGCGCTCGGGCTCGCCGACAGGCCGTACGCCCCTGCCATGAAGACGGCGATAAGGTCACCAGGCTGGGCCACCGGCAGGGTCACCCGATCGGCCAGGCGATCCAGCGGTGTACACAGGCAACCGACGACCGTGACCGTTTCGGTTTCGGCGCCTGCGGCCACTGTCGCAACGGCGACGGGGTAGTTGCGCTTCACCACCGTGCCGAAATTGCCCGAGGCAGCGAGCTGGTGGTGCAGACCACCATCGACCACCAGGAACGTCTCGCCGCGACTTTGCTTACGGTCGATCACCCGGGTGAGATACACGCCGGCCTCGCCCACCAGCCAACGCCCGAGCTCGATCGCGAAGCGCGTGTCTTTCAGTGCACTAGGCAGTGACGTCATGGCGTCGCCAAGGGCTGCGCCCACCGAAGCCACATCGAGCGGCACTTCTCCCGGGAAATAGGGGATGCCAAAGCCGCCGCCGAGATTGACCAGGGGCGGCGCGGCGCCAACCTCGTCCGCCAGCCGCCCGGCCAACGCAAGCGTCTCCGCCTGGGTCTCGATGATCGCGTTTGCATCCAGGGCCTGTGAGCCCGCGAAGATGTGGAAGCCTCGCCAATCGGCACCAGCAGCGATGATGCGCTTTGCCAGCGCTGCTGCACGATCAGCGTCGATGCCGAAGGGCGAGGCCCTGCCGCCCATCCGCATACCTGATCCGCGCAGCTCGATCTCGGGATTGACCCGCACCGCGAGCCGGGGCGTGACGCCAAGCCGCTCCGCCGCCAGCAGCGCGCGGCTCGCCTCTCCCTCGGATTCGAGATTGAGCGTGACGCCCGCCGCGATCGCCGCCTCGATCTCATCGTCGCGCTTGCCGGGTCCGGCAAAGCTGATCGTCGCACCCGGCTTCGCCGCCAGTGCGAGCGCCATCTCGCCCTTGGAGGCGACATCGAGGCCGTCGACCAGAGGGGCGATTGCGGCAATCAGCGGAGCGAACGGGTTGGCCTTGATCGCATAGTGAAGGTCGAGTCCGGCCGGCATCGTCTCTCGGAACAGCGCCATGCGGCTCGCCACCATGCCGAAATCATAGACAAACAAGGGCGTATCGCCCGCCGCCTCTACCCATTCTTCCGCGTTTTTTCCTCCGATTACCAGTGGTACCTCACTACGAAACTCAGCTGGTATCGCGCCCGTTGGCTTCATGACGTCACTTCCTTATCCACCGCCGGCACGCTGTCTGGCGCAGGTCGCTGTCGGTCGATCCAATGACGTCGGCTAGCTGCGGTGTATGTTGTTGAAAAAGGCAATACTGGCGGAGATCTCAGCTGGCACCGCACCAAAATGATCTCCCGGAAATTCCTGAACCACAACATTCAGTCTTGCTGCCGTCGCTACGTCGGCCAGTTTACGCGTGCCAGGACGAAAAAAGGCCTCCTCGGACCCGTGGTACAGTCGCGTTGGCGCCTTGAAACTGGTCGCATACGACAGCGGCGAGCGCATGATGAATTCACGGGGGTCGTTCAGGTCGAACGGCGCCAGACGGGAATAGCCCCCGGCCTTTATCCACAGCATCTGATCTGCCGATCCGGATAGCGACGCCACTGCTCGAAAATGGGGCGATGCCATCGCGGCCAACATCGCGGTCGTCCCGCCGATGCTATGGCCTGCAAGGTAGACGCGGTCCGGGTCGACATTGGGCAGCTTGCGGACATGCTCGACCAGCGCAATCACATCGTCAACCTCGTCGTAAAACATGGAGAAGTTGCCAGCCTGGCCGTCCTCGCCTCTCAGTATCGGTGTGAAGATGATAAAGCCCGCGTCGCGATACGGCATTGCCATCTCGAAATCATCCGCGCCAAAAGCGAAGCCGCCGTGCAGGAAGATGACTACCGGGCTTCGGTCGGGGGCGCTTTCAGGTTTGGCGCTCCAAGCAACTAGCGAGAGATTGCCCGACTTGAACGTGACTTCGGCGGCACCCTTTGGCAGCCTCGGCATGATCTGGGCTTGGGGCGACGGGCCGTATCGCAGTAACCGGGTCTGGAAACCGGCGCGAGCCATCGCGTAATCGGCCGTTTGTACTGGTACGACCGGCGCGAAGCGTTCGGAGTTGCCAGGTATCGATTGCGCGCGGGAGCCCCCCGCCACCGCGACGGTGATCAGCCCACTGAGGAAAAGCCGTCTATTCACCGCGGTCATTGTGCGCCCCCTTCTTCCCGAACAGAATTGTTGATGACAGCACGGTCCAGCTTGCCGTTCGCGTTCTTAGGCAACGCATCCCACCACCTATAGCGCGCAGGCTGCATGAAGCTCGGCAATTCCCGCCGCAGCCGCTCGCGCAGTCGCGCCTCGGCGTCCGTCGTATCGCCATTCGCCCGCACGACTACGACAATCGCCTGGCCGAGCCGGGCGTCCGCCACGCCGATTGCCACCGCTTCCAACGCTTCGCCGCCGGCCAACACCGCTTCTTCGATCTCGGTCGGGCTGATCCGGTTGCCGGCGCTCTTGATCATCTCGTCGTCCCGCCCGACGAAACGGAACAGCCCGTCCTCGCCTTCCACGACAGTATCGCCTGACCATACGGCCATGCCGCCATGAGACGCCCAGGGAGGCGCAGGCCGAAAGCGTTGCGCGGTGCGTTCTTCGTCATGCCAATAGCCCTGCGCTACCAATGGCCCGGCATGTACCAGCTCACCTGGCTCGCCGGGCGCCGCCGGCGACCCATCCGCGCGTACCACCATCACCTCGGCAAAGGGGATAGCACTCCCGATCGATTCCGGATGCGCATCGACCAGTGACGGCGCGAGATAGGTGGAACGGAACGCCTCGGTCAGGCCGTACATCGGATACAGGTCGGCCGAGGGGAAGCGTGCGCGCAATGCCCGGATCATCGCCGGCGTCAGCGCACCGCCCGAATTGGTCAGCCGCCTGAGCCGCGCGGCCGTTTCGGCCGGCCAGTCCGCCTCGAGCAGTTGGACCCAGAGCGGCGGTACGCCTGCCAGCGTCGTCGCCTCGACACGATCGACTGCCTTCACCACGTCACGCGCGGTCAGATAATCGAGCGGCGCCACGCTCGCGCCCGCTGCCCAGGTCGAGAAAAGCTGGTTCTGGCCATAATCGAAGCTTAGCGGCAGCACGCCAAGGACGCGATCGGCTGGCACGAGCTCCAGATAATGCGCGACCGAGATCGCGCCGAGCCAGAGGTTCGCATGGGAAAGCATCACACCCTTGGGCCGCCCCGTGGAACCCGAGGTGTAGAGGATCGCCGCCAGCGCATCTGGATCAGCCGAGGATGGCGGCACGACGTCGCCTGTTGTGGCAATCTCGCCCTCAAGCACCAGCCGGCAGCCCTCAGGCACATCACCAGCCTCAAGTGAGGCGATCCGTGCCTCCTGGGTCACCAGCAGCGCCGCGCCGCTGTCAGCGAGGATATGCGCCACCTGCGCGCGCTTGAGCACTGGGTTGACCGGCACATGGACCAGCCCGGCTCGTGGCGCAGCCATCGGCAGTACGCAGGCGAGGCGGGTTTTGGGGAGCCAGCTTGCGACCCGCGACCCTCGTTCGAGCCCCTGCGCCGCGAGCCATGCCGCCACGACGCCAGTGAGGCGTTCGAGAGCGGCAAAATCGAGAACGCCCGCGCGGTCGATCAGAGCCACATCAGTCGCCGCGCCACGCAAGGGCAAAGCGTCAATCGGATGCGGCGCGGGATCGAGCGGAATCATGCCCCTTGATACGCATCGGGGAGGCGCTGTGAAGGGCAGCTTTCGGCAGGGCGCTGGTTTCAGCGCTCAGCGTCGATTATTCGTAAAAGGCCCCGGCGTGCAGCAGGTCGGCTGCGTAACGCCAGGGATTGGCCTGCGCCGGCGCGCGGGAACTGGCCGCCCACGCTTCCATCGCTTCGAGAAAGCTGCCGAGCTTGGCGCTTTCCCAGGCAAGTGCGCCCTCTGCGAAATCGGACCGCATCGCTGCCAGAAACGCAAGGAAGCTGATCTGGTCCTTCACCTCATCCACGTCCATCACTCCCCCTGCCTTCCCGTTCGACCCATGTCTCGTGGCGCGCATGTTCACGCCAATCGACGACGAAATCGTTACAATGGGGAGGGTTTCTCATTTTTCGCGGGAATACGCCGGCTGCGGGTGCATTGCCCGCCCTTGGCATCCCCCCGCCCATTCTCTAACGGGCGAACCATAATGGCATCTACTGGGGTCCGCGGTGCTTCCTGACGATATCAATGAAATCGACGCCACTGTCCGTGCCGTCCTGCGCGATGTGCTCGGCCTCACCCAGGCACGGGTCGACGGCTTTCGCAGCGAAACCCCGTTGTTCGGCGGGCTGGCCGAGCTCGATTCGATGGCGGTTGCCGGCATGCTGACGGAGCTCGAAGAACGCCTGGGCATCCTGATCGAGGATGACGAGGTCGATGGCGAGATGCTGGAGACCTTCGGCGCGCTGGTCCGCTTCGCCGCCGCGAAGGCCAATCGATGAGAGCCTGCGGGTGATCGACCATTATGACTGGGCCGGCGGGCGCGAAGCGATGCTTCGCTTCGGACCCGATACCGGACCGGTCGTAATCGCGGCGATGCCGCTGTTCGAGGAAGCCAATCGCACCCGCGCCTTCATCGTCACGATTCTGCGGGCGCTTGCTGCACAGGGCATCGCCAGCGCCCTGCCCGATCTTCCGGGCACCGGAGAGAGTCTCATTGAGACTGAGCATGCTAGTCTAAATACATGGAATACAGCCTTTTCAGCCGCAGCAGAGTGTTTTGAGCCAGAAAGCCGACCAGTTCATGCCATCGCGGTTCGCGGCGGAGCTCTGGTCGACGCCACCGCCCCGGTCGCCTCGCGCTGGCATTTTGCCCCGACTGCGGGCGAAGGCCTTATCCGCGACATGCTGCGCGCGCGCCTGGCCGCCGCGAAGGAAAGTGGTGAGGCTACCGATAGCAACATGATCGAACCGCCAGGCCCGCCGCTGGAGCTCGCCGGCAACCGGCTGAGCCGAACCCTCTTGGCGGAACTCGAAGCCAGCGTTCCCTCGGATGGCTCACCGCTTCGCATCGTCCGCTTGGACACCGACACCCAGCCCGCCGATCGCCATGTGTCGGGAGCGCCGCTGTGGCGGCGTAGCGAGCCCGGCAATGATGCCGACCTCGCGCGCCTGCTCGCTGACGATATCGCCGCCTGGATTTCCACCTGCGCCGGCTGATCGCCTTTCCCTGCGCCGGCGACACGCTGATCGGGACGCTCGACGAAGGCGACGCCACCACCGGCCTGCTGATCGTCTCGGGTGGCAACGAGGTGCGAATGGGCGCGCACCGCGGCATGGCGTTACTGGCGGCGCGCCTAGCTGCGACCGGAACGCCAGTGTTTCGCTATGATCGGCGCGGCATCGGCGATTCGACGGGCGAGAATCACGGCTTTCTGGAATCCGCGCCCGACATTGCGACAGCGGCGGCGACCTTTGCAGCCGAAACCGGGATCAGGCGTCTGGTCGCGTTCGGCAATTGCGACGCCGCGACCGCGCTTGCGCTGTTCCACCATGTCGCCGGGATTGACGGGCTGATCCTCGCTAACCCCTGGGTGGTGAGCAGCGGCGACGACCTGCCGCCTGCAGCCGCGATCCGCGCACGCTATGCCCAGCGCCTGCGCGATCCCCGTGCCCTGGTGCAGCTGGTGCGTGGAGGTATCAATCTTCGTAAACTTACCAGTGGCCTGACTAAGATTATTACGATGAAATCTCAGGAAGATTCAGCACTGACTGGTCGTTTCGTTGCAGCTTTGAACGACAGCACCAACCCCGTCACTATCGTCCTAGCCAGCCGCGACGCCACCGCACTTGCCTTCATGGGCGCGATCAAGGCGTTGAAGCTCAACGCCACGATCCAAACGATCGACACAGCCTCGCACAGCTTCGCGCGGGAATCCGATCAGGCAGCGCTTGAATCGATTATCCGCACCGCCCTCGCCTGAGACTCTATTCGGCGGCCTCGGCCACCTCGAAATCAGCCTCGGCGAGGAAGCGCTCTGCGTCGAGCGCGGCCATGCAACCGGTGCCTGCCGCCGTCACTGCCTGGCGGTAGACCTTGTCCATCACGTCGCCACAGGCGAACACGCCGGGCACGCTGGTCCGCGTCGTTCCGGTCTCGACCTTGATGTAATGGTCCGAATCAAGTTCGAGATGCCCGCGGAACAGCTCGGTCGCCGGATGATGCCCGATCGCGACAAAGCCACCCTCGACATCGAGCCGCGACTTTTCGCCCGTCACGGTATCGACCAGGTCGAGCGCAACGAGACCGGCAGTGCCGCCGCCATCGACGAAGGTCTCGACCTCCTTGTTCCACAGGACCTTGATGTTCTTGTGCGCGAACAGCCGGTCCTGGAGGATCTTCTCCGCCCGGAACGAATCGCGACGGTGGATCAACGTGACGTCCTGGCTGTGGTTGGTCAGGTACAGCGCCTCCTCGACCGCGGTGTTGCCGCCGCCGATCACCGCGATCTTCTTGCCGCGGAAGAAGAAGCCGTCACAGGTGGCGCAGGCGCTGACGCCCTTGCCCTTGAGGTTCTCCTCGCTGTCGAGCCCAAGCCACTTCGCCTGAGCTCCGGTCGCGATGACGAGCACATCGCCCTCATAGACATCGCCACCATCGCCGATCAGGCGGAACGGGCGGCGGGTCAGATCGACCTCGACGATCGTGTCCCACATCATCCGCGTGCCGACATGCTCGGCCTGGGCCTGCATCTGCTCCATCAGCCACGGGCCCTGGATGACATCCTTGAAGCCGGGATAATTCTCGACATCAGTGGTTGTCATCAGCTGGCCGCCGGGCTGGATGCCCTGGACGACGATCGGCGCCATCCCTGCCCTCGCACCGTAGATAGCAGCGGACAGGCCGGCCGGGCCTGAGCCGAGAATAAGCATGCGGGTTTTGTGGGTGGTCATGGATTCGTCCGTCGTGAAGCAGCGCATCTAGAGGCGATGGCGTGTGGCTGGCAACATGGCGCCTGGGAACCACTATTTGAATTAGCCTGGCAGTGCAGTTTTGCTTTCAGCCCTTCAACCGCGCTGCGTGCCAGGCGACGTGATCGGCCATGAAGGTCGAGATGAAAAAATAGCTGTGATCATAGCCCGGCTGCAGGCGGAGCGTCAGGTCGATGCCCGTCCCGGCACAGACTTCCTGTAGAAGTTCGGGCTTGAGCTGCTCCTCGATGAAATTATCCGCCAGACCCTGATCGACGAGAATCGCCGGAATGCGTGCACCATCCGCGATCAATGCGCAGGCGTCATATGCGCGCCACGCCGATCGATCGGCCCCGAGATAACCGGTCAGCGCCTTCTCGCCCCAGGGGCAGTTCAGCGGCGACACGATCGGCGCGAAGGCCGAGACGCTGCGATATCGCCCCGCATTGCGCAGCGCGATCGTCAGCGCGCCGTGCCCGCCCATCGAATGGCCGGTGATCCCCTGCTGTGACAGGTCAGCCATCGGGAACTGGGCTGCGATCAGCGCGGGAAGCTCATCCTCGATATAGGACTTCATCCGGAAATTGGCGGACCAGGGCTTTTCGGTAGCATCGACATAGAAGCCCGCACCCTTGCCGAAATCATAGCCGTCGTCATCGGGCACGGTGTCGCCGCGCGGGCTGGTGTCGGGAGCAATGAAGATCACGCCGTGTTCGGCACAGGCGGCGCGATACTCGCCCTTCTCGGTGACATTGGCATGGGTGCAGGTCAGGCCCGAGAGATACCAGAGCACTGGCAGCGTCGCGCCCTCCGCATGGTCAGGCACGAATACCGAGAAAATCATGTCCGTCCCGGTCTCGACCGAGGCATGGCGGTAGACGCCCTGGGTGCCGCCATGCGCCTTGTTGGTCGAGACCGTCGCGAAGCTCATGTCGTCAGGCGGGCATACGGTGCAGGGCGCACAGCTTGTTGCCGTCGGGATCGCGCAGATAGGCGAGGTAGAGCGCACCCATTGCGCCGGTGCGGACGCCCGGCGCGTCCTCGATCGGCGTGCCGCCATTCTCGGCGCCCGCCTTGTGCCAGGCGTCGGCCTGTTCTGGGCTGTTCATTGCGAAGCCAATCGTGCCGCCATTGGCGTGGCAAGCTGGCTCGCCGTTGATCGGCGGGGTAACGAGGAAGATGCCGCCATTATGCATATAGATAAGCCGGCCCTTCTCATCCGTGATGCCCGGCTTGCCGCCGACCGCGCCGAACAGCGCGTCGTAAAAGCTCTTCGAACGGGCAATGTCGTTGCTGCCCACCATCATGTGACTGTACATATCTCTCTCCCTTTGTGGTGTGGTTCAGAAGACGACGACCGAGCGGATGCTCTCGCCGGCGTGCATCAGGTCAAAGCCCTTGTTGATCTCTTCGAGGCTCAGAACATGGGTGATCATCGGGTCGATTTCGATCTTGCCGTTCATATACCAGTCGACGATCTTGGGCACGTCGGTCCGGCCACGTGCGCCGCCAAAAGCGGTGCCCCGCCAGTTACGGCCGGTGACGAGCTGGAATGGCCGGGTCGCGATCTCCTTGCCCGCTTCGGCCACGCCGATGATGATCGAGGTGCCCCAGCCGCGGTGGCAGGCTTCCAGGGCCTGGCGCATGACGGTCGTGTTGCCGGTGCAGTCGAAGGTGTAATCCGCCCCGCCATCAGTCAGCGCGACGAGATGGGCGACGATGTCCTCAACGTCTTTCGGGTTGACGAAGTGTGTCATGCCGAAGCGCTTGCCCCATTCCTCTCGGGCCGGGTTGATATCGACGCCGATGATCATGCCGGCGCCCGCCATCCGCGCGCCCTGCAGCACGTTGAGGCCGATGCCGCCAAGCCCGAAGACGATGACATTGTCGCCGGGCCGGACCTTGGCTGTGTTGACGACCGCGCCGACGCCGGTGGTGACACCGCAGCCGATATAACAGCTGGTCTGGAACGGCGCGTCCTCGCGGATCTTCGCGACCGCGATCTCGGGCAGGACGGTGAAGTTCGAAAAGGTCGAGCAGCCCATATAATGGTAGATCGGCTGACCCTTGTAGCTGAACCGGGTGGTGCCGTCAGGCATCAGTCCCTTGCCCTGGGTCGCGCGGATCGCGGTGCAGAGATTGGTCTTGCCGCTGAGGCACGACTTACACTGGCGGCATTCGGGCGTGTAGAGCGGGATGACATGGTCACCGGGCTTCACCGAGGTGACCCCTGCCCCCACTTCGCGGACGATCCCAGCGCCTTCATGGCCGAGCACGCTCGGGAACAGCCCTTCCGAATCGAGCCCGTCGAGCGTGTAGGCGTCCGTATGGCAAATGCCTGTCGCCATGATCTCGACCAGCACTTCGCCGGCCTTTGGCCCTTCGAGATCGAGCTCGACGATCTCGAGCGGCTTCTTCGCCTCGAATGCAACGGCAGCGCGGGTCTTCATGAGCCTCTCCTCTGGAGAGGCTCCGCTAGCCGAATAACAGGAGGTGGAAAAGGACAGAAAAGCCGGCAAACTCGATATGGCGGCGCCACCAGAATGGTAGCGGAGGAGGGACTTGAACCCCCGACCCCAGGATTATGATTCCCGTGCTCTAACCAGCTGAGCTACTCCGCCCCGGCCATTCGAGAGCGGCGCCTATAGGAGCGCCGGGCCGTTCCGGTCAAGCGAACATGTGCCGCGACAGCGGCGCCCAGGGACCGCCGCGATACCACCAGCTTGCGAGACCAGCGATCACGATGGGGCGCGGGCTGAATTCGGCCTCCAGCCGGCGCAGCAGCGCCTTGGCCTGTGCCGGTGCTACCTTGTTCTGGATCGTGACATGCGGGCGCCATCCCGCTTTGTCCTGCGGCATCAGCATCGGTGCGAACGCTTCGGCGATTCGGTCGCGAATATCAGCGAGCCCTTCGCTCTCGATCCTGAAAGCTGTGCCCTGCCCGAGCGAGACGAGCCCCGCCACCCGCGCGAACGGCGGCCTGACACGGTGAGTCTCCGCGGCGAGGCGGCGCTTCAGCTCCTCCTCGAGCGACGGCGCGAGATGATGGAACATCGTCAGATGCGCCGGCAACTGGTTGCGTTCGGGCGGATAATGCGCGCGGCGCAGAGCATCGAACCAGGCCGTATCGGCCTTGCCGAACAAGGCCGTCACGATGATGGGGTCGTTCAAATCTCGAGCTGGCTGCCCAGCTCGACCACGCGATTGGTCGGCAGGCGGAAGAATTCCATCGCGCTTTCAGCGTTGCGGAGCATCCAGGCGAACAGCTTCTCGCGCCAGATCATCATGCCGGGCTTGGCTGAGGAGAGCAGGGTCTGGCGCGCGAGGAAGAAGCTCGTATCCATCATCCTGAAGTCGGCACCGCATTGATGCACCTTGGCGAGTGCTGCGGGCACATCCGGCTCTTCGATAAAGCCGTAGCGCAGGATCATGCGATGGAAGCCGTGGCTCAGGTCTTCGAGCGTTATCCGCCCCGCCTCGGGCAGATAGGGCTCGTCCATGATCTTCACGGTGAGCAGGATGATCCGCTCATGCAGCACCTTGTTGTGCTTGAGGTTGTGGAGCAGCGCATGCGGCACGCCCTCGGGCGAGGAAGTCATGAACACAGCGGTGCCGGGTACCCGCGTAGCAGACGTCGCGGCTGACTGGATGAACACCTTGATCGGCATCGCCGCCTCACGCATCCGGTCGATCATCAGCTGACGACCCTTCGACCAGGTCGTCAACATGGTGAACATGAACAGCCCGATCAGCAGCGGGAACCAGCCGCCCGACGGCACCTTGGTCATGTTCGCCGCGAAATAGGCGCCGTCGACCAGAAAGAAGACGGCCAGCAGCGGAATGGCGAGATATTTCGGCCAATGCCACAGGCGGAAGAACACCACGGAGAGCAGGCAGGTGTCGATCAACATCGCCCCCGTCACCGCGATGCCATAAGCCGAGGTGAGGTTGGACGAGGTGCGGAAGAACATCACCAGCAGCAGCACCATCACCAGCAGCGCCCAGTTGACCAGCGGGATGTAGATCTGCCCCGCGGTCGCGGCGCTGGTATGCTCGATCCTGAGGCGCGGCATGAAGCCGAGCTGGATCGCCTGTTGGGTCACCGAGAAGGCGCCCGAGATTACCGCCTGGCTCGCGATGACCGCCGCCGCCGTGGCGAGCCCAACCAGCGGCAGTCGCAGCGAATGCGGCGCGAGCATGTAGAAGGGGCTCTCCAGCGCTTCCGCGCCGAGGCGCGACAGCAAGGCGCCCTGCCCCATATAGTTCAGCATCAGCGCGGGGAGCACGAAGAACAGCCAGGAGACGCGAATCGGGTTGCGACCGAAATGCCCCATATCGGCGTAGAGCGCCTCGGCGCCGGTCACCGCCAGCACCACCGACCCAAGCGCCAGGAAAGCGCGGAGCGGATCCATCGCGAAGAACTCGAAGGCATAATGCGGCGAGAAGGCAAAGAGGATCTGCGGCGTCTGAACGATACTGAGCAGTCCGAGCGTCGCGATCACCGCGAAATAGGTGAGCATGATAGGCCCGAAGAACAGGCCAACGCGCGATGTGCCGCTGCGCTGGATCAGGAACAGGCCAATGATGATGACGATCGCGATTGGCATCACCAATCCGCCAAAGGAAGGCGCCGCCACTGCAAGACCCTCGACCGCCGACAGGACCGACACCGCCGGGGTAATCATGCTGTCGCCATAGAAGAGCGCGCAGGCGAACACGCCGAGCAGAATGATGCCGTTCGACCAGCGCCGCGTCTTGGTCTTGCCCGAGATCAGCGCGAGCAGCGCGAGGCTGCCGCCCTCACCCTTGTTGTCCGCGCGCATGATGATCGAGACATATTTCAGCGTCACGACGATCATCATCGACCAGAACATCAGGCTGGTGACGCCCATGATGTGCGCCGGATCGAGCGCGAGCTTGTGGTGGCCGGCAAAGGTCTCACGAAAGGCGTAAAGCGGGCTCGTGCCGATATCGCCGAACACGACTCCGATCGCGCCAAGCGCAAGCTTGACGAGGCCGTCCTTGTGATGATGGGGGCCGGATACCGCCTCGGCAGGCGCGGATTCGTCCGCGCAGGGTGCGTCGTTGCTCACTGGCGGGACAATCTTGCCCGATTTTCAGCTGGATGAGTCATGGATGGACCGAAGCGCGCCCCTGCGTTCGAAGAGGCGGCGCAGTAGCACGCGCCCTTGGCACCCGCAATGTCGCATCGGAAAGGCCGGCGACGCATCTCAACTCTCCGTCGCGAGCGTGCGGATCGTGAACTGAGTCACGAGCCGGTGGACGCCCGGGAGCACGGACAGAACCTCGCGGTGGATGCGTTCATAGCTGTCGTCCTCGCGCACCAGCACCTTGAGGAGATAATCCGACTCGCMGCTCATGAGATGGGCCTCGCTCACCTGCGTGGTATGGTCCAGCGCCTGTTCGAACGCCATCATGGTCGCCTGGCGCTGATCCGTCAGCGTAACCGACACGAACACAGTCGAGGGATTGCCCCGCGCTTCGCGTGACAAGCGCGCGCGATAACCGAGGATCAGGCCCTGCTGCTCGAGCAGCTTCACGCGCCGATGGGCTGCCGATGGCGAGAGGCCGATCCGGGCGCCGAGATCCTCACTGGTGATGCCCGAATCCCGGCCCAGCTGCGCGATGATCTTGCTGTCGATGTTGTCCATGCGGGATGTCATTGCGTCGATTGTGATATCGGCGCAATCCGATCGCGTTTCAAGGCCGCTGGCCTGTGAGATTGCAAGCACTTCCCGGCCGCCCTGATGTATATTCTCAGGCATAGCAGGAGAGAATAGATGCGCATCGGCGTTCCCCGGGAAATCAAGAACAACGAGTTTCGCGTGGGGCTCACGCCCCCTTCGGTTTCGGACATTGTCGCGGCCGGGCATGAGGTGTTTGTCGAGACCGGTGCCGGGCTCGGCATCGACTTCGAGGACCGGGACTATGTGAAGGCCGGCGCGACGATCCTGCCTGACGCCGCCAGCGTGTTTGCCAGCGCCGACATGATCGTGAAGGTCAAGGAGCCGCAGCCCGGCGAGGTCGCGATGCTTGAGCCGCGTCATCTGCTCTTCACCTATCTCCACCTCGCCGCGGACAAGCCGCAGGCAGAGGGCCTGATGAAGTCGGGCGCGACCTGCATCGCTTATGAAACGGTGACCGCGAACGACCGTTCCCTGCCGCTGCTCAAGCCGATGTCCGAAGTGGCGGGGCGCATGTCGATTCAGGTCGGCGCGCATTATCTCGAAAAGGAACAGGGCGGCCGCGGCGTGCTGCTCGGTGGCGTACCAGGCGTGGCGCCGGCGCGAGTCGCGATCCTCGGCGGCGGCGTCTCTGGCGTGAACGCGGCGCAGATGGCGGTCGGCATGCGCGCCGATGTGACGATCTACGATATCTCGAACGCGCGGCTGGCCGAGCTCGACATGGTCTTCGGCAGCCAGATCAAGACCGCTTATGCCTCCAAGGCTGCTATCGCAGCGGCGGTGAAGAACGCGCACCTCGTCATCGGCGCGGTGCTGGTACCGGGCGCCGCGGCGCCGAAACTGGTCACGCGCGAAATGCTCAAGACGATGAAGCGTGGATCGGTGCTGGTCGATATCGCGATCGATCAGGGCGGCTGCTTCGAGACGAGTCATGCGACGACTCATGAGAACCCGGTGTTCGAGGTTGACGGCGTGATCCATTATTGCGTCGCCAACATGCCCGGCGCGGTGGCGCGGACCTCGGCCTTTGCGCTGAACAACGCCACCCTGCCCTTCGTGATCAAGCTTGCCACATTGGGCGCCGAGGCGGCGATGAAGGCCGATCCGCACCTTGCCAATGGGCTCAACGTATCGGGCGGAAAAATCCGGCACCAGGCGGTGGCGGAAGCGCTCGATCTGCCGTTCGAGCCCTGGAAGGGTTAGGGCTGACGCGTAGCGGCTCCGCTGGCGGCGGCCTGGGCAGCGGCTTGGGCGTCGGCCTGCTCCGTCGCTGCCAGATAGGCGTCGAGTTGTTTCAGCTGATCCGCGATCTGCTTGCGATAGGAGAGGCCGGGTGGCGTGAGCGCCAGGGCACGAGCCCAATAGGGCCGTGCCACTGCGAATTGGCCTGAGTTGATATAGGCCATACCGAGGAAATAGTACGGCGCTGGATGCGACGGCGCCAGATGGGCTGCATGGCGGAAGGCGAACAGGGCAGCGGGCGAGACGGTGCCGTCATGCTGGGCATAGGCCATACCAAGCCCGGTCCAGAGCGTCAGGCTTCTCGGATATTTCCGTATGCCGCCCAGCACTGCCTGTACCGCGCTCCGCGTATCGCCCGAGCGCGTCATCCCGTCGGCGGCCATCAGATAGGCGCCATCACCGGTGAAGCGCCCCAGCATCGAATCGCGGAGTTCGATCACCATTGGGTTGAGCTGAAGCGGTTCGGCGAAGCTCTCGACCGGATGGCCGGGCACGGATGCCCGCTGCTGCAGCGCATAGCCGGCCGCGCCAAGCATCAGCGCGGCGCCGACAAAGCTCCACAGCGACCGTGCTACGCCGCCCAACCACAGGGCCAGGAACGCCGCGACGCCGATCAGCGCAAGCATGAGCCAACCCATCAGCTACGCCTCCTGCGCTTGAAACTGCCGCGCGCGAGCCATCCGCCGATCGCCAGCAGCAGGATTGGCGCAATCCATAAAGGCGCGGTCACGGCGCTGAGCGGAGGGTCATAGCTGACGTAATCGCCATAGCGTTCGATCATCCAGCGGCGGATCGCGGCCGGGCTCTCCCCTGCCGCAATGCGCTGCCGGACCATCGCGCGCATGTCGCCGGCGAGATCGGCGTCGCTATCGGCGATTGACTGGCCCTGGCAGACGACGCAGCGCAGCGTCTCCATCAGCGCCTGAGCCTTGGACTCGAGCACCGGATCGCGCAGCTGCGTGTTGGCGAGCGCCGCGGGTGGCAGGCCGCTATCGGCGTAGAGCGGGGTGGCGAGGAGCAGGCCCAACACAGTCGCCATTGTCACCCTGGACTTGTTCCGGGGTCCATGGTCCCGCACACGCACCAACCGCAGCTCATGTGGCGCGATGGATGCCGGAACAAGTCCGGCATGACGGGAGTGGAGGAGACTCACTTCGCGCCCTGCAGGGCGGCGAGCAGCGCGGGGATATGTTCCTCCCGGATCTCACCGATGTGCTGATCGACGATACGCCCTTGGCCGTCGATCACGAAAGTCTCGGGCACGCCGGACGAGCCCAGTGACAATTGCACCGTGCTGACCTTGTCGTCACCGATCCGCTCATAGGGATCGCCGTTGCGGCTCAGGAAACCCTGGAGCGCCGGCCCCGTGTCGCGGATGGCAATCGCGTCGATCGGTACGCCCATCGCCTTCAACCGCATGAGCTGCGGCGCCTCGGCAATGCACGGGATGCACCAGCTCGCAAACACATTGAGCAAGCGCGGCTTACCCTGCTTGAACAGCGTGCTGTCGAGGCCGGGCTTGGTCTTGATGATGGGCGGCAGCGAAAAGGCGGGCAGATCCTTGCCGACCATCTTCGAATGGATCTGGCGGTCGGCGGGCGAACGCAGGCCATAGGCGACCACGCCGAACAACAGCGCAAATGCCATAAAGGGCAGCCAGAGCAGACCGCGTTTCATGCCTCTTCCTCATCCCGCTGCCAGACGCGCCGCTCGCGCCGCAGCCGGCCGAGCAGCGACAGCACCCCGCCGATCGCGATAAGGGCGCCGCCCGCCCAGATCAGCGTGACGAAGGGCTTCCACCATAGCCGCAGCTGCCAGCGGCCCTGATCATCGGGCTGGCCGAGCACTGTGTAAAGCTGCCCGTCGATCCGGGTCGCGATCGCCGATTCGTTCGTCTCCGTCACCGGATTGGCGAAGAAGCGCGATTGCGGTCCAAGCGTGAAGGGCGCCCCGTCCCCGCGCCGCGCGACCAGCTTCGCTTCGAGTCCTGACCAATTGGGGCCGATGACCGGGCTGATGCCAGCCAGCGTCACCGTATAGGGACCGACTGTCTGCGGCTCACCGATCCTTGCCGCCACCAGCGTCTCCGTGGTGAAGGCGGATTCGGAGGCCATGCCGGCAAGGCTCACCGCGATGCCGAGATGCGACACCACCATGCCCAATGTGAACAGCGGCGTGCGGCGCAGGTTGCGCTTCCACAGTGGCGCGACGCTCGCCGCGGCCAGCCCTGCGGAGAGCGCAAGCCCAAGCAAGGGCAGCAGTGCAATGCCGTGGCCGGATAGCGAGAATATCGCGAGCCCTGCCAGTGCCAGCGCGGTGGCGCCGATGGGAACCATCATCCGCCCGAGCACGGCATTCAGGTCGTCGCGCCGCCAGCGCAGGAGCGGCCCGGCCGCCATCACAGCCACAAGCGCAAGCGCAAACGGACCAATCCATTTGTCGAAAAACGGCTTCCCGATCGACAGCTGGACCCCGAACCCTGCCGCGACGATCGGGTAGAGGGTGAAGATCAGCACCATCGACAGAATCACCGACAGCAGCAGATTGTTCATGACCAGCGCACCTTCGCGGCTCACCGGCTCGAAGGTGTTGCCCTGTCGAACGGTGCCGACCCGGGCAGCGAACAGCAGCAGGGCGCCACCGATATAGATAGCGAGCAAGGCGAGGATGAAGGCGCCGCGCTTCGGATCGACCGCGAAAGCGTGGACGCTGGTGAGGATTCCCGAGCGGACTAGGAAGGTGCCGATCATCGACATCGAGAAGGCGACGACGGCGAGCATCACCGTCCAGGCGCGCAGGCCATCGCGGGTCGCTAGCACCGTCACTGAGTGAAGCAGAGCGGTCGCGGCGAGCCAAGGCATCAGCGACGCGTTCTCGACCGGATCCCAGAACCACCAGCCGCCCCAGCCGAGCTCATAATAAGCCCAATAGCTGCCGGCAGTGATGCCGAGCGTCAGGAAAATCCAGGCGCCGAGCACCCAGGGGCGCATCGCACGGGCGAAGGCCGGGCCGACATCGCGGGTGACCAGCGCACCGACCGCGAAGGAGAAGGCGACCGAGATGCCGACATAGCCGATGTAGAGCGTCGGCGGGTGGAAGGCCAAGCCGGGATCCTGCAGCAGCGGATTGAGGCCGTTGCCGTCAGGCGGCGCGGGGTTGAGTCTTGCGAAGGGATTCGAGGAAAGCAGCAGAAAGGCATAGAAACCCAGCGCAATCGCTGCCTGGGCGCCGAGTGTCGCGATCAATGTCGGCCTGGCGAGCCGGTGCTCGAGGATCGCAACCGCGCCCCCCGCGAGCCCGAGGATCGTGACCCAGAGCAGCATCGAGCCTTCGTGATTGCCCCAGGCCCCGGCGAATTTGTAGAGCCACGGCTTGTCCGAATGGCTGTTCTCGGCGACCAGCAGCACCGACATGTCCGAGCGCAGGAAGCAGGTAATCAGAAGCGCCAAGGCGAGCGCCGCGAGCAGTCCCTGCACCACCGCGACCGGGCGCACAGCAGACATCAGTACAGCGTCACCGCGGCGGATGCCGATCGCCGCCAGCACAAGCTGAAGCGCCGCGAGCGCGGCTGCGAACCAGAGCGCGGCGAGGCCTGCCTCTGCGATCATTGTTTCAGCGTCTTCGTCTCGTGCATCGCACCGGCGACCTGAGGCGGCATATATTTCTCGTCGTGCTTGGCGAGCAGATTGGTCGCGGTGAAGCTGCCATCGGGATTGAAGCTGCCTTCGGCAACGACGCCCGATTTCTCGCGGAACAGATCAGGCGTGATGCCGCGAAAGGCCACCGGCACCTTTGCCAGCCCGTCTGTGACGACGAAACTGATGGTGACCCCGTCGGGCTGACGCTTGATCGATCCGCCCTCGACCATCCCACCGAGCCGCACCCCGCGACCGAGCGGCAGGCCGGTCTTTTTGATATCGCCCGGCGCGTAGAAGAAGGCAGCCTGATCCTTGAGCGCGGAGAGCGCGAGGACCCCCGCCCCCACGACCGCAACCAGCGCGACCAGGGCAAGCGTCAATCGCTGATGTTTTGCCTTCATTTGCGCTCCGCCCGGCGCATCTCGAGCCAGCTCCACAGCGCGAGGCCCGCCGCCGCAAGGAAAGTCACGCCATAAACGGCGATCACGAAGGGCCAGGGGTTCATGCCGCCATCCTGCGCATACGGGCTTCGGCCTTGGAGACGGCAAGGATCGCCCGCATCCGCATCAGTACGATGCTTGCAAAGAACAGTGTGAAGCCGAGGAGCGTGAATGGCAGCGGCCACAACATGGAGCCGGCGATCGTCGATGAGGTGAGGCCAATGCTTTCGCCCTGATGGAGTGTGTTCCACCACACCACTGAATAATGGATGATCGGCAGCAGTACCGAGCCGGCCACGCCATAGATCGCTGGAATCCGCCCGTCACCGCCGCGTTCGGCATCGGCGCGGGTGAGCGCCGTGAAGCCGAGATAGACGAAGAACAGCAGCAGCATCGAGGTTAGCCGCCCGTCCCATTCCCACCAGGTGCCCCAGGTCGGGCGGCCCCAGATCGATCCGGTGATCAGGCACAGCGCGGCGAACATGGCGCCGGGCAGCGCAATGGCGCGCGCGGCGATCATCGCCAGCGGATGGCGCCAGACCAGGAAAGTGAGGCTGGAGACCGCGATGCCGCTCCAGCCCGCCATGCCGAGCCAGGCCGTGGGAGCGTGGATATAGAGGATCCGCACCGTCTCGCCCTGAAGATAGTCGGGCGGGGTCTGGGTCAGCCCGGCCCAGGCGCCGATCGCGATCAGCACCACACCCGCCCAGAACAGGACCGGTGTGAGCGGACGGGCGAGCTTCAGGAAGCGCGCTGGATTGGCAAGGGCATGAAGGCTGGGCACTGGCTCGAACGTCTAGAGGGTGTTGGGTCCGTACTCAACCGGCTGTTGCGCGCTTGTCGGGCGAGAAGGATCGACTCTGGTGCTGTCCATGCGCGCCTTTTGCTGCCGGCCTGACCGACGAGATGTGCCGGGCTGCAGGCGATTCTCTCCCTGTTCCTCCCTGTTATTGGGCAATAACAGGGAGAAAAAAACTTTTCGGCCCGTTTTTTGGCCAATTTGTTGGAAATATTCTCCTTTTCTATCAGCAGCTTGAATGCCATTCTCCCTGTTATTCGATAACAGGGAGAGCTGTTGGAGATAACAGGGAGGCGTGTTGGAATTAACAGGGAGCGGCCATCGCCGAACAGGGAGGCTTGATTCAACAGCAGCGTGAAATCGGCTCTAGGGGTGCGGTTCTTCATCGATGGAGCACTGACATGGCCGGGCGTAAAGTTGAATCATTGGACAGCGATGTGGCCATTTGCCGCTGGTCTGCCGCTTATCGGTTGTGAGGCGTGAGGTTCGCTATGCTCGAGATGTGGTCATGAACGTCTCGACCATCGCGTCGATATTGGTGCACAAGGCGCCTGCAGCCATCACCTGAAAGACCAGCATGTTTCGAAATTGCGCGTTGTTGATTGCGGTAGTCATAGCCCTCGCCTGGCATAGCCCAGCGCGGGCGAGCAGCGATTTCGAATGTTCGCCTGGCCTGAAATTGAGGCACATAGCGATGACCGGGTGTGACAATATGGTCATGCTGCAACCCGGCAACGACACACGCGTCAATCTGACGCTCCTGCTGCTCGACCGGGAAGGCCGCAAGCCCGGAGACCCCCAGCATGCTCTCGGGACCGCGTTTTTCGAATGGGGTCTTTTCAAGGAAACGATGTTCCCGAAGCCGGGGCAGTCCGACAGCGGCGATACCAGCTATGCCGATGGCGAAGGATCGCGGTGCCTGAGCAATGCGACCGGCGCACAGGCCTTCGAGGCGGCGCTCAATGCCGCGGGAAAGGTGCCGGGTGGCGAACGCGCCGACCTGATCGCTGCGCGGCGCGCGCTGCAACCGAGTTGTACGGGTGCGAGCGCGGGCGCAGCCGCGATCGCCGATGTTATGGCTCGGGTAAAAACACCAGCCGGCAAAGCTTTTGCCCATTATCTGCAAGGCGCCAAGGCATTTTACGACGGCAATTATGATGTGGCCGCGGCGCAATTTTCGGCGCTCCGCGCTGCCGATCAGCCCTGGTTGAGGGAAACGGGGCGCTACATGCTTGGTCGGGTCGAGGTGAACCGGGCGCAGATCGACGCCTTCGACGAATATGGCTCGCGCAAGGAGGCCGACAAGATCGATGCAGGCGTCATTGCCCGGGCCGAAGCCGGCTTGCGCGACTATGTACGGGATTATCCCAGGGGCCTCTATACCGTATCGGCGCGAGGTCTGTTGCGGCGCGTCTATTGGCTGAGCGGGAATGTCAGCAAGCTGGCCGCCGAATATAGCGCGCTGTTCGCGCTGCCGCCCGCCGAGCGCGGCCTCGACGATGGCATGCTGGCCGACGAAATCGACAGCAAGCTGCTGCCCGATCTCAAGACAACCGACACTCGTGATCCGATCTTGCTCGCGATGCTGGATCTGAGCCGTATGCGCGCCTCGGAAGACGGTAGCGGCGCAGGTGGCTCTGATGCGCAGATCCCCGTCGCTGAGCTCGAGGCGCAACGCCCCTATTTTGCGGGCAATCCGGCGCTGTTCGAATATCTGCTGGCGGCGCACAGCTATTATGTCGCCAAGCAGCCCGCCGCGGTGCTGCGCCTCCTTCCGGACGCTGCTCGGCAGGGCAATTTCAGCCACCTGCAGTTCAGCCGGCAGATGCTGCGCGGCATGGCGCTCGACGCAGTGAAGGATCGCAACGCGCGCGGCTTCTGGCTCGAGGTGATGCCGGGTGCGAAGCAGGTTTTCCAGCGCTCGGCGGTCGAGCTGGCGCTCGCGATGCACGATGAACGGAGCGGCGCGCTCGACCGGGTCTTCGAAGCCGGCTCACCGATTCACGATCCGCAGATTCGCGAGACCCTGCTGGTGAACGTCGCCGGTGCACAGCTGCTGCGACGCCAGGCGAAAGACACCAGCGCAACGCGGCATGAGCGCGACGTGGCGCTGTTCACCCTGCTCTACAAGGAGGTGAGTCGCGGCGCCTATCGCGACTTCCTCGCCGATCAGGCGCTGGTGCCGGCTGGCGCACCAGCGGACGGCGGGTATTTCGACTTGCTTGGGGCGGAGCACCCGTCCGTGGGCATTTTCAGGCAGCCATCGGGCACCGCAGAAAATGACTGCCCGTCGCTGAAGGACATAGCGGGGCAATTGGCCGCCAATCCAAATGCCAGCAAGGCGCGGTTGTGCCTGGCCGATTTCATGCGGACCAACGGCTTTGACGACTTCATGCTGGATGGCCACCCACCAAGGGACGAGCTCGGCGGAACGCCCTCGCTGTTTCCCGGCCCGGTCTTTTCCCGTCTCGAGCTTTACAAGGCGATCATCGCTGACGCGGCGACACCGGCGCCCGACAAGGCCTATGCGCTGTACCGTGCGGTCAATTGCTATGGGCCATCGGGCAACAATACATGCGGCGGCGTCGAAGTGCCAACCTCGCAGCGCAAGGCCTGGTTCCTGCGGCTCAAAAAGGACTATGCGACATCGCAATGGGCGCGGGAGCAGCGTTATTACTGGTGAGCCGTGATCCGCGGCCTGGCCATCGCTGTCCTGCTTGCGTTCGCCGCCGCGTCAGGCGGTTCGGTGCCCCAAACCCTGGCCCCGGAAAACCGCGTCGACGCCAATAATTATGACGCGTTCTGGCTATGGGCTGGGGTCAAACCACAGCCCGTGCTTGCGCGCGCTACGCGGATCTACCTGTTGCAGGGCCAGGTCGAGGCGCGCGAGCCAGTCCGCTTCGTCTCGCAACGTCCTGCGATCCCGCATGTGCGGGGGCCGGAGGTCTGGATCGTCGTGCGGGTCGAGACCTTGCGCTGGCCTCCGCCGGTTTATCGGCGGGTCCTGGCGCAACTGGCGCGGTGGCGATCGGCCGGGAATAACGTCGTTGGCATCCAGATCGATTTCGACGCGCGGACGCGGCATCTTGAAGATTATGCCGCTTTTCTGAAGGATTTGAGGCAACGCCTTCCCGCCGATTGCAAGCTGGGCATCACCGGGCTGCTCGACTGGAGCAGCAATGGCGATCCCAAAGGGCTGGATGCACTGGCGAGCGCGGTCGATGAGGTGGTGTTGCAGATCTATCAGGGCCGGCACGTCATCCCTGGCTATGCGGGTTATCTCGCCAGGCTCGACCGGATGAAGGTGCCTTTCCGGATTGGCCTGTTGCAGGGCGGTGAATGGCGGGCGCCGGTGGGGTTGGCGGCGAACTCGCATTTCAGGGGATATGTGGTTTTTCTGCAAAACCCGAAGCGGGGCTAAGCGGCGTTCGGACCGAAGACTGATCAGCCCCTCTCCTTCAGGAGAGTCAGGTGAACAGCGCCCCGCGCTGTTCAGGACATGCTGGGAGCATGTCCGACCTGACACTGGGTTGGGGTGGGGCAGCGTCGGGCGAGGCTCGATGCCTCGCTCGACGCTTCGACCTTGGCGATGAGTCTTTTTGAGCGCGCAGACGCGCGCCCCCACCCCTTACCCAGTTGTCGGCCGAGCCGGGTCGGGATTGCCCCCGGCAATCCCTAAACCATGCCGGGGGCATGGTTTACCC
>NZ_JBFUHA010000009.1:0-243240 GCF_056402635.1 Sphingomonas sp. P3_C5
GTGCAGCCTGGGCGGCGGCCGGATGGTGGAAGATCTTGTCCATGATGCTGCCGAAAATGCCCATATGCTCGTCTCCCGATGGAGTGTCCGCGTCCGGTCTGGATGCGCCGCCTGTAGAACGGAGGGCGATCCTAAAAGGTCCGCACCGCTTTGGGTATTGCTGCTCGATGCGCGGAACGTTCTTCCGGGGCTGGCGGTTGATGCGCGCAGCGCTGACATGCGCGACCAACAGGAGACGGAAATATGCGGTACGGAACCATCGCGCTGTTGTCGGCGACGGCGCTGGCGCTCGCTGGATGCGGGCACAAGGATGAGACGACCACCACAACCACGAACAGCGTCACGGCGGACACCAGCGGCACCATCGTCGCCGACAATGCCATGCTCGACAACAGCGTCACGGTGGCCCCCGCCGTGAGCGGCGGCCAGGCCTTTGCCAACACCGCTGCCGCCAGCGACGCATTCGAGATCGCGGAGTCGCAACTCGCGGCCGCCAACGGGCAGTCGGCCGCGATCAAGTCATTCGCCAAGAAGATGATCGAAGCCCATACCGGCTCGACCGCCAAGCTGAAGACGATCGCCTCCGGCCTCACCCCGGCGATCACCCCCGATGCGACCCTCACCCCCGATCAGCAATCGAAGCTCGACGCTCTCAAGTCGAAGACCGGCGCTGATTTCGATACGGCCTATGCCGCCGATCAGGTCGTCGCCCATCAGGCCACGCTGGTCGCGTTGCGTACCTATTCGACAAGCGGCGACGTGCCCGAACTCAAGACCTTCGCGACCGGCCTGGTCCCGACCGTGACGGCGCATCTCAACATGGCCAAGGGCCTCAAGCCCTGATCGGTTCCGGCGGGGCGGCGCATCGCCGCCCCGCCGTCCTTCCTGCAAGCGATGCTACGCGGCCGAATCGGTCATATATTGACGGGCGCGAGACCAGAAGCGTACACCATTGCCTGACCCAGCCACCCGGCAACCGACTCGATAAAACGGTGGCGGAGATGGATGATGCATGGCTTTCACGTCTCGCGAGAGAAGTGCGACCGCGGTCTCTTTATCTATATCGCCAGTGGCGTGTCGCTGGTCGTTGTGCTCCTGATCGTCGATCTGCTTCGCCTGACCTATTGACGCTGGTTGGGCCGAGCCTGATTCACCGCCTGCCCTTTTCGGTCTATCCACTGGTGATCGGGCACAGGCTCATGGGCTGGCGGGGGTGACTCAATGTATGATCTGCTCGCCGGGCTCCGCATCGTCGAGGGCTCGGCGTTTATCGCCGGCCCCTCCTGCGGTCTGCACCTCGCCCAGATGGGCGCCGAGGTGATCCGCTTCGACGCGATCGGTGGCGGACCCGACTATCACCGCTGGCCGCTCGCCCCGGGCTCGGGTGCGAGCCTGTACTGGGAGGGGCTGAACAAGGGCAAGAAGTCGATCGCGATCGATCTCGCTTTACCCGAAGGCCGCGAGCTCGCCGTGGCGATTGCGACAGCGCCCGGCGAGAACGCCGGATTGTTCCTCACCAACTACCCGGTCAAAGGCTTTCTCTCGCACGAGGCACTCAAAGCGCGGCGCGATGACATCATCACCGTCCGGGTGATGGGTTGGGCGGATGGCTCGCCCGGCGTCGATTACACGATCAACGCCGCTATCGGCGTGCCGATGATGACCGGACCCGTTGATGATCAGCGCCCGGTCAATCACGTCCTCCCCGCCTGGGATCTGCTCGGCGGCGCCTACGCCGCCTTCGCAATGACCTCCGCGCTGCTGCGGCGACGAGCGAGCGGGGAGGGCGCCGAGATCCGCGTACCGTTGTCCGATCTCGCCGCGACGAGCCTCAGCCATATCGGCCAGGTCGCCGAGGTGCTGACGGGCGGAGACCGGCCGCGCTTGGGCAACGATCTGTTCGGCGCCTTCGGCCGCGATTTCGTCTGTGCCGATGGTGCAAGGCTGATCGTCGTCGCAATCACGCCGCGACAATGGGCGGGTCTGGTCCACGCCCTTGACCTCGCCGCCCCGGTCGCTGCGCTGGAGGCGGAGCTTGGGGTCGCGTTCAAGCATGACGAGGGCGCGCGTTTCACCCATCGCCAGCGCCTCTTTCCTGTGTTCGAGGCGGCCTTCGCTCGCCGCACCGTTGCCGACCTGCAGCCCCTGTTCGAAGCCGGCGGAGTCACCTGGGGGCGCTATCAGGGCCTGCACGAGGCGGTGACGAGCGACGCCCGGCTCTTCACTGAAAACCCGCAATTCCAGACCATCGCTCATCCGAGCGGCCTGACCTATCCCGCCGCCGGCAGCGCCGCGACGCTGGGTGACGAGATGCGTGGCGTGGTAGCCGCGGCGCCGCGGCTCGGCCAGCATACCGACGAGGTGCTGGCGACCATACTTGGCCTTGATAGCGGCGCGATCGCACGGCTGCACGACAAGGGGCTGGTGGCATGACGCTGGACAGCGCCGCGATCACCCACTGGCAAACCTGGATCGGCCGCAGCGAAACGCGGACCGAGATTATCGAGGTTGAAAGCCTGCGCCGCTATGCGGCCGCGCTCGGCGAGAACCTCGATATCGAGACGGCACTTCCCTCGCTCGCGCATTGGGCCTGTTTCCTACCGGTAGTGGCTCGCGATCAGATCGGCCCCGACGGCCATCCGAAGCGCGGCGGCTTCCTCCCACCCGTCACGCTGCCCCGTCGGATGTTCGCAGCGGCCGACATGACCTTCGACGCGCCGTTGTTGCCCGGCCGGGAAGCGACCCGGACGTCGCGCATCGCCGGCCTCACCCACAAGGCCGGACGTAGCGGTGAGCTCGTCCTTGTCGAGGTCGAGCACGAGATCGAGCAGGCTGGGCAGGTACGGGTGCGCGAGCGGCAGACCATCGTCTACCGCGATGCAGGTGCGCCAATCCCGGCGGTCACGCCAATCGAACGAGGCGATGTCCCCGGCGCAATCACCTGGGCACCCGGTACCGTCGACCTATTCCGATTCTCCGCCATCACCTTCAACAGCCATCGCATCCATTATGACGCGGCTTATGCGACCGGCGAAGAAGGGTATCCCGGCCTCGTCGTGCAGGGTCCGTTCACCGCTGCTCGGCTGTTCAGCCTCGGCACTCAGCAAGGAGGCTCGATCCGCCAATTCAGCTTCCGAGCCCTGGCACCTTTGTTCGTCGACCAGTCCGTCACCTTGGTTCAAGGCGAAAGCAGTGTCTCGGCAATCCGCTGCGACGGGGTGACAGCCATGGCCGCAACCTTCACATGTCAGAATCAGACATGAAGACAGGATTCCCCATGCGCAGAGCCGCCATCGTCGCCCCGATCCGTACACCCGTCGGCAAGTTCCTCGGTGCGCTCGCCTCGATCCAGGCAGGCGATCTTGGCGCAATCGTGATCAAGGCGCTGATCGAGCGCACTGGGGTCGATCCCGAGCGGATCGACGATGTCGTCTTCGCGCAAGGCTATGGCAATGGCGAGGCGCCGTGCATCGGCCGCTGGTCGGCGCTCGCCGCCGGCCTGCCGATCTCGGTCCCCGGCACCCAGCTCGACCGGCGCTGCGGCAGCGGTCTTCAGGCGGTGATCGATGCGGCGATGCGTATCCAGACCGGGGCTGCCGATATAGTCATCGCCGGCGGGGTCGAGAGCATGTCGAACGTCGAATATTATTCGATCGACCATCGCATGGGCGCGCGGATGGGATCGACCACGCTGCATGATCGGCTGACGCGCGGCCGGGTGATGTCCCAGCCGATCGCCCGTTTCGGCGAGATCAGCGGCATGATCGAGACCGCGAACAACCTCGCCGCTGACTATAACATCAGCCGCGAGGCGTGCGATGCCTATGCCGCGTCGAGCCACCAGCGCGCGACCAGGGCTTGGGCCGAGGGCAAGTTCGACGACGAGCTCGTGCCGGTCGCGGTCCCACAGAAGCGCGGCGATCCGGTGATCTTCGCCCGCGACGAAGGCATCCGTGCCGACGCCACCGCTGAATCCCTCGGTCAGCTCAAGCCGATCGAAAAGGGCGGGGTGGTCACCGCCGGCAATGCCAGCCAGCAGAACGACGCGGCTGCCGCCTGCCTCGTCGTCGCGGAGGACAAGCTCGAGGAACTGGGGCTCGAGCCGCTCGCCTGGTTCCACAGCTGGGCCGCGGCCGGCTGTGAGCCCTCGCGGATGGGGATCGGGCCGGTTCCAGCGGTCGAGCGTTTGTTCGCGCGGAACGGGCTTGGCTGGAGTGATATCGATTTGGTCGAGCTCAACGAAGCCTTCGCGCCGCAGGTGCTGGCCTGCCTAAAGGGCTGGGGCTGGAGCGATGATGATTCCCGGCGCGACATATTGAACGTCAACGGCTCGGGCATCTCGTTAGGACACCCGATCGGCGCCACCGGCGGCCGTATCCTCGCCAACCTCGTCCGCGAGCTGAAGCGGCGAGACGGCCGCTATGGCCTCGAGACGATGTGCATCGGCGGCGGCCAGGGCCTTGCCGCGATTTTCGAGCGGGCGGCCTGAGATGTCATTCAGGGGCCAGCAAGTCACACTCGCCTTATACGCGCGGACCGGGCAGATTGGCCTTGGAATCGCGGGATCATATATGGTCGAGAGGAAAAAGATGAGTGTTTCGAAACCCATAGTCGCCACATCGCTGGTATTGATCGGCCTTGTCGCCTCGACGGCCGTGGCCGGTGCGCCGGCGGGCGACGCAGTGAAGGGCAAGGCGGTGTTCGCGCGCTGCGCGATTTGCCATGATCTTAACCCCGGCGTTCAGAAGATGGGCCCGAACCTCCACGGCCTGTTCGGCCGCAAGGCGGGGACGGTCGCAGGCTTCAACTATTCGCCGGCCATGAAATCGGCGAAGATCACCTGGTCGGCAGCGACGCTCGACAGCTATGTGACGAGTCCGGCGAAGCTGGTCCCGGGCAACAAGATGGGCTTTGCCGGGCTGGCCGCGCCGGCTGACCGCGCCAATCTGATCGCCTATCTGCAGAGCGCTACCAAATAGCCGCCGAGCAGCCTCTCGGTGAGATGAGCCTCGGTCCGCTCGCCGGCGTGAGGGTGCTCGATCTCTCGCGCGTACTCGCGGGCCCCTGGTCGACTCAGATCCTCGCCGACTTCGGCGCTGACGTGATCAAGATCGAGATACCGGGCAAGGGCGACGACACCCGTGCCTGGGGCCCACCTTATCTGCGCGGCGCGGATGGCGAGGACGAGATCGGCGAAAGCGCTTATTATCTCTCGTGCAACCGCAACAAGCGCTCGGCCGCGATCAACCTGGCCGATCCAGCCGGCGCCGCGCTCATTCGCGAACTGGCGGCCAAGGCCGATATCCTGGTCGAGAATTTCAAGGTCGGCGGGCTCGCGAAATACGGCCTCGACTATCCCGTCCTCGCCGCGATCAACCCGCGTCTGGTCTATTGCTCGATCACTGGCTTCGGCCAGACCGGCCCTTATGCGATGCGCGGCGGCTATGATTTCGTCGCGCAAGGCATGGGCGGTTTCATGAGCATCACCGGCGAAGAGGATGGCGGTCCGCTCCGCGCCGGCGTCGCCATGGCCGATCTCTCGACCGGCATGTACGCGACCGTCAGCATCCTCGCCGCGCTCCGTCATGCCGAACGCACGGGTATCGGCCAGCAAATCGATATCTCGCTGCTCGACACGCAGATCGCGATGCTCGCCAACCAGGCGATGAATTGGCTGGTTGGCGGGGTCGTGCCCGGCCGGCTCGGCAACCGCCATCCGACTGTCGTGCCCTACAAGACCTTCGCCGTCGCCGACGGCACGATCATCATCGCCGTCGGCAATGACGGCCAGTTCCGGCAGCTCTGCAAGGAACTCGGCGTACCCGAGCTCGGCACCGATCCCCGCTTCGTCACCAGCCGCGCGCGGCTGATCAACCGCGACGCAATCGAGGCAATCGTCCAGGATCTCGTCAAGGATCTGGACGGACACGCGCTGATCGACCGCCTCGCCGCCTGCGGCGTGCCCGCCGGGCCGGTGAACACGATCAAGGAGGTGTTCGAGGATCCGTTCGTCGAGGCCCGCAGCACGGTCCATCACTTTATCCGTGAGGACGGGGTGGAAATCCCGACGGTCGCGTTCCCAGGCAAGCTCTCCGCCACCCCCGCCACGTACCGCCACGAGCCGCCACGGGTCGGCGAGCACAGCCGGGAGATAGTGTCCGACTGGCTCGACATCGACGCAGACCGCCTCGCTGAACTGGAGCGCCAGGGCGTCATCGCGCAACGCGTACGGCCGGACGAAGGTTGAATGTCGCACCGGCTGGCCCTCCCGCGCCTGACAGCATTGCTCACCGGGGCGGCTGACAATGCCCAGGCGTTCGTCGCCGCTGTCCGGCCTGCGGTCCGCGCTCGCATCGCCGGTGCCGACGGCAAGCCCGATCGCGCGCTCGCCGATCTCGAACAGCATGTTGTCCATGGTTTTGGCTGGTTCGCCACCTATGCGGTGCTGATGCGTGAGGTTGCCGATTGGGCGGCGAAGCTTGAGGCCAGGGGCGCCCTCAGCGAGGTCGACGCATTGCTCGCCCAATTGCTCCTCGCCGAATATGGTGCGCAGCTGGTGGGCGGCATCCCGATGAACCAAGGGGAAACGATCCGCCCATCGGAACTGACCGACGATGCGGCGGTCCTGACACTGCTGGATGCCCTGCCGCTCCGCCACCTGATCCGCAAAGGCGGCTCCCAGGCGGTGAAGACGGCGATTGCGGGCCATCTCGTCGCCGCCCGTGGCAAGCCGACGCTCGAGAATTGCGGCCTCGATGGCATGTTCGAGATGATCCGCGATCAGTTCTTCGCTTTCTCGCAAGCGCAGGTCGCGCCCTTTGCCCAGGAATGGCACCTTGCCGACCAGCTCATCCCGCTCTCGCTGATCGCCGAACTGGGCGCGCTCGGCGTGTTCGGCATGACCATCCCTGAGCAGCATGGCGGTCTCGGCATGGGCAAGACGGCGATGTGCGTCGTCTCCGAGGAGTTGTCGCGCGGTTGGATCGGTGTCGGCTCGCTTGCGACCCGTTCCGAGATCGCTGCCGAATTGATCCTGACCAGCGGCACCGAGGAGCAAAAGGCGCACTGGCTGCCCAGGCTGGCCAGTGCCGAGATCCTCCCGACCGCTGTTTTCACGGAGCCCGATACTGGTTCCGATCTCGGCGCGCTCCGCACCCGCGCAACGCTCATGGACGGCGAATACCATATCTATGGCAACAAGAGCTGGATCACGCACGCCGCGCGCGCAGACATGATGACCCTGTTGGTTCGTACGGACCCCGCGACGTCTGATCACCAGGGCCTGTCGATGCTGATCGCGCCAAAGCAGCGTGGCACCGTCGCTGATCCCTTCCCGAACCCCGGCATGAGCGGCGGCGAGATCGGCGTGATCGGCTATCGCGGCATGAAGGAATATGAACTCGGCTTCGATGATTTCCGGGTCGCGCCCGAAAATCTGCTCGGCGGCGTCGAGGGCGAGGGTTTCAGGCAGTTGATGGCGACCTTCGAGAGCGCTCGTATCCAGACCGCTGCGCGCGCGGTCGGCGTCGCCCAGGCTGCGCTTGATATCGGCCTCGGCTACGCGCTCGATCGCTATCAGTTCGGCCGGTCGATCTTCGAATTCCCCCGCGTCGCCAACAAGCTGGCGATGATGGCCGCCGAGATCATGGGCGCGCGCCAGCTCACCTATTTCGCCGCGCGCCGCAAGGACGAGGGAGAGCGCTGCGATGTCGAAGCCGGCATGGCCAAGCTGATCGCCTCCCGCGTCGCCTGGGCTGCGGCGGACAATGCGCTGCAGATCCATGGCGGCAACGGCTTTGCCACGGAATATCCGGTCAGCCGTCTCCTCGCTGACGCGCGCATCTTCAACATCTTCGAAGGCGCCGGCGAGATTCAGGCCCAGGTTATCGCGCGGCGATTGCTCGACGACGGGAGCTGAGGGCAGGGCGGAGTGTCGCATCGCGCGAATATTTTCTCTTTTTGTTCCATCGACACATCGTGTATCGAGCGAATCAACTGGGGCCTTTTTCCATCAGCCGAGACTGGCTTTCCTTCACTCGTTCAGTTTAGGGCGAGAATCGACGTGCCAGACGGGCGGCAACGCCGGTGACAACAGGACGGATATGACGCGAGACTTCGAAGACGCTGGAAACCGCAAGCTGAGGGCCTCAGCCTGGCTGGCTGCGCTCGTGCTCGCCCCGGCGCTGGTCGCGGCGCCGCTCAATGCCATGCAGAACGTCGCGCCGCCTCAGGTGTCGCCGACCTTGCCTCCCGCTCCCCCCGTAGCACCGATCCCGATACCAGTCCTGTCTCCCGCCCAGGCGGGGCAGTTGCGGATGATGCTCGATGATAACGCAACGGAACAGGGGCTGCGTTCGGTCTCGCCCCCACCGACCGCGCCGCTCGACAATGCCGCCCTCGTCCGCGCTGCGCTCGATCACGCCCGCGCGGTCCATGCCGGGCGCCTTGCCGCTGCCGATTTCGACCATAATTGGGGTATGAAGCCTCAGGCTTACGATCCGCTTCCCGGCTTCGCAGACGCCGTAAGGCGCGATCGCCTCGCCGCCTGGATCGCGGCGCTGCCGCCGCCCTATGCCGGCTATGACGGCCTGGTGAAGGGCCTCGAAAACTACCGCGCAATCGCGGCCGCAGGCGGCTGGGCAAAGCTCGACCCCGGCCCCGATCTCACCCTCGGCGCGACTGGGCCTCGCGTGCTCGCCTTGCGCCAGCGCCTCGCAGTCGAGGACAAGAGCGTCGTTCCCACCGGCGACACGTTCGATGCGGATCTCCAGGCGGCAGTGCAGCGCGCTCAGCGCCGCTACGGGCTCAATCCGGCCGGCGTGGTTTCCAGCAAGACGCTTGCCGCGCTCAACGTGCCCGCCGCTGATCGGGTGCGCCAGATCATGGCCAATCTCGAGCGCTGGCGCTGGCTCCCTGAGGAGCTCCCGCGCGACCGCATCCAAGTCAACATCGCCGCTGCGGTGCTGACGGTGTTCGATGGCGACACACCCGTCATGTCGATGCGCGGCGTCACCGGTCGCCCGGGCCATGAGACGCCGATGCTGTCCTCGGTCATCCGCAGCATCGTGCTCAATCCGCCCTGGAACGTGCCGCCCTCGATCGCGGCTGCCGAGCTGTTCCCCAAGGAAAAGAAGAGCCCCGGCTATTTCAAGCGCAATGGCTTCAAGCTGATTGACGGTCGCCTGCAGCAGGAGGCCGGCACCCAGAGTGCGCTTGGCCGCTACAAATTCGATTTTGACAATAACTATTCAGTCTATCTCCACGACACGCCGTCGCGCGCCAAGTTCGCCAGCTTCGATCGCCTCGCAAGCCATGGCTGCGTCCGCCTCGAAAAGCCCGCCGATCTGGCTGAGCTGCTGCTCAAGGGCGATCCGGTCTGGACGCCCGAGAAGATCGCGGCGGTGGTGGCGACCAAGAACACGCAGCGCATCAGCCTGTCGCGGCCGGTGTCGGTCTATCTGCTGTACTGGACGGCCTTTGCCAGTGCCAATGGCCAGATGAATTTCCGCGACGATCCCTATGGCTGGGATCGCACTTTGGCCGCCAAGATCGAAGCCCGGTCGGCGCACCCGACCATTACGCTGGGGGATGTCCTGTCATGACGAAGACGATGCTGGTTCGCGGAGCGGTGGTTTTGCTGGCGCTGACGGCGCTTGCCGGGTGCGACAAGTCGACACCCGATCAACCCGTTGCAAGCGAGAATAGCGCAGTGCCCGAAACCAATGTGACGGAAGGGACCAACACCGCCGCGCCGGCTGCCCCGACGCAGTCGGTGACGACCAACGCCACGGAAGCCGTAGCGCGCGAAGCCCCGCTCCCGCCCGACGAACAGACTCAGGACGATGCCGACGCGACCGGCATGACCTCGCGCGTGAATCGCGGCGAGGCACCGGCGAACAGCAGCGCTCCCTAATCCGAAGCTCACCGATACCGGTAAAGCTTCACCCGCTGGATCTGGAAAGCGCCCGGTGCGAGTCGGATGTGCCGGCCCTGATGGGTCTGGTCGCCGTTGAGCAACCGCCCTGGCACCCATTTGCCGGTCGCATCGAAGGTCCCTTCCCAAGCGCTGTCGATCCCCGCGAGCGGTGGCCCATCGCCGACTGGTGCCATGGTGACGGTGATGCCCTGGCCGGCGATCAGATATTCTTCGGGCCCGATCTGGACGATGATGCCGCCATAGCTCGCCATGTCGGGGTTCGGCTTGGGCAGCTGGATATCAGCAAACGCAACGGTGAAGCGGTAATCGCCGATCCTCTCGGTCACCGGCGCATAGAGCACCGTCTCGTCATACAGCGCCCGCGGCTTGAACGCAGACATGCGGCCGGTGCCCTGCGCGGCGAGGATGTAGGGGCTCATCTGCGCCAGCACGCCATAGCCGTCGGCGAGCGCACTCGGCTTCTTGTCGTCGACTGATTCAATCGAGAACGGCCCGAAGCCGATCGCGTCGAGCTTGCCGAAGGCGTAATAGGCGTTGGCCGGAACCTCCGGTTTCTCAGCGCCATTCGCCTCGGGCACGAAGAGCGGATTGTCGGCGCGCTTATAACGCGTGGCGAGATCGACGAAGTTCGGGAAATAAATGTCCGGCGCCAGCAGGTCGAGCGTCGGTGCGCCCGCCTTCCAGACGTCAAGCAGGTGCGGGAGCGGGCCGCCGCTCGGATATTCGCCCGGTGCCCGGCCAGGCCGGTTGAGCGCGACGTTCACATAGAGCGGCAAGGGGTAGCGCGCCTTGCCGGCCGCCGCGAGGCCATCGGCAAACCGCGCATAATGCCATGCGGTGAAGATCTCCGCCGTCGCATCGCCTTCGCCGAACAGATCAGTCCAGCCGCCTGATGTCTTAGCGCCATGATCCTCCCAGCGCTGGCGGAGCTCGGGCTCGAGCGTTGCATGGTGCTCGGTCATGTAGCGGATCAGCGCCTCCGGCACCGGCTCCCGGAATGCCGCGGAGGCGAGCGGGCCATAGTCTCGCGCGACCGGCAGCATGCCGATCTCATTCTCCACCTGAGTCATCAGCACGGTGTTCCGCGCACCATCCACCTCGGCGAGGTGCTGCATCAACGCCGCGAACGCCCGCTGATCTGCCTTAAGCGTCTCGGGCGCGAAGGCGGAGAGGATCTCGACCCCCTGTCCGTTCGGCAGCTGCGCACGCGGGAACCGCTCCTGGTCGCGCTTCACCCAGGCTGGCGCATAGGTCGACATGCTGTTCTTCCACGCGCCGAACCAGAGCAGCACCAGCTTCAGGTCATTGGCACGCGCATCACGCAGCAGCGCATCGACCGAGGACCAGTCATAGCGTCCTTCCTGCGGCTCGATCAGCTCCCAGGACACCGGTGTCAGCACCGTATTGAGGTGCATCGCCTTCAGCTTGGCCCAGTGCGGTGCCATATAGGCGGCGCTCGACGCGGTCGAATTGCCCAGCTCGCCAGCGATCAGCAGCATCGGCTTGCCCTGGACGCTCAGCTGAGTCGCGCTGCCGTGCTTCACCAGCCTGGGGGCCTCCGCTTGTACCGGTGCGCATGCGATCACGGCCGCCGTAGCAAGCCAATAGCGGATTAGGGCCTTCATCATCCTCTCGCTCTCTCCAGATCTTGGGCGCCCCGGCATAGCCCCCACTTTTCGATATGTCAGCGCCGTCGCGTCTCGATGCGGCGGAAAGACTCCGCGTGTTTCCGCCTCGAAACGATATATGTCCGCGCGTCGGCCTCAAGCTTTCTTAAGAGTGTCAATTTAGCGTGGCCGGGTATGAAAACCGCCTTGTTCTTGCCCCACCGGCTCTCGCCGGAGCTAAAGAGAGATCTGGAGGCGGAGCAATTCCAAATTCTGAAGACCCAGGTGCCGCTCCTCTACGGCGTGCTTACGGTCAATACCTTCATTCTCGCCTTTTCGATTCATGGCATGGTTTCGGCTGCGCTTTCGATGATTGCCCCGGGAGGGTTTCTCGCGCTGATTCTCGTGCGCGCGGTCGTATGGCTTCTCCGCCGCCGCCAGCATCCCGGTGAAGCTCAGATCAGCCGCTATCTCGTCAACACCACCATGTTGGCGGGCATGGTCGCCCTCGGGCTCGGCATCTGGAGCATCCTGTTGCTCAGCTCGTCTGCGGGTGACCGGCCGTTCGTGCCGATGTTCATCACCTTCGGTTCGATCGCCTGCACTTTCTGCCTGGCGAGCCTGCCGCGGGCCGCCTTCGCCACGATCCTCTTCTCGGCCACGCCGGTGATCACCTGCCTGCTCCTGGCGCCCGATCGCGAACGTTTCACCACCGGCCTCAACCTGTTACTGATCTTCGGGCTGATCCTGCTGCTGATCGTCCATCACTATCGCTATCTTGTCGACCGCGTAGTCCTGCACTCGAAGGTCCGGGCGCTGGCCTATACCGATCATCTGACCGAGCTGCCCAACCGCGCCCTGTTCGCCGAGCGGCTTGAGACTGCGTTGAGGGAAGCGGCGGCATCGCGGCGCATTGTCGGGCTGATCGTCCTTGATGTCGATCACTTCAAGACAGTCAACGACTGCATGGGCCATGCCGCTGGCGACGCGTTGCTGAAGGAGATCGGGGTCCGGCTGTGCCGCAACACGCCGCCGCCGGCGACGGTCGCACGAATCGGCGGGGACGAGTTTGCGATCATCGTACCAGGCCTGACCGTCGCGGAAGCCAATGAGGCCAAAGTCCGTGCCGCCTTGCACGGCCTTGATCTGCCCGTTCCATTCGCTGGCCGGATGATAGACACGCATGTCAGCGCCGGCGTGGCCGTGTGGCCGCGCGACGGCGACGATGCGGCCGAAGTGCTGAAAAGCGCCGATCTCGCTTTATATGTCGCCAAGGCGGCTGGCGGCGGCAGGATCCGAGGCTTCCGCCCGGTAATGCGTGAAGCGGCCAGGTGTCAGGCCACGATGTTGTCGGAGGCGCGCAGCGCGCTTAGCGAAGACCGTATTCTCCCTTATTATCAACCCAAGATCAGGCTGATGACGGGCGAGGTCGTTGGGTTCGAGGCGCTGCTGCGCTGGTATCATCCGGACGAGGGGTTGCAACATCCGCGGTCGATAAACGCAGCGCTGAACGACAGGGATCTCGCCGCCGATCTGACGGACCGGATGATGGACAGCGTATTTTCCGATATGCGTAACTGGCTGCAGGCGGGCATTCCCTTCGGCAAGATCGCGATCAACGGTGCGCCCCCGGACTTCCGGCACGGGGAACTTGCTGACCGGATGCTGGAACGGCTCGAACGCTTCGGCGTCCCGCCCGAGCGGCTGGAGCTCGAAGTCACCGAATCGGTGTTCATCGGGCAGCGGGCGGAGCGGGTTCAGAAGACGCTCACCACATTGAGCCAGGCGGGCGTAACGATTGCGCTCGACGATTTCGGCACCGGCTATGCCTCGCTGACCCATCTCAAGCAGTTCCCGGTCGATGTCCTGAAGATCGACCGCTCCTTCGTCTCGCGGCTGACCGACGACCGCGATGAGGATGAGGATGCGGTGATCGTCGGCGCTGTCCTCAATCTTGCGCACAGCCTGGGCATGATGACGGTCGCCGAAGGGATCGAAACACCTGCGCAGCGCAATTACCTGCGCCGCAGGGGCTGCGATTTCGGCCAGGGCTATCTGTTCAGCCCCGCGGTGGCCGCGAGCGACGTGCCGGCTTTGACCGGCCGGCGGTTCCTGCGCGATCCCGATCCCGAGGAGTTCCGCGCCCAGGCCTGACTGCAGCTGTGAGGGCTCAGTAATCCGGCCAAACCGCCTGCGAGAATACGCCGCCATCGACAAGAAGCGTCTGGCCCGAGACGAAGCTGGATTCCGGCCCGGCCAGCCAAACGACCGCCGCTGCCACATCCGCGACCGTGCCAACGCGGCGCAGCGGCGTCAGCGGCGACCATTGGCCGGCATAGTCGCTGGTTTCGGCGCGGGTTCGCTCGGTCTCGATCGCGCCCGGCGCGACGCAGTTGACGCGGATGCCGTGCGGCCCGAGCTCCAGTGCTGCGACCTTCGTAAACTGCTCGATGCCGCCCTTGGACGCAGTGTAATCAACCAGCCTGGGGAAAGCGAGGCGGTTGCACCCCGATCCCAGGTTGACGATCGCACCCCCGGTTCCCGCCGCCACCATCCGCCGCGCCGCCGCCTGGGTATTGAGGAAGCACCCCTTCAGATTGGTGCGGATCACCCGGTCCCAATCCTCCTCGGCCAGATCAAGCAGGGGTGACCATGTCTGTACGCCGGCATTGTTGACCAGTACGTCGGGCGAACCGCCCCAATCGCCCACCGCTGTATAGAAGGCGTCGACATCCGCCTTGATGCCGACATCCGATTGCAGCGCGAGCGCGCGCCGGCCGATTGCCTCCACCTCGGCGACCAGGCTCTCGGCCCTGTCCGCGCCAGTGATATAGTTGAACGCCACATCCCAGCCGAGCCGGGCGAGCGCCAACACCATCTCGCGCCCTAGGCCGTCATTGCCTCCGGTGACCACTGCCGATTTTGTCATTCCGTCCCTTTGCCGCTGTCCTGTCGCGTATCAGATCACCGTCGTAACGCCGCCATCGACATACAGCGTCTGGCCGTTGACGAAATCGGAGGCGGCGGACGCGAGGAACACCGCCGCGCCCTGCAGCTCCTCGAGGCGTCCCCACCGGCCCGCTGGGGTCCGCTGTTTCAACCAGGCGTCGAACGCGGGGTCATCCGCCAGCACGCGGTTCAGCTCCGTCTGAAAATATCCCGGGCCGATCGCATTGATCTGGAGACCGAACTTCGCCCAGTCAGCGCACATCCCGCGAGTCAGATTTCTCACCGCGCCCTTCGAAGCGGCATACGGGGCGATAGTCGCACGCGCGAGTTCGGACTGGACACTGCCGATGTTGATGATCTTGCCGCGCCCGCGCGCAATCATGTGCCGGGCCACCGCCTGGCCAACATAGAAGACGCCGTCGAGATTGGTCGCCATCAGCTCGCGCCAGTCGTCATGATCGAAATCCTCGAGCGCGCGCCGCCGCTGGATCCCCGCGTTGTTGACGAGGATATCGATCGCGGTCCCGCCCTCCTCGATTCCGTCGATCGCAGCCCGCGCCGCTGCCCCATCGGTGACGTCGAAGGCGGCGGTTGAGACAGTCGCACCCGTCGCGCGCAATTGATCGGCCGCCGGCTCGAGCTTGGCTTCGCTGCGACCGTTAAGGACGATGGCCGCGCCCGCCGCGGCAAGGCCCGTGGCGATGGACAGCCCGATGCCCTGGCCTGCGCCGGTCACAAGCGCCGTGCGGCCAGTCAGATCGAACAGCGATGACGACATTCCACTCTCCAGACATGTTTGGTGTCGGAGCTTAGCGATGGAAATGCGGGGCAGCTATCGAGGAGTTGGCCCTTTGTAGGCAAGCACAGCCGATCAGTTCGGTATCGCCGCCGACCAGCCCTAGCAAAAGCCAGGGCGAGATCGCATTTAACCGGAACTGCCCATCATCCGGAGCCAGACATGTCCGATACGCCCGAATACACCCCACCGAAAATCTGGACCTGGGACAAGGAGAATGGCGGGCAGTTCGCCAACATCAATCGTCCGATCGCCGGCCCGACCCATGACAAGGAACTCCCGGTCGGCCGCCACCCGCTGCAGCTCTATTCGCTGGCAACACCCAACGGCGTGAAGGTCACGGTGATGCTCGAGGAGCTGCTCGCGCTCGGCCACACAGGTGCCGAATATGATGCCTGGCTGATCCGTATCCAGCAGGGCGACCAGTTCGGCAGCGGCTTTGTCGCAGTGAACCCCAATTCGAAAATCCCCGCCTTGATGGACCGCAGCGGCCCCGAGCCGATCCGCATCTTCGAATCCGGCGCGATCTTGATGCATCTCGCAGAGAAATTCGGCGCTTTCCTCCCGGCTGACGGTCCCGCCCGCGCTGAATGCCTGTCCTGGCTGTTCTGGCAGATGGGCAGCGCACCCTATCTCGGTGGTGGTTTCGGCCATTTCTATGCCTATGCGCCGATCAAGATCGAATATGCCATTGATCGCTTTTCGATGGAGGTGAAGCGCCTGTTCGACGTGCTCGACCGCCGCCTTGCCGAGAGCGAATATCTCGCCGGCCCCGATTACACGATTGCTGATATCGCCGCGTGGCCCTGGTATGGCAGCCTCGCCAAGGGGTTCGCCTATAATGACGCGGCCGAGTTCCTGCAGATGCAGGAATACAGGAACGTCCAGCGCTGGGTCGACCTGATCGCCGAACGCCCGGCGGTAAAGCGCGGCCGCATGGTCAACCGGGTCATCGGCGATCCGGCCAGCCAGCTGCACGAACGCCACGACGCGAGCGATTTCCTGACCAAGACCCAGGACAAGCTTCAACCGGCCGAGTGAGCCGTAATTTCTGTTTTCGCCGCAATGGCATTGCTTGTAATTCGGATGTCGGCGACAGTCGCGCGGCAAATGGGCGGGCGACTGATTTTTTCATGCAAGATCTGACTGAAGACCGAATGGAGACGGCGGAAGCCGTCGCGGCATTGAACGCGCATATCGACAGGCTGAGCGACCAGTTCGTTGCGCGTAGAGCCCTGCTTGAGCTGGTCATGCTTGGGCTGATCGTCCGCGAGCATGTCCTGCTGATCGGGCCGCCGGGCACCGGCAAGTCGGCGGCGGTGCAGGCCGTCGCGGGAGCGATCGACGCGACCACGTTCGAATATCTGCTCGGCCGATTCACTGAGCCGTCCGAACTGTTCGGCGCGCTCGACCTTAACGCGCTCAAGGAGGGGCGGGTCGAACCGGTCACCGCTGGCATGCTGCCCCAGGCCGATGTCGCCTTCCTCGACGAAATCTTCCTCGGTTCGACCGCGATCCTCAATTCGCTGCTGAAAATTCTCAACGAACGCACCTATCGTCGTGGCCGCTACAGCATGACCACGCCGCTGATCTCCTGCGTCGCCGCATCCAACGCGCTGCCCGATGATCCGGCACTCGCCGCCTTCGCCGACCGCTTCCTGCTCACCATGTTTGTCGATCCGGTTGGTGAGAAGGAACTGCCTGATCTGCTTCGGACCGGCTGGCGGATGAACATCAGCGAGGCGGACCCGATCCCGCCGGTCGGCAAGCCGATGATCGCCGGCCTGCACCGCGCCGCACTCGCCATCGACATGGGGCCGATTGGCGAGACCTATGCCCATATCGTGCGCAAGCTCCGCCTGATCGGTGTGACCATGTCGGATCGCAAGATCGTCAAGGCGCAGAAGCTGATCGCCGCCGCCGCCCTGCTGCGCGGCGCGGATACGGCCGGCCCGGAGGATCTGTGGCCGATCACCTATCTGGTGCAGGACAAGGCCCAGCAGGCGGAGGCGAGCGAAGTGCTCCATGCCGAGCTGAAGGACAGCTTCAATCCGGTGCTGACGGACAGCGTCACCCGCGCGACCTATGGCCCCACGGCGCACGCCGCGCATCTGACTGAGCAGGCGACCCGCTTGCTCGAAACCCGTCCTGTGCTCAACACCGATCGCCTTTACGAAATCTGGCTGGTGCGGCTTGAGACCATGCTGACGCGGATCGACGCTGCCTTTGCCGGCGATGCGCTGCCGCAACAGCTCCGTATCCTTCGCGCCAGTATCAAAAGCGTGCTGGATGCGCCGCACGCGGTCGAAACCGCGGCTGCGACGCCCGAGGAACCGACACCGCCCGCCGTCGAGACGCAGCCCGCGGTGCAAGCTGAGCCCCAGCCCGCGCGTATGTCGATCACCGTCAGCGGCGCCCCGTCGAGCCTGCGGCCATGGGGCGGAAAGCCGCCCGGCGGCGCTGACTGATGCACTGGCGCCGCACAGCGCCAGTGCAGGAGGTTGGCGCCTTGATCGCATTCGGACCTGGCGTGATCGATCGTACTCTGGGGAGCCTGGCGCGCAAGTCGGCGCTGTTCCGGGATCTGCGGATCGATCATGGCGAAGGCTGGATCGCGATTTTCGCAGCACCGCTGGCGGACGAGTCAGGCACTTCCGATCGCATCCTGCCGAGCGTGGAAGGCACTGCACTATATGAAGACGCGCCGGGATGGTGGCTGCCGGTTGGCGTGGAACTCGGCGCGCCTGGTCACGTGCAGCCGGCTTTGCGGCAGGCGCTCGCCGATCAGCACCGCATATGTAGCCCGCTGATCGTCGTGCCGCGTATCGAGGAGGCGAAGGATCGGACGGACCAGGCCGATATCTACGCAATCCTCAATCCGCTGCCGTTCGCCGCATATCGGCTTCCCCCGCAATATTCCGACGCACTGACGCCGCCATGACCGAAGGAACGAAAGCCGCAGACGCTGCGGCGGCCGCCCTGCCTGCGGCCTATGCCTTGTTCCTGCCGGTGCTCGAGCAATTGTCGGCGCCGCTCGGGCAGCTGATCCGCGGCCAGCTCGTACAGTTCGAACGACTGCTTGGCGGCTTCGACGAGGCAGATCTCCACGCCCAGGGCGATTTCGAGGGGCTGGGCAGTCTCACAACGCACGGCGACATCGCGCATATCGTCCAGAGCGAGCTGCTGCTCCGCACCGAGGCGCCGCTGGAGTTCCTGCGGCGGCTGGCCGAGTCCGAAACCCTGTATCACGAGAAGGAATATTCGGACCCCGGCGTGAAATCGCTTTACCGGCTGACGATCTCGGTCGGGCCCGGGCTGCTGGGGCATGGCCGCGTCCTGGCGCTGGCGGCGCTGTTCTTCATGGCGCGTCTGGCAGCGGCGCGAGGCGCGGCATTCCACTGGTGCTACCTGCCACGGGCGGACGGTGCGGTGTGGTTCGACGCTTTGTCCGTCAACACGATCAAGCGCTTCCTGCGTGCCGCCAGCTATAGCGAGGCGACCGTCGACGATGTGACCGCAGCTCACGAGTTATGGGAGAAGCTGGCGCCGGTGGCACCGGGGCATGCCGGACCTCGCCATATCGACTGGGTGATCGGCGCGGCCGACCGGCTGCCGGCGTCGCTCTCGATGCGAGCCGTCAGCCATGTCGGCCGTGCCCTTGGCTTCGCATTGTTGCCGCCCGTGGCCGATGCGCCGCGTGCCGCGGAGATTTCGGTGCGCCGCAATGGCCGCGAGGTGCGGCGCGCCATTATCGACTTCCCTTCCGAGACTCTGTGCCTGTCGGCGATCAATTCGCCCTTCGCACCGGCGAGGGCGGCACAAGGAGCGGCCAGCACCGGTGCGGGGCCACGACCGGTCGGCTGGGAGCCCCTCTATCTCGTCGTGCCGCACGAGTCGGTGAAGCTGCTGCGCGTGCGCGACGGCATCCTGATCCTGATCTCAGGCAAGAGGTTGGAAATTGGCGAGACATATTTCGTGCGGCTGGCGCCCGGCGTGCGATTGGCCGGCATCCGTCTCAAATCGATCAGAACCCTGTCGGTGCTGCTGCAATCCGACTGCTCCGGCAAAGAGAGACTGATTCACACCGCAGTCCATCTGTCGGCGGAGATGGCGCCGGTCGGTTCGCGCAACGTGCGCGCCGCGGATGCGATCACCAACCATCTGTTCAAGGGCCAGCATCCTTATGCCATTCCCTTGCTCTTTGATGGCATAGGGGCGACATTTTATTCGACTCACGGGCGCGAATTCGCCTTTGATTTCGCCGATCACGGTCGCGAAGCGGGGTTTCGGGTTGCTCATGATCGGCCACCGATCCTGCATGCCAATGGCGTGCACCGTGTCGTCAGGGTGAAAACCGACGACGCGGTGTTCTACAAGATCCTCAAAACCAGCAACGCCGTCATCAGCCAGTATCGCGAGAATGATGTGCCGATCGATCCCGATTGCCTGTTCGGGATGGCCTATTCGGGATCGCACTCCAGCCTTGCCTATAGCACCAGACCCAATGTCTGGACCGTGGCGGGAAATGAGGTGAGCCCCTGCTTTGACACGGCGCCCTTTGAAACGCCTCTGATGGCCAAGATGCGGGACGATACCATCGTCGCGTCGATCTGGTCCGACGCCCGTCGTGGCGGCGATGGCACCCTGTGCAATGTCGATATCCGCGGTGGGGAGATCACGGCACGGCACACGGTGGCCAGAATGGAGGATATGGCGGCCATCGTCGAGCTTCAGGTCACGCATAACGGCATCTGGGCGGTAGCAGCGGACGACGCTGGTGATCCAGCGCAACTGCTGTGCTTCCATCGCAAGAATCGCAACACACCGCCCCAATGCACCCGCTTCGATCTCGATGCGCTGATTGAGAGAGCGGTCGACATTGATCCCGATGGGGTGATGAATGGCTGATCGCAGCTTCGTCGCCGCGCGTAGCAAGCAGGCGATCGGCCGAGCCTTTCCGGACAGTCCGACGCTGTTGCCGGCACCGATGTGTGACGGCCTGGCATTTGTCGGACAGACCTCCCCCGATCTGTTCCGCCTGCGCGGGCTGCGCGACCACGTCATTGGCCTGTGGCATGGGGCTTTGGGTGATCGGGCCGACCTCGATCTGCTGATTGTTGCCTTTGACCGACCGGTTCCCGTTGATACAGCCGCCTGGCCGGCCGCGCTGCCGCTGGCGGCATCAGCGGCCGGCATGCTGGTCAGCTATGTCGATCTGCCGCGTCCTTCCCTCAGGGGCGTTGCGGCCGCGCCGGGCACTGTGCCCCGGCAGATCGATCTTTGGTGGGGCGGGCAACCGTACCGCATCACCATCGACACGCTCGTCCCAATACCGATCGCGCTATTGTGGGATGCGCCGATGGTGATCGTGCATCGGTCGACAGTGGTGGTCGCGCAGGTCGCAGACAACGGACCGGGCTCTGCGCGCGATGGCACCGCGCGCGTCTCCCGCGCTCGCGTCCCGGCCGTGGCGGAAGGCGCGGAGCCGTTTGGTGAAACCGAGGCCGCGCTCCGCGCGCTCGAGGAGCGGACCAGGCTTGGCGCGATCTTCAAACAGGCATTGGGCAAGCTGTTTGGTGGCCGATCGCTGGGCGAGAGTGAAGGCGGGGGCGGAAAAGCGGGCGCTGGCTCTGGCGAGGCACCGCCGCGCGAACCTGGCGTGCTGGAGAATCTGGCTGGTTGGGTCCGCTGGCACACGCCGCTAGGCAAAGGGCTCATCGAGCGATTTGGCGATCGCATGAAGCTCGTTGAAAAGCTGCTCTCGTCGGGCGATGTCGACAGTGCGCTGAAGCTCGCGCTGAAGCTCGGCAATGCCGATGGCGCGGAAGGGAAGCGAACTTTATTCCCGACGCGTCTTCCGGATATGAGGGCGACGCTGGACTTCAACATCGGCTTTGGTGGCGCGCTGATGCCGATCCTTGGGGATGCCAGCTTTCACTCCCTCAGAACGCGATATGCCGAACTGGCCAAGTCGCTTGAGCGCGGCGGCGATTATCGGCGCGCGGCCTATATCCATGCGCAATTGCTCAGCGATCACCGCGCCGCCGTGCTGACGCTTGAAAAGGGCGAGTTGTACACGGAAGCAGCCCGGCTCGCGTTCGATGCAAAACTCGAGCCGGCGTTGTATATCCGCCTGTTTTACAAGGCGGGTGCCCATGATACCGCATTGGCGCTGGCCCGGCGCAGTGGCTGTTTCGGACAGTTGGCTGAGGAAAGTCGGGTCGCGAATCCGGAATTCCATGCCTATGTGGTGAGGGCCTGGACGGACATGCTGATAGCGACAGGGCAACCGCTCCGCGCGCTGCAGATCACGGATAGCATGGCGGTCCTCGCCGAGCCCGATCCTCAGCTGATCGCGATGCGTGCATCGTGGCTCCGTACTGCTCTGGAGGCGTATGGACGCGATGACGTGCCGATCGAGGCTATTGTACGGTGCCTCCTCACGGCGAGCTGGACGGTGGCCGATATCGCGCCCGACGGGCTCGATGATTTTCCGGTGATGGCCCCGGTCCAGGGATCAGGACCGTTCCCAGCCCAGCTCGAGCGGATCCAGGCGCTGATTCGACACGAGGGTGAGAATCCCCGGCAAGAGATGATCGCGTTTCTCTCCACGATGGTCCGTATGTCCAATCGCGAAGCGCTCGAACAGGCTGCGTTCTGGCGTGGCCCCGCGCAGATCATCATCGAGGTGTTTGCACGGTCGCTCCTGGAAAGCGCCTCCGCCGGGCTGTCGCAGTCCGACCAGCAGGCGCTGACTACATTGCTCAAGGCGGCGGACCTGCATGTTTTCGCCACCGATCTCGGCAAGCTTCGCAAGTTGCATGTCGCGCCGGTGGTACCGCAGGAAAACTGGAAGCTCCCGCCACCAGCGACGCGATCGTCCGCAATCCGGCAGGCCTGCCTGCTACACAACGGCACGATGATGATATGGCGCGAGAACAGCCTGTTGCAGCTGCTCGATCGCCATGGCCGCGCGCTTTGGCAAGGCAGTGTCGGGGACGTCACTGCGCTTGTCGCGATCGGCAGCAGTCCGAACGTAATGATCGTCCAGCAACAGGGCGGCGCGAGCCTGTTGACCCGCTTCGCCAGCCACAGGCGCAGCTTCCAAACAATCGGGCTGGTCGATCTGGCGGCGCACCATGACGTCACGTCGGAGGGGCAATGGCTGGTGCAGATCGGCGGCGAGATCGGCGCGCTGGACCTGGTGAAATTATGCGCCGATGCACCGGAGATCGAGTTCCTCTGGTCCTGCGCGTTGACTGGAAAGGTGCGCGCGCTGGCCTTTCTGCACGACAGCGCTGCGCCGCGCTGGCTGACCTGCAATCTGCAACCGGGCCGGGTCGGTGTGCTGGAGATGTGGACGTTGAGCCAGACCCGCCAACTGGAAACCAGGATCGGGCAGCCGAATTCGCCGGCCAAGGAGGGCGGCGACATGCAGCCGGGGGACTGGTTCTGGACACAGACCTATGTTCACAGGCTGACCGACACGCATGCACCTCACGTCACGATGCCGTTTGTGGCCTGGACCGATAGTGCGGAACGCGAGATCGCGCGCAAAATGGAGCTCAGACAGGGCGCCCCGCGTGCGTTCGACACCGTACAGAGCTGTGATTTCGGGCGCGCCTATGTCTCACTCGGCCTTGCCGGCCCCGACGCGGAGGGTGTGGCGATGAAGACGGCAATCGTGCCCGCCGGGCCAAAGCCGGTCAGCATGATCGTGGAACATGAAGCCGATATGCCGCTGGCCTGCCTGGCGCGGGGCGCGCGCATCGGTGACGGCAGCGACCGCTCGAACATCGTGCTGCTGGCCGATCCCCATGGCCGCCTCTTGCAGGTCGATGTCGCGGCCCGGCACGTCACTCTCTTTTAAGGCCTGAGGGCTGGGGCGAGGGTGGTCAGGCCGGGCTCACGCACCGCCTTTACGCAACACATTCGAAATGGAGCAAGCCTTGGACTAGCCAAGGAATTTTCATGCTCTATGATCCCGGCAGTGGCGACCCTCCAGGCGCCGCATGGGGGATAGACAATCGTGGGAAATATTCTGGGCCTGGCGCGGCCGGTCGTGCGCGCGGGCGCCTTGGCTACGGCTCTGACGATCGGCGCCTGCAGCGGCGGAGGTTCTCCGACACCCACACCAACCCCCACGCCAGTCAACCAGCCGCCGGTCTTCAGCTCCGCAGCCAGCGCCAGTGCCCCGGAGAACACTGCCGCCGCTTTCTACAGCGCGGTGGCGAGCGATCCTGAGGGTCTCGCCATCACCTATTCGATCAGCGGTGGTACAGACGGGGCGGCTTTCGCGCTCTCCGGCAACCAACTGGCGTTCGTGGCCGCGCCGAATTACGATCTGCCCAGCGATGCCGATGGCAACAATGTCTATCTCGTCCAGCTGCGGGCAAGCGACGGCGTGACGAGCAGCACGCTCGATCTTCAGGTTACGGTGACGAACAGCAAGGAAGGCATCGCGGTCAAGCGGGTCGCGACCGGCTTTGTCGATCCGGTCGCGATCGCCGCAATTCCCGGTGACACCCATCTGTTTGTCGCTGAGCGCGGCGGTAAAATCTATGCCCTCGATCCGGCGACAGGCGTGAAGACACTGTTCCAGACACTCTCGGTGCCGACCGACGGAGATCGCGGCCTGCGCGCGTTGGCTGTCTCCCCGGACTATGCGACTACCGGGCGGTATTTCGTCCTGTACAGCGGTGCCGCTGGGCATGTCGTGGTCGACGCGTGCCGCAGATCGGGCACTTTCGGCTCGCCGGAGTGCGGTTCGTCCGTGGGGGGCGAGGCGCATGCGCGCACCGATGATTATGGTGCCTTCATGGGCTATGGTTCGGACGGCAAGCTCTATGTCGCAACCGGCGACGCGGGCGGCAGCCAGGATCCTGACGGAAGCGCCCAGCGGGACAGTTCCATTCTGGGCAAGCTGCTGCGAGTCGATAACAACCCCGATCCCTATGCGGGGGCGAGCCCTCATTTTTTCATCCTGACCACCATCGCGAAGGGATTTCACAACCCGCGCGGCGGTGGTTTTTACAATGGCGGCCTCCTGCTCGGTGACCGCGGCGCGACGGGGAAGGAAGAGATCAACCTGGTGTCGCTGTCGGGAACCGGCAATTATGGCTGGCCGGCCAAGGAGGGCACCACAACGCTCTCCACGCCGGTTCCGACAGGCGCCACTGATCCGGTGATCGAATACCCCCATGTCGGCGGTGGCGGGGTCACCGGAGGCTTTGTCTATCGCGGGCAGGTGGCGTCATTGCAGAATCACTATGTCTTCGCCGATCAGGGCGGCACGATCTACTCGCTGCCGGCCACCGGCATTGTGGCGGGGCAAACCCAGGGGCCGAGCAAGCTCGAACGGCGCACGCTGGACTTCGCGCCCGATGCCGGTGCGATCGACACGCCCGTCGCCTTTGGCGAGGACATTGCCGGGGAACTGTACATCGTCGACTCAGACGGAGAGATATTCCGCGTCACGACAGGCTAAAGCAGGGCGGCCATACCGCTCACCCCGGCCACCGGGTGCTGCCGGTCAGAAGGATTTGGGCAGCCCGAGCACATGCGTTGCGACATGGCTGAGGATCAGGTTCGTCGAGATCGGCGCCACCTGATAGAGGCGGGTCTCGCGGAACTTGCGCTCAATGTCATATTCCTCGGAAAAGCCGAAGCCGCCATGCGTCTGCAGGCACATATCGGCTGCGTACCATGACGCCTCGGAGGCAAGCAGCTTCGCCACATTCGCCTCGGTGCCGCAGGGCAGCCCTGCCTCGAACATCGCCGCGGCCTTGGCGACCATCTCAGCCGCCGCGGTGACCATGATATGGGCACGCGCGATCGGGAACTGAACGCCCTGGTTCTGACCGATCGGGCGCCCGAACACCGATCGTTCGCGCGCATAGGCGGCCGCGCGGTCGATGAAGAAGCGGCCGTCGCCGATGCATTCGCTGGCGATCAGGATCCGCTCCGCGTTCATCCCGTCGATGATATAGCGGAAGCCCTTGCCCTCCTCGCCGATCAGGTTGGCGGCCGGGACGACCAGATCGTCGAAGAACAATTCGGTCGTGGCGTGGTTGAGCATCGTCCGGACCGGCCGGATCGTCAGCCCGTTACCGATCGCCTCGCGCATCTCGACCAGCAAGACGCTCAGGCCGTCGGTCGGCTTGGCGGTATCCTCACGCGGGCTGGTGCGGACGAGCAGCACCATCAGGTCGCTATGTTCGGCACGGCTGATCCAGATCTTCTGGCCGTTGACCACATAATTGTCGCCGTCCCGCCGGGCAGTGGTGCTGATCCGGCTGGTGTCGGTACCGCTGCCCGGCTCGGTCACGCCGAAGGCCTGGAGCCTGAGCTCGCCCTTCGCGATCGCGGGGAGATAGCGCTCCTTCTGCGCGTCGCTGCCGTGGCGGAGCAAGGTCCCCATCGTGTACATCTGCGCATGGCAGGCGCCGCCATTGCCGCCGGAGCGATGCACCTCCTCGAGGATCGCCGCTGCGACCGACAGGCCAAGGCCCGAACCCCCATAGACTTGGGGGATCAGCACCGAGAGATAGCCCTGTTCCGCTAACGCCGAGACGAAGGCCTCGGGATAAGCGCGCTCGCGGTCGAGCTCCTGCCAGTAGCGGCCGGGGAAATCCGCACACAGCCGCCGCACCGAAGCGCGGATCTCGGCGATGTCCGCTGAATCGGGGTCGCCTGATTGGGGGTGTTCCATGCGGTGCCTCCTGGAACACCCGCTGTGCCGCGCCCGCGTGGCAACGGCAAGCTCAGTGCAGCTTGAGACGCGGCCTGATGATCGTGTTCACCCGTCCGATCACGATCAGCCCCATCCCGCGCAGCCAGCCATGGATCGCGATCAGATGCATGCGGTAGAGCGAGACATAGACGAAGCGCGCGATGCGCCCCTCGATCGCCATCCGCCCGCCGATGAGATTGCCCATCAGGCTGCCCACTGTCGAGAAGCGGCTGATCGACACCAGCGAGCCATGATCGTGATATTCGAACGGCACCAGCTCGCGCCCGTCCATCAGCCGCACGAGATTGCGGAACACAGCGCTCGCCATCTGATGCGCCGCCTGTGCGCGCGGCGGGACGGCGCGGCCGGTCTTCGGGTCGGGGCAGGAGCAGCAATCGCCCAGCGCGAAGACGCGGTCGTCAAGCGTGCTCTGCAGGGTCGGCCGGACGAGCAGCTGGCAATTGGGATTGGTCTCGAGCCCGCCGATATGGTCGAGTGTCGCAGCGCCGCGCACGCCGGCCGCCCAGACCCGCAGCTCGCTCTGGATGCGCTCGCCTCCGCCGGTGACGATCGCATCGGCGGTCACCTCGGTGACGCGCGTATCGGTCAGCACGCGAACGCCCAGGGTTTCCAGCTCGGCGTGCGCGGCGCCGGCCAGCTTTTCGGGAAGGGCGGGAAGGATTCGCGGGCCCGCCTCGATCAGCGTCACCTGCAGCCGGCTCTCGTCGAACGTCTCGAGCCCGTAATAGCGTAGGGCACCGGCTGAGTTGAACAGCTCGGCGGTCAATTCCACCCCTGTCGCGCCGCCGCCAACCACGGCGATGCGGACATGCTCGTCAGAGGCCGGGTCAGCGCTCATTGCGCGGGAGACGCGCAGGCAATGGTTAAGCAGCCGATTGCGGAACCGGTCGGCCTCGGCCCGATCGTCGAGCACCATGCAATGGTCTCGCGCACCCGGCGTCCCGAAATCGTTGGTAACCGATCCGACCGCAAGAACCAGATAGTCGTAGCGGATGCGGTGGCGCCCGATCAGCTCGCTGCCATCCTCATCGAGCAGCGGCGCGACGATGATCTCGCGCTCGGCGCGGTCGACGCCTTCGAGTGTTCCAAGGAAGAAGCGATAGCCCCAGCGATGGCAATGGCTGCGATAGCCCACCTCGTCGAGATTCGCGTCCAGAGATCCCGCCGCGACCTCGTGGAGCAGGGGTTTCCAGATATGGGTGCGGTTGCGTTCCACGAGGATGATGTCGTGCCGCTTGCGCCCATATTTCGCGCCGAGCCGCCGTGCGAGCTCAAGCCCGCCCGCGCCGCCACCGACGATCACAATCTGAATTTTGCGCTGTTCCAACCCGGCCTCCCGGTGTTCCAAATGAGCGATCCTTGGCTGTTTGGCGAGTGCAATTACGCAGACAATTGCCGTCCGATCGACTTTTTCCCTCCTTGGGGTGTTCCAGGTGATGCACATTGGAGCGTGGAACACGGTGTTCCGATTTTGGGATCACGTGAGTCGTCACCGGAATGGTTATGTTCTTGCGCAACGCTACGTTACGCGGGGGATGAAAAGATGCTGGCTCACGACTTTGCGATTAAACGGAATCGTGTCGACCTGCTCCGTGACAAGGCGCCGATCGAGAAGGCGCGGCACATCCAGGCGCAGCGCCGCCTGCGCGACGAGATCCTGGGTGCCGAGCTGTTCGGTGATCCAGGCTGGGATCTGATGCTTGATCTCTATGTCGCCCAGGCTGGCGGAAAGCGCGTCTCGGTGACGAGCGCCGCGATCGGATCGGGCAAGCCGATGTCGACCGGGCTGCGCTGGGTCAAGCTGCTGATCGAGCACGGCCTGATCCTGCGCGAGGCCGATCCGCATGATGGCCGCCGCTCCTATCTGCATCTGACCGACAACGCTCTCGACGCGCTCGAGGATTTCCTCGCCCGCTCCTGATGCCGTGTTCGGCGTGACTGATCCTGACGGGCGCGCGAGCAAGCGCGCCCGTATTCAGCATGTGCTGTTCCATGTTCCATTGGGTGTTCCACGCAGTATTCCGGTGTCCCGCGGGGCGAACTGTTTGATTTTTGGCATCATCTCATCCCGAAGGCCGGTTCCGCATCGACTTTTGTCAGCATGAGCGGCTAAGCGCGACTGCGGTCGAGCGAGGAATGACGATGCTGAACGGTGCGGTGCTGGTAACGGGTGGGGCAGGCTATATCGGCAGCCATGCGGTGCTGGCGCTGCTCGATGCCGGCCACAGGGTGGTGGTGATCGACAATCTCACCACTGGCTTCGCCTGGGCGGTCGATCCGCGCGCAACGCTGATCCAAGGCAATATCGAGGACGATGACGTGGTGCGCGCTGCGCTGCGCGATCACAATGTCCGTGCGATCATGCATTTCGCCGGCTCGATCGTAGTGCCGGAATCAGTCACCGATCCGCTCAAATATTATCGCAACAACACAGTCGCCAGCCGCGCCCTGCTCGAAAGCGCAGTGGTGTGCGGCGTACCGCATTTCATCTTCTCCTCCACCGCCGCGACCTATGGCACCCCGGAGAAAGTGCCGGTCTCGGAGAGCGATCCGACCGTGCCGATCAACCCCTATGGCACCTCGAAGCTCATGACCGAGGCAATGCTGCGCGATGTCGCCGCCGCCCATCCCATCAACTATTGCGCGCTGCGCTATTTCAACGTCGCCGGCGCTGATCCGAAGGGCCGCACCGGCCAGTCGACCGCCGGCGCGACCCATCTCATCAAGATCGCGGTCGAGGCGGCGACCGGCAAGCGCGAGTCGGTCGGCGTGTTCGGCACGGATTACGACACGCCCGACGGCACCGGCGTGCGCGACTATATCCATGTCAGCGATCTCGCTGCGGCCCATGTCGCGGCACTCGACCTGCTGGTCGCTGAGCCGACCCGCAACCACATCCTCAACGCCGGCTATGGCCGCGGCTTCTCGGTGCTCGAGGTGCTCGATGCAGTCGACCGCGTCACCAACATGAAGCTGAACCGGGTCGTCCAGGACCGCCGCCTCGGCGATGCAGGCGAGCTGGTCGCCGACAATCGCGCGATCCTGGCGACGCTCGACTGGCGGCCGGCGCGGGACAATCTCGATACGATCGTCACTGATGCGCTGGCATGGGAAAGAGCGCTGCAGCAGCGGGGGTAGAGCGGCTTGCCCTCGAAAATGACAAACATGTTCATTGCGGTGCGCCACCACCCTCTCTAGGCGACCCGCGAATGCGTTCGGCTTCTTTCCAATCCGAGTCGGACCGGCCTCGCGCATCGCTGCGGCGGCGCATCGGCTCCTTTCTGCTGGCATTGGCTGCCGAGCTGCTGATTGTGCTCGGACTGATCACGCTTGCATGGCGCGAGCCTACCCCGCCGAAACCGAAGCCCGAACCGAACACCTTCAGCCTGATGCCGTCAGCCGAGAAGAAGGCCGCGACGAAGAAAGCATCGCAGAGCAACGCGCATTCGAAGAGCGCCGCGCCCAAGACGGCGCCGCCGGCGCCGATCGTCCCGCCGGTCCTCAGTAAACCAGCGCCAAATCCGATGCTTAACGACAAGGAGCTGTTCGACGCCGCGGATATTTCCAAGATGCACGGCGACAGCGGCGATACCGGCGACAGCAAAGCTGCCTATGGTCCGGGCGAGGGGCCGGGCGGCGAGCGGCTGTTCAATGCCGAATGGTACCGTGAGCCGACCGACGGTGAACTCGCCCATTATCTGCCGCCGACGGTAACGTTGGGAAGCTGGGCCGAGATCGCCTGCAAGACGATCCCKGACTATCATGTCGAGAATTGCCGTTCGCTCGGCGAATCCCCGGTCGGCTCCGGGCTCGCCAGGTCGTTGCGGCTGGCCGCCTGGCAGTTCCGCGTCCGTCCGCCGAGGATCGGCGGCAAGACGCTTATTGGTGCCTGGGTGCGCATCCACTTCGACTTCTCGAAGCAGAGGAAGAGGGACGAGCCCAAGCCCGAGGTCGAGTCGGACGCGCAGTGAAGAATGCTGCGCGGTGGTGATCCGACGCGGTTATCAGGGAATTTCTTTTTTTCTTGATGCCGCTGCGAGGTAGATTTCTATAGATTTACAATGACTTGTGTGAATAGTTCGTAACTCAGGCCACGCAGGAACAGGGAATAACAGGGAAATTAACAGGGAATAACAGGGAAATTCGGGCGCCAGCGGCCAGCCGCTACAGGCGAAGTATCAAAGGCCGACGATGGGAAAGAGCGGTCCGGGCTTCTGGCGTCCCGGGGCATCATATTGTGCCATCTGATGATGCTGTTGAATCAGCTTGCGCGATCCGCCGTCAGGCCAGACGGCTCCAGTTCAGCCAGATGCCCACAGCGTGCACCACGGCGAACCCCAGCACGATCACTGAACTCCATACCAGAAACGCCGGGCTGCGATCCGGCATGCGTGTGAGCATCAGCGGCAGGGCAGCGGCGCGCAACGTGAAGACGGTGCAGATGGCGATCAGCGCCGGCTGGAGCAGGGGCAGGCGGGGCAGCATCCCTGCTCCCGAGAAGGCATAGGCCGACCAGAATCCCAGCACCGTGGCGATACCGATCGTGATGAGCGCCGGCCGCAGTGACCCGCGCTCGGCCATCCGCGCCATCCGATCGCCGGCGCCGAGAAACCGATACCAGGCCGGCCCGCCAATGATGCAGGCGAGGTGAAGCAGGGCGGCACCAACGTTCAGCACACCCGCTGCGATCAGCCACCCTCGTTCCATTCTCACCCCCAGAGCCGCGTCAGCGTCGGCCCATCATCGCGCAATCGAGATTGGTTGTCCCGAAGCTATTTAGGAAGCGCCTATGTCAGGTGTTCATTGCGATATGTAAGGTTGTATTGACACACCCCCTGATTCGGCGTAGTCAGGTTATACTGACATAAAGTCAGGATAACCGGACGAACGGAGCGCAGATGAAGAACCGGCTGAAAGTGTTGCGGGCCGAGCGGGACTGGAGCCAGGCTGAGCTTGGTGGCCGGCTCGGCGTCTCGCGCCAGGCGGTGAATGCGATCGAGACAGGCAAGCACGATCCCTCCTTGCCGCTCGCCTTCAGAATTGCGCGGCTGTTCGGTCTGGCGATCGAGGAGATTTTCAATGACGAGCAGGACAGCGGCAATGGGTGACCCCGCGAACAATCCCGGCGAACGGGCAGAGGCTGCCCGTAAACGCCGCTTTCTCGCGCTGATCGCGATCTATGTCGCGGTTGCCGTGGTGATGGTGGTTGGGACGGCGGTGTTCAAACGCCCCGGCCAGCAGGTGGAGCCGAGCTGGGCGATTGCCTTTGCCATTCTCTATGTCGGCGTCTCGCTGATCGGCGGGTGGCGAATGTGCCGCGTGGTCGACGAGGTCGAGATGCGTGACAATCGCGCGGCGGCGGTGTGGGCGGGTTGCTTCTACGGTCTCACCTATCCCGTGTGGTTCTTCCTGTGGAAGGGCGGCCTTGTGCCTGAACCCAGCCATATCCTGATGTACGCAGCGACTGTGTTCGTCGCCATGGCGACCTATCTGGCACGCAAGATCTTCTGAGTTCGCAGCCTGTCAATCGGAGAAAATCGATGAAGACGATCCTGCGCGGCGCGCTCGCCGCGTTGCTGATGATGCTCGCCGCCGGCGCAGCCCAGGCGGAGGATGCCCATCCGGCGCTTTGGAAGGTGCAGCGCGGCGACACCACCATCTATCTGTTCGGCACCAATCATGCGCTGAAGCCGGAGGTGACCTGGTTCGACGGGCCGGTAAAAGCTGCGTTCGAGCAGAGCCAGGAACTGGTGCTCGAAGTGCTCGAACCCGATCCGGCGCGGATGGCCGCAATCGTCGGCGCGGCGACCACCAGCGACGCCAGGCCATTGATCGATCGGCTGCCCGAAAAGGAGCGCGCAGCCTATGCGCAACGTCTCGCCTCCTTCGGCCTCCCACCAGCCGCCTTCGACCGCTTCGACCCCTGGTTCGCAATGGTGAATTTCAGCGGATTGGCGCTCCGCAAGGCGGGGTACGACACCGATCTCAGTTGCGAACATATCCTCGTTGCCGCGGCGCGGAATTCGGGCAAGGCGCTGGTCGGGCTCGAAACCCCCGAGCAGCAATTCGGCTATTTCAAATCGGCGCCGGTGCCCTTGCAGCTTGAGTCGCTGGTCCGGTTCCTCGACCGCGACCGCACCGCTGAGGTCGTGGACAACATTGCCCGGCTATGGCGCGGCGGCGATCCGGAAGGTGTAGCCGCCGCGATGAATGCTGAATTCACGTCACCCGCTTTTGCCAAAACGATTGTCACTGATCGCAACGCGCGCTGGGCGCTATGGATCGAGGCGCGGCTGGCCAGGCCCGGAATTGCGTTCGTGGCGGTGGGCGCTGGACATCTCGGCGGAGAGGAGAGCGTGCAGGCGGTGCTCGCGCGCGACGGAATCAAGGCCGAGCGGGTCTATTGAAGGGGTCTGGACCCTAGCGCCGCGAAAGGTCACCCGCTTCCATCGCGGGCGGCAGCGCGGGGTTGGTGCTGTGCCAGGTCGGTATCCAGGCGCTTGGCTGGTGGCCCCACATGTTGAGCTGGCCAAGCGCATCGAACAGCCCGAGAAACTGGTGATAGGTCGCGCCCTCTAGTTCCTCGGCGATCGGGCAGCCGAGCGTCACGATCTTCAGGCCAGCGGTCTTCTCCGCATCGAGCGTGCGCAGCGCATTGCCGATCGCCAGCGCGCCCTTGCTGTGGCCGATCACGGTCGAAAACGGCGTCGCCCGATCCCGCATCAGCGCATGCAGCACGTCGGACGAGCCACATCCGTGGCGAAAGACCGGCGCGCCGTGCAGTGTCTTCGCGTCAGGCACTGAGGCGGCGAGCCCGCGCCCGATGGTCGCCGCGCTGGGCGCGACATTGGCCAGCGCATTCTGCACCACGCTTTTCGTGCCGAGATAATCGTGCAGTCCGAAACCGAACCAGCCGCCCATCCCCTGCAGCATCATATCAGCGAGGCCATAGCCCGGCACGATCGCCAGCACCGGCTTTTGCAGTGCCACCGAAACGTCCCAGGCGAGAGCCGCGCTGCCGAGTGCCGAGCTCCCGACGCCAGCGATGGTGGCGACCTCGACCGCACGAGTCTCGGGGTGGGGCGAATCCAGGAACAGCCCGAGATCGTGATATTGATGGACATAGGGCGCGGTCGTCGCGTCGATCAGCAGCAGCGAGCCCTCGGGATTGCTCAGCGCACCAAGATCGATGATCCGCGTCGGCAGCTTTTCGCCTGTGGTCGCTACCTCCAGATCACGCCGGCGCAGGTCGGCGACCAGATCGGGCACGTCGTAGAAGACCGAGTCCAGCAGCGTGTTGAACAGCCGGCACGCATCGACCGCTGGCTTCACGAATGCGGCGGGAAGCTCGAACGCCCTGAGCGGCACGATGTCCGGTATCGGCGGCTGGTTCGTGATTGCGTTCATCTCGATCGCCTCCACCATGCCGGATTCCCCGGACCGCGCCGACTCTATGCCGCGCTGCAGCATAGTGACAGCTTTGAGCGCTGAAGGAAATGATGCGCGGGAAGTCGCACCATAATGGCTCTGATTGTGCGGCCGCTTGCTAACCCGCAATCGCTTCGCGTCAGGCGGAGGGCCCGATCAGCATTTTCCGCGCAGATCGGGCGTTGCGAAGTTGAATTCGCCATCTCCGCCATAGCTGGTCTGGATCAGCACGAAGAGCGCCTGATAGGCCTCGATCGCGATCAGCGCACCATCGCACAACGAGGATCCGCAATCGGAGGCAGGATCGTCCGTCTTCCGGTCAGCCGGCGTTCACACGAAACGCCTTATCGTTTCGGCTTGCGTTGAAAGGATGTGCCTGATGTCCCAGTCATTCCGGCGAACCACTTGCGCCATGGTCGCGCTGGTGACAGCCATCTCCCCGCTCTCGACAACGATCGCCGCGGCACAATCCTATCCACCGCCCCAATCCAGTTATCAGGACGCGCCGCAGCAAGACTATCAGGCGGCGTCATCTGATGATCAGGGCTCCGATTATGACGCGCCCCCGCCCCCAGGTTATGACGCGCCGCCTCCCGGCTATGACGGCACGCAGCCGCCGCCGCCTCCGCCCGGTTATCAGCAGGATCAGGCCGAGGCCGCCCAGCGCGAGCAGGACCAGCGCTACGAGGCTTATGCCGAGGACTGGTCGGAGCGGAACTGCGTCAGGGCGCGGAGCAACGCGACCGCGGGCGCGGTGATCGGCGGACTGTTCGGCGCGCTGCTCGGCTCGAGCATTGCCGGCCGCCATGATCGCGGCGCGGGCGCCTTTGTCGGTGGAGTGGCAGGCGCCGCGGGTGGTGCGGCGATCGGCGATTCAAGCCGCAACGACACTAGCCCCGGCTGCCCGCCCGGCTATGTCGTGCGGGGTGGCGCCCCGGCCTTTTATTATGAAGGCTATGGCGATTCCTATTATTATGCCGCGCCTGGCTGGTACCGGCCCTGGTATTTCTATGAGGGCCGCTGGCTGTACCGGCCTTACCCCTATCACGGCTGGTATTATCGCCATTACGGCTATGGCGGCCGGCCCTATGGTTACGGCTATCGCTATGGCGGCGGCTACCGGCATTATGGCGGCGGATATCGCGGCGGGTATCATGGTGGCTATCGTGGCGGGTATGGAGGCGGACATCGGGGCGGCGGCGGGTATCACCACCGTCGTTGATAGCGGCATGGATTGAGCGGGCGCGCCGCGATTGAGATGCGGCACTCGCTCAATCCCGCGACCGTCCGCAGGCCGACGCCGTCTCGCCGCCCTGCGCCGCGAACCAGGGCCCGATTCGGCGCAGCGCCTCCTCGATCCGATCAGTCGAGACGGCGAAACTGAAGCGCATGAAACGGTGCCCGTCGACCGGATCGAAATCGATCCCCGGTGCGGTCGCGACGCCGGTGTCGACCAGCAGTCGCATGCAGAAATCCATGCTGTCGTCGGTCAGGTGCCCGACATCCGCCCAAATGTAGAAAGCGCCGTCGGGCGGTGCGATCCGCTTCAGCCCCAGCGCAGGCAGTGCCGCGAGCAGCAGCTCGCGGTTGCGCGCATAGGTGCGGACATGCCCCTCAAGCTCATCGCTGCAATCGAAGGCGGCAAGCCCGGCATGCTGGGCGAGCGAGGGCGGCGTCAGGAACAGATTGCCCATCCGCGCCCGCGCCGCATCGATCAGCGCCGGCGGCACGATCAGCCAGCCGAGTCGCCAGCCCGCCATGCTGAAATATTTCGAGAAGCTGTTGACCACCAGCGCCCCTGGCTCCTCCTGAAGCACCGATCGCGCCGGGCCGACATAGCTCAGCCCGTGATAGATCTCGTCCGACACGATCCTGATGCCTCGCGCGCGGCAGACCCGGGCGATCGCCGCCAGCTCCTCGGGCGCGATGATCGTCCCGGTCGGGTTGGCCGGGCTGGCGAGGATCAGCCCCTGTGGCGCCGGATCAAGCCGCTCGATCGCGGCCGCCGTGATCTGGAACCGCTCAGCCTCGCCGCAACCGATCTCGACCGGCTCGAGGTGCAGCGCCTTCACTGTGTTGCGATAAGCAACATAGCCCGGCCGCGCGAACGCCACCCGGTCGCCCGGCGCGAACAGGCAGGAAAGCGCCAGCACGAAAGCGGGCGAGGCGCCGCATGTCAGGATCACCTGTTCGGGATCGACCGAGACGCCATAGTTCTCGGCATAATGCCGCGCGATCCGCGCCTTGAGCGGTGCGCTCTCCCAATAGCCCATCCCGTCGGTGTCAAGTACATGATGCGCGACCGCGATGGCGGCGGCCGGCGCCCCGGTCGAGGGCTGGCCGAACTCCATATGGATGATCGACTGCCCCTCGCTCGCCATCCGATGCGCCTTGCGGCTGATGACGATGGCGTGGAACGGATCGATGAGCGCTGACATGCTGCCGGCTTACAGGCTGGCGCGGCCGGTACAATTGCGTTGCGGCGAGATTACGCCGCGATATGCGTTCGATCGCGTCGTCATCCGGAGCGATACGCAGCGTAGCTTCCATAGCTCGCGACCGCGAACGGCACGAAATAGGTCAGCAGCAGCTTCCAGATCACCAGCGGGTGGCCGCTGAGCAGCGTATCGCCCTGGTTGATGCCGTTCAGGGTCGTGCCGATGATGCCCGCCACTGACAATGAACGTCTGACGGAGCGCGCGGTGAATGTTCGCCTCAGAGCTTCGCCGGGTGTTGCCATGCCGGCCCTTTTCCACGGGTCACCTGTATCCGCAATGGCTCACGTCCGAGCTAAACCGCGTTCAATGTTTACCACCGCGCCGCCCTTTATTACCAGCTGGCGGATCTCACACCTTGCGAGGGCGGCCCTTCATACCCTGACACGGTTCGGGGGAGGCGTGCGTCCTTGTCTGCACGATCATGCGGATGTGCTTCCCACCCACATCAGCCGATGGAGCGACGTGCATCTGATCCGCTGAGTTTATTGCAAGAACAAGCGTGTTGGCGTCTCGCCAGCGCATACTCAGCCCATATTCGCAATCGCTGCCGACGTTATAAAAATCGGCTACGCGGATTGGCTCCTGCCCCTGATGATCCGATGGATGAAGCTCGACAAGATACCCGTAAGCCGTAGTCGCTCCGCCATTGGTTTCGGTCAGGATGGCATGTGTCCGCCCATCCGGCGAGGCCGCCCAGGCTCGCTCCTCATGGCCAACGTCACCGGTTATGTCGCAGGAGCTGAGCAGCAATCCGGCAAGGATGATCATTTTACGCATTGCCGCTGAGTGCCTGCTTTGCGCGGTGTCGGCAATCGGGCGGCGGTCAAGCTGCTTTCCGTCCCACACCCACCCCCCGGCTTTTTGGGTGATGCCCTGTGCGGCCCGGACGGGGCGGCGAAACCCGGAGAAAGGCGGCCATTGCCCCCGAACAGCACCCAACTATTCTAATTGTACGTGCAAAGCGGAGGCACCTCGAAGCTGAAGCACGCGCTAGGTGGCGGCTGCATTGCGGTGGTGACGACTCAGGGTGAAAGCACCTTCAGTGTCCCCGGTGCTTCCGCGGCCCGCTTGGGCTCCGGTTGGGGTAACCCGTGATCGTGCGCTTCATCACGACGTTCACGATTCCATCGACTGCGCCGACCTTGTACGCAGCGGCAGCGGTGCGTGCCGCTTCCGAGAGGTCCAGGACCACCACACCGCCCTTGATGATGAGGCTCACCTTCCGAACCACCGAGATATTGTAGGTCGGATCGCCGTCCACCGCGATGAGATCGGCGAGCAGCCCCACCTTCACCGCACCGACCCTGCCGTCGAGATGAAAGGCCTTCGCATTGCCAGAGGTCGCGGCGATCAGCACCTGCGCCGGAGACATTCCGCCCGCCGCCATCAGCTCCATCTCACGCGCATTCTCGCCGTGGGCGAACACGCCGACATCGCCGCCCATGCACATCGGCACGCCGGCCGCGCGCGCCAGCGCGAAGCTGTGCCGGTTCTCCTCGACCGCGGCCGGCGCCGGATCGCTCCCGTTCCAGCCGCGATAGCGCGACACTGCATCCGAGGCGGCGAGGGTCGGGCAGAGGGCAATGCCCTTGTCGTGCATCGCCCTGAAGATCTCCGGCGTGCCGCCATAGCCATGCTCGATCGTGTCGACCCCGGCGGCGATCGCGCGGCGCATGCCCTCGGCGGTCGCAGCATGGACGGCGACGAGGCGCCCCGCGTCATGCGCCGCCTCGGTCCCCGCCTTCAGCTCGGCGGCGGAAAGCGTCGCGCGGCTCGGTTCGCCGGGGCCCCAGCGATAATCGGCGTAGAATTTCACCACATCAGCCCCCGCAGCGATCTGGCTGCGCACCGCGCGGACAATGTCGTCCACTCCGCTCACCTCCTGCGCCCCCTGCGGAACCGCCACGCCCGGCTCGAATCCCTTCGGCCCATAAGCGCCCAATGCCACGATCGCGCGCGTCGCCACCAGCAAGCGCGGCCCCGGCACGATCCCCTGGTCGATCGCTTTCTTCAGCCCGACATCGGCATAGCCGGCTCCCTCGGTGCCGAGGTCGCGTTCGCTGGTGAACCCGGCCATCAGCGTCGCCCGTGCCTGCGCCACCGCCCGCGCGGTGCGCAAGGCGAGCGGCTCGTGCAGCACCTGATCGTCCCAGCTCGTCTCGTTATAGGGATGGAGGAAGAGGTGGCCATGTCCCTCGATCATCCCGGGCATCAGCGTCTGCCCGGGCAGGTCGATGGTCCGAGCCCCCGCCGGTGCGGTGAGGTTCGGCCCGATAGCGGTAATCCTGTCGCCCTCGACCAGCACCTGCCAGCCGATATGCGGCGCCGGATCGACGCCGTCGAATACCTGCATCGGCTTGAGCAGCAGCGCCTGCGGCTCGGCGGCGGCGACAGGGCCGGCGATCAACAGCAGCAGTGCCAGCCAATATCGCATCGTCCCTGCTCCTTGTCGCGGGTGCGCCTACCCGATAGCCTTCGCCCATGGATACCTTCGCCCGCCGCCTTCGCAACCCGCTCCTCGCGCTCGCGCTGATCCTCCCTGTCGCTGCGTCCGCGCAAGCTATGCCGCGCTGGAAGGCCGAGGCGGCGAAGGTCACCATCACGCGGGACAGCTGGGGCATCGCCCATATCGTCGGCAAGACTGATGCCGACGCCGTGTTCGGCGCGATCTACGCCCAGGCCGAGGATGATTTCAGCCGCATCGAGGCGAACTACCTCACCGCGCTCGGCCGCACCGCCGAGGCCGATGGCGAGAAGGCGATCTGGGCCGATCTGCGCCAGCGCCTCTATGTCGATCCGGTCGTCCTGCAGAAGCAATATCGCGAGAGCCCCGCCTGGCTGCGCAAGCTGATGGACGCATGGGCCGACGGGCTGAATTATTATCTCGCCACCCACCCGAATGTTCACCCCAAGGTGCTGACCCGTTTCGAGCCCTGGATGGCGCTCTCCTTCACCGAAGGCAGCATCGGCGGCGATATCGAGCGCATCTCGCTCACCGAACTGCAGAGTCTCTATGGCGGCCGCCCGGTCGCGATGACCGATATCGAAACCGGCCGCGCCCCCCGCGAGCCGGTCGGTTCGAACGGCATCGCCATCGCGCCGAAGAACACAGTCGACGGCCATGCCCTGCTGCTGATCAACCCGCACACCAGCTTCTATTTCCGCTCCGAGCTGCAGATGACGAGCGGGGAGGGGCTTAACGCGTACGGCGCTTCAACCTGGGGCCAGTTCTTCATCTATCAGGGCTTCAACGCGAACGCCGGCTGGATGCACACCTCGTCGGGCGTCGACAATGTCGATGAGTTCGCCGAGACCTTCGTCTTCAACTCCGGCAAGCTCTTCTATCGCTATGGCGAGAAGCTCCGGCCGGTCGAGCGCAGCCGCATCACCATCGCCTTCCGCCAGCCAGACGGCAGTATGGGCAGTCGCAGCTTCACCGTGACCAGCACCCATCACGGCCCCGTTGTCGCAAAGCGCGACGGCAAATGGATCGCCACCTCGCTGATGTGGAAACCGATCCCAGCGCTCGAGCAAAGCTGGCTCCGCACCAAAACGACGGACCTCGCCTCCTATATGCATGTCGCCGAGCTCCAGGCGAACAGTTCGAACGACACGCTGTTCGCCGACAGCAAGGGCGAGATTGCCTATCTCCACCCCCAATTCGTGCCGATCCGCGAAGACCGTTTCGATTACACCAAGGCGGTCGATGGCTCGGACCTCGCGACTGACTGGAAGGGCCTGCACAGCATCGCGTCTTTGCCCAATGTCATCGATCCGCCGGTCGGCTGGGTGAAGAACACCAATGACTGGCCCTGGCAATCGGCCGGGCCGGACAGCCCCAAGGCCAAGGACTTTCCGCGCTATATGGATCAGGCCGGCCACAATGCGCGCGGCACGCACTCCGATCTGCTGCTGACCGGCCGCCACGATTTCACCCCTGAGGGCCTGCGCGCGGCCGCCTATGACAGCTATCTCCCCGCCTTCGCGACGCTGATCCCGCAACTGGTAGCTGCCTATGACGCCATGACGTCAACCGATCCGCGCCGCGTGTCGCTCGCCGGTCCGATCGCGGCACTGCGCGGCTGGGATTATCGCTGGGCCGCTACGTCGGAGCCAACCACGCTCGCTGTCTTCTGGGGCGATACGCTGTGGAAGGACGTCGGCAGCTTCGCCCGCGCCGAGCGGATGAATGTGCCCGACTATATCGCCGCGAAGGTCACGCCGGATGCGAAGCTCGATGCCCTCGTTCAGGCCACGGCTCGCCTGACCCGCGATTTCGGCGGCTGGCGTGTGGCCTGGGGCAAGGTCAACCGCTTCCAGCGGCTCGATGATTCGATCGAGGCGCATTTCGACGACACGAAGCCGAGCATCGCCGTGCCCTTCACCTCGGCGCAATGGGGCTCGCTCGCCTCGTTCGGCGCAAAGCCTTATCCCAATACGAAGAACTATTACGGCACCAGCGGCAACAGCTTCGTCGCGATCGTCGAGTTCGGGCCAAGGCTCAAGGCATGGGCAGTCACCGCCGGCGGCGAGAGCGGCGATCCCGCTTCGCCCCATTTCAACGACCAGGCCCAGCGCTACGCCGACGGCAATCTCCGCCCGGTCTGGTTCTACCCGGACGATCTCAAGGGACATATCGAGCGGACCTATCGGCCGGGCGAATGATGCCGTCCGTCAAATCCATGGCCACCGAATTTAAGGATGACGATGTCCGAACAGAATGAAGTGGCCGCTCCTGCCGCCAGCCTTTCAGGCTTTGCCCCGGCACCGGTTTCGACCGGGCTGATGTCGGGCAGCGTGGCGGTGCGCAGCTACAGCGAGAGCCGGGCCGGCGACGACAGCGACATCTTGCCCGATGCTCTGCTGGAATTCACCGGCATCGACATGACCGCCTGGGCCACCGCGTTTCTCGGTTCCGTGGACAAACTGTTCGCGCCGGATATGGCCGCCGCGATCGCCAAGCTTGATCCGGATCGCGCGGCGTCGCTCGCCAGGTACAAAAGGCGCCTCGCCAAGGTCATCGCCCAGACGCTGATCCCTGTACTCGTCGTTCCCGGCGAGGTGCCGGCGGTCGAGCCGGCCCGCACGCTCTTCCACCAGTCCCTGCTTGAAAGCCTCGGCTCCGCCTATGCGGCAAATGCCGGGGAGGGCGCCCCGTTGCGCCGTTGTCCGCCGCTGCCCGTGATCAGCGATGCCCGCGCAATCACTACGCAGTCGCCAGCCTCGATCGTCGAGGCACTCTTGTGGGACTATACCGTCACAATCGCGATGCCGGAGGCGGTGCAAGACGAACTGCTGTTGTCGGTCGTTCTGAACCCACCGCCGCTGCTGCCGGAGGGAATCGCAGGGCCGCAGCTCCGCTCCGACGCGGAGACCCTGTTCGAGGCCCTCGCCCGAACCGCTTTCGAATATCCCCAGATCGCACCGCATCTCGCGCAAGTGCTCGCGGGCGGCGACGCGGCGGTGGCGCGTGCTGCGCTTGAGCGGGTGGAAGCCCTGATCGGCGGCGTCGCCCGCACCTGGCCCGACTGGTTTGGGCGCACCCTCCCATCCGAAGCGATATCTACGGCGGAACCCGGCAACTGGAGCTACAGGATCGACTTCGCCCGGTGTCCGGAGCTCCACGTAACCCGCCTGCCGGACGAGCACGACACACTGCCGCCATGGCCACTGATCGCCGGCTTCACCACGCCGGCCGAGTCTGGCCAGTCGACAGACAGCTATCAGCCCTCGACCAGCCTTCCCGCCGAAGCGCTGACGTTCACTTGGGCGCGCCTGCCCATAGTCTGGGTGCAACAGGCGAATATTGCAGCGAGCACGAGGCGAAACGCCAATCTGGTGCCGTCCGATGCGCCCGAGGGCACCCTGGTCGATCCGGCATTCATCTACCAAACGTCGACTGTAGCCGGCCCGGAATCCATCAGCCCGTCCGCCGAGCTGTCGTCACAGCCCATCCCGATCGGAACAGTCGCGGCAACTCTGTCGGCGGCGGTCGACGAGCTCCTCGCACCCTTCCTCGCCTCGCCAGCGATGGCCGGGCTCGCGCTATGCGACATCCGGATCGAAATCGAAGCGGCGTACCGAGTCTCGCTGGCCGACGGGATCGACAGCGACATGCCGATCTTCCGGTCAGGGGCTATTCTTGCGCTGTCCTCCACCGCTCCGGCCGAGGCGATTCCGGTCGCCGAATTCCGAAGCGGCGTGATTGAGGCGCTCTTTGGTTGGCACGCCGCGATGCTGCCCGACGACCCCCACGCCGCGATCCGCTTCGCGATCACCCTGTTGTCCGCAGGCGCGGACACGCCATCACCCTTGGCCCAACTCGGCCAGGTTACAGCCGCGGTCCCGGTTGCCAGCGCGGATTGGTGGCGATGATCGGCTGACGGCTTGCGGCCGTTCATGCTGCGCGCTTCCCGCTTCCAAAATTTTTTTCGGAACCGTGTCGAATTCCGGAGAGGTCGTTCGTCGTTCCGATGAGGCGCCGAGAGGGCGGCTCTGACGAGGAGGCAAGACGATGCGCATCACGATATTCGCAAAGGCGACTGACGACAGCAGAAAGGCTGGAACCCTGCGGGCCACAGGCACCCATGCCGGCAAGCTGAGGGCCGGCGCGGCCGCCATTCTCGCCGCCGCCATTCTCGCTGTCACCGGCCCGGCTGTCACCAGCCCCGCGGTAGCGAACTCACCCGCCGCTGACGCACCGGTCGCGACCCCCGCCGCCAAATACCCGCACATGGCCCCGGTCGAAGCCTATCTCATGGACCGCAGCCAGGAAATCGCCCTGGCCAGAAGCGCCGCGCCCGAGTCCATCTCAAGGGAGGCAACCGTCCTTGTCCTGACCCGCACCGGCTACGAAACCGCCATCACCGGCACCAATGGTTTTGTCTGCATGGTGTCACGGGGCTTCAGCGGCGCGCCCGATTGGCCCGAGCGGTGGAACCCGAAAATCCGCGCCGCCGAATGCCAGAACCCGCAGGCCGCGCGCTCGGTCGCAGTGCTCGCCAGACTCCGCACAGACATGACCCTTGCCGGCCGGACCGACGCCGAAATCCTGGACCGCATCAAGGCAGCCCTCCGCACCGGGGAAATCCCGCCGCTGGGAGCCGGCGCGATGAGCTACATGATGTCGAAGGGCTCCTATCTGCAGGATGAGGGCGAGCACAGCATGCCGCACGTCATGGTCTTCGTGCCCTTCAAAAATGGTGACAGCTGGGGCGCCAACGCAGCCGGTTCCCCGGTCATGGGCGGCAATTACTGGTTCTTCACGCCCGCCCACGACGCGGACACCGCCGCCCTGCCGCCGCTGTCGGTCCTCATCGTCGGGGTCACCACCTGGTCGGACGGGACGCCCGCCGGAGCGCATCGGATGTGAACGGCGACGGGGTGGCGGAACCCAAAATTAGGCGCCCCGCCTTCAAATGGCTCGGGTCCTCGGCCGGCCATCGCCGCCAGGGTCAGCCATCGGCCGGGACGAAGAAGCCCCATTCGATCCAGCGATCACGGCTGCCCCGCGCCTCCCGCCAGGAACGGCGCGCCTCTTCGGGGTCGAGCCCGAACCGGGCTGCAACATCGGCCAATGCCGCCGCGACGCCGCTGCCTGCCAGCATCCCGGCCAGAAAGGCATGGTGCGTGTCGCCCAGCGGCACCGTGCGGATGACATAGTCGGTTCGCACCAGCGCGACATGGCCGGGGGCGGGCAGGGGCAGCGGCGGAGTCTCGCCGCGCCGCACTGCGTGATAATAGTCCGCGACCGGAAAGCCATAGCTACCCAGCGCGAAGGCCGGCTGCAGGCGGAGCGCTGCGTCGGGCGTGTCGGATGTTGCGAACGGGCGGCCCTCATTGCCCTCGGCATCGAACATCCCGAACACCGCATATTCGAAATCGGCGAGGTCGATCATGAAGTCGACCCATGGCTCGCGTGCAACGCCGTCCGGCCGGCTCGCGTCCATCCAGCCCGCGAAGCGGCGGCCAAGATCGTAGAGCGTATGCCGCACCGGCGGGCAATCGCGGATATAATCAGCGACGAAATCATCGAACAGCGCGCGGCCGAGCGCGTGACACAGCGCCGGGAACTGCTCGCGCATGCAGGCGGCGATGCGCAGGAAATAGCCACGCTGATAGACCGCCAGCCCGCCGGCCGCTCCGAGCCGCCCGTCGCCGGCGAACAATGCCTGCGCCGAAGCCGGATCGGCACCGGGAAAGACCAGCGCGTCGTGCATCCGGCGTTGCGCCGCCGCCAGCGCTGTCATGCCGCCTCCTCGAACAGGCCGTTCATCACTCGCGGCACGATGAAGCCGACTGGATTGGAAACCCCCTCATCGCCCGTCTCATACGCCTCGGTCGCAAGCGGCGCTGATACGCCCGCCATATACAGCTCGGCCTTGCGCAGCTCGGCGAGACACCCCTCAAAATCGGGGATATGGTCGTCCCATTCGAGCAGGGTCGAGGCGCCGCCGGTCAGCCTCCAGGCGAGCCGGAACAGCTCCCAGACTTCGGCCCGCACCGGCCGGTCATGCGTGTCGATCAGATGACTGCCCATGTCCTGATGCCCGGCGAGATGCATCTGAACGACCCGGTCACAGGGAAAGGCGGCGAGATAGGCGGTGGGATCGGCGCCGGCGTTGAAGCAGGTGACAAAGACATTGTTCACGTCGAGCAGGAGGCCGCAGCCGGTTTCCTCGGCCAGCGCGCGGAGGAAACCGGGTTCGTCGAGCGTCGACTCGGCGAAGCGGACATAGCTGCTCGGGTTCTCGAGGATCAGCGGGCGCTCGAGATAATCCTGCACCTGGCGGACTCGCGCCGCGACATGGGCGAGGCTCTCCTCGGTCAGCGGCATCGGCAGCAGGTCGTGCGAATTGTGCCCGTTCACCCCGGTCCAGCACAGATGGTCGCTGACCCAGGCCGGACGGACCTCGTCAGCCAGCCGCTTGAGCGAAGCGAGATAGTCGAAATCGAGCGGATCGGTGCTGCCGATCGAAAGCGAGACGCCGTGCAGCACGAGCGGATAGCGCTCGGCGACAGCGCGGATCACGGCACGCGGCCGCCCGCCCGAATCCATGAAATTCTCGGAGATCGCCTCGAACCACAGGTCCTGGGGTTCGCCCGACAGGATCGTCTCGAAATGCACGCTGCGCAGGCCAAGCCCCAGGCCGAGCCGGGGCAGGCCTGCCAGCGCGCCTTCAGCTGCAGCCACCGGCCCCGCTCATCCCGCTCGATCCGCACGCAGTCATGTTGCCGCGCTCGCTATTGTCAGTGCTGATCCACAGATAGGTCGGCCCGGTCGCGGCGAACGCGGCGGGTGCGGGCCCCGGCACCGCCGGCAGCGACCGGGTGGAGGCGATCGTGCCCGCCGCCTGCTCCTGCTTGAGCGTCTCAAGCGTCGCGGCCCAGTTCGCCTCGAACACCGCCCGCGCCCGCAACCACACGCTCTGGCCCTGGTTCGGCCCGTTGGTGCTGAAGCGCTCGGCGTTGATCGGCGTCGCGCACGATCCCTGCGATCGGCAGGCATTGGCGCCGGGATTGTTCATCTCCTCTCCGGTACCGTAAAGGCCGCAGCCGCCTTGTCCCTTGCAGTCATTCTGGACATGGCAGGTATGGTCGGTTCCGGTCGAGCAATAGCCCTGCCCCGCGCACGCATTCGGCCCAGTGCCGCCCGGCGGGCCGGCGGTGCCGAACCGGTCTGCTCCAGCGCAGGCGTTCAGCCCCATACAGGCGTGGAGCGGCATGCCCGCGGGTTGTGGTCCAATCACATTCTGGCCCGGAAAGGCCGGCTCCGCGGCATATGGGTAAGGGGTCGGCACAGGGACACCGGGCGGAGGAGCCGGTGTCGGCGCCGGAGTGGAGCAGGATACCATGGGTCGTTCCTCTTGCGGCAATACGGGGTCGGCTGGCTATGAGCTGGGCTGGACGGTGGCCCAATAAGGCCCGACATCGGGCAGGTGCATCGAATGGCCGTCGGCGCTCGTCTTGGTGAGGGCCACGCCGACATAATAGATGATGTTCTGCATCACCTTGACGAGATCGCCGTCCTTCTCGATCTTTGCGGCCTCCGCGGCGAAGTTCAGATGGTCGAGCGCCTCGGCGATCTTGTCGCCTGCCTCATCGGCCGAGAGCTCGCCGATGATCGCCTTGGCAGCCTCGATCGCTGCGTTGCCAAAATTGGTCAGCCCCGCGAAGGAATTCACGCGGAGGCCGAGTGAGACATTCTCGAAGGTCGGCCCCATCATCGTGCCCGCATAGGGGCCGCTGCCGATCGGGATCTGCCGAAGGGTGCGGATATATTTATCGAGCACCCAGATCATCGAGCGGTGCAGCCCTTCGTTGAAGAACAGCTTCTGTTCCGCCGGCGGCACCAGATAGATCGTCTCGGTCATGATCAGCATGTACTGGAAACAGGCGCTGCAGAAATTGGCGATGTCCGAATAGAGCGGCGGATAGCTGGCCGCGACCGGGCTGTCCGGCATGTTCACCAGCACCCCGGCGGCGAGGAGATCGGCCTGGGTGACCGAAGGCTGGATCACGTCGGTCGGCGCGGGCGGCTGGCCGGGCCGCTGTTCGGTGGTGCCGGCATAGTCGGCGAACTGGGCCTGGAGCGTCAGGAACTTCACATAATGCGATGCCTCGTCCTTCGACTGATCGTCGTCGGGGCTTGGCCCCACATCCGGTATCGGCACGCCTTCGCCCTGGTCGCAGATCGTGTCGATCGCGGTGGCTGCGTCCTGGACCGACTGGACGGCGATCAGCTGGGTCGGCCCGGCATGGCTGTCCTCATAATCGGGATAGACCGCCGCCGCGGCCGCGCCCTGCACCGGATCGGCCCAGCCCGGTGTCGGCGCAGGCGGTGCGGGCTTCCACGGGTCGAAGCCGGCACCGGGATAGACCGTGTCGACATTGTTCGGCGAATAATTTTCCGGCTGGATCGCATAGGCTGCGTTGCCTTGCTGGAAGTCCGCATCGGTCAGGAAATTCGTGCTCAGCAGGCAGCGGATATAGGAATAAAACTGGCCGATCGTATCCCAGTTGCTGTCCTGCGGCGGCGCATCCCATTGTTCGGGATATTCGATCTGGAGGAAATGCCAGAGCTGCTCGAAGCCGAGCTTGCCGAGCGGAATCTGCACCGCTGTCTGCCCGTCCGGCCCGATGGGGCCCGTCGGATTGTGATATGGCAGCCCGGTCGGATAGGTGCCCGGCGCCTGTTGGTAGAGCTGCGGCGCGACACCCATCGCGAACAGGACGTTCGACGACAGCGACATGTGGAGCATCTCCTCCACCGCCACGCTCATGATGATCCCGCCGGCCTTGTTGGCATAGAGCTGGGCGTCGCTGATCGTCTCGCCGCTCTCGTTGTTCCGGACCAGCGAATAATAAGTGTAGAGATAGATCGGGATGGTCGCGAGCTCGATCTCGATCGCGGTCTGGAGATCGGTCTTCAGCCGGGTGAGCACCTGTTCGCGGGTCCAGCTGGCGTTGAGCGTGGCAACGAACGCCGACTCTGCTGGCGAGAGCGGCGTGACTGGATCAGGCGTGCCCATGGAAGCCCCTTCAGGTCCGAAATGATGCTGGAACCGGGGACAATCAAGCAAACGCAAACCCCGTTACGCTGCGCAGCATATTAGGCTGCCGGCTGGCGGCAACGGGCGATGCAACCATTTTCGTGGCGATTCCGACGGTCCCGCCGCGGGCGCCGGGTTGGCCGGCACCACCTTCGTCACGGCGCGGCCAATTGCTCGAGCGATCTGCCCCGCGTCGGCGGGCATGCGCCGATCGCGGCTGCGGCTACGCCCATGCTGACGGCGATGAAGGCGAACACGCCGGGGTTGCCGAAATGGGCCGAGAGATAGCCGATCACGAAGCTGGTGAAGATCGTCGACAGCCGGCTGAACGAATAGACGAAGCCGACTGCGCGGGCGCGGATGCCGGTCGGGAAAAGTTCGGCCTGATAGGCGTGATAGCTGAAAGACAGCAGGTTGTTGCTCAGCGTGATCGCGATGCCGAGGGCGATGATCGCCACAGGCGCGCGGGTGAGGGTGAACATCAGGCCGAAGCTCGCCGTGCCGAGCGCGGCGGTCACCGCCTGCCACTTCAGCTCGAAACGGTCGGCGAACAGGGTGAACAGCAACGGCCCGACCGGGAAGGCGAGCGCGATCAGTGCCGAATAAAGCAGGCTGTTGGCGACCGAGACTCCCTGCGCCGCCACCAGCTTGGGCACCCAGTTGCCGAAGCCATAAAAGCCGATCGTCTGGAAGAAGTTGAACAGGGCGAGCAGAATCGTCCGGTTGCGATAGGGCGGATTGAACAGGTCGCCGAGACCTCGCTGGCTGGCTTTGGCTGGAATCGCTGCGGGGTCGGGCGCCTCAAGCGCCGGCAGCGCACGGCCGAATTCCCGCTCCACCCGCGCCTCCATCGCGGCAACCACAAGCTCGGCCTCGTTGAGCCGGCCCTGTCCGGCGAGCCAGCGCGGCGATTCGGGAATCCCACGACGGATCCACCAGACCAGGAGCGCACCCGCGACCGGGAAGAACACCACCCAACGCCAGCCTTCGACGCCCAATGGCCGGTGGGGGATCAGGATCCAGGAGAGAAACGCAACGGTCGGAACCGCGAGGAACATGATCCCCTGCGAGAGGGCGAAGGCCTTTGCCCGCACGCGACGATTGACCAGTTCGACCACATAGGTGTCGATGGTGACCATCTCGACGCCGAGGCCAAGCCCGGCGACAAAACGCCAGAAGAAGATTGCCTCGGCCGAGTTCTGCAAACCCATCACTAAAGTCGCGGTGGCGTACCAGAGCAGCGCCCAGGTGAAGATGGCGCGGCGCCCGAAGCGATCGGCCACCGAGCCGAAGCAGATCGTGCCGAGGAACAGGCCGGCAAAGGTGGACGACGCGAACGCAGCCTGATCGGACAGGTCGAACGCGGCATGCGCCCCTTCGGCGAAGATGCCGGCCTTGATCAGCCCCGGGCTGACATAGGCGGTCATCAGCAGGTCGTAGATTTCGAAATACGCCCCTAGCGACAGCAGCACGACAAGCGTCCACATGCTGCGGGTAGGCGGCAGCCGCTCAAGCCGCGCAAGGATATCGGCGGCATTGGGTGACTGCATCATGGCCTCTGGTCAGGGTGGCCCTTTCCAGCACGCATCGCCGTGCGAGAGCAAGTAACGCAACCAGGGAGCGCGAACGTCGCATGTTGGAACGGGAAGGAGAGCTGCCGGACTGCGCAAGCCCCAGTCGTTACCGTCGGACTCGTTTTTCAAACCCTCTAAGATTCTGCGGGACCCGCCCAAAACATGACGGAACGCAAAGCGGTCCGACGGCAAGCGCCCGACTAGCGGACATCGAGAGCGCCCAAATTGCAGCGCATCAGCTTGGCACGCACGGGCGGCGGTGCTAATTCTGCAATATGAAGTATAAGGTGATATGCATCGTTTTCGCGGCGTGCACCTCAACTGCGGGAAGCAGTTGGCTTCGGGCGACAGCCACGCGCCTCAATGAAAATCCACCCATGAGCAGCGTATGCAAACTGATGGTTAAGAGGGCAAATCAATTCACCTTGAAAGAATTGCCTGGTTTCGATCCGTCGATTTTATCGATTCCACTAACCCCGCCTGGTTCCGCAGAAAACGCCAGCGCGGTAATCTGCCAGCGAACTACAATCGTGCCGCGACCAGATGATTACCGGGTGTTAACGGAGATGCACCTTCCGCTGGCATTGAGGACTGATCGGACAACGCTCTGGCTGATGATCGAATCGGGCCAGCTAAAGGTTCAGTTTAAGGATGGACAGGCGACCCCCGATGAGATGCGGGCTGTGCAAGAAAGACTGAATGAGATGCAGTCCGCGCTGCAATCCATGCATCAAAACAGTTAGCCGGCTCCGCGGCCGGTAACCACCACTTTCGCCTTTCGCGGACGAATGCGAGAGCGACGTCCGAAAAACTGTTGCGGTGACACCGAGCAATAACCCCCTTTTAGATCATGATGTCCTGGGCGATGTCAGGAATATAAGCGGATATGTACAACGTTCTGTACAGGTAGAAAATGTCAGTGACCCCTTATGACATTTCCAACAGGCGTTGATCACCGATGGCCTGACTGGGTTGCAGGTGACACCTGCAATACCCCTCAATACCACCGCAATTTCGCAGTCGGCAGCGCTCTCCGTCATTGCCCGCGGTCGACAGGCGGGTCCGCCGCCATGAACACCTTCGTCGCAAGCGTTTCGAACAGGCCGATCGTCCAGCATATCGGGCAACCTTTCAGCGCCCACACCGCGACCCCCAGGAGCAACAGGGCCGGCCAACCGACGATGTCGTAACCCTTCAAGGACAGCGCGAGCGAGCCGAAGCCGAGAAGGCCTCGCAGCACATGAAAGGTGAGCGAGTGGTTCCCGAAGGCCATGGTGCGCGCGGTCATCGAACGCCCTTCCGGTCCGGCGCTACGTCGGCGAACGCCTCTCGCACCATCGCTCGGGCGCGGTGCAGCCTGCTTTTCGCGGCTTCGGGCGAGATCGACAAGGCGTTGCTGATCTCGTCGGCCGACAGCCCTTGCACGTCCTTGAGCACCAGCACTTCGCGATAGGGCAACGGCAAGGAGGCGATGATACCGGCGAGGACCGTGCGAAGCTCGATGTCGGCCGCCTTATGGTCGCGGTCATGGCCCGCCGGCAGATCGTCCAGGCCGATGTCGCGCCGCCGTTCCATGGCGTATTTCAGGCAGAGTCTGCGGACCACCTGATAGAGCCATCCGGCGAACGCCGCGACGCTACGCAGTCCTCCGAGGCGGCGATAGAGGATCCACAGCGCATCCTGCACCGCCTCTTCCACGTCGTCCGAAGCACAATGCCGTCGGGCGTACCGCTCCAGGTCCGGCCGATGCACCTTCATCAGCCGCACCAGCGCGGTTTGGTCGCCGGTACGCGCCTTCTCCAGCAGGAGGTTGTCGACGATCAGCGCTGCCATGGCGTGATCAAACCTCCGACCTATGCTTCAGCCGCCGCCCGGCCAGCGCGCAGGCCGGGCAAAAGCCGAAGACGGCGGTGAGCGTGTTGAACACCGCGAGCACGGCGAAAAGAATCCCGGCCGGATGGCCCCATGAGCGATAGGCGCAAGCCGCCAGCGCGAGCGAGGCGACCAGCCTGAGGATGCGCTCCCATGCCGGCAGATTTTTGACGTACAGCATTCCATTTCCCCGACTGCCCCGCATCATGATCGAAGCGGTGCCTCGGACTTCAAGAGGGGTCATAGGCGAAGAACGGTTCGCGCACCTTCAAATAAACCTGAAAGCAATCGCCGCGCCTCTTACCCAGGCATGATGTTGGAGACTGAACAGGGCGAGCCCTCACGCCGCGCGCCGCCGGTTCGATTCAACCCTTCCCGATCTTCTTTATGGTGCTGCCGGCCACCGAGCCGACACTCGAGACGCTACGGCCGCTCGCCAACGACGAAGACCACCGCCTCGCCACCCGCCTGAACGCACGCCGCAAGAACAGATGGAGTATAGATCACATGACTCGCAAAATTGTTACGTTGATCTTCCTGAAGCTCGAGTTTTCGTTCAACCTTACGCATGATTGGGCCAGCAAGAAAAATTGGATATCTGCGCCGGAGTGGCTATCATTACTTCGGAATCCGCGCAACGGTTTTAAAATCCTTTATACACGGTGGCTCGCAAAATGCCCAACAACCAACAAGTTTACCCTGGTCTGGCTCGCATGGCGGACCCAGATTAGCCTTGGCGCGCCTGCGGATACCGCAGGAATAAAGCGAGAGTACTGACAGCCTCCAACACGATGACTGCCACGGATTTATGCGATGCACCAAGCCATTCACTTCGCTGCAGAAAAGACCGAAAACCATGGCCTTTGCGCGCGACTTTTACGCCTTTTCGCCGGCTTTCGCCCAAGACTCGCAAAAGTCCGCTGCCTCTTTCCGGTGGATTTTACCCCACCCCGCGCCCCGGAAACGCACCCATCACCCAGCCTCGGCGACGCGCTCCCATGCGCTGATCACCGCGTCCACGGTCGTGTCTGCCTCGGCCATGGTCGTCGCCACCGAGGAGACCGAGAGCCGCATCACCCAATGCCCGCGCCACTGCGCCGCGCCGATGAATGCGACACCGTCCTCCTGCACCTGCTTCACGGTCGCCAGTGTCGCGGCATCGGCGCCACCGAAGCGCACCATGAACTGGTTCAGCTCGACCGGGCAGACCAGCTCCACCCCCGGCACAGCCGCCAGCCGCCCGGCCATATGGCTGGCGATCGCGCAATGCCCCTCCACCATCGCCGCAATCCCCTCGCGGCCGAACTGCCGGATCATCGCCCAGGCCGCAAAGCCCCGCGCCCGCCGCGAGAGCTCGGGCACATAAGCGGAAGGGTCGCGCTCGGCGCCCTCGGGCGACGGCAGATAGCTCGCGGTGATCGCCATCGCGCGCCGGTGCGCCTCGGCGTCGCGGACGATCGCAAAGCCGCTGTCATAAGGCGTCTGCAGCCATTTATGCCCATCGGTCGCCCAGCTGTCAGCCAGCTCTACGCCCGCGGTCAGATGCTTCTGCGCCGGGCTCGCCTGCGCCCAGAGGCCGAATGCGCCATCGACATGAAGCCACGCGCCCATCTCATTGGCGATAGGCGCGATCTCGGCAAAGGGGTCGCAGGCGCCGGTGTTGATCTGCCCGGCCTGGCCGATCACGATGGTCGCGTCGGTGTTTTCGGCGATGGCGCGCTCGAGGTCGCTGGTCAGCATCCGCCCGCTCGAATCGCAGGCGACCACCCGCACCCGCCCCGCGCCGAGCCCGAGATATTTGATCCCGGAATAGACCGTCGCATGCGCATCCGCGCCGATCAGCACCGTGATCGGTGGTGCGCCGAACAGGCCATCGGCCTCGACGTCCCAGCCGACCCGCCGCAGCACCTCGCTCCGCGCGGCGGCGAGGCACACGAAATTGGCCACGGTCGCGCCGGTCACGAAACCGACCGAGGCCTCGGTCGGCAGCCCGAGCAGGTCGAGCAGCCATGTCGCCGCCACCGCCTCGATCGCCGAGGCAGCGGGCGCCGCCTGGAGGTTCGCCGCATTCTGCCCCCAGGCCGCGGTCAGCCAGTCGGCGGCAACACCGGTCGGGTGCGAATTGCCAATCACCCAGCCGAAGAAGCGCGGTCCGGTCGAGGCGCGGATGCCGGGCTCGGCGAGCGTCGCCAACTCCTCGATGATCGCGGCCGGGTCGCCGCCCCGTTCCGGCGTAGGCCCGGCAAAGGCAGCGAGCATCTCCGCATAGCTGGCGACCGGCGTCGTTTCAGCCGCCGCGACGCTGCGGCGATAGGCGATCGCCCGCCGTGCCGCCTCGTCCATGGCGGCATAGCCGTCGCTCACAAAAGGCTCTTCAGCGGCGTCTCGGGGTCAGCGAGCAGGGCAGGGTCCGGCGCGGCGCCGGCCAGCACAAGGCCACGGCCTTGCGCATAATCGCGCGTCATGTTGACGCAGTCGAGCGCAAGCACGCGCCCGGCCTTCAGATAGATCACCGAGAAGCTCCGCGTCGCCGGATCGCCGCGCACGACAGTCTGGTCATAGCCGATCGAGAGCCCCATCGTCTGGAGCCGGATGTCATATTGGTTGGACCAGAACCACGGCACCGCCTCGTAAGGCTCGGCCTCGCCGCACAGCAGCTTCGCTACGGTGTTCGCCTGGTCAGTCGCATTTTGCACAGATTCGAGCCGGATCACCGCGCCATCGGCAAAGCGATTGGCATGCGCCGCGCAGTCGCCGATCGCGAGCACGTCGGGCAGGCTGGTGCGGCACTGCGCATCGACCGCCACGCCATTGCCACCCTCGGCACCCGCGGTGAGCAACGGCTCGACTGCCGGCACGATACCGATGCCCACGATCACCATCTCGCAAGCGAGGATCGTCCCGTCGGCCAGCCGCACGCCGGTCGCAGCGCCGTCGCTCTCCTCGATGCACTCAACCGCCACGCCGGTCCGCAGGTCGACGCCGTGCGCGCGGTGCTCGGCCTCGAAGAAGCGCGACAGCGGCTCGCCCGCCACCCGCGCCAGCACCCGGTCGAGTGCCTCGAGCACGGTCACATGTTTGCCGAGCTTGGTCAGCACCGCCGCCGCCTCGAGCCCGATATAGCCGCCGCCGATCACCACCACCCGGTTCACGTCAGGCAGTTCAGCGATCATCCGGTCGACATCGGCGCGGTTGCGCACGCTGTGCACGCCCCGCACCGAATGGCCGGCGCAGCTCAGCTTGCGCGGGCTGCCCCCGGTCGCCCAGATCAGCGACCCATAGCCGATCGTGCCGCCATCCCCGGTCGTGACCTGGTGCGCCGTCGCATCGACCGCGGTCACTTTCCGGCCCAGCAAGGTCGCGATGTCGCGCTCCTCCCAGAAAGCGGCGGGGCGGATCATGATGCGCTCGAACGGCTTGTCGCCCGCCAGATACTCCTTGGAGAGCGGCGGCCGTTCATAAGGAAGCTCGGGCTCGTCGCCGAGCAGCGCGATCGTCCCTTCGAACTTGCGCTGGCGCAGCGCGATCGCGGCCTGGGCGCCGGCATGGCCGGCTCCCACGATGAGGATGTCATAGCGGTCGGCGGGCATCTGCATGCCGCGCCTCATGTCACATCACCGGCGGGTCTGCCATCTGATACTTATGCTGAGACCCGCCTCATCGCCGACGCGTTTAATGCACCCTCAATGCGCCATCAAAGGCACCGCATCCCCTTCGCCCGACAGGCGCGACCGCGGACCCAGCACCGCATAAAGCACGATGATCACATAGGCGATTGCCGGCAGGATAAACGTCGTGCCGATGATCCCCGTCGCATCGGCGACCTTGCCCGAGCACCACGGGAGCAGCGCGCCGCCGACGATTGCCATGCACATCAGGCCGGACACCGAAGCCGTGGATGCCTTGGACCGCTCCATCGTGATGCTGAAGATCGTCGGGAACATGATCGAGTTGAAGAAGCCGACGCCAAGCGCGGCATAGGCCGCCATCGGCCCATGCAGCAGGAATGCCGTCGCGGTCAGGCACGCCGCGGCCGCGGCCGCTCCGGCGAGCAGGTAGCTGGCGCGCACGAAGGGCAGCAGCGCGCTGCCGATGAAACGGCCGACCATCGCGCCGAACCAGTAAATCCACGCCAGATACAAGCCGGCGGTCAGCAGCGGCAGCCCGAGCACATCGGGGCGGTTGAGGAAGTTGATCATGATGCTGCCGATCGTCACCTCGGCCCCGACATACAGGAAGATGGCGAGCGCGCCGAACTGTGCCCAGCCCGAGCGCAGCGCCTCCAGCGGCGACACGTTCGCGACTTCGCCGTGCGAAGCCGAGGTGTCGATATTGCGACGGAACGCGAAGATCAGCGCCGACAGCGCGAGAATCGCCACCGCGATCAGCACGAAGGCGTGGTCGATCGCACCAAGCGCGGTACCGCGCTCCACATTGGGGAGGATATGCCCGCCCTGGCCGAACACGTCCTGGCGCAGCATCAGCTTCGAGCCGATCTGCACCCCGAGCACCACACCGAGCGAGTTGAACGCCTGGGCGAGGGTCAGCCGGAAGTGACTATATTCGGGCTTGCCGAGCGACGCGGCCAGCGGGTTCGCCGCGACCTGAAGTGCTGTGATCCCGCTCGCCATCACGAACAGCGCGACCAGCACCATCGCATAGGCCTGCATGTGCGAAGCGACGAGCATCAACAGGCAGGCCCCCACCATCACCATCAGCGCGCCGATGATCGTCCGGCTGTGCCCGAGCCGCCCCAGCAGCGCGGCGGCTGGCATCGACATGACGAAATAGGCGACGAAGAACGCGAACTGGGTCAGCATCCCCTCGGCCACGTTGAGCGTGTAGATGCCGCGCATCGCTGCGATCAGCGGGTCGGTGTTTGAGGTGATGAAGCCCCAGGCGAAAAACAGGCAGGTCACCACCACAAAGGCCGCGACCGAGCTGCCAGCTGTCTTGCCGTTCATATGCTCATATCTTTCTGCGCGAGGGACAGGATCATTGCGGGCAGGCGCCGGGCGCGCCCGCGCTGGTGTAATGGATGCCGGAGATCGACAGCGCCAATGCGCCGTCGCTTGCCAGCGTGAAGGGCGCGGTCACCCGCTTCGGATCGAGCCCGCCCTGGACGAAACAGTTGAGCGGCAAGGTCAGCGTCGTCCACTTCCCGACCGGCGCCGCGCGCAGCGTCGCGGTCAGCGGCACGGCGGCGGCACATGTGTCGCCGCATTGCATGCCAAGCCGCACCGCGCCCGCAGGTGCCGTATCGACGCGGTATTCGATGACCAGGCTGTACTGCGCATTGCTCTCGCGCGACATGTCGATCGGCTTGTCGGCGACCACCCGCAAGGTGCCGCCGGCTGCGCCCCAGACGACTGCCCGCGCATCCTCCTGCGCGCTCCGGTCGACGCCGGAAATCCGGACGAGCCCGCCGCCGGTCGTGCCCGAATTGCCCTTCACCGGCACTGCGACGCCGTGCGGTTCGGCCAGGTCGAAGCTCCAGTTCGCCGGCAGCTTGCCGCGCCCGAAGATCATCCCGTCCTCGCGCGTGGCATTGGCGGGATGAGCCTCGGAGAGCTGCGCCAGATCGCCCTTGTCGGCATAGGTCAGGCCGAATCCGAAGGCGAACAGCGGATCATAACCCGCATCCTCACGGTGCATTGCGGCCTGGTCGATCCGCTTCGGCCAGGAATAGGAAAGCTTGCCGCGGAAATCATGCCGCGGCTTGCCGGCTTTATCGGCGAGCAGCACATCGGCGATGCCGCCGCCTTCGCCGCCTGGCAGGAATGCTGCGACGAACGCGTCGGACGCATTGATCTCCGGATTAACCCACAAGGGCCGGCCCGACAGGAACACCGAGATTACCGGAATCCCCTGCGCCTTCAGCTTCTTCAGCAGGTCGAGATCGCGCGTCTCGCCAGGCCGATATTCAAGCGTCGGCCGGTCGCCGGCGAACTCGGCATAAGGGTCCTCGCCGAACACCACGATCGCCGCATCGGGCTTGGCGGTGAAGTTGCCATCGACGCTCAGCGTCGCCGAGCCGCCCGCCGCCTTAGCCGCCTCGGCAATGCCCGCGTAGATCGACTGAGCATGCGGGAAATCGGCATTGGTGGTGCCGGTGCCCTGCCAGCTGATCGTCCAGCCGCCCGCCTGTTTCGGGATATTGTCGGCCCCGTCGCCCGCCACCAGCAGGTTGAGCTTCGGCGACAGCGGCAGCACATGCCCCTGGTTCTTGAGCAGCACCAGCGATTCGCGCACTGCCTGCCGCGCCACCGCGCGGTGCTCGGGCGCGCCGAGCAGCTCGAAACGCCCCGCATAGGGCCGGCTCGAAGGCTTGGGCTTGTCGAACATCCCGGCGCGCAGCTTCACCCGCAATATGCGCCGCACGGCCTCGTCGAGCCGGGCATGCGAAATCTCGCCCGATCGCACCTGCGCCAGCGTGCTCTCGTAAAAGCCCTTCCAGCTGTCCGGCGCCATCACCATGTCCATGCCGGCATTGATCGCCGCGGCGCAGCTGGTGTTGGAGCAGCCCGGCACCTGGCCATGCGCGTTCCAGTCGCCGACCACGAGGCCGTCGAAGCCCATCTGCTCACGCAGCGCCCCGGTCAGAAGATCGCGGTCAGCGCTGAGCTTCTGGCCGCGCACGCTCGAGAAGCTCGCCATCACCGCCTGCGCGCCAGCGGCGATCGCGGGCGGATAGCCGGCACCATGAATGTCGCGGATCTGCTGAGGGCTCGAAGGATTGTCGCCCTGGTCGACGCCATTGGCCGTGCCGCCATCGCCGACGAAATGCTTGCCGGTCGCGATCACCTTGCCGTCGCGCAGGAATTCCTTGGTGCCGGGCTTGCCCTGCAGCCCCTCGATCATCGCGCCGGCATAGCTGGCCACCACGGAAGGCTCTTCGGAAAAGCCCTCATAGCTCCGGCCCCAGCGCGTATCGCGCACCACCGCGAGCGTCGGCGAGAAATCCCAGTCGATCCCGGTGACCGCCATTTCCTTCGCGGTCACCGCGCCGATCTGCCGGATCAGATCGGGGTCGCGCATCGCGCCCAGCCCGACATTCTGCGGGAAGATCGTCGCGCCGATGATGTTGGCATGGCCGTGCACCGCATCGATGCCCCAGATCGGCGGGATGGCGGGCCGGCCATCGTCACGCTTCATGATCGCTTCCCAGGCCGAATCGGCAAAGGCCAGCCATTCAGGCGCCGGCGCCTTGTCGTTCCCGTTCGGGCCGGAATTGCCGCCGTTCAGGATCGAGCCGAAATGATATTGGTGCATCTCGGCAACCGACACGCTGGCAAGGTCGGGCTGGACGATCTGCGCGACCTTGTCCTCGTCCGACATCGCCGCGAGCAATGTGGTGATCCGCGCTTCCATCGCCGGGTTGGGCGCGAGCGGCGATCCGACATGCGGCCAGGGTGCCGCAGGGGCAGGGGCAGGGGCGGGAGCCGCGGTCTGCGCGACGGCAGCGCCGCTGGTGATGGCGATCATCGCCCCCGCTGCAAGCAGCATCGCCCTCAGGCTGCGTCCGGATACAGGCATTGTCTCTCCCCGCGAGTCCGATTGGTTCGGCTCTCGACAGGCATAGATCACAAAATGACCTACGTTATCAATTTTAATCGTACCGCCGCTAAACTTTGGGGGCGGGCCCGGTCGACTGGCGGGTCACCAGCGTGAAGGGGTGCTCGATCACCTGCGCGTGCGGCTTCTTCTCGAGGATCGCGACCAGCATGTCGGTCGCGCCGCGCGCCATGTCGAACACCGGCTGGTGGATGGTGGTGAGGCGCGGCCAGACGATCTTGGCGATCGCGCTGTCGTCGAAGCCGGCGATCGAAAGGTCGCCGGGCACCGTCAGGCCCAGATCATGCGCCGCCATGATAGCGCCCGCCGCCATATCGTCATTCTGCGCGAAGATCGCGGTCGGCCGTTCGCTGCGCGAGAGGATGCGGCGCCCGGCTTCGAAACCGGATTCGAACGTGTACATGCCCTGCTCGATATCATCGAGCCGCATCTTCAGCCCGGCCTTGGCCAGCGCGCTGGAAAAGCCGAGCAGCCGCGCCTCGCTCGACGGATGGCTCGGATCGCCCTTGATCATGCCGATCCGGCGGTGGCCGAGCGAGATCAGATACTCGGTCATCGCCCGCGCCGCGCCGACATCGTCAGTGATGGTGTGTGGGCCCAACTCGGGCGAGCGCGTCGGCGCGACCCGCACGAAAGGGAAATGCGCTGCGCTCAGTCGCTCGATGATGACCGGATGGTCGGATGCCGGCGGCGTCAGCACGATCCCGTCGAGCGCTGCCGACCGCACCAGCGACAGGATATTCTCGGCGATCGCCGAGACCTGCTCCACCGGCAGCACGACCAGCCGATATTTCTCGCCGTGCAGCCGATCGAGCGCGCCTTGCTGAAGCTCGACGACATAATTGGGGCTCGGATTTTCGTAGAACAGACCGAGCAGATAGGAGCGACGCCCGACCAGCCCCTGCGCGACCACATTGGGGTGATAGTGCAGCGCGGTGGCCACCTTCATCACCCGCTCGCGGGTCTTGGCCGTGACATTGGGGGCGTCGTTGAAGACGCGCGAGACTGTCTTGATCGAGACATCGGCCTCGCGTGCCACATCGATAATCGTCGCGCGCCGGCCCAGTTCCATGGCGCTCAGCTAGCATGAGATTTGCGGCTTTGGTAGCCTCTGGCTTCCGGACCGGCGTCGAAACAAGATCGGTTTTGGCGAAACTGACAACGTTGGCCCTTTTTGGCGCCCGTCCGGGTGGTGCTGGTGCAGAGGATTCGGGTCGTCAGGCTCATGGTCGCCGCGCTAGACTGGACGCTGCTCAGCTCATGACGGAGAAGTCGATGCGCCCATTGCCAAGCCGCCGATCAGTGCTCCGCGGAACAGGCGGGCTGCTGCTCGCAAGCGCTGCCCCGCTCGGCGCTTCGAGAAGCCGCGAGGACTGGCACGCGCTCGGCGCCGATGTGAAGGCCGAGATGGCCTGGGCCTGGCGCCATTATCGCGAGCGCGCCTGGGGCCGCGACGAGATCAAGCCGATCAGCGGCGGCCATTCCAGCTTCCCGCTCAAGACCGAGCATCTCGGCCTGAGCCTGATCGAGGCGATGGATACGCTCTGGGTAATGGGCCTCGACGCTGAGTTCGCCGATGCGCTTGCCTGGGTGAAGGCCAATGCGGATTTCGATCGCGACGGCGAGGTGTCGGTGTTCGAAACCTCGATCCGGCTGGTCGGCGGGCTCCTCTCCGCGCATCATGCGTGCGGTGATCCTGCGCTGCTCGCCAAGGCGCATGATCTCGCCGAACGGCTGCTGCCCGCCTTCGCGACGCAGACTGGCCTGCCCTATCGCTATATCAACCTGCGCACCGGAGCGGTGCGGGCATCGGCGACCAATCCGGCCGAGATCGGCACCTATCTGCCCGAATGGGGCATTCTCAGCCGGCTGACCGGCGACGTCCGCTTCGAAGAGACAGCGAAGAAAGCGATGGTCGCCCTGTTCGATCGCCGTTCGAAGCTCGATCTGCTGGCGGACGGCATCGATGCCGTGACGGGCAAATGGCTCACCCGCCGCGCCACCATCGGCCCCCCGGCCGACAGCTATTATGAATATCTGTGGGACGGCTGGCAGCTGCTCGGCGACCGTGACTGCAAGCATATGTATGACGTCTGCACCAAAGCGGTGCTGCGCCGTCAGCTCGACATTTCCGATCGCCTCTGGGTCGTCGATGTCGATTTTGAAACCGGCGTGCGGCTGTCGACCGAGCAGGACGAGCTGGCCTCCTTCTATGGCGGGCTGCTGGCCCAAGGCGGGGCCGCGCGCGAGGGCAGGGCGGTCACCGCTTCCTGGTCCTGGCTGCAGGATCAGTTCGGCGTGCTGCCCGAKGGCTATGATTTCAAATCGGGCGCAGTCACCTACAAGAGCAACAGCCTGCGCCCCGAGCTTGCCGATGCCGTGTTCAACCACTGGCTGCTCGATCATGATCCGCGCTGGCGCGAGATCGGTCGCACCCATTATCTGAACATGAAGGCCGCCAACCGGGCGCCTTTCGGCTATGCCGATCTCGCCGACGTCACCACGAGCCCCAAGCTGCAAAAGGATCATTGTCCGGGCTATTGGTGGTCCGAGCAGATGAAATATTATTATCTGCTGTTCAGCGACACGCCCCGCTTCAACTACCGCCGCAACTATCTCTCGACCGAGGGCAATGTGCTGCTCGGCCTCAGGCGCGCTGGGCGGTGACGCCCGTGGCGCAATCCGGCACACGCGGTGGTGTCGAATAAATACGCCGCGACCCAACACGCTAAAGAGAGCGCCAAAGCCAAGCGCCTTGAGTTTGCTCGAAGCCGCGTCTGTCCGCTTTCCGCTTTTTCGTCAGTCGTCGCCGATCCCACGAATGATCCGTGCAGGATTCCCGCCGACAAGACTGTTGGCCCGAACGTCCCGGGTGATGACCGAACCCGCTGCGACGACCGAATTCTCCCCGATCGTCACCCCGCCAATGATCGTCGCCCCGGCCGCGATCCAGACGTTCCGCTCGATCACGATGGGCTTGGCGATCACGAAAGCGCGCCGCTGCGAAGGCTCGAGCGGATGGCCTGAGGTGATGAGGCTCACATTCGGCCCGATCATCACGTCATCGCCGATATCGATCCCGCCAAGGTCATACATGGTGCAATTCTGGTTGATGAACACGTTTCGCCCAAGCCGGATATTCTCGCCGCCCGTGGTGTAGAAGGGCGGGATCAGCGAAAAGCCCTCATCCACCGCGCGGCCGATCAGCTCGCTGAACACCGCCCGGATCTGGTCTGAGTCATCATAGCCAAGGCGGTTGAGAACCGGGGTGATCGCCATCGCGCGCTTCACGCTCGCCACCATGGCCGCCGATTCAGCCGTCCTCCGGGGAATGATCCTGGTGGTGTCCGCTTTCGACATTCGTGTCGCTCCTCCGGTTGCAGCTGAGCACGGTTGCAAACCCCACTTCCCTCACGCCGTAAGCAGACTGAACCCTCACAACGCCAGCGCGTTCTCAACCAATCATGGCGCAAAGAGGAATAGAAGGTTTCACCGCCCGGGAGGTGGCGACCGATCACGGCTCCGTCTTCTGTCACGAAGGTGGGAGCGGTCCTCCGATTTTACTGCTCCATGGTTTCCCCGAAACAAGCCTCATGTGGCACGGTGTCGCCCCGTTGCTGGCGCACGACTTTACCGCCGTAGCGGCCGATCTGCCTGGTTACGGCCGGAGCAGCTGCCCGCCTGATGGGGAAGGCCATGAGGCAATGTCGAAGCGGGCGCTTGCATCGACGCTTATCGAGGCAATGAACGCGCTCGGCCATGAGCAATTCGCGATCATCGGCCATGATCGCGGCGGTCGTGTCGCCTACCGCGCGGCACTGGATCATCCCGACAGAGTGACGGCCGTGGCCGTGCTGGACGTGGTCCCGACCTATGAGGTTTGGGCTCGCGCCGATGCACGGCTCGCTTTGTCCTTCTGGCCGTTTTCACTGCTTGCCCAGCCGGCTCCCCTCCCCGAGCGACTCCTTCTTGCGGCGCTGGAGGCGGTCATCGACAACGCCCTGTCCGAATGGGGCTCCCCGCCCGATGCCTTCCCGCTCTGGTTGCGGGAAGCCTATGTCGCGGCGCTCAGCGATCCGCTCATGTGCACGCGATTTGCGAAGAATATCGAGCCGCGGCCGGAATCGACCGGGAACTCGATCGTGCCGATCTGGAAGCGGGCCGCCGTATCGAATGTCCATTGCTGGCATTGTGGAGCGACGCCGGCGGATTGGCGGCCTGGTACGACGATGCTGGCGGACCGTTAGGGCTTTGGCAGCGCTGGGCTCGTGATGTTCAAGGGCAGCCAGTCCATGGCGGACACTTCTTCCCCGAGGAGCAGCCGGAGGTGACAGCACTGGCCATAGGCGAGTTCCTGCGCCGTCACGTCACGGCACGCTGAAGGATCGTTCTATCTTGGGCTGGCGATCACGCGGTCGGATAGCTGATTGCCAGCCAAAACCCGCGCGACATTCAGCTGATCTTCGCTACCAGATAATCCGCTGCCCGGCGCAGCATCGTCGGCGAAATATATTTGCGATGAACCAGCGATATCGCCGCCATGTAAAAGCGCCCGAACACATTTTTGCACATCACACAGGTGCCAAGTGTGATCTTGACGCTTCCCGGGCCGGTCTTCGCAACCCCGATGCACGATCTGAAGATCAGGTGCTTGTCCTTGGCGCCAAGCATCACCTGCGCGCCGGAGCCGTCCGCTTCGACCAGTTGATCGAGAACTGGATACTGGCCGGCGAACACATTGGTCCGGTCATCCGACAGCAGGGAGGAGACCGGGCAGCCAAGCGGAGAGGTTCGCAATCCTATCGGTCTGACAAGCAGATTCCGGATCATCATCAGCCGCGAGACCCCGCTCGGCGCGTTGTTCAGAAAGCCTTCGAGCACCAGTTCCAGTATCTGGCTCGCGTTGAGATCCCGGAACTTCGCGTCCTCCAGGGAGATCATGAACGTGTCCTGGTGATGGGCCTCGCGCGGGTCCAGATGCCGCCGCAGGAGCGAGTGTTCGGGTACATCCTCCAGCTCGATCACCGCGTCAGCGACCTCCGCCCTGGAGACATAACCGCCCGGCCCATGCCGGCTGCTCCAGAAGCCGCGGACGATGCCGAGGCTCCCGCGGAAGGTGTCGCACACCTTGCGGTGCATCGTTCCCGCCGGCGCATCCAGCGACAAGGTGGTCGTCGGAATGACTTCCTGCAGGAAATCCTTCGAATGGATCAGCTGTGCGACGTCGTCGGGCAGAACCTCGGTCAGAGTCGGGATGTCGGCCGTATCGGCCTTGATCCTGGCCTTGAGATCGTCCGACAGGTTCCCGCCCAGCTCATCGGTGTGGCACGACAGCGCGAAGAAAACCGGATGCAGCGAATTCTTCGACAGCGGCCAGAACTGGTGCCAGGTCTCGCCGCCAAACCTAACGCAGAACATGCAGTCCGGCGGGATATTGATGAAATGAAGCCCCTCGATGAACTTGCGGGGATCGATTTCCATCTCTGCGCTGTTCGCCATCGAAAAGCGAAGCTGCGCGCCGCCGCTGCCCGAGACGGCGGTGAAGATCCGGTGTCCGGCATGGCGGTGAAAGGGATGCCCCTGCGGCCCGACGATGAAGGAATACAGGGCGGTAGTGTCCCCCAGCTTGAAGTTCGTCCCCCCGATCTTCGCCGACGGCTCCTCGAGCGCATCACGGAATTCGGGATGCGCCTTTTGCCGGGCGGCGATGCTGTGGAACAAGTGGCTCCCCGCACCATGACCCAATTGCGCGATCAGAGACACTTCGACCGGCAGCCCGTCCGCTGCATGCGGGATGACGACTGTCGGAAATGTATCAACGATGCTCGTCAATTGCGGCATTGCGCCCCCACGGATTTCGGTGACCTTCCCGCGGGCACGCTGGTCCGGGCGTAGAGGATTCCGGCAACGACTCCAAGGTTCCCTATATGCCGATGCTGTGGCGACATGCCGATCACGCACCGCCAGGGGGGGATACGCCCGGCGGCAAAGCCCGGTCGATCAATTGCCGGAAATTGCTGATCGTCTCATCCTCGAAGGCTTGCTCCGTGACTGTATAGCCATGCAGGATATTCAACCCGAGCGTACGATAGGCAAGCAAGCCATAAAGCGAGACGAACGCGAAATTGATGTGCTCGGCCTCATCGGCGTCGAGCGGCCGTCCGAGTGTGTCAGAGACCCGGTCCAGAAACCCTTTGACGATCCTGCGCGACATCATGCTGATGCGGTTCCAGCAATCGTCGCCTGCTAGGTGTCGCCGAATGGCCGAACGCAAAAGGCCGGCATGAGCTTGAAAATTTGCCATCGCGCTGCGGGCGAGCAGTTCGGGAAGGGCGTCAAAGGCAATCGTCTGATCGGATAACTGTGCGATTGCCCCACGCTCACGCCGCTCCAGCATGTCGTCGATCAGATAGTTGAAGAAATGCTCCTTGGTGCCGAAGCGATGATAGAAACTGCCGTTCGACGTTCCGGCTTCGCAGACGATATCGCGCACTGAAATCTGGTCGATATCGCGCGTTTCCAGCAAGCGCAGAGCGACATCCACCATCTGCCGGTGGCTGGCCAGACTGCGCTGCTGAACAGGCGGTTTTGGCGATTGGCCAGCGGCTTCCGATCCCATGACCCCCATAAGTCCATCCGCATTCCCGCCCGTCAAGCCGGACTCCAAAATAGCGCTTGCGCTGAAACTAGATCCTGTGATCTAATTTGATTAATCAACAAAGACAAATGTCTGGAGAGATGGAGATGGCGGCCCCCGAGCCAATAGCCGGTGATCATGTGCGCCATCGATCGCTGGGCCTCGCGCTCGTCGTGCTTGCCTTGATGGTCGAAGGCTTCGACCTGCAGACCGCCAATCTCGCCGGACCTTCGATCATGGCGCAGTTCGGGATCAGTAGGGCGCAACTCGGCCCGCTCCTGAGCGCGAGCCTGTTTGGCATCCTGATCGGCGCAACCTTAGTGGCGCCCCTGGGGGACCGTATCGGCCGCAAGCGGGTCGTAGTCATCGCCAGCGCCGCCTATGGCGTCCTTTCGCTTGTCGCTGCTTTTGCCTCGTCCGTCGAGCAGCTGGCCATATTGCGGTTTCTCATCGGCATCGGGCTTGGCGCGGTCATGCCCAACGGGCTGGCGATGGCTGGCGCGCTCTACGACGCGCCCCGGCACGCCAGCGTTACGGCGTTTGCCGGTATCGGCATTACGCTGGGTAGCGCGGTCGCCGGCATGACCGCCTCCTGGGTTCTCCCGGCCTATCATTGGCAGGGCCTGTTTGTCGTAGGCGGCGTGCTGCCGCTGATCATCGCGGCCATCATCGCGCTGGCGTTGCGAGAGCCCAAAATGCCCGCTGCGGCCGATGTCCCGCGTGGTTCGATCGCCGCGATCCTCGCACCATCGATCCGCACGACCACGATCGTGGTGTGGCTCATGTTCATGTGCGTCGCGCTCAACGTGCACCTGCTGGCAAGCTGGATACCGCTGCTCATGAAGGGTGCCGGCCTGTCGACCGGGAACGCAGCGCTGGTCACGGCGGGGTATCATGGCGGCGGTGTGCTGGGTGGCATTGTCGCCAGCCTGCTTTTGCGCCGGGCAGGCTGGCATAGTGTCGCGATCTTCGCCGCGGGGGCCGCGCTGACGATGCTGACCCTGGCGCTCATGCCGGCAAGCACGGCCATGACGATCCTTCTCATCCCCTGCGCCGGCTTTTTCGTGACCGGCATCCAGAACGGCGTGAACGGCGCGGCGAGCGATCTCTACCCGGCGAGCGCCCGATCCACCGGCCTCGGCTGGGCGCTAGGCGTTGCCCGGATCGGCGCGATCATGGGCCCGATGGTCGGCACATTGGCGGCAATCGCCGGTGTCGACCACGACCAGCGTTTCTTCCTGATCCCGGCGGTGCCGCTCGCATTGGTGCTGGTGCTGGCGATCATCGTCTCGCGCAGGGTCGGATGGAGCTCGTCCGGGCAGGCCTGACAGCGCCTCGAAGCGATCAAGAAAAACAGATTTCAAACAAGGGAGTGGACAGCATGAAAAGGGCAACTTCCATTTTGCTGAAAGCGTCGGCTCTGACGGCCATCACCGTTGCGCTTGCGCCCTCGGCCTGGGCACAGGACGCCGCAGCGACCGAGCAGGCGAGCGACGCGCCAAGTGCGGCGCAGGTCGAAGACATCGTCGTCACCGCGCAATTCCGCAGGCAGAATCTCCAGGAAACCCCGATCGCGATCACCGCCGTTTCCGGCGCGATGATGGAAGCGCGCAGCCAGGTCACGATCGCGGATGTCGCCGCTCAGGCGCCATCGGTGACGCTGAAGCCCAATTCGGCAAATCACGGTTCGTCGCTCGCAGCAAACATCCGCGGCGTCGGCCAGTTCGACTTCCACCCGGCGCTCGAGCCCGGCGTGGGCGTCTATGTCGACGATGTCTATTACTCGACCCTGACGGGGTCGATCCTCGATCTGCTCGATCTCGACCGCGTCGAAATCCTGCGCGGTCCCCAGGGAACGCTGGCGGGCAAGAATTCGATCGGCGGCGCGATCAAACTCTATTCGAAGCGGCCCACCGGCGACAATTCGGGCTACGGCTCGATCACATGGGGGAGCCGCGATCGCGTCGACCTGCGGGGCGCGCTGGATCTTGGGCTGGCGCAGAATCTCGCGCTGCGGGTGACAGGCGTCAGCCGCTTGCAAGAGGGGTACATCAGCCGGCTCGATTATGGTTGCGTCCATCCGGGGCAGGGGATTCCGGCCGTGCGCAATGGACCCGACTGCGAGCTATCGAAGCAGGGCGAGGTCGGTTACTGGGCAACCCGCGGCAACCTGAACTACACGCCCTCCAGCAACCTAGAAATCAACATCATCGGCGACTACACCCGCGAAAAGCACGAGATCGCGGGCGGCGTGCTGACCTATGCCAAATATACCGGCGCGGGCGACGTCAATCCGTTCCCGACACCGATCCCCTATGATTCTCGCTTCATCTGCGGCCGCTATTGCAACTATTCGAGCTATGTCTCGCCTGCTGACGGTGCGCTCGGCGAATCCCGCATTCCCGGCAAACTGGCCTACACCGGCTGGGGCGTATCGGGCCAGGTCGAGTGGAAGATCTCGGACGGGCTGCGGCTGGTGGGCATCACCGCGTACCGCAAATACCATGAGATGTTTTCCAACGAGGACGATCTTTCGCCGATGGCGGTCACGCTGGGCGGACCGAACACAGTGGATTTCCACGCCTGGAGCAACGAGCTCCGGCTCACCGGCGATGCTTTCGACAAGCTGCACTACACGATCGGCGGGTACATGATCGACCAGCGCAGCTTCTATGTCTCGCGCCAGGATATCCGTTATGCGAACCCGGCGCTTGTCTTCGTGTCTGGTGACCCCGTCCCGGCGCACAGCCGCGCGCTCTTCGCCCATGCCGCCTATGACCTCACGGACTCGCTGATCGTGACCGGCGGCATCCGCTATACCAAGGAAGACAAGAACTACACGTTCCGGCGCCGCGATCGCAACGGCAACCTGCTGGGTGGTCAATATACCGCGCTCGACGGGAAGACGGGCAATTACAGCGGCGACAACATCGATTACCGCGCCAATATCGCTTACAAGATCACCGGGAATATCAATGCCTATGCGCAATATTCGACCGGCTTCAAAGGCGGCGGCGTAAACCCCAGGCCCTATTCCGCATCGCAGGTCCTGCCCTTCAATCCGGAAAAGCTGGCGACCTGGGAAATCGGCCTCAAAAGCGACCTGTTCGATCGTCGCGTCCGCTTGAACCTCGCCGCCTACACATCGCGCTACAAGGACATTCAGCTGACACTCAACAGCTGCCCGCAATATAATCCGGTAGGCGTGGTCACCTTCCCCTGCGCAATGCCGGCCAATGTCGGCACCGCGCGGATCAGGGGTTTCGAGGCAGAAACCTCGGTCCGTCTCGTCGAAGGCATGATGTTCGATGCGGCGCTCAGCCACACCGACTTCCGCTATACCTATATTGCGCCGCAAGCCGGTGGCACGACCAACCCGAACGGCGTGCAATACGGCATGATGCCGCCCTACACGCCGCGCTGGAAGTGGAGCGCAGGCCTGCAATATGAGGTTGATGCAGGCAAGATCGGCTCGTTCACGCCGCGCTTCGACGTAGCTTACCAGTCGACGGCCTGGGGTGCCGCGGTCAACTCGGCGCGGACCGAAATCGCCGGTTACACGCTGGCCAATGCCCGCCTGACCTGGCGCAACCATCGCCGTGACTTCGAAGTCTCGTTCGAAGTCACCAACCTGTTCGACAAATATTATTACCTCACCACGTCGGAAATCTCGGTCACGACCGGCGTTGCCAATGCCCAGCCTGGCCGACCGCGCGAATGGGCCGTGACGCTCAAGAAAAGCTTCTGACGCTGGACCGCAGGCGCCGTCATCCGCGACGGCGTGCTGCTTCTCCTTTGCTTATCACTGAAGGAACGATCTTGCGATGACTCACCCACTCAATACCGGCGGCGACCGCGGCTATCTGCGCATCGCGACCGAGGAAACCTTCGCCACGCGGGAACAGGTCGATGTGTATCTGCGCATGGTGCGCGACGGCACCGCCGACAAGGGCATGGCCTCTTTATGGGGCTTCTATGCCCAATCTCCCTCCGAGCGGACTGTTCAGGTAATGGAGCGCCTGCTCGATATGGGCGAACGGCGCCTGGCCGACATGGACGCCCATGGCATCGACAAGGCGGTGTTGGCGCTGACCTCGCCGGGCGCGCAGCCGATGCTCGATGTGGCGGAAGCCAAGGGCATCGCCACGCGCGCCAATGATTATCTGGCCGAGCGCTGCGCCGCGCATCCCGACCGCTTCATCGGCATGACCGCKGTGGCGCCGCAGGATCCGGAATGGTCCGCCGCCGAAATCCGGCGCGGCGCGGTGGAGCTGGGCTTCAAGGGCGTGATGATCAACAGCCACACCCAAGGCGAATATCTCGACGATCCGAAGTTCGACCCGATCTTCCGCGCGCTCGCCGATACCGGCCACCCGCTCTACATCCACCCCGCCACGCCGCCCGACGCGATGATCGATCCGATGCTCGAAGCCGGGCTCGATGGCGCGATCTTCGGCTTCGGCGTCGACACCGGCATGCATCTGCTGCGGCTCATCACCATCGGCATCTTCGACCGCTATCCGGACCTGCAGATCATGGTGGGCCATATGGGCGAGGCGCTGCCCTATTGGCTCTATCGCCTCGACTATATGCATCAGGCCGGCGTCCGCTCGAAGCGCTGGGAGCGGATGAAGCCGCTCAACAAGACGATCACCGAATATATGCGCTCGAACGTGCTCGTGACCAATTCGGGCGTGGCATGGGAGCCGGCGGTCCGGTTCGCGCAGCAGGTCGTGGGCGAGGACCGCGTGATGTACGCGATGGACTATCCCTATCAGGTCGAGGCGGAGGAGGTCCGCGCCATGGACGGCATGGATATCTCGCTAGAGCTCAAGAAGAAGTTCTTCCAGACCAACGCCGAACGCTGGTTCGGGCTGTAAGCGAGCGGCTGTCCATGCCCAACGTCCGCGACGCCGCTTATGCGGTTTTCCAGCATTTCCGCGTCGATGCGCTGTTCGGCAATCCCGGTTCGACCGAGCTCCCAATGCTGCAGGCGATGCCATCCGACATCGCCTATGTCCTTGGCCTCAACGAAGCCGTGGTAGTGGCCATGGCGGATGGCTACGCCCAGGCGACGGGCCGCGCGGCGCTGGTCAACCTGCATTCGGCGGCGGGCACGGGCAATGGATTGGGAAGTCTGTTCACCGCCTATCGCGGCGGCGCGCCGCTGGTGATCACGGCGGGCCAGCAGGCACGATCCTTGTTGCCCCACGATCCGTTTCTTGGGGCGGAGCGCGCCACGGAATTTCCGCGCCCCTATGTGAAATGGGCTGCCGAACCCTTGCGTGCAGAGGATGTGCCCGCGGCGTTGATACGCGCCTTCCATATCGCGCTGACGCCACCGACCGGACCGGTGTTCGTATCGATCCCGGTTGACGACTGGGACCGCGAATGCCCGCTGCCGACGCTTCCTGCCCTGTCGCTGACCTGCTTTCCGGACCCGGCGGGGATCGCGACCATCGCCGGAATGCTGGACAGTGCGATGCGGCCGGCGCTGGTCCTTGGTGCGGGCATCGCGCGCTGCGGCGCGTGGGATCAGGCCGTCGCACTGGCGGAAAAGACCGGTGCTGACGTGTGGGTAGCGCCGTTGACGGGGAGGGAGGTCTTTCCGGAAAATCACGCCCGGTTCGCCGGTTTTCTTCCCGGCTATGAAGAGCGGCTGGTGGCGCTGCTCAACGGGTATGACATGGTCCTGGTCGCCGGCGCGCCGGCCTTTACCTGGCATGCCGAAGGTGGGCCCAGTGTCTGGCCTGAGGGCACGGCGATGGCCCTGCTCAGCGACGACCCGCAACACCTCGCCATCCTTCCTCGCGGAACTGGCGTGCTTGGCGATGTCCGTGGCGGACTTCTCGCCCTGGTGGAGCAAGTGCGTCGGCGGGAGGGGCCTTTCCCGGCCGCGCGCCAACCGATCCCGCTGCCCGCGCCGGCGCTCACCCCTGCCCATGTGATGGCGCGCATCGCGGCGCTGCGGTCGGACGGGGCGATCATCGTCGAAGAAGCGCCCACCGCGCGCGATGCGATGCACGATCATCTGCCGGTGACGCGCGCCGGCGGCTTTTATACGACTCCCGCAGGCGGTCTTGGCTATGGCCTGCCCGCTGCTATCGGCATCGCGCGTGCGCGCCCGGAGAACAAGGTCATCTGCCTGCTGGGCGACGGCTCCTCACTGTACACGAGCCAAGGCCTTTGGAGCGCCGCCGATCAGCGGGCCGATGTCAGCTTCATCATCCTGAACAACGGCGGATATGCCGCCCTCAACAACTTCGCCCGGCGTTTCGGGTTGGACGAACTGCCCGGAACCACCATCGCGGGCATCGACTTCGTCGCTTTGGCGGAAAGCCATGGCGTACCGGCCCGACGCGTCGCGGCAGTGGAAGACCTGGATCCGGCTATCGCATGGTCGCTCCACACCAGCGGCCCCACGCTCCTCGAGGTGCGGCTCGTCTGAGGGAGGCGGGTCTGTGGTCGTTTTGATTGACCATGAGACGGGCATTATGTGCCCGAATTTTCCCGCGGCCTTGCACGGTTCTCGATCCACCAGTCATTCTGCCAGTCTTCATATCCCAGCAGCGATCCTTGCAGCCTTTCCTCAACGTCGGTCCAGGCCGCACCCGATTTGCAGGTGTCCATCAGCAGGCGATAGGCATCGATCCGCCACTCCTCGCCGGGTAGTGCGAAATAGACGTTCCGGACTCCGTCCAGATCCGGACGCCACTTCTTGATGTGCGGCATCGGCTCATCGACGATCCGGCGCAGAATTCTGCCGGCGACGACGAATTGCTCGAACGGTGCGAGATAGTCATCGAACCAATCCGACGGGTAGCCGTCTCCGAACACCGCGAGGGGCTTTCGGCCGTCCAGCATCAACGGGAGTTCGAAGTTGGTGTGCACCATATAGGGCACGTCTTCGAACATGCGGCGGTGGCGCTCGATCGCCGTATACTGGTCATCCGGCACCACCGGAGGTTGGCAGATCCGGCCGATCCGTCGCATGTCGCGTTTCGGGATATCGTAATAGGTGCCTCTGAGCTCGGGATCCTCCGCGCAATCGGCACCGAGGATATCCTTCAGTCGCTCGATATCGGCGATCCGGACGCGCCACTCGACGCATATGGTTTGCGTAACCGGATCAAGCCCCAGAAGGACGAACTCGCCAGGGGCGGAAGCTTCGATCATGATGAGGCAATATCCGTCCGGGTCACGTCCAATCTATAGCGGCTCGTCAGCTACCACCAAAAGCAGGCATTCGCGATGTAAGCGCGCGCAATCTGGATCAGCCAGAGCGCTGCCCCGAAAGGGTCGACGCTTCGATGCCCGATTCAAATTCCCGCCGGACAGGTTATCATGCCGCATCCGCAGTGCGCACCGGGAATCCGGGGGGGTGGACGATATAGTAATATAGTTTGAATTAATACTTGGTCATAAAGAAATAGCGAAGCGCAAGATATGTAATTGACATAATTATTAAAGATTGCATGAAATACTAATCGTCGATATTTTCTCAAAACTGTTCTTGGCCTTCAAACGCCTATAAAGCGCAATACATGCACTCCGTGCACAGGCGCCGTTAACGTGAAATTCGCCCCCTCGTTGAAGGAGTGACAAAAATCCGCGATATTTGAGCAATCCCCGCAGATTCCAACCTTTATACTTGGAAGCCGCTTTACGCCTCCAATCTCCCCGGCCGCGTGGGTCTGCCCGGGCGTGCCCTGGCCGCCGCAATGGCCATCTTCGCTTCACCGCCGCTGCCACCTGTGGTTTAAGGCCCGCATGAGCCGCCTCCCGATCGCCGCGAAAGCATTGCTGCTCTGCTTCGCCTTTGCCGCCATGCCGGTCGCAGGCGACGTCCCGTCGCCGTCGCCGAGCGATCTGGTCGATCCCTTTATCGGCACCGGCGGGGAGGGGCACACCTTTCCCGGCGCCACCGCGCCGTTCGGGATGATCCAACTCAGCCCCGATACCGACATCAAGCCGTTCAAGCAGAGCTATAAATGGGCGGCCGGCTATCGCTATGAGGATCCGACCATCCTCGGCTTCTCGCACACCCATTTCTCGGGCGCGGGGCATAGCGATCTCGGCGATATCCTCGTCACGCCCGCGGTTGGCGACGATGTGCCGCTTGAGCCCGGCGATCCCGCCAAGCCCGGCTCAGGCTATCGCTCCCGCTTCAGCCACGCGACCGAAGTTGCGACGCCCGGCTATTATGCTGTCACGCTGAGCGACCCCGGCGTCCGCGCCGAGATGACGGCTGGCACCCGCATCGGCGTTCATCGCTACGGCTTCCCCACAGGCAAGCCTGCGCACCTGATCGTCGATCTGCGGTCGAGCATCTATAATTATCCCGGCAAGATCCTCTGGTCGACTGTCCGACTGTGGCCCGACGGCACCATTACCGGCCTGCGCGAGACGCGGGGCTGGGCACCGGCGCGCAAGCTATATTTCGCAATGCGCTTCTCCGCGCCCCTCACCGGCCACGCCTTCATCAACCGCGAGGAGGATATCCCGTACAAGGGCTTCCAAGGCCCGGGGCGCGGCGATGACGCGGTCCAGATGCTGGCCGGTCGAGCCCTCGTAGCGCGGCTCGATTTCGGCGCGCTCTCGAAGCCGCTCGAAGTCCATGTCGCGATCTCGGGCGTGGATGAAGCCGGCGCGATCGGCAATCTCGCCAGCGAGCCCGGCGACTTCAATACGATCCGCGCCGCAACGCACGCGGCGTGGGACAAAGCGCTCGGCGCCGTCCGGATCGATGCCGCGCCGGCGATGCGCAAGACGCTCTACACCGCGCTCTACCACAGCCTCCTCGCGCCGAGCGTCTATGGCGACGCCGATGGTCGCTATCGCGGGCCCGATGATGCGGTCCACAAGGCGGAAGGCTTCACCTTCCACTCGACCTTCTCGCTCTGGGATACGTTCCGCGCCGAGCATCCGCTGCTGACCCTGATCCAGCCCGAGCAGCGCAATGCCGACTTCGTCAATTCGCTGATCGCCAGCCAGCGGCACAGCCCGTTCGGCATCCTGCCCGTCTGGCAGTTCAACGGCCGCGAGACCTGGTGCATGATCGGCTATCACGCAGTGCCGATCATCGCCGATGCCTATCTGAAAGGGATCAGGGGTTTCGATGCCAACACAGCGCTCGATGCGATGGTCGCGAGTGCCGATTACGAGCCCTATGGCGGGCTCGGCGATTACAAGAAGCTCGGTTTCGTGCCGATCGACCGCGAGCCCGAGGCTGCCTCCAAGACAGTCGAATATGCCTATGACGACTGGACGATCGCGCGGATGGCGCGGGCAATGGGCCGCCTCGATATCGCCACCCGCTTCGAGAAGCGCGCGCTCAACTGGCGCAACAGCTTCGACCAAGCATCGGGCTTCGTCCGCGCCCGCAAGGCGGATGGCAGCTTCCGCACTCCGTTCGATCCGACCGCAATCAATTACGGCAGCGACTATACCGAGGGGAATGCGTGGCAATATTCATGGTTCATGCCGCAGGATGAGGGCGGACTGATCCGCTCGCTCGGCGGCGACGCGGCGACTGTGAAGAAACTCGACGCGATGTTCGATTTCGACAATTCGAAGCTCGATTACGGCCATGCCGAGGATATCGCCGGGCTGATCGGCCAATATATCCATGGCAATGAGCCGAGCCACCACGTCGCCTATCTCTACAACTATGCAGGCGCGCCGTGGCGGACCCAGGAGCGGCTGAAGCAGATCGTCGACAGCCAGTATAAGCCGACGCCTGAGGGCCTGTCGGGCAATGACGATCTCGGCCAGATGTCGGCGTGGCTCGTCTTTACCTCGCTCGGCTTCTATCCGGTTGCGCCGGGATCGGGCGAATATGTGATCGGCCGGCCCTTCGTCGATCGCGCGGTGCTGAGCCTGCCCAACGGCAAGAGCTTCACGATCAGCGCCGATCGGCTGTCGGACAGAAACCGCTACGTCGGCCAGGTCTTCCTCAACGGCAAAGCCCTGACCCGCGGCTTCATCCGCCATGCAGAGATCGAGGCGGGCGGCGAGCTCCGCTTCGTCATGCAGGCGATCCCCAACAAAAGCTGGGCGACGGCGGAAACGGCGCGGCCTTTCTCGATGACCGGCTATTCGGCCGCCCGATGAGCAAGCGTGCGCTCGTCCCAGAGATAAGGCTCGTCACCGCCTGTTGCCGCTGGCCACCATCGCCTGCGCGCGACGAGGCAGTGCGCGAGGCGGCCGGGGCGATCACCGACTGGCCGCGCTTCCTGCGCGTCGTTCGCCGCCACCGCGTCACCGGCTTTGTGCGTGCATCGCTCTCGGCGGCCGGGGTTCGCCTTGCTGTCCCGGTCGCGTTCCAGCTCGGCCGCCGTGCTGAGCATCTTGTACGGAAGAATGCAGCGCTCGCGACCGAAAGCGTCGCGATCCAGCAGCTGTTCGACGCCGCCGGCATGCCCGCGATGGTCCTGAAGGGTGCTGCACTGGCGCGGCTAGCTTATGGCGATGCGGCGATCAAGGAAGCGCAGGACATCGACCTGCTGGTCCTGCCGGACCATGTCGAGGCCGCGATCGCGATGCTCGAGGCGCGGGGATATCGACTGATCTCGCCGGTGCCCGAAGTAGCGATGGGTCCCGCCCAGCGCCGCGCCCTGGTCCAATATCGCAACGAAGCGTCGATGTACCACGCCGTCACTGGTATTCCGATCGACCTTCACTGGGCGCTGACTGACGGCCCGACCTTCCTGCCGGGGGTCGATGCCGCATCGCCCGGCCAACTCGTCGATATTGGTGTCGTCGATGCGCCGGTCCGCACGCTCGGCCGCGACGATCTGTTCGTCTATCTGGCCGTCCACGGCGCACTGCACAGCTGGGGCCGGATCAAATGGCTCGCCGATTTCCAGGCCTTGGTCTCGCGCGAACCGTCCGAGGAGATCGATCGCCTCTATCGCCATGCGCAGCAGGCCGGCGCCGGACGCTGCGCCGGTCAGGCCTTGTTGCTGAGCAAGCGGCTGCTGGGTCTCGAACTGCCCCCCAGCCTCGCCGCCGAGCTCGAGAGCAGCGCACTGATGAACCGCCTCGCCGACGGCGCGCTCGAATTGATGGTCGGCCCGGATCCGGAAGCCGAAATCCCCGATCGCCGCTTCGGCACCACGCTCTACACGCTCGCCCAGCTCAGGCTCTCGCCCGACTGGCGCTATCGCGGCGCCTTGCTCGCCAACTCGATGTTCCTGATCGACGATGTGCTCCGCGTGCCGTTGCCGCCCTCGCTCAGCTTCCTCTATCCGCTGTTGCGACTGCCGCTCTGGGCGGGGCGCCGGGTCCGTCAGCTCGGCCGGAGCCCGGTCAGCCCGAAAGCTGCCCCGACTCGATCGTGATGACCCGGTCGCACCGAACCAGGCTCTCGGCGCGGTGCGAGATCATGACGATGGTGGGCCGCGGGTCGAGCGCGGCGAGCCGTTCGAGCAGCGCCTTCTCACCGGCCGCGTCGATCGCATTCGCTGCCTCGTCGAGCACCAGCAGGCGCGGGTTGCGCAGCAGCGCCCGCGCGATCGCCAGCCGCTGACGCTCGCCGCCGGAAAGGGCAATGCCGCGCTCGCCGACCATAGAATCGAGCCCGTCCGACAGCCGCCTCACAATCTCCTCGGCACCCGCCAGCCGAAGCGCGTCCCAGATCGCCGCCTCCCCGATTCCGGCCGTGCCCCAGGTCAGGTTCCGCCGCACGCTGTCGTTGAACAGGAAACCCTCTTGCGGAACATAGGCAAGGCTCTCGCGCCAGCCCGCCTGCCGCGCTGCGTCGAGCGGCTCGCCGCCGATCAGCAACTGCCCCGTCTGCGGTGCCTGCAGAGTCGTCAGCAACTCGACCAGGGTGGTCTTGCCCGCGCCCGAAGGACCGGTGATGCCGATGAACGCGCCCGGCTCGATCGTCAGGCTCGCCGGACGCAGCCCTCCGCCGCCGGGGTGAAGGAAGGAGACATCCTGAAGCACGATCGCCCCCGGTGGCGGCAGGATCGGCGTCGGTGGCGGCTCGGCCGAGCCTTCGAGCTCCGTCTCGAGCCTGCGGATCGCCTCGAAGGCCGGCAGGTTGAAGAAGAAATTCTGCACCGACATCTGGATCGTAAGCGCCGGCGCGCTCATGCGTGCGAAGATCAGCACGATCATGATCAGGATCGCGGGGGAAACCGTCGCGCTGAAGCCGACCATCACCACGATCGCGCCCATCAGCGCCGATCCGATCGCGAACAATCGCCGGCCCTTTGCCTGTCGCTCCATGAACTCGAGCTGGCGCTCGCGAACGCGCCGCTGGATGGTCGCGAACTCGTCCACGAAGCCGGACTGGGCATTCTGCGCGGTGGCTGCCTTGAGCCCGCCGAGAAAGCCGGTCGCGCTGCCCATCATCTTGTGGTTGGCATCGACCATGCCGCTGCCGATGTCGCGGATCTTGCCCTGGGCGAGCATGATCGCACCGCCACCGATAATGAGGATCGCGACGATCGTCAGCGCGAGTGCCGGCGCCAGCGCGATGGCGAGCCCGCCCTGAACTACCAGCATCATCAGCGCCACGCTGCCCTGGACCATGAACTGCGCCCCCGCGCCGATGCGGTTGACCTCGACGCTGATCAGGCTGGTGACGCGGGCATGGCTGAGCCTGGCGATCCGCACCCATGGCGCATTGGCAAGCGTGCGCATGATCTTGTTGCGCTCATATTCGGCGAAATCGCCCTGCAACAGCGCGAGATACATGTCGCGCGCGTAGAGCATGAAGGCGCGCAGCAGCGACACGCAGACAAAGGCCGCCAGCAACACCGCGAGCCGCGCCAGCGGGGTATGGACGCCGATCCCGTTCAGCATCGCCTGGATCTCGAAATGCCCGCCATTCGGGCTGACCACCGCATCGAGGATCGGGATCAGCAATATGATGCCGGCGCCGTCGAGCACCGCCGCAAAGGCGACCAGGCCGATCGCCTTCCAGGTCCGCATGCCGGCGAAGTGCGCAAAATTGCCGAGAAAGGCAGCGGCCTGCGCCCAAAGCCTGGCGATCGCGGTGAAACGGGATTGAGCTTTCATCACGGCCCCTTTCCCACGCGTGCGCTCCGCCGTCGAGCGGATCGTTTCGCATGCCGAGGATTGGACTTGCGCCCGCACGCCCAAGCTCCTGTAAGCGGCGGCATCACCTGCAGGAGCTCCTCATGACGATCCGCCCGCGCCGTAGCGCGCTGTTCATGCCGGCCTCGAATGCCCGCGCGGTCGAAAAGGCGCGGAGCCTCGATTGCGATGTGGTGATCCTCGATCTCGAGGATTCGGTCGCACCCGATCTCAAGGCGAGCGCGCGCGAGCAGGCAATTGCGGCTGCTGCGGCGGGCGGATTTGGCGCGCGCGAGCTGCTCGTCCGGGTCAACGCTCTCGATACACCCTGGGGTGCGGATGATTGCCGCGCGGTCGCTGACGCAGGGTTCGCTGCGGTGGTGCTGCCGAAGGTCTCGCACCCCGCCGATCTCGAAGCCGCGCGTGCCTTGCTCGGCACAGTTCCGTTATGGGCGATGATCGAGACCTGCGCCGGCATGCTCGATCTGTCGGCCATCGTCGCGTCGGCCGGGGTCAATCGTCTGGAATGCCTGCTCGCGGGCACCAATGATCTCGCCAAGGAAATGCGCTGCACGCCCGGGCCGGAGCGCACACCTCTGCTCGGCCACCTCGCGATGATCGTCACCGCAGCGCGCTCGGCCGGCCTGATCGCGCTCGACGGCGTGTGTAACGTGATCGAAGACGGCGAGGTGCTCGCCGCCGAATGCGCGCAGGGAGCTGCCTTCGGTTTCGACGGCAAATCGCTGATCCACCCCGCCCAGATCGCCGCCGCCAACCGCGCCTACGCTCCGACAGAGGATGCGGTGGCCTGGGCCGAACGCATCATTGCCGCCTTCGCGCTGCCCGAGAACGCTGAGAAGGGCGTCATCCGCGTTGACGGCGAAATGGTCGAGCTGCTCCATCTGGAGCAGGCGAAGCGGATAGTGGCCTCATAGTTCCTCCCCGGAACGGGGAGGAACTAAAAGAAGCTCACGAGCAGCATCAGATTCAACCCGATCACCGTCGCGGCTATCACCCAGGCTGCAAGCTTCAGCCACAATGGATTGACCAGCGCCCCCATCTGGTTGCGGTCGCTGGTGAAGCTGACGAGCGGTACCACGGCGAAAGGAAGCTGGAGACTGAGCACCACCTGGCTGAGCACGAGCAATCGTGTCGCGCCCGAATCGCCCATCAGCGCAACGACGATGACCGCCGGGACGATCGCAGCCAGCCGGGTCACCATCCGCCGCAGGTAGATCGGCAGTTTCAGGTTGAGGAATCCCTCCGCGACAATCTGCCCTGCGAGCGTCCCGGTCACGGTCGAGTTCTGCCCTGAGGCGAGCAAGGCAACCGCGAACAACACGCTCGCAGCGCCCGCGCCAAGCATCGGCGACAGCAGCCGATACGCCTCGCCGATCTCTGCGACATCGGTCCGCCCTGCGGTGTGGAAAGTGGCCGCCGCGAGGATCAGGATCGAGGCGTTGATGAACAGCGCCAGGGTCAGCGCCACGGTGCTGTCGATCGTCGCATGGCGCACGGCGTCGCGCTTGCCCGCCTCGTCCTGGCCGAAGCGGCGGGTCTGCACGATCGAGCTGTGCAGATAGAGATTATGCGGCATCACCGTCGCCCCGAGAATGCCGATCGCGATATAGAGCATCGCCGGATTGGTGACGATCTGGGTCGAGGGGATCGCGCCGCCCATGATCGCCGCGATGCTGGGCTGTGCGATCGCCAGCTCATAGGCGAAGCACCCCGCGATCACGATCAGCAGTGTGACGATGAATGCCTCGAGCTTGCGGAACCCGTATCGCTGGAGCGCGAGGATCAGCAGCACGTCGAATGCGGTCAGGCACACGCCGGCGACGAGCGGCAGCCCGAACAGCAATTGCAGCGCGATCGCGGTGCCGAGCACTTCAGCCAGATCGCAGGCGATGATCGCGAGCTCACACAAGACCCAGAGGCTGAAATTGACGACCGGCCCATAATTGGCGCGGCACGCCTGGGCGAGATCGCGCCCGGTGGCGATGCCAAGCCGCGCCGAGAGCGACTGCAGCACCATCGCCATGATGTTCGACAACAGGATGACCGAGAGCAGTGTATAGCCGAACGCCGATCCGCCGGCGAGATCGGTCGCCCAGTTGCCCGGATCCATATAACCGACCGCAACCATATAGCCCGGCCCGGCAAAGGCGCCGAATTTGCGCCAGAAGCGGCCATTGCCGAGCGGCACCGCGACAGTCCGATAGCTCTCGGCAAGCGAAGCGCGCGCGGGCGGCTCGAATTCAGAAGCGGGGCCGGGGGAAAGCGGGGGCGGCATGGATTTTTCCTCTCGCATGCGCGTCACCGCGTCAATCGCCAGCTTACTTGCGGAGGACGCGGCCGGCCACGGCGTCGAGCTTTGCCAGCAACGCCGGATCTCGCGCCTCGGGCGCGGTGATCAACGCGTGGTCCAGCACCGTGTCGAGCGGGGAAGGGGTGCGTTCGGCGGGGAGAGCTGCGACGAACGCCGCCACTGCCTTGCGCGCGATCGCGCCGTTCGCTCCCATTTGTGCGATCACTTCGCTGACCTCGACGAATGAGGCTTCCTCGCGCCAGCAGTCATAATCAGTGACCATGCCGATCAGCGCATAGGGAAGCTCAGCCTCGCGGGCGAGCTTGGCTTCGGGCATTGCGGTCATGCCGATCACGTCAGCGCCCCATTGCCGGTAAAGCAGGCTTTCGGCACGGCTCGAGAATTGCGGCCCCTCCATCGCCAGATAAGTCGCACCCTTGGCCACGGCACCGCCGGCAGCCGTGACCGCCTCGGCCGCAAAGGCGGAGATCCGCGGACAAACGGGTTCAGCCATCGAAACGTGCGCGACCATGCCGGTCCCGAAGAAACTCGATGTGCGTGCGACGGTGCGATCGATGAACTGGTCGACCACCACGAACCGGCCAGGCGCCAGTTCCTCACGCAAGGAGCCGATCGAGGAGATAGCGAGGATGTCGGTGCAGCCGCTCCGTTTCAGCGCATCGATATTGGCGCGGAAGTTGAGTTCGGAGGGCGGGATGCGGTGTCCGCGGCCGTGGCGCGGCAGGAAGACGAGGTCGACATCGCCGATAGATCCGAACAGCAGATCGTCGGAGGGGTCGCCCCAGGGCGTCGAAACATTGCCCCATTCCGGGTTCTCGAGCGAATCGATCGCATAAAGGCCGGAGCCGCCGATAATACCGATCTTCCACTTGCCGCTCATTTGAGTGCTCCTATTCGCGGCAAATACCGGCTACCGCTGCTCCGTACGCCTACCTTCCGCTCACCGGAGCCGCCATATGCGATTTGTTTTTGCCGCTATTTTGTCGATTGCACTGTCTAGCGCCGCGCAGGCCGCCGAGCCGATTACCGGCAATTGGGTGTCTCAGGACGGGAAGGGCATCGTCACCATCGCGCCGTGCGGGAATGCGCTGTGCGGCCATATCACCCGCTTCACCGAAAAGGGCAGGATCGAGGGTCCGGCGACGGACAGCCACAATCCGAACCCGGCGCTGCGCTCGCGTTCGCTGATCGGAGTCCAGGTACTGACGGGCTTCACCGCAGAAGGCACCGAGTGGCGCGGGTCGCTCTACTATCCGTTCGGGGGCAAGACGTACCGCGCTTTTATCAGTCGAAATCCCGACAACAGCCTGAAAGTGCGGGGCTGCTGGTACTTCCTCTGCCGCACGGTGAAATGGCCTGCGGCCGAGGGCGTGCGATAACCTGAGACGGTCAGGCGTCGGCCCCTTCCAGCCGGCTCAGCCAGGCCTGCGCCTGCTTTGCTTCGCCAACCGCCTGCGGCGATTTTGGCTTGCCGCGCGACGCGAGAAACTCCTGATGCAGCGCGAAGGGTTCGATACCCAGTTGCGTTCGCATCTCGTCGATCTCCTCGCCGAGCGCCACGATCGGGTCACCCAGCGCCGCCATCCGGAGGCGGGAGGCTTTGTCCTGGTTATGATCGAACAACCCCCATTTTCCCGATGCCGTGATCCGCAGGGCGGCAATCAGCGCCGCGCGATACTCCGCTTCGAGTTCAGCGCGGTGCTCGTCGAGACGTTCAAGGCGGGCGCCTCGGGCCATATCAGATCACTTTCATGTCAGCGGCATAATGATGCCAGGCGAAGATCGCTGCCGCGCCGCGATGCGGCCGCCACGCTTCCGCCAGCTCGCGGGTCAGCTGCTCGCTCGGCCGCGCCTCATGGCCGAGGATACGGCCAATCTCGATCTGCACGGCAAGATCGCCAGCGGGCCAGATGTCCGGCCGCCCTTCGGCAAACAACAGATATACCTCGGCCGACCAGCGCCCGATGCCCTTCACCCGCACCAACGCTGCGACTGCTTCGTCGTCGTCGGTGGGGAGATTGTCGAGGTCGAGCCGGCCGCTCGTCACCTCTTCGGCAAGGCTCCGCGCATAGCTCGCCTTCTGCCGTGACAGCCCGGCTTCGCGCAGCTGCTCGTCGCTCGCGCGGGCAATATTGCCGGGGTCGTCGAGGCTCCCGACGATTCCCTCGAGCTTGCGCCACACCGACTCCGCCGCCTTGGTGCTGACCTGCTGGCCCACGATCGTGCGGAGCAGGGTCGCATAGCCGCGCGCGCGGATGCGGGGCTCGGGATAGCCCGCACGCGTTATCGCCGCGGCGATGGCCGGCTCGCGCTGGCTCAGCGCATCTAGCGCGGTGCGCAGCTGGTCGGCGCTCAGGCCCATATCATGTTCCCTTGATTAGCAACGCATGTGGCTGCATGGCGACGCCGAACCCGTGAGGAGGATTTGATGCCCAAGCTTATCGTCGTGACCCGCGAAGGGGAAGAACGCGAGATCATCGGCGAAGCTGGCCTTTCGGTCATGGAAGTGATCCGCGACGCCGGGATCGATGAAGTCCTGGCGCTGTGCGGCGGTTGCTGCAGCTGCGCCACCTGCCATGTCCATGTCGACCCGGAATTTGCGTCCAAACTGCCGAAAATGAGCGAAGACGAGAATGACCTGCTCGATTCGTCCGCCGATCGCGACGAGCGCTCGCGGCTGTCATGCCAGATCGAGTTCTCGGACGCGCTTGACGGCCTGCGGGTGACCGTCGCCGCGGAGGATTGAGCCTCTCAAGCCCCTCCCCTTCAGGGGAGGGGTTGGGGTGGGGGACTCTGCCACCGTCACGGCGTTGCTTGAGGCACTGCCCCACCCCCGACCCCTCCCCTGAAGGGGAGGGGCTTAAGTTGTTTATTTGGCCGCCATCCGCAGCACCGCCGATGGCGCGTCCTTGGTCAGCGAGGTCACCTTCCAGGTGATCGTCTTGCGCCCGGCCGCAGTCGCCGGGCCCTCCTCGTTGTTCTGGCTGACGATCTCCGCATCGGTGTCGAGCGTGAACAGGCCGTCGAGCTGGCTCGGTCCCTTGTCCATGCCCGGCATGCTCATACCCTTGGAATCATTATCGTTGGCGAAGCCCGGCGCCTTCATGCGCACGGTGTTGTTGGCCCGCACCTCGATCGCGATGAACGGGAATACCGCCTCGGCGTCCAGATTATACGGGAAGACGAAGCTGTGATCGAGCGTGCCTGAGATGCTGTAATCGATGCTGAACTTGCCGTTGCCGAGATAAGCCACCTTGCGATAGCCGGCCTCTTTCGACAGCGCCGCTGCGATCGCCCGGTTCTTGGCATCGGCGGCGGCCTTCTTCGCGGCGGGGGTTTCGGCGGGTGAGTCCTTCTGAAGCGCGATCTGCTGGAGCGTGGGCGTGCCATCCTCGTCGCTGCTCGCCGGATCGGTCGGGGTCGGCGCTGTCAGGTCGCCAAGGCCCTTGGTCATATCGTCTTCCTGCAGAGCGATCACTTCGCCCACATAGGTGAAGGTGAAATGCCGATCGGCGTCGATCTTCAGGCTGGAGACGAATTTGCCGGGGGTCAGCACGCAGCTTGCGAGCAGGCACGGCAGCAGCAGGACAAGCGCAAGGCGCGAGAGGCGTACGGTCATGATGAACCCCCGGGTTCAGGCCCGTGTCGTCACCGCGTAAAGCGCGATTGCCGCCGCGTTGGACACGTTCAGGCTCTCCACCTTAGGCGAGATCGGCAGCCGCGCAAGCTCGTCGCAATGTGCGGCGGTGTTCTGGCGCATGCCTTCGCCCTCGGCACCGAGCACCAGCGCGACCCGCTGCTGCCCGATCGCCTGTGCGAGCGTCTGAGTCGCCTCGCCGGTCAGGCCGACCCGCCAGAAGCCGGCTTCCGCAATCTCCTCGAGCGCCCGGGCAAGGTTCACCACCCGCACCCAGGGCACGATCTCGAGCGCGCCCGAAGCCGATCGCGCGATCGTCCCCGATTCAGGCGGCGCATGGCGATCGGGCGTGACGATGCCAAGCGCATCGAACGCAGCCGCCGAGCGCAGGATCGCGCCGACATTATGCGGGTCGGTCACCTGATCGAGCACCACCAGCGGGCGCCGGTCGTCACGGCCCTGCTCGAGCAGGTCGCCGAGCCAGATATCCTCCAGCGGATCGACCTCGGCCACCAGCCCCTGATGCGGCGCATCGCCCGGCACCAGTCGCGCGAGATCGGTGACCTCGGCAAAGGTGATCGGGATGACGGGCGGAATGTCGAGGGAGGCGAGCGCCTCACGCGTCGCCCAGAGCTTGCGCACCGTCCGCTCGGGGTTGGCGAGTGCGGCTGTCACCGCATGGCGCCCCCAGAAGCGCGGGCGGCCGGCGGGAGCCTGGGAAGGGCGGTGTCCTTTGCGTGCCATCAGTCTTCATCATCCGAATAAGCGAAGGGATCAGTCACCACCGGTTTGGTCGGCAATGGTGGCCGCGGTAGCGCATGGTCCGCGTTCGCGGCGTTGAGCAGGAAGGAGGCGAGAATGATCGACGCCTGGCGCATATCGGCCCCCTTCAGGTGGTCGAAGGTGTCGATATTGGTGTGGTGGATGCGGCTGTCATAGTCGAGCGGGTCCTGGATGAACTGGAAGCCGGGCACGCCGACTGCCTGCATGAAGACATGGTCGGTGCCGCCGGTCTTGCGGATCACGACATTGGTCGCTCCCATCGATGCGAACGGCGCCAGCCACTCGCGGAAGATCGGCGCGACCGCCTGATTGTTCTCGACATAGATGCCGCGCACTTTGCCCGAGCCATTGTCGAGGTTGAAATAGGCGGCGAGATCACCCCAGCCGGGCTTGGGCGTGATCGGCCAGCGGTTCGACCAGCCATAATAGCGGGCAAGGCCAGTCTGGGGCGGGTCGTTGGGGCTGCCACGCGTGGCGAGGTGATTCTCGACATAAGCCAGGCTGCCGAGCAGACCCTGCTCCTCGCCCGCCCAGAGCGCGAAGCGGATCGTGCGCTTTGGCCGCACGCCGGTCGCAGCCAGGATGCGCGCCGCCTCCATCACCATCGCCGATCCCGCACCATTGTCGCCGGCACCGTCACCCGCGACCCAGCTGTCGAGATGCCCGCCCGCCATGACATAGCCGGCCTTGGGGTCGGTGCCGGGGATCTCGGCAATGATGTCATAGGCGTTGCGGTCGCTGTCATCGAAACGAACGTCGCTGTTGATCGCAATCGTCGGCGCCGGGCCGACCTTGGCCAGACGGGCAAGACGGCGATAATCCTCGGCCGCGATCTCGACGCCCGGCACCGCAGGCGTATCGCCCACGCCGAACAAATAGCCCTCACCATGGATCAGCTTGCCGTCGCTGCGCGATTCGGTGGCATAGGCGAGCGCGCCTTCGCTCTTCAGGAACGCGTCGAGCTTCTTGGCGAAATCGAGCCGCTTGAGCCGGCGGTCGGTGGCGGCGGGATCATAGGTCGGCTGCTGATACTGGTCGAGCTTGCTCAGCTCGTCACCGGTATAGCGCTTGAACGCAGCCTCGCCCGGCTCGGAGCCGCTGTCGGGCAGGGTGATCATCACGATCTTGCCCTTCAGCTGCCCGCGCCATTTCTCGAAATCGCGCTCGCGCTTGATCGGCGCGACGATCACCGGCGCCGAGATCGTGCCATTGGTCGAGGGCGTCCAGGCGATGGGGATCGCGACGAGCTGGACGGCACGCGGCGTGATCATCTTCACGCTCGAGCTTTCGATCCACCAGCCGCGGCCGAAATCAAAGCCTTCCTTGTGGACGTTCTTCAGGCCCCATTCGCTGAACTTTGCCTGGGTCCAGCTTTCAGCCTGGCGCATCTGCGGGGAATTGGTGAGGCGCGGTCCGATCACATCGGCAAGATGCGCCGCGATCGGCATCACCTGACTTCGCGTGATGCCCTCATCGATGATTCGATTCACCTGTCCGCGATCGACCGATTGCGAGAAGGCAGGCGCGGCAAAGGCAATCACAGCAGTGGCAAGCAGCAGCGAACGGCGCATCAGGCATCCTCGGGACATGTCGAGCAACAATATTGCGGGCCTATTCGTCACAAGGGCCCTGCGCAAGGTCCGCCAGCCGTTGACAGCGGCTCCCGCGCTCGGCATGGGACCGCCTCGCTTTTCGGGCGGCCCGGATGGACAGGTGGCCGAGTGGTTAAAGGCAGCAGACTGTAAATCTGCCGGGGTTTCCCCTACGCTGGTTCGAACCCAGCCCTGTCCACCAAGCCTTCAGGTGAAGGCTTCTTACCAGCCCAGGCGGCATCGGCATGACCCTGCGCCTGACAATCGGCAACATGGCGACCGGTGCATGTAGACCCGCGATCAGCGCGTACCATTCATCACCTCGGAAATCTCGATGGCGGAGACGATCGCCTCCCCCTTTACTGGCTCGAACGACAGATGGAGCGCGCCACCCTTCACCGCCACATCGGCTGTCCGGCGTAACGCGACCGCCTTGCCACCGGCCGCCCGCGCGACGTCGAGCGCCTTGAGGATCGGACGGCCATTCGCCGTCACGCCGAACACCCGCTCTCCTGCCCCGAGCAAAGGCTCAACGAAGGTCAGCGTCACCCGGTAGCGTCCGTCGGTTAGCGGTACGTCATAGCTGAAGCGGCCCTCGCGATAGGTGGCTGCGACGGCTGGGTCCTTCGCCCCCGCGATTGCGGCGGCGACCGCCGGCTTGCCATAGTCGGCGGGCTTGTTGAGAGTGCCCGTCGTTCCGCCGGTGAAGAAGGCGTCCGAGCCGAACCGGACCGTGGCGGGCGCCGCGACGACCGCGCCGGCGTCGATACGCACGTTCGCCGCCGCGTCGTCCGACAGCGTCCAGGTGACGCTGTCCTCGACTGCGCCGCTCGCGAATCGCCCGCGCGCGACGACGACGTTTGCCCCGGGGGCGAGCGCGACTCTTTCCCAGATGCAGATGCGGTCCGGGCAGTCGCTCCGGATGCCAAGTGTCTGGCTATTGAGTATGAGGTCTGTTGTGGGCGCGTTGCTGTACACCCGCACATCGGTCACMCGGTACGCGCGATCGGTATAGCGTCGGCCGTTGACATGGACGGTGGGCGTCGTCGTCCAGTTCGCCTTGTAGAAGAAATACGCGTCCTTGCGGATGCGCCGGTCATAGGTGACGAGTCCCTTTGTGTTGATATCCTGCGCGTCGCCCTCGGTGCGAATGGTGGTGGCGAAGTCGAACGCGTTCCAAAGCCACGTCGCCCACAGATAGGGGCGCACCTTCAGCGCCTTCCACGCTTCCTCATGGATGTAGCTTTCATATTCCTCAGGCTGGTTGATCCCGCGCGAATCGATCGGGCCGCCATACACGTCGTCGGTATGGATGGTGGTCGCGCCCCCCGCGCCATATTCCGTGACGGCCAAAGGCTGGTGCGGCCGCTTGGCGTGAAGCGCGTCGAGCTGTGGGCCGAGATCGCCCGGCGCCCCGAAATACCACCCGAAATAGCGGTTCGCGCCGCCAAGGTCAGCGGCGACGGCGGTTGTGGGAATCTCGGTACCCTTGTCGAACAGCCGCCCCTCGCAGCAGGTGGCGAGCGCGGTCGGGCGACCTGGGTCCTCACGGTGCGCGAGGTCCTGCAGCATGCGCAGCACTGGCATCGGATCGGGCGTCTTGCCGTCAGGATAGCCGGTCAGGAAGGCGGGGAAGGAGTTGCCGAAATCGACCTCGTTGGCGATCCCCCAGGTCACGACCGAGGGATGATTGCCGTTCTGCCGGATGAGTTCGCGCAGTTGCTGGCGCGCATTGTCGAGCAATGCCTGGCGCGGCTCCAGTTCGCCCCGGCGCGTCCATGCGCTGACGAGCGGGATCTCGTCCCACAGCAGCAGGCCGTAGCGGTCAGCGAGATCGTGGATGGTCTGGCCATGCTGATAATGGGTGAGGCGGATCGTGTTCACCCCCATTTCACGGAGGATCGCCATATCGCCGGCGACCTCCATGGGATCGATCGCCCAACCCTTGCCCTCGCGATCCTGATGATAGCCGACGCCGTGGAGCTGGACGTGCCGTCCGTTGAGGAACAGCCCCCTGGCGGGATCGATCGCGATGGTGCGGATGCCAAAGGGTTGGCGCACCCTGTCGAGCAACCGCCCTCGCCCGTCGGTGACGTCGACCGTCAGCGTGTAGAGATATGGGTCATCGACTCCCTGCCACAGATGCGGGGTCGGGACCGCGAGTGCGAGCGGCGCCTCCAGCGTCGCGCCTGGAGCCGGCGATATGGCTTGCCGGGTCGTGGCGGCCGTCCGCCCGTCGGCGTCGATCAGGCTGGCCGTGATCACAACCGGTGCATGTCGCGTCCCGTCATTGGTAATCCGCGCGCGCATGTCGACCCGCGCTGCCTCGGTCGATGCCGATATGGTCGTGGCATAGACGCCCGGGCCGCCGAGATCGGCGAGATCGACATGGACTGGATCGACGGTGACGAGACGAACCGGTCGGTAAAGACCGCCATGGACGAAGAAGTCGCCGGTAAGCGGCAATATGTCGGCAGTTGCCGACCTTTCGCTCGAAGGCGCGGTATTGTCGGCTCGCACGACCAGAATGTTCTTTGCGCCAGCTTTCAGCGCGGTCGTCGCGTCGAACCGGAAGCGCGAGAAGCCGCCGGCGTGATCGCCGAGTTTCTTGCCGTTGAGCCATACGTTCGCGATCCTGCTGGCGGCGTCGAACTCCAGCCAGGTGCGTTTGCCGCCTGCATCGGCCGGCGGCGTGAAACTCAGCCGATACCAACCCGCGCCCAGCACCTTGTTGACGGTATCGGCGCGGTTGAGGTGGCTCGCTGGGTCGGGGCGGTAATAGCCGACCCGGTTCCAGCTGTGCGGAACGGTAACCTCCTCCCAGGACGCGTCATCGAATATCGGCGCGGTCGCTGCGCCCGGCGCATCGCCCGGATGGAAACGCCAGCCAGTTGACAGTTCCATGACGTGGCGCGCGTCATCCGCTTTTGCCGTGGCGGCCGTGCCGGCCTGTGCATATGCGGTCTGCGACGTCAGTCCAGCCAACAGCGCGAGCGCGGCACCGCCGCTTCCCACCCAGATGTTCATCAGGCCTCTCCCTGTTGCAATCGAAGCATAACAGGCGGCTTTTGGTCTTACCAGTGTCGATTAACGGGCAGGCCAGTCAGGCGGGCAGAGGTCTGATGGAAACACACCATGGGTGAGGGTGGCGTGATAGCGCGCCTGTCGTCACGCACGCAACCCGTCTAGGATTTCGCTACTTGCATAACCGTTCAGGCGGCTTGGACATAGCCGCCCTATCAAAATTGATGGGTGTCGACGCGCTTCGGTATCGGTAATTGGTCTGACCAGATCGCTCAAGAGGGCGGCCACTTCAGGGGAGGCTTTTCCCATGCGTTTCACATCCGTCCTGCTTGCCGGTTCCGCCTTGCTCGCTCTGTCTCCTGCCGCGTTCGCGCAGGATGGCGGCATTTCCCCCTCGCAGACCGCGCCTGGAAACGGGGCCGCCAACCCGCTCGCCACAGCCGGCGAGCAGCAGGGATCGAACACCTCCGACGCGCAGGATGGTTCGCTCGAGGACATCGTGGTCACCGCGCAGAAGCGCGAGCAGAACCTCCAGGACGTCCCCGTCGCCGTCACCGCCATCACGGCCGACACGTTGGTCAACCGCAACGTCGCCACCGTGTCCGATCTCACTCGTCTCGCGCCCAGCCTGACGGTGACTCAAGGCAACGTCCCCACCAACAGCTCGATCAACCTGCGTGGCATTGGCACCGTCGCCTTCTCGACCGCGATCGAGCCGTCGGTCGCGGTGATCGTCGACGATGTCGCGCTGCTCCAGCAGGCCCAGGCGTTCTCGGGGCTGAGCGATATCGCGCGGATCGAGGTGCTGCGCGGGCCGCAGGGCACGCTGTTCGGCAAGAATGCCTCGGCCGGCGCGCTCAACATCGTGTCGCAAGGGCCGAGCGAGAAATTGAGCGGCGCCATCACGGGCGCGGCGACAACCGATGACGAATATCGCGTCGACGCTGTGCTGTCGGGTCCGCTCGGCGATAAGGTCGGCTTCCGGGTCAACGGCTTTTACGGCAACCGCGACGGGTTCATCCGCAACCGGTATGACGGACGCCGCTTCAATAACGATATCAGCTATGGCGTTCGCGGACGGCTCACCGTCAAGCCGTTGTCCGGACTCACGATCGACCTGATCGGCGCCCATTCGGTATCCGAGAGCGAAGGCACCGCGCGCACGTACCGCAGCGTGCCGGCGGGCGCGGCAGTCTTCGGCGCACCGCTGGCGGCGACGCTGGTCGGGATCACGCCGGGCGAGGATAATTTCAACACGGCGATTGACGGCCCGCTGTTCAACAAAAGCCGGCAGACGAGCGGCAGCGCACGCGTAACAGTCGATCTCGGCGGCGCCAGCCTCATCTCGATCACCAGCTATCAGGACTGGCGCTTCCGCTTCATCGAGGATTTCGATTATATCGTCGGTCCGGTGCTGGGCCTGCCGAACGGCATCACCGCGCAGAGCGGCTTCCATGCTCGCCAGTTCGCGCAGGAACTGCGCCTCGCGTCCAAGGGAAGCAGTCCCTTGAGCTATGTTCTCGGCCTCTATTATTCGGACGGCAAGACCGATCGCACGTTCGATCGCGGCCCCTCCGGTCCGGTCGTCGCCCGCTGGAATTCCTCGAACGGGACCAAGTCCTACGCTGCCTTTGGCCAGCTGTCCTATGATCTCGCCCAGCGCACGCATGTCGATATCGGCCTGCGCGCCAATCGCGAAGACATCTCGGTCGGGTTCCTGAACGGCGTGACGCCGGCCAACCCGCCCGCCAACAACGCGACCTGCCTGTCGCTGTGCAGCGGCACGGCATCGGATTCCGTCGTCACGGGGAAAATCGCCTTGCGGCAGGATCTCGCGGACCATGTCATGGGCTATGCCTCGTTTTCGACGGGCTATAAGGGGCAGGGCTACGACATCTCTTCCGGCTTCACGCCCGCCCGCGTCGCGAGACCGGTGCGGCCCGAAAAGTCCAATGCCTATGAGATCGGGCTCAAAAGCCGCTTCCTCGACAACCGGGTCCAGCTCAACATCGCGGCGTTCTGGACGATCTACCGCGACTTCCAGGCGCAGTCGGGCATCCTGCTACCCGACAACACGATCCAGCTCACACTGAACAATGTCGGCAAGGTGCGTACCCGCGGCGTGGAGGTGGAGCTTCAGGCACGTCCGTTCGAGGCGCTGCGGATCGATGGTGGGCTCAGCTACACGGATGCCGGGATCCTCGAGTTCCACAATGCGCAATGCTACACCGGCCAGACGGCGGCGCAGGGCTGTGTGGATCTCGACGGCACCGGCCCCTCGACGACGACCGGTCAGGATCTGTCGGGCAAGCATTTGAGCAACGCGCCGCGCTGGAAGTTCAATCTGGGGGGCAATTACGATGTGCTCATGCCCAACCAGCCGTTCGACGGGTTCGTGCAGGCCGACTTGAGCTATCAGAGCCAGGTGAATTTCGATCTGCTTGGCAATCCGGCGCTCGTTCAGAAAGGCTATGCGATCGTCAATGCCAGCTTTGGCGTCGACCAGAATGATCGCGGTGGGCTGCGTGTGGCGTTCTTCGTCAACAACATCTTCGACAAGCATTATGTCAATGCGCTCGGCATTGCCGCTGGCGGCGGGGCGGGGCTGGTCGCACAGACTTTCTCGCGGAGCGCCCGCCGCTATGCCGGCGTCCGCGCGCGCTATCGTTTCTGATCGGCCGGCGACCGCCCGGAAAGGACCGCTCGACGCTGGCATCAACGCGAACGGATCAATGGATGAACGCGACGATACGGACAGTCCTTCGCGCTGGTGTCGCGATGATTCTGATGACGGCGGTCGTGCCGATAGCGGCGCAGCAGTCGCGGGACGCAATTCCGCAAGGTGAAGCGGACGCGGATCGGTGGGCCGCGGCGACTGAGGCGAAAATGACCGACGATGAGCGCTTCGGGCTCATCCACGGTTTCATGGCGCTCAGATTTCCTGGCTTTGGCGATATGAACGCCAAGTGGCCCGACGATGTCGTGCCGGGTGCCGGCTATGTCGCCGGTGTCCTCCGCCTCGGCGTGCCGTCGCTACGCGAAACCGATGCGAGCCTGGGCGTCACCAACCCGTTCGGCGCCCGCGCGGGCGACACCGCCACCGCGCTCCCCGCCGGCCTGGCGCTCGGCGCGACCTTCAATCCCGATCTCGCCTATCGCGCCGGCCGGCTGGTGGGCGAGGAGGCGCGCGCGCGGGGTTTCAACATACTGCTCGGCGGCGGTATCAACCTGGCCCGCGATCCCCGCAACGGCCGCAACTTTGAGTATATATCCGAGGATCCTTTGGTGTCGGGGGTGATGGGCGGTGCGGCGATCCGCGGCACGCAGGATGCGGGTGTGATCTCCACCGTCAAGCATTTCGCGCTGAATTCGAACGAGACCAACCGCCACAGCTGGAACGCAACGATCGACGAAGGGGCGTTCCGCGAATCCGACCTGCTTGCCTTCCAGATCGCGATCGAACGCGGCCGACCCGGATCGGTGATGTGCGCATACAACCTCGTCAACGGCGACAAGGCGTGCGGCAACGACCATCTGCTGAACACCGTCCTGAAACGCGACTGGGGCTTCAAGGGCTGGGTAATGTCCGATTGGGGCGCGGTCTCGGGCGCCGACTTCGCGGTCAAGGGCCTCGACCAGCAATCGGGTGAGCAGCTCGACAAGCAGGTCTGGTTCGACGCGCCGCTCAAGGCGAAGCTGGCGGACGGCAGCTTCGACCGGGCACGCCTGTCGGATATGGTCCGCCGCATCCTGCGCTCGATGAAGGCGGCGGGCGTGACGGACTGGGACAAGCAGGCGCCGGTCGACATGGCGGCGCATGCTGCCGATGCGCTCGAGGTCGCGCGCCAGGGCGTCGTGCTTCTCAAGAACGACGGGGCCCTGCCGATCGCCGCCGGCGCGAGATCGATCGCGGTCATCGGCGACAAGGCGCATATCGGCGTCCTGTCGGGCGGCGGATCATCGCAGGGGCTGCCGCCGAGGGGCTGGGCCGCGAGCAACCCTGTCGGCGGCCCCGGCCAGATGGGAAGCTGGCGCATCGAACGCTGGTTCGCGGGTGCGCCGGTCGACGCCATCCGCAAGGAAGTGCCGCACGCCAGCGTCGAGTTCGACCCCGGTATTTACCCGCAAGCGGCGGCGGCCCTCGCCGCGCGAGCCGATGTGGCGATCATATTCGTCAACAAATACGAGCTCGAGGGTTATGATTCGCCCGACCTGTCGCTTCCGGGCGCGCAGGACGCGATGGTTTCGGCGGTCGCGGCGGCCAATCCCAATACGATCGTGGTACTGGAAACGGGCAACCCGATCGCAATGCCGTGGCGCGACAAGGTGAAGGCGATCGTCGCCGCCTGGTATCCGGGCCAGGAAGGCGCGCAGGCAATCGCCGAGATACTGACCGGCAAGGTGAATCCCTCGGGCCGTCTGCCGATCACCTTCCCGAATGCGACCGAGCAACTGCCTCGTCCCACCATTCCGAGCTTCGGCACGCCCGAGAACACCGCGGTCACGGTCGCGATGACCGAGGGGGCGGACGTCGGATATCGCTGGTTTGCGCGGAGGCAACTCACCCCGATGTACGCCTTTGGGCACGGCCTCAGCTACACCAGCTTCGCCTATTCCGGCCTGGCCCTGAAGGGCGGAAAGACGCCGGGCGCCCGCTTCACGGTGCGCAATACCGGCAGCCGCGAGGGCGCCGACGTGCCGCAACTTTACCTGCGATCGATCGACAACACCGCCGACGTGCGCCTGCTCGGTTTTGAGCGCGTGTCGCTGAAGCCGGGAGAAAGCCGGACGGTGACACTCAATGTCGATCCGCGCTTGCTGGCAAATTATGACGCAAAGGCTCACCGGTGGCGGATCAAGGCGGCCAGCTACGAAATCGCGCTGTCCAGCTCCGCATCGGCTCCCATCGCAAGCCGGCGGATCACGCTGGGATCGAAACTATTTGCCGATTGAACGATGCACGCTCCAGGGGCGCTGCCATGATTCAATCGCATCCCACGATCGGCCATAAGATGCGCACGGGACGTCTCAGAAGCCCGAGCTGCTCTTTCCCATCGTCTGGCTCTTCGAATGCTGCGCGCAGCGCCACGGACGGCGCTTGCGCTGCAAATTCCCTGTTAATTTCCCTGTTATTCCCTGTTCCGGCGCGAGCAGGCGAGCCTGCATGTCTAGCAAACTCTTGTAATATGAATATAATTACGGAACTCGACCTGAAAATGACGCCGAAAAAAAGAAAAAATTCCCTGTTCCGCGCAAATAACAGGGAATTTCGTCGCCTCAGACGAAGCTGCGGCTGACGAACCAATAGGTGCCGATCAGCACGAGCCCCGAGGCGCACAGTTCGACCACGATCGGTCTGGGCAGCGTGAGTTTGAAGCGCCTGAGAGCCAGCACCACGCCGACGAGCGCGGTCACGACCGTAAGCTGGCCGACTTCCACGCCGAGGTTGAAGCCGACGAGCAGCTCGGCAAGCTTGGCCGGCGGGATTGCTTCATTGAGCAGGTCGGCGGCGAAACCGAAGCCGTGGATCAGGCCGAAGACCAGGGTGATGACGAGGCGCAGTCGCCCGGCGTTGCGGACATGGCCGGCGACCAGCAGATAGTTGGAGGCGAACAGCCCGGCGCCCAGCAACAGGGTGAAGGGCAGCAGGCCGATGCCGAGCAGTCTGAGGCCCGCCATCGCGAACAGCGCGCCGGCCGTCCACAGGGCGAACAGCCCGGGTCGATTGGTCTGCACGGCCAGGTTCTCAACGCCGATCAGCGCGATCGTGAGCGCCACCAGCGCGTCGATGAACTCGGCATGCGGCCGGATGATACCGGTGACGGCAAGCGCCAGGGTGAGGCTGTGCCCAAGCGTGAAGCCGGTGATGACGAAGATCAGGTCCTTGAACCGGCGCGAAATCAGCACCAGCCCGAGCAGGAAGCTCATATGATCCACGCCGGTGAAGATGTGCATAATGCCCATCTTCATGAAGGTGAGCAGGCCGGCGCCTTCGATCTCGCCGCCCTGCGCTTCGCTCATGTCGATGCTCTGGGAATCGGCGGTGAGCACCTCCTCCGCGAAATCCCCCTTGGCGGTCTGGATCTGCGCCAGGTTCACATGAGTCGAGACCAGCTCGAAAAAGGCGCCGTCGTGCAGCGCGATCCCTTCCGATGAGGGACAGTTGTAGAGGAACTCGACGCGACGATAGCCGGTGGCGGCGGCGACCGGGCGCGGTTTGCCGGCGAGCGGACAGGGTTTGTTCTCCGCGGTGGCGCCGACTCTGGGCGTCAGATAGGCGATCAGCTGCGGAGCATTGGGCGGGCGGCTATCGGGCGTCAGCCGGCGCGCCTCGAGGTCGGAGACCGAAAAGGTCAGGTGCACCAGGCTGCCGTCGACGAGCCAGGTCGAATGGGATTCGGATCTGGTGTGCGCGCTCGCCGGTGCGACCAGCCACAGATATGCCGTCGCCAACGCCAGAAGTAGCCGCCCGATCAAGCGCGCGCTCATTGCAGGTCCGAGGCGATCTTGATGTCGGCGCGCTTCCTCAGGAAGCGCTTATTGCCTTCCTGCAGCCGTGCGACCTTGTCGGCCAGGAAGTCGCGCAGCACCTGATCTCGCGCCTCGGCATAGGGCGTGGGGACCGGCCGCTTGTTCTGGATCATCTGGACGATGTGAACGCCGTCCGGTGCGGGAATGGGCTCGGAGACTGCGCCATCGCCAAGCGCGCGCGCGATGGCGAAGATGGCCTTGCCGAGATGTTCCTCAGCCGCGAAGTAGAATTCCTCACCGTCATCCACCCGGCCCGTCGTCTTGAGGCCCAGCGAGGCGGCCGACGCGCCGTTGCGCAGGGCCACCACGATCCGCGCCGCATCCGCACCGGGGGGCAAAAGCCATTCGTGCAAGGTCATCATGCCCTGGCTCGCATATTGCTGCCGATGGGCGGCATACCAGCGGCCGAGCTCGTCCTCGGAAGGTTTGGACGTCATCGCATCCTGCGCGACCTGTGCCTCGGTCGCTTGCGACAGCGCTTGCCGGACATCGATATCGTCGTTGGTCAGGCCCATCTCGACGCCGCGCTGGACGTACAGCTCCTCGCGGATCATGTCCTCGAGCACCTTCTGTTTCTGTGCCCGCGTCGCCCGAGCGAGGGGCACGTCATAGAGCGCGCTGATCTGGGCGATCAGGTCAGCGCGGAGGATAGGCACAGTGTTGACCAGCGCCGCATCCTCCGCCGGGACCGTGGCGGTGCGCGTGCCTTGCGCCGTGAAGAGGCCGTATCCAGCGAGCGCGAGGCCGATGATTGCTCCCGCGGCGGCTAGCAGCATCGAGCGGCGGCCGACAGGCTTGTGCATATCCCAGATCGTATCCGCGGACGCAGCCGGAGAAGAGGTTTGCCCGGTCATTTTTTGTCCTGTCGGGTTTGTGCCAGCGAGGCGACATAGACGGCGACATTGCGCAATTGGGCTGGGGTGAGGGTCCTGGCGAAGGCGGGGCTCATCCCCGCCCGACCGCGGCTGAGCGACCGGCGGATGTCATCGGGCCGGCCGCCATAGAGCCAGATGTTATCTGTCAGCATCGGGGCGCCAACGCCGGGATCACCCCCGAGGTCACGGCCATGGCAATCCCAGCAGCCCGCCTTGTCATAGGCGCCGTGCCCGCGTTTCGCGGCGGCATCGTCGGTGGCGCGCCCGGTAAAGCTGAGGAGGAACTGAGTGAGGTCGTCGATCTGCGCGGGGGTCTGGGGCGGCAGGGGCTCGGCCGCGTCCGGTACCCTGCTCGCATAGGCCGGCATCACCGCGAGGTTCCAGCCATGCTTGTTGCCGGCGCGGATGCCGTAGCGCGCAATATCCTCGATCTGCGCCACCGTCCCGTTGCCGTATAGATGGTCGGCGTCGGTAAGATCGGGCGAGCCCAGCGTCTCGTCCCCCTTGCCGGTCGCGCCGTGGCAAGATGCGCAATGGCTTTCATAGACCGTCTTCCCCCGGGCCAGCGCGACACGGCGAAGCTCGGGGCTGGCGAGAATGGCTTCTGGGTCGGCGCGCAGCACGTTGGATTGCCCCCGCGCCCGCCACAGGCCGAGGCTCAGCAAAGCGGCCGCGAGCACCAGTAGCGGCAGCACCCACAATAGCGGACGCGACGTGATGGCGGTGGCAAGCTTCCGAAAACCAGTCATTGGTAAAGGCGCGTGGCCAATCGCGATTGGCGCGTCCAGCACGGTACGGTAACGTACATGTTCCGGCTCGCGTTACCGCGTATCGAGACCAACGGGTGGGGGAAGGATGCCATGTTTAACGCTTGCCCGACCCATCAGGACTGATAGCAACGATACATGACAGCCCAGGACGCCGACTATCGGGAGCGATTGGCTGCTGAAGCCGCGCGGGTGCGCGAGAGCGGCAGCCTCGGCCGGTCCGAGCCCCTGATCCGGCTGTTCGATTTCCTGCTCGAGCGCTCGCTCGCCGGGCGTGCGCCGAAGGAGATCGAAGTCGCGCAGGAGGTTTTCGACAAGACCTCCGATTTCGATGTGATGCTGGATGCCTCGGTCCGCGTCTATATCCATCGCCTCCGCCGCAAACTGGGCGAGCATTACGCCCGCGCTCCGGGCAATGGCGATAGGATATCGCTTCCCCTCGGCGAATACCGGCTGGTTCTCGCGACGCCGGAGACGGCGGAGATCCCGGAGCCTCCGGAGATTGCCGGCGCAGTGGCGTCGCGGCGTATCAATCCTGTCTGGCTGGTCGTTCTGGCTCTTGTGCTGATCAACGCGGTTGGCTGGATCTACTATACCAGCCGCCAATCGGCGGACGCCGGTCCGACGCAGACCAACCTGTGGAAGCCGATCGCCGAAAGCAAACGGCCGACTATGGTCGTCCTGGGCGATTATTATATCTTCGGCGAGGCGCCCGACGGCATCGTTGTGTCGCGCCTCGTCCGCGAATTCTCGATCAATTCGCGGGCCGATCTCGACGCCTATCTCATGCTCAACCCGGACAAGGTCGGCCGCTATGTCGATGTGGACCTCGATTATCTGCCGGTCAGCAGCGGGCCTGCGCTGCGCAGCATATTGCCGGTTGTCACTGCTGCTACCAAGCCCAACGGGGTAAAGCCGCAGGTCGTGAACATGTCCGATGTGCGGCCAGAAGCCTTCAAAGGAACGAACATCGTCTATGTCGGCTTTCTGAGTGGGCTGGGCTTGCTGCAGGAGCCCCTGTTCCGGGCCTCGGGCTTCAAGATCGGCGACAATTTCGACGAGCTTGTCGACAAGGCCAGCGGCCGGCGGTTCACATCGGACTGGGGCGTGGTGGCGGACGGCAAGGTGCCGCACCGCGACTATGGCTATATCGCCAGCCTGCCCGGGCCCTCCGGCAATCGCATCCTGATCATTGCGGGCACGCGGGATCCCGCCGTGGCGCAGATGGCCGAAGTCGCCGCTGACCAGCAACAGCTGGACGCGATCGATGCCAAGAGCGGCGGCAACGCATTCGAGGCGCTTTTCGAGGTGCGGACGCTCGGCAATCTCAATCTCCGCAGCTCGCTCCTGCTCGTGCGCCCCCTACACGCCGAAAATAACTGACAAACCTCCAAGATGTAACGTTACAGAACCGTCGATTACTTGCAGCGCCAGCGTCGCGGGGCGAGGCGGGGGGATGGCGAGGGCAAGGATAGGGCTGGCCGCGATCGCGGCACTGGCGATGTGCACCGCCAGCGCGGCGTTCGCGCATGATGTTGCGCAGGGCGACCGAGGCTATATCGCGGCGACAGGTGGCGTGCGGATCGGCGCCTTCTTCTACCTCGGCGCCAAGCATATGGTGACCGGCTATGATCACCTGCTCTTCCTGATCGGGATCATCTTCTTCCTGTACGGGCTCCGCCAGGTCGCGGCCTATGTGACCCTGTTCGCGATCGGCCACAGCACGACCCTGCTGCTCGGCGTCCTGCTCGGAACCAGCATCAGCCCCTATCTGGTCGACGCGATCATCGGCCTGTCGGTGGTCTATAAGGCAATGGATAATCTCGATGCCTTCCAGCGCTGGTTCGGCTTCCGGCCTGACACGCGGGTGGCCGTGCTCGTCTTCGGCTTCTTCCATGGGCTCGGGCTGGCGACCAAGCTCCAGGATCTGGGGATGTCGTCGGACGGGCTCCTCCCCAATCTCATCGCGTTCAACCTGGGCGTCGAGGCCGGGCAACTGCTGGCGCTCGCCGCGATCCTGATCGCCATGGGGTATTGGCGCCGCACCACCGGTTTCGCGCGCTACGCCTTCGCCGCCAATGTGGCGCTGATGAGCGCGGGCTTCATCCTCTTCGGCCAGCAGATGACCGGCTATTTTGTGGGAACCTCCGCATGACCCTCCAGACCGACCCCCCGCCCGCGAGTACGCAGCCGAGCCTGCGCCAGCTCAACCGCGCGACACTCCTCGCCGTCGGTGTCGCGGCACTTGTCCTCGTGATCGCGGTACTGCCCGCCGAATATGGCGTGGACCCCACGGGCGCCGGGCGCCTGCTGGGGCTCACCCCGATGGGCGAGATGAAGAAGCAACAGGCCCAGGGCGAAGCATCGACATTGGGCGCTGCCGGCGACAGCATCACCAGCACGCCCAGCGGTGGCACGCAGGTCCGTATCGTCCTGCGTCCCTATGGCGGACGTGAGGTCAAGGCATGGATGAAGGCTGGCGCGCAGATGCGCTACACATGGTCGACTGATGGCGAAGCGGTAGAATATGAGTTCCACGGCGACCATGACGACGGCCGCAGCGACAATGTTTCGAGCTATGAGAAGGGCACCAAGGCCAGCGCCAAAGGCACGTTGAAGGCGGGCTTCAATGGGCGGCATGGCTGGTACTGGCACAATCTGAAGCCGGTCCCGATCACGGTCACCGCAACCGTCGAGGGCTCGGTCGACAGGTTCGCGCCGCTATGAGCAAGCAGAGCATTGGCCTCGCCGCCTTCGGGGCGTTCCTTCTCGTCACGGCCTGCTCGAAGACCCAGGACAAGCCCGTCGATAGCACTCCCTATGACACCAGCCTGCCGATGAAGCGCTATATGGCTGACGTGATGCAGCACGCCGCCCAGGACGTTTACCGGCGCCAGGGCTATATCTCCGATGCGACGGGCTCGCATTCGCTGTTCCCGAAAAACGATGCGGAATGGAATGACGCGCGCAACGCCGGGCTCGTCGTAGCGGAGATGACCAACGAGTTGCTGATCCCGGGCCGGCGCGTCGACGAGCCGGAGTGGTACAAGGGCGTCGCCGTGGTGCGCGCGGCGGCACAGCAGGTCGCCGCCGCCGCGACGAAGAAGGACGAGGACGCCTTTTTCGATGCAGCGGGCAAGCTGGATGAGGCCTGCGAGGTCTGCCACGCGCGGTACGCGCCGGCGCGAAAGGAATAGGGCAGGGCCCGAACAGTCGTACTGAAACTGGGGTTACAGAACGTCAGTTCGAACCGTTACGCACAAGCGTTCCGGTTCGCAGATGGGCCAGTTGGGCCGGTGCAGCATGGCCCTCGAAATCCTCAGCCGCGTGAACGTCGCGGGCCATGCACTTCCGTCAGTCCTTTTCAGCGAGATAAGCCTTGAAAATGTCTATCCGTCGCGGCTCAGCAACGATCGCCACATGCCTGCTGCTGCAGATGACGGCCGTGCCCGCGCAAGCGCAGAACCGGTCGCCTGCTGTGTCGGACGAGACGTCCACTGGAAATTCGTCCGAGCAGCAGGACATCGTCGTTTTTGGACGTGGCGAAGCGAAAATCGGGACCGCTCAAGCGGCGAGCGAAGGAACCATCAGCGGTTCGGATCTGCTCGTGCGACCGCTGCTGCGGACCGCCGAGCTGCTCGAGGCCGTCCCCGGCATGGTCGCGGCGCAGCATTCGGGCAGCGGCAAGGCCAATCAGTATTTCCTTCGCGGCTTCAACCTCGACCATGGTTCGGACTTCACCACCTATATCGACGGCGTGCAGATGAACTTCCGCACCCACGGGCATGGTCAGGGCTATCTCGACCTGAACGGGCTCATCCCTGAGATCATCACTCGGGAGGATTTTCGCAAAGGGCCTTATCGGGCCGATGGTGGTGACTTCGCGATGGCCGGCGCCGCCTATATGTCGACGATCGAACGGTTCGATCGGCCCTGGGCCTCGGCCGAGATCGGCTCCTACGGCCATCGGCGCATCGCGGCGGGCGGCACCGTCAAGAATGTCGCAGGCGGCGACTTGACCGCCGTCGGCGAGTACCGGGTCTATGACGGTCCCTGGCAGCAGCCCGAGCGCCTCCGCCACTACGCCGGCTTCCTCAAATATGCGAAGCAGACCGGGTTTGGCGAACTCGAACTCACGATGCACGGCTATCGCGGCAGGTGGAAGCCGACCGAGCAGATCCCCGAGCGCATCATCGGCTCATCGATCTGCCCCGATGAATTCTGCTCGCCCGATCCTACCGCGACCGGCGAGACCACGCGTTTCATCGCCAATGCCAAGCTCTCGAGCAATGGCTGGCGCGTCAACGCCTATGCCCAATTTTACGACTGGGATATGTATTCGAACCCGGAATATTTCGACGCGACGGGCACGAGCGCGCAGATCCATCAGATCGATCGACGCATGGTCTACGGCCTGACGGGCGAGAAAGACTGGAAGATTTCGGATAGCCTCTACCTCACGCTTGGGACCGAGAACCGATACGACACGATCAACCGGGTCGGCGTGCAGCATACGATCGCGCGCCAGCTGGTGAATTCACTGGGCCTCTTCACAGTCAACGAAGCATCGGCGGCGCTCTATGCCTCGGCGACCTGGCGTCCGTTCGACGGGCTCCGCCTGATCGGCGGCCTGCGCGGCGATTATTATCATTACTCGGTTCGCGCGCTCGATGTCGAAGCGGCGGCGCTGGGGCAGGGGTCGGGCTCGGACGCAATCCTGTCGCCCAAGGTGCAGGCCGCCTATCGGATTGGCGAGCATGTCGAGCTCTATGCGAGCTGGGGCAAGGGCTTCCATTCGAACGACGTGCGGGGCGCGGAGACGAGCACGCCGGTGCCGGTGCTCGTCTCCGGCACCGGCAAGGAGCTGGGCGCGCGCTTCCAGTTCGGCAAGTTCAGCCTGACCACGACCTATTGGTGGCTCGATCTGGGCAGCGAACTCAAGTTCGTCGGCGATTCCAACGCGGTCGAGCCGACCAGTGCCAGCACCCGCCACGGCTATGAGCTTGTCGCCTTTTGGCGCCCTTTTCCCTGGCTTGCGATCGACGGCAATTATACCGCGAGCCATGCGCGCTACGACAATGGCGACTATATCCCCAACGCCTTCGAGAACGCTGCCTCGGCGGGCTTCTCCTTCATTCAGGGGCCATGGGAGGCCAGCATCCGCCTGCGCCATCTGGGCCCCTATCCGCTGATTGAGGACAACTCCCAGCGCGATAAAGGCAGCAATGTCATCAATATGCGCGGCGCGCGGAAGTTCGGGGCCTTCCAGGTCTATGCCGAGATGCTGAACATCTTCAACAGTCACGACAAGGACATCGCCTATTGGTACCAATCCTATATTCCCAGCTTTGATGCGGCGCCCGCCGAGGGCCGGCTCAGTCGCGTCGTCGAGCCGCGCACATTGCGCGCTGGTGTGAAAGTCCTTTTCTGACGGGAGCGTCCTGAACGACGGGATGAAACAGGCCAATTTCGACCCCCGCCAGAGGAAGAAGCCGGCAGGCACCATAAGCTTTTCGTAACGTTATGGCGCGACAGCCAACTGCCTGCACCGGCGTCGGAAGTGATGATGGCCCTTATCGCACGCGTATATCGTTCAGACCCCGAGGAGCGGCGTAGCGCCACGCGCTACCCGTTGGAGGTCGGCGCGACATTGCGCGTGTCCGAGGGCGACCCGATCGACGTGTTGATCTACGATCTGTCGTTGACAGGATTCCGCATGGAGACGACCGCGGCGCTTGATCTGGAAGAGCCGGTCTGGATCGGCATCGCCGGCACGCGAGTCAACGTAGCTGTGGTCGCCCGGCGCGGACCCACTGGCTATGGCTGTGAGTTCGTCACGCCGATCACCGTCCCACAGCTCAAGGCGGCTTTGGCGCCGAGGCAGGTCGTCCAGGAACTCGACTGGCGCGAGGAGGTGCCCGACTGGTCTGACGACCTCGGTCCGGATGTCGATTCAACCGCCGGGAAATACTGGCTGGCGATATGGCTCTCGATCATTATCGCAGGCGCATTTACGCTCGGCGTCTTATCGCAATGGCTGTTCTGAATCGTTAGCGGCGGCGGCGCGAAGCTGCCCGATCAGCCAGTCGTTCGCGGTGCAATCGATCACAAGATGAACCCGATGGCTCGTTCCCCGATTGGCCACGCTGTGCGGATCCGAAAGGCGCAGATACCAGGCGCTGCCCGGCTCCATCACGATCTGGCGGCGGTTGAGCAGGAACTCGACCTGAGGGTTGGTGGTGATCGGGATATGAATTCGTGCCGCGCCCCATTCGGCGGCGAGGTCATGGTCGAAATGCTCCTTGATCACCGATCCCGGGCTTAGCCGCATCAGCCTGACTGACTGAACCGGGCATTCGAACCGCGCGATCACCGCCCGAAAACAGGGCGTCCGATCGAGCAGCGGCCCGTCCTCGAAACTGGTTGCGGTCGGATCGGCGTAGATCTGCATCACGGGGTGGGTCGCGCCGGCCGTGAAGCGTAAGGGCAGCACGTCCCAGTCGCCCTCGTAATTCTGCCGGACGAGGTGATCGACCCACTCGCCGCCGAGCACGCGATCGAGGTCGGCACGCAGCTGATCCGCATCGAACGAGAAGGGCAGGCGGACCCGGTCGGCGAAGGTGAATGGCGATTGTTGCGGCATGTCGAGCATGTTAGGCAATCATCCACCGCTGGGCGCACCGCCCGATTCCAGATCAGCCTATCGGCCGCGGGGGCGGTTGGAAAGACGTCGTTCGCGACCCTCATGACAGACCCGGACCTTCTTGACACAGCGCTGCCGATCGACCGTTTCCGGGCGCATGTGCTGGCCGACCCCGCACTGCAGATGCGGTTGAGCGCGCTTTACGATCTCGCCGCGTTCATCCCGGCAGTGATCGATGCCGCCGGCGCTGCCGGGATCCCGCTCACGGCGGACATGGTGAAGGCGGCGACTCGGCTGGACCCGCTTGACCTCGCACGGTTCGGTGACCCGCCGGTCACCGGCGTCAACATACCCGGCAAGGATTGGCTACCGATCGGGATATTGCCCTCAGGAGGTGAGTTCGTGGTCGACTGGGCCCATTTCGCCGGCAGCCCGCTCACCACGCCCTTTTTCGAGGAGGCGCTGCATCAGGCGCGCGCGTTGCCGCTCAATCGCCTGATCCGGTACCGCACGCCACTCCTGACGCTCGCCGCGACGGTCGGTGAGGATACTCCCGTTCCGGATGGCTTCATATTCCACCTGTCGCGCTGCGGGTCGACGCTGGTTTCGCAGATGCTCGCATCGGATTCGCGGCACGTCGTCGTATCCGAGGCGTCGCCGATCGATACCGTCGTCCAGCTGGTTAAATCATACGGGGACGTGCCGCTGGCCGAGCGCATCGCCCTGTTGCGCGCGATCGTCGGCGCGTTTGGCGGTGCCCGCACCGGGGAGGCCGGTCATTTTATCGTCAAGCTGGACAGCTGGCACACGCTCGCGCTGCCGATCTTCCGGCTCGCCTTCCCAGACACGCCCTGGGTGTTCCTGTACCGTGAGCCCGTCGAGATCCTGGTTTCGCATACGCGCATGGCCGGAATCCAGACCGTGCCCGGCGCGCTGCCGTACGATCCCTATGGCATTGCGAATGCGATGGAGATGCCGATTGATGAATTTGGCGCCCGCGCGCTGGGGCGGATTGGCGAGGCGGTGCTCGACCATATCAGCCTGGGCGGTGGGTTGCTGATCAACTATGCGGACCTTCCGGGGGCGGTGGAGGAATCGATCCTGCCGCATTTCGGCATCGAGCCGGACGCCCGGGTACGCACCGCCATGCTTGAGGCGGCGGGGCGCGATGCCAAGGCGCCGGCCCGTTCCTTCGTCCGCGACGACGAAGCAAAGCAGCAGGCGGCGGACGCTAATATTCGCGCCCTTGCCGCGGCCCATCTCGACGGAAACCATCGCCGCCTCGAGGCCTTGCGCCTGGCTGCGGACGGATGAGCGCGATCTTCGGGATCGTGCGGTTCGACCGCACGCCTGTCCCGCCGCGCGAGATCGAGCGCATGGGCAATATTCTGGCACATCGTGGTCCGGACGGGCGGCGGACCGTGGTCGAGGGCAACATGGCGATGGGCCATTGCCTGCTCCGGGTGAACACCGAGGATTTTCTCGAAGCGCAGCCGATACAGGATGGCGACCTGACTCTCGTCGCGGACCTGCGGCTCGACAATCGCGAAGCGCTGGCGGCGGCGATCGGTATCACTGAATCCGCCCTTTGCGACCTGCCCGACAGCGCGGTGCTGCTGGCCGCGTACCGGCATTGGGGCGCGGCCTGCGCGGACCATTTGCTCGGCGATTTCGCCTTTGCAATCTGGGACGCGCGGGCGCGCAGCTTGCTGCTCGGACGCGATCCCATGGGCCAGCGCGGTGTTTATTATCACCACAATGGCTCTTTTTTTGCCTTTGCGAGCGAGATCAAGGCGCTCTGGGCCGTCGAAGGCGTACCGCGCCAACTCTCCGAAGTTGGAATCGGTAGGCGCCTGCTCTTCCCGATCGATCCTCCGCTGGGGACAACGCTCTACGAATCGATCGCCCTGCTTCCGGGCGGTACGCTCTTGCAGTTGGACGACGCGGGCGCGCTGAGCCTGCAATCCTATTGGACGCCGGGCGCTGGTGCCGAGCATGCCGGGCATGACGAATCCTATTATCTCGACGCCTATCGCCGGGTGATCGAAGAGGCGGTCGCGTGCCGGGTGCGGCGGTTGATTCGGGCGCCGGCCTTGCTCTTCAGCGGCGGATTCGACAGCGGCAGCATCGCCGCGCTAGCTGGCCCGATCGTGGCGGCGCAGGGCCGCCGGATCGTCGCCGTCTCCTCGGTTCTGGCGGAGGGCGAGCAGCGCGCGGTCAAGGATGCCCGCGCCGCCGCCGAGGCATTTCGCCATTATCCTTTCATCGACCTGCATTATTATGTGCGCGGCGAAGAGGGTATTTTCAGCGACATTGAGGCGTCGTTCGCTGCGACTGACGATAGCGCCGGCACTGCCTATGTCCGGCGCGGCCTGTACAGGATCGCGGCGGAATCCCGCGCCCGCCTGGTGCTGGACGGGCATGGCGGTGATTACACCGTCAACGTCAACGCGCGCGCGATGCTGGGGCGGATCCTGCGTCGCGGCCATTTCCGGCGGTTCGTGCGCGAATTCCGGGCGAGGATGCGGACGACGGGGCGTACTGCCTTGCAGTTGTTGCGATATGAAGTCGTCCCGGCGGTCGCACCGCTTCGGGCGCTCGCCGCGGTCGAGTCCCTGCGGCGTGGAAGAAAGCCGATCTGGCAGACCCGACCGGTGAACGACGCGTTCGCCCGGTCTTTGTTCGATCGTGGTGTGATCGACGCATCGCGGCTGCGCCAGCCCATGCCGGTCCATAATCGCTGGCGCGAGCGCTGGCTGCATTTGTTGTGCAAAATCGTGGCGCAGCCGCCCGACCAGGCGACGCTCGCGGCCGCACACGGCCTGGACCTATCGCGCCCGTTTCATGATAAAAGGGTTGTCGAGCTTGGCCTCGCCATTCCCGAATCGCTGCAGTTCAAGGAGGGGCTGGAACGGTACCTCGCCCGTCATGTCTTGGCGGATATTCTGCCAGCGCGTCTTTTAGCGCGCGGGCCGGGCAACGATGCCGAGGAGCCGGATCTCTTCCGGATGGCGAATGGGAGCGCATCCGCCGCGCTTGCCGAAGCGCGCGCGCTCGACCGCGACGGCCGGCTGTCCCGCTATATGGACTTCGACAGGCTGGGAAAGATGGTCGCGGGCGCGGATGAATCACGCATGGCGGATCATCGGCGGCTTTACGTCGCCACCAGGGTAATCGCGCTGGCGCGCTTCATCGCCTGGTTTGAGCGCAACAATCTCTAATATCGCCCAAGCGCCGAATCGCCCGGGATTCCGGGCGCCCCTTTAAACCGACGGCGATCTCAGGACCCGTAGGGTCCGTAAGTCGGCGTAACACCGTCGGTGGCGGCGTTGACGTGCGCCTCAGTCGACCGTGATTCGGAAACGATCACCCGCGGCGTCGACCATGGTTTGCGCGCGCCAGCGATCACCGAAATATCTAGTGCGGACCCGGCAACCGTATCGCTCGACTTGTTCAAAGGCATGATTAACTCTTCCCAACGTGGCACGGTGCGCCCAGCTAATAGCGAAGTGGTTTATGCCAGAGGGCCGCCGATCGTGCAACATGCGTGTCTGTGGCAATCGGGGAAACCTATTCAGGGGAGCGGCACAGGGCCCGCTCAATGACCTAAGAAGAACCGGATCGGTTGCAAATATTCGCCGCGTCGTTGCTGCCTCCGATGGCTGTAGGCTCTTGATTCACCGAGGTGCGGTACTGACTATGCCGGCGAGTTTTCCAAAACTTTGCTATTGTGTCTGTCTGGCGGATGCGTACATTTGCAGAGAAGACGCGGGGGGGCGGATGTTCGCGACGGCCCCCCCCATGATAGTGTGAGGGGCTGCCATGACAGATTTTTACCTAGGCGAAATCAAGGCATTCGGGTTTAATTTCGCGCCGCGTGGTTGGGCAACCTGCTCGGGGCAGATATTGCCCATCGCCCAGAATACCGCTCTGTTCTCGCTGCTTGGTACGCAATATGGCGGCAACGGCCAGACGACCTTCGCGCTTCCCGATCTGCGAGGGCGCGCCCCGGTCCACCGGGACAGCAACAATCCCGTCGGCACCGTGGCCGGCTCGGAGACGGTGACGCTTCTAACCACCGAAATGCCTGCGCACGCCCATGTGCTCTATGGGACGTCCGCCGCGGCAAACAAGCGGCCGGCCACCGGCAACACCTTGGCGACGGATAATTCGCCAAATGCGGATTTCTACGCGCGAGGCCATGTCCTGGTGCCGCTTGCGCCGAACGCGATCGGCGTCGCAGGCGGAAGCCAGCCGCATAACAACATGCAGCCCTACCTGGCCATAAATTATTCTATTGCGCTCACAGGCATCTACCCGTCGCGCAACTGACAATGACAACCTCGGCCGCATGCCAGGGAGAATGACATGACTGAACCTTATCTCGGTGAAATCAAGATGTTCGGTGGCAATTTCGCGCCCCGAGGCTACGCCATGTGCAATGGGCAGATCATGTCGATCGCCCAGAACACCGCGCTGTTCTCGCTGCTGGGCACCACCTATGGCGGCGACGGAGTACAGACCTTTGCGCTGCCCAATATGCAGGGCCGGCTGCCGATGAATCAGGGGAATGGCCCGGGTCTCACCCCGCGCGTCATCGGCGAAATGAGCGGCAGCGAATCGGTCACGCTGCTGAGCACCCAGATGCCGATACATAACCACATACTCAACGCGACATCGGACACGGGGAATCTGCCGGGCCCTTCGAACAAGGCGTTGCCTGCCGCGCCAGTGAATCCGTCCCCGCCCCCACCCGCGACCTTCTATGTCGTGCCGGGAACGAGCACGATGAACGTCGTTCCGATGGCGGCGACCAGCGTCGGTCTGGACGGCGGCAACCAGCCGCATGAAAACCGAATGCCCTTTTTGTGCGTCACGTTCATCATTGCCGTCGAAGGCATATTCCCCAGCCGCAACTAGTCTCCGGAGATTTTCGATCATGACCCAACCTTTCATTGGCGAGATCAAGACCGTCGGATTCAATTTCGCGCCGACCAATTATGCGGCGTGCGACGGGCAGATTATGTCTATCAGCCAGAATACCGCTTTGTTCTCGATCCTCGGAACCACATATGGCGGCAACGGCCAGACGACCTTCGCGCTGCCCAACATGCAGGCCAATGCGCCGATGCATTTTGGGTCCGGAGTTGGGCTCAGCACCTATGACTTGGGCGAAGTCGGCGGCGCGGCGAGCGTCACGCTGACTGACGCGCAGTTGCCATCTCACAATCACGCGCTCAACAGCGCCACCCTGACTCCGGCGAACGCGGCGCAGAACGTCGGGGTGCCGGCGAGCAACGCGTTGCTGGGCCTTTCGGCGCCAGGCATGGCCTATGCCGATGCCGCGACTCCGGCGGTTGCGATGGAGGCGAACGCGATCCTCCCGAGCGGCGGCTCGCAGCCGCATGCCAACCAGCAGCCTTATCTCGTCATCATGTTCGTGATCGCGTTGTTCGGCATCTTCCCGTCGCGCAACTGACAGGCGCGATCGGCGAGATTTCCGTGACCATATCCGAGACGCCGCCGGTATTCGAATTGCCGGCGGCGTTGCTTTCCCAAGGCTATCGGCTTCGCCCTGAGGCTGACGAAGACACGCCGTTCCTGATGGCGCTGTACGCGTCGACGCGCGAGGCCGAACTCGCGCCGATCACCAACTGGAGCGCCGAGCAGAAACAGGCCTTTCTCGCGCAGCAATTCGGTGCGCAGCGCCATCATTACCGTACGGTTCTGAACGGTTGCGTCTTCGACGTGATCGAGCATGATGGGGCCCCGATCGGGCGGCTATATCTGGAAGAGCGCGTCACCCAGGTCCATATCGTCGATATCGCGCTGATGCCCGAATGGTGCGGCAAGGGCGTGGGAAGCCTTATTCTGAAGGCGTTGATCGAGGGTGCGTCGGCCAGGGGCAAAGGGGTCGGCATCTTCGTCGAACGCTATAATCCCGCGCTGCGGCTCTACCGCCGTTTGGGCTTCACCGAAATTTGCGATACGGAGGTCTATCTCGAAATGGAGCGCGTCGCCGAATCGTCGGTCAGTTGAAGGTCGCTTCGTATTGAATGCCGGTCGGATTTTGCGCGACCGGGACCAGGAATATTTCGTTCGCACCCATCTCCGGATGCTCCAGACCAAATATCTGCTGCTGCAGCACGCGTTCGTCGGTCGACTGGAACAGCAGGGAAAAGGGCGTACGGAGGCCATCGGTTACCCCGGTGGACTTGAGCTGCTTCGCTTCGATGAGCTTCAGGACGATTGCTGGATCGGAGCCGATGATGGTGAAATCGGTTCCGACATGAGGATCGAATTCCTGGCAGGCGGTCATTGCGTCGATCATATATGTCCCCGGTTGGTGCCGGCGGCCTCGCCGCCCCTTTGACGCTGGAAATGCCTGATCAATAGGCGACAATCAAGATCGCCGAAGTACGATCGGTGCCTTTCGAACTGCGGACGTGACAGCCGCCGCTCATCGCGGATTCAGACGAAGCACCCCAGTTCGGAAAGGTTCGGCGCAACCGGATAGCCGGTTACCTTGACCCCGGCTGCGTCGAGCCAGGCATGGGCGTCGATCGGCTTGTCATTGCCCTTGCCCGCGCCGAAATGCATTACACTGCCAACACCACGCCGCTTCAGCATGGCGTGGGCGGCCATTGCCTGTTGCAGGCACACTGACCTGAACGGCATCCAGGGTGCAGCCGTACGCACCGCCCAGCCAATTTCCCGGGCCGTGCGTGCGTGTCCCTCGGCCGCATTCGCCGCGCTGGCGAGTACCCGCGGATCGTTTGGCGGAACGAACGCGCCGAAACGCTTTGCAAGCTTGCGGAACGGATAGATCGCCAACGAAATCCGCGCGATCGCCATGCTCGCGCTCGCCTCGATGACGAGCAACTGCCGCCGTGGCCCCATCACGAGTGCGGTGCGGACCTTATGCGCGACGGACTGAGACTGCGCCATGCTTCTCCATTTCCGCCAGGAAGCTGTTGACCTCGGCTTCGCAATCCTCGGGCGACACATCGAATTCGCGCTGCAACTCGGCATAGACGGTCGCGGCCTCCCTGGGTGTCTCGATCAGCTCCCAGATCCGCGCCCCGACTTCGTTGACGCCGATATATTTGCCGTGCTCCGGGCTCATCATCATGATCTCGTCGCCCACCCGCGCGCTGAGCCAATCTCCCTTCCGCTCGATCAACTTGCGATCCTTTCGTCGTGCCTATCGGAGAGCGGATAGCCCAAACGCGCCATCATGTCAGCGTGATCCGCCTCGATTTTGGCCGCCTGCTCAGTAGTGAGCTCATCATGCCACGCGCCCGAAACGCCGCGCCGGAAGAAGCCGCCGGCCACGGCAGCCTGCGGCGCCTCGCGAAATCCGCGTTCAGTCTCCTGCTTCTTGAGCTCGCCGAAATCGGCAAAGCGCACCGCCTGCTCGGCTTCGTCAGCGCTGATCTCGATCCCGGCAAAGGCAATGGCGCGCCGGAAAACGCCAGCCGCGTCGGTTTGCATATCCTCGTAGCGGACGAGATGAATCGGAATATCGGCCTGGTCGAGCCAGCTGGCGTTGTAGCCGTTCCACCGCGGCAATTGCTGGCGAAGCTGATTCGGCTGCCGATCGCGGTGGCCGCAAAATGCCGCCTTTGCATCGGCCATGAACGCGATCGACTGGTCGATCGACTGGTTGTTGTGATTGGCCAGGCTCGGCGCCACATCCCGCGGATCGCGAACGATGAGGATCGCGCCGTCGGCCCCCTTGAGCCCTCCAAGCAGCGGCTCGCCATTGCTCGTATAGGTCCACGCATCATGCGTCTTGACGAACCGGACATCGCCGATCCGGGCTTCGGGCCCGTCGAGATCGCCCTGCCCAATGTCGCGCGCGATCTCCTCATAGACGCGAGGACGCAGGCGATCGCTCTCTTCGTGCGTCAGGAGCCCGGACGGAAACAGCATGATATTGTCGAACCAACTCCGCGCGCTGGCGATGCCGCTATGCTCCGGCAAGTTGTTGATATCGACCGGCTTGTCCTGCCGCAGATTCGCTACCAGCATCCGGAACCAGGTGTTGCCCGATTTCGGATAGGAGGCGAGCCAGAAGGTCCGCCTCAAGCCGCCCGCTCCAGCAGGCCGAGCTCGCGCCAATGCGCCTCGAGCCAGCCGATTACCGTGGGCAATCGGGCGAAATTGATTTCGCGAGTCAGTGTGAAAATGCCGGCGCGCTGCGCGATCGTGGCAGCGGCCTGGAAATACAGGTCCATCTGCGCCATCCGCCGCACCATTGCCGGGCGATAGGCGTTGTTCCGGACCATCAGCCCGGCATCGACGATATTGGGCCGCGCGATGCCCGGCGCGAACGGCGGCCGCACCTCGCGCAGCACATAGATCGCCGCGAGCGGCAAAGCCGAGGCGGTGGCGGCGCGTGGCTCGACATAATATTTCTGGATCGTCGATCGCACCGGCGCGGCGCGACGTTCTGCGAGCGCCAGCCGGTCGATGGAATTCTGCCACAGCTTCAACTGGCGCCCGTCGGGTTCGACCCAGGGGCTGCCATCGGCGTGAATGGAAAGGCCGCAGAAATCGTCGGTGACGAGATCATAGCCGGCGTCGACCAACGCGGCCGCCAAGGTCGACTTGCCCGCGCCCGAGGGGCCGCAGAACAGGACGGCGCTGTCTTTGACCCGCACGGCGCTCGCATGGAGCACGATCCGCCCGCGCTGATGGAGGAGGATGCCGAAGCCGGTGCCGCTGACGAAAACCGCTGCCTCTTCCCTCGAGACACCGCTTTCGGTTTCGAACAGTATCTCGCGGCCTCCGGTCAGCAGCATCCGGAGGATGCCCGGAATAGTGAGAAGGAAATGCTCACCCCCGAGTTGCCAGGTCGGCCCGCTCGCCGTGGCGCCTTCGAGGGCCAGCGGCACGTCGCCGCTGCGGATCGTGATATCGGGGTCCGAGCTGTCCGATTCGTCGGGAATCAGTCCTGGAAGCGCGATCTCGCTGGAAACGCCAAGTCCCGAAACAATATAGGAAAACAAGCGCTCACCCCCGAGATACAGCCGCTGAGCGATGGCGTTGCTGCAGCGCCGCCTGCCTTCTGGCCAATCTGGTGTTCCGAAGCAACCACCTGGCGGTGTGCCAACGCTTCGCAAATGCTGGCGAAGCGCGGCGGGCTGCGGCATGGTCGGGCCATGAACCCGGTCTATACATCGCTCGGCACCACCATCTTCGAAGCCATGTCGGCTCGTGCACGGGCGACCGGCGCGATCAATCTGGGGCAGGGCTTTCCTGATGGAAGGGGGCCAGAGGATGTGCTGGCCGAGGCTGCCCGCGCGTTGATGGAGGATTCAAACCAATATCCGCCGATGCCTGGCACCGCGGCGCTGCGTCAGGCGGTCGCCGACCATTACCGGGTGCATCAGGGGCTCGATCTCGCGTTCGAGGAGGTGATCGTCACCTCAGGCGCTACCGAAGCGATTGCCGCCGCGATCTTCGCGCTCGTCTCGCCGGGCGATGAAGTGGTGATGTTCCAGCCGATGTATGATGCCTATCTGCCGCTGGTCGAGCGTGCGGGCGGGGTGGCGCGGCTGGTGCGGCTCGAGCCGCCTGAGTGGCGTATCACCGCTGAGGCGCTGGCCGGCGTGGCCGGTCCGCGGACCAGGCTCGTCATCCTCAATAGCCCGCTCAACCCGACCGGTACGATGACCAGCGTCGCGGAACTCCAGCTGCTCGCCGATTTCTGCACGAGCCATGATGCGATCGCGATCTGCGACGAGGTTTGGGAGCATGTCGTGTTCGACGGGGCGATCCACCGGCCGTTGATCGGTTTTCCCGGCATGCGCGAGCGGACGGTGAAGATCGGATCGGCCGGCAAGATCTTCTCGCTGACCGGCTGGAAGGTCGGTTGGATGTGCGCCGCGCCGCCGATCGCCCAGGTGCTGGCCAAGGCGCACCAGTTCCTGACTTTCACCACGCCGCCCAACCTTCAGGCTGGCGCGGCTTATGGCCTTGGCAAGGACGCCGCCTATTTCGCGGAGATGCGGGCTGGCTATCAGCGTTCGCGCGATCGGCTGGCGGCGGGGCTGACCCGGCTCGGCTATGCGGTGCTGCCGAGTGCGGCGACCTATTTCCTGTCGATCGATCTGCCGCGATCGGGCGTGAATATGGACGACGTCGCTTTTTGCGAATGGCTGATCGAGGAGGCGGGGGTGGTCTCGGTGCCGGTCTCGGCTTTCTATGCGCAGGACCCAGTCACCAGTGTGGTCAGGCTGTGCTTTGCCAAGCAGGATACGACGCTGGATGCGGCGCTGGAGCGGATGATCAGGCGACCTTGACGGCATCGGGGGGCCGCCAACCCCGCCTTCGATGTGACGCCTGCTCGGCTGGTGACGAGCTACCTCACTGAGCGGGGTTTGTTGGACCAGGCCTGACGAATTATGTCACACTCTCCAACACGAGCGCGATGTTGGAGATTTAATCAATATATTGATATATAATGATAATACTACGAGTGACATAATGCCACTTCGCGCCAAAAGGGCCGAAGGGCATGACATAATTCGGGCCGGATCTAGCGTGCACGCGGATGCTCCCACCCTCGCCCGCGACATGCGTAACCTCATCGGCGCAGCGTTCCTCGATTGGCACGTCAGCCCCGGTCGCGGTTCCGGCGTCCAAGGTCGTGTAGGGCAGGGCGACATGGAAGGGCACGTCATTGTCTTCGCTGCGAGCGCCTTCATTCAAAACGGCCAACGATGTTGCGTGATCCCTATTCGCGGGATGTCTCGAGCAATTGTAGCCACCTCGCGAAGATCAGTCGCCCGTATGCGTTACTTCCAATCTGGTAAGCGCCCAGAGAATAGCCGTCATTTGCTTCCACCAACGCCGTTTCTCCCGACGCCAGAATGCCAAAGTCGATGCCATAAGCGACGGGTGCTTCGCCCGATTGAGCATAATCTTTGATAGCCATGGCGACGACATCCAGATCAAGCGTCACATCCTCATCGCCGTCATAATGGTCGACTGAGACCAAGTCGGTTCCGATGACATACACGCGATATTCCGATCGCCAGGCGACAACGTCGGAGCACCATACCGGCTCGTGCCGGCTTGTCCCGCCTGTGTGATAGAAATCGGCGTGGTTCGAAAAGACGCGACCCGTGAAGATTTTTGCCCGGGATGCCGGCTTTGCAAAGACGGGTGTGCCCGCGTCGTGGAGGCGCGTTCGGACATTTCCCAATGTCTCTTGCCAGACATTGCGATGCAGGTACTTCCTTAACGAGGCTGGATAATATCTCGCGTCGGGAATGGGAATCTTCAGCTGACGCATCGCGCCGTGCATGCAATCGATATTACCAAAAACGAGAGATCGGCTAGTCAAAGGAAGCTGGCGCCGTTGAATACGCTTCGGGGTGTAGAGCTCGGTATCGATCCCCTTTTGGATACAATGATCTCGTACCAGCACGCTTTCGTGCATCAGCCGGCCGCTGCCCTCTTCCTGTATGAACGCAACGTCAAACACTCAGGGCCTCGCTGGTGGAGTCTTAAACCTATGCGACTTTGGCCGATGTGCCGCCACAGGCTTCAACGGCGTTTGCCCGGCTCGGTGGATACGACAGGTATAGGTCGGAGGCTCGGAGTATCACACCTTTTCCAACAAACCCCGCTCAGTCAGATAGCCCGTCACCAGCCGGGCGGGCGTCACGTCGAAGGCGGGGTTGGCGGCGCCCGATGCCGTCACGCGGATGCTCCCGCCTTCGCCGGCGACATGGGTGACCTCGTCCGCGCTGCGTTCTTCGATCGGCACGTCAGCCCCGGTCGCGGTGCCGGCATCGAAGGTCGTGTAGGGCAGGGCGACGTAGAAAGGCACGTCATTGTCCTTCGCCGCGAGCGCCTTCAGATAGGTGCCGATCTTGTTGCAGACATCGCCGTTCGCGGTGACGCGGTCAGTGCCGACGATCACAGCATCGACCTGCCCCTGCATCATCAGATGGCCGCCGGCATTGTCGGCAATGACGGTGTGCGGCACGCCGTGGCCAGTCAGTTCGAAAGCGGTGAGCAACGCACCCTGGTTGCGCGGCCGGGTCTCGTCGACCCAGACATGGACCGGGATGCCGGCATCATGGGCGAGATAGATCGGCGCGGTGGCGGTGCCGTAATCGACGGTGGCCAGCCAGCCGGCGTTGCAATGCGTCAGGATGTTGAGCGGGCGGTCCGGGTGTTTCGCATGGAGCACGCGGAACAGCTCGAGGCCATGCTCGCCGATCGCGCGGTTGAGCTCGACATCCTCGTCGCAGATCGCGTCGGCCCGGGCAAAGGCGGCGGCGGCGCGCTCGGCTGGCGGCAACGGCCGCACCGCATCGACGATCTTGTCGAGCGCCCAGCGGAGATTGACCGCCGTCGGCCGCGATGCGAGCAAAGTCGCATAAGCTGCGTCGAGCGCGGCGTCCGATCCGTCCTCGGCCAGCGCCATCGCCAGGCCGTATGCCGCCGTCGCCCCGATCAGCGGCGCGCCGCGCGTCCACATCTCGCGGATCGCCTGCTCGGCCTCGGCCATGCTGCGGAGCTCGACCCAGACGATCTTCCACGGCAGTTCGCGCTGATCGAGGATACAGGCGCCGCGGCCGTCAGCGGTGCGTTTGATCGAGCGCTGGTGGGTACCGTCGAGCTTCATGCGTCCACATCCTCGAAGGTGGCGATATCGCCGGCCGCGCCGTCACGATCGATCAACAGCGCCGAGAGGCGGGCCTCCCGCGCGGCGACGATCTCCTCGGGCGTGTCCGACAGGAACAGGATCTCGTCACCCGCCAGGCCGATCGCATCGGCGATGGCACGATAGGATGCGGCCTCGCGCTTCGGCCCGGTGGTCGTATCGAAATATCCCGAGAAGAGCGGGGTCAGATCGCCGGCGTCGCTATGCCCGAATAGCAGTTTCTGCGCGGCCACCGAGCCTGATGAAAAGACGTAGAGCGCCATCCCCGCCTCATGCCAGCGTCGCAGTGCCGCCGCAGCATCCGGATAGATATGCCCGGTAAAGGCGCGCTCGCGATATCCGTCAGCCCAGATCATCCCCTGCAGCGTCTTGAGCGGCGTCGCTTTGCGATCCTCGTCGATCCAGCGCGTCAGCGTTGCGACCGGGTCACCCGGCTCCATGGCCGCGACCTCGGCGAGGATCGGCGCCGTCTCGTCCGGATGGGCCGCCACGAAAGCGGGCAACCGTGCCCGCGCATAGGGAAACAGGGTCTCGGCAACAAAGGCGATGCTCGAGGTCGTGCCCTCGATGTCAGTCAGGATCGCGCGGGGCATTCAGGCGAGTGCTGGCTCGTGGCGCGGGAAGCGCGCGGCGATATCGTCGCCGGTGAAGCGCGCGACCCAGCCATCCGGGTTCGCGAACAGCCGGATCGCGGTGAAGCGCGGCGCGGGGCCCATATCGAACCAGTGGCGCATGCCGGCGGGCACCGAGATCAGATCGCCTTTGGTGCAGAGCATGTTGAAGACGCGTCCTTCGTGATGGAGCGTGAACAGCCCCTCGCCATCGACGAAGAAGCGGACCTCGTCTTCGCCGTGCGTATGCTCGGAGAGGAACTTGCCCCGCAGCGCCTCGCGGTCGGGATGATCGGGCGCGAGCGCGACGACATCGACTGACTGATATCCGGCTTCCGCCTTCAACGCCTCGATCTCGGATGCATAGACCTGGAGGATCGCTGAGGGCTCAGGCAGCTCGCGGGTCGGCCAGCGCTCGAAGCGGACGCCGATGGTGGCGAGCTCAGCGGCAATCGCGTCGCCATCGCCTGTGTCGAGCAGCGGTGCGGTGCCGTCCGCCTCGTCGAAAACCTGCAATCGGCTCATCGCCTGCCTCCTTGCCGGAATGTGAGCTCGGCGAGCTCGGTGGCGATCATCCATTCGACCGCCTCGATCACCCGCTCGGCCTCGGCCATGTCGCGGCCCCAGCCATAGAGGCCGTGGCCGCGGATAAGATAGGCGGGCGGCGCACCCGGCGCCAGCAGGCGCGGCGCGACGGCGGCGTCGATCACGGTCATGTCCTGGCTGTTGTCGACGATCGGCAGCGTGACCTCTGTCTCATGGGTGACGATGCCGGGCAGGGCCTTCAGCATCTCATGGTCGGCCAGCGTGTAGCTGTCAGCGTCGGGAAAAGCGCGGGTCAGCCCGACAGCGGCGGGGGAATGGCTGTGGAGCACCGCACCCACCTCGGGGAAATCGCGATAAAGTGCGAGGTGGAGCGCGGTCTCGGCGGAGGGCTTCTTGCCGTCGAGTGCATGCCCCGCCGCATCAACGCGCATCACGTCGTGCTCAGTGAGTCGGCCCTTGTGACGTCCAGAGACCGTAACCGCGAAGCTGCCGTCGTTGAGCCGCATCGAATAATTGCCCGCGGTCGCCGGCGCCCAGCCCTTCGAATCGAGCCAGCGCCCGACCGATATGATCGCTGCCCTCGCGTCGAGCGTGCTGGCGGCCATCGCGTGCGATTCCTCAGGAGATTGGAGCGGGTAGCGGGAATCGAACCCGCGTATTCAGCTTGGAAGGCTGCTGCACTACCATTGTGCTATACCCGCGCTGGCGCCGAATTACCGACAAGGTGGCGATGGCGCAAGCGCTCCGGATGTGCAACGAGCAACTCCAAGGATTCTGGGTACTTAGGGGATTCGCAATGGCGCGTATCGCGATCGTCACTGGCGCCGGCAGCGGCATAGGTCGCGCAGTGGCGCTTGCGCTCAGGGAAGCGGGCTGGTCCGTCGCGCTGGCGGGGCGCAACGCCGCCGCGATCGAGGAGACCGCGCGGCTCGCAGGCGGCGCACGGATGCTGCCGGTGGCGACTGACGTGACCAATCCCGCCGCGGTCGACGCCTTGTTCGCGCAGGTCGCGAAGACCTTCGGGCGGCTCGACCTGTTGTTCAACAATGCCGGGGCCAGTGCGCCGGCAGTCCCGCTCGACGAACTGCCGGTCGAGACGATCTGGGAGATCATCGACGTCAACCTGACCGGCAGCATGCTCTGCGCCCGGGCCGCGCTCGGCATGATGCGGCGGCAGACGCCGCAGGGCGGGCGGATCATCAACAACGGCTCGGTCTCGGCCACGTTGCCGCGGCCGATGTCGGCGCCTTACACCGCCAGCAAGCACGCCATTACCGGCCTCACCAAGTCGCTGATCCTCGATGGGCGCGCCTGCAACGTCGCGGCCKGGCAGATCGATATCGGCAATGCAGTGACCGAGATGAGCGGACCGATGGCGACCGGCGTCCTTCAGGCCAATGGCAGCACCAGCCCGGAGCCGCGCATGGACGTCGCCCATGTCGCCCGGTCGGTCGTCCATATGGCAAGCCTGCCGCTCGACGCGAACATCCCGTTCATGACGATCATGGCGACGGCTATGCCGCTGTACGGGCGGGGGTAAAGGAGCGCGCGGGGGTATCCTTCACGGCTTGCTTACCATTGCGGGGCTATGTCGCCCGCAATGTATCACGACACCGCTCTCGCCGGCGCGGCCAAGGCCGATCCGCGGCCCCAATCCGCGGTCAGCACCGGCGTCGGCATGGTCGGGCTCGCCGGCATGCTCAGCTGGATCGGCGTTGCGCGCTGGTTCGGGATGGACGGGCCCTTTGCGGCTCTGGTCAATGTCGCGGCGTGCGCTCTGCCGATGGTGCTGTGGTCGGTTTTCGTCGACAAGGTCCATCGCAACCCCTCGACCGGCATGGACTGGTCGAACCGCAAGCCATGGCGCGAGACGCTCGACATCAGCCTGACCAAGCTTGCCGGCCTGTGGCTCACCTGGGCTGGGATTGCGCTGATCTACGGCACCGGGCGCTTCTACTGGGAGGGCAATTTCTCCTTCTCGATGTGGTGTTTCATGGCTGCCGCGCCGATCCTGTTCGTCGCTTCGATCCCCTATATCCTGTGGATCGATCGCCATGCGGTGGAGCCGAAGGACGGCTGCTGGTCGCTTGGCGCCTGGCTGATGGGGCTGAAGGAGCCGGTCGACAGCGAGGCGATCTTCAACCATTTGCGCAGCTGGGCGGTGAAGGCGTTCTTCACGGCCTTCATGGTGGCGATCGTGCCGGGCGGCTTCGGCGATGTCATCCGCGGCGACGTCAGCCAGGTGCTGCACGATCCGGTGGCGCTGGCCAATTGGCTGATCACCTTCATGTTCATGATCGACGTCGCCTTTGCGACGGCCGGTTACATCGTGGCGCTGCGCCCGCTCGATTCGCATATCCGCACGGCGAACCCGTTCGCAGCGGCGTGGATGGCGGCGCTGATCTGCTACCCGCCCTTCATCCTGATGAGCGAGGGCGGCCCGCTCGATTATCATATCGGCACGGCTGACTGGACTCACTGGTTCCAGGGGCATCCGCTGCTGCTGACGCTGGTCGGCGCGGTGCTGGTCGGGCTGACCGCGATCTATGCCTGGGCGACGATTGCGTTCGGCTTCCGCTTCTCGAACCTCACGCACCGCGGCATCCTGACGCACGGGCCGTATCGGTTCTCGCGACACCCGGCTTATCTTTCGAAGAACCTGTTCTGGTGGATCTCGACCATTCCGGTTCTGACAACGGGCAGCGTGGTCGATGCGGCGCGGGCCACCTTGCTGATGTGTGCGGTGAGCGGGGTGTATTACTGGCGGGCGCGGACCGAGGAGCGGCATCTTGGGCTTGATCCGGCCTATCGGGACTATTCGGCCTGGATGGAGCGCAATGGGGCTGTGCCGAGGTCCATTGCCTGGGCGATGGGAAAATCCCCTCCCGCTTCGGGGAGGGGCTAGGGGAGGGCTAGGTCGGAACGGCTCGTTGTGAGTCCCATGACCCGTTCCGACCTAGCCCTCCCCTGGCCGGCTGCGCCGGCTTCCTCTCCCCGATGGGAGAGGAGTTTAGAAGCGCATCTCGTCATACACCTTGCTGACATCGCCGCCCCAGGCGACGTGATATTTGTCCAGCAGCAACTCAGCCGGCACCTTGCCCGACCGCACGATCTCGCGGAGCGGATCGAGGAAGCCAGTCTCGTTGCTGCCCGACGCATCGACGCGGTTTCGCGCGGTAAGCCCGGCATTGGCGATATCGAGCACCTGGCCCGCAATATCGCGCAGCTTGCCGCCGCCCGGGATCGGCGCGTCCAGCGCGAGTTTCGGCACCGCATCGCGCAACGCCTGGCGCTCCTCGATGGTCCAGTGCTTGACCAGATCCCAGGCCGCGTCGAGCGCGGTGCCATCGTAAAGCAGCCCGACCCAAAAGGCCGGCAGCGCGCAGATACGGCCCCAAGGCCCGCCGTCAGCGCCGCGCATTTCGAGGAAAGTCTTCAGACGCACCTCGGGGAAGGCGGTCGAGAGATGGTCGTTCCAGTCATCGAGCGTCGGCTTCTCGCCGGGCAGCACCGACAGCCGGCCTTCGAGGAAGTCGCGGAAGCTGAGGCCTGCCGCATCGATATAGCGGCCCTCGCGGTAGACGAAGTACATCGGCACATCGAGCGCATACTCAGTGTAGCGATCATAGCCGAAGCCGTCCTCGAACACGAAGGGCAGCATGCCGGTGCGCGCCGGATCGGTATCCGACCAGATATGGCTGCGATAGGAGAGCATGCCATTGGGCTTGCCCTCAGTGAACGGCGAGTTGGCGAACAGCGCGGTCGCCAGCGGCTGGAGCGCGAGCCCAACCCGGAACTTCTTCACCATGTCGGCTTCGCTCTCGTAGTCGAGATTGACCTGGATGGTGCAGGTGCGGAGCATCATGTCGAGGCCCATGGAGCCGACGCGCGGCATGTGCCGCAGCATGATCGCATAGCGGCCCTTGGGCATGATCGGCAGCTCGGCGCGGGTCTTGTCGGGCCACATGCCGAGCCCGAGGAATCCGATGCCGAAGCGGTCGCCGATCGCCTTGACCTGTTCGAGGTGCCGGCCGGTTTCGGCGCAGGTCTCGTGGAGATTGTCGAGCGGCGCGCCGGAAAGCTCGAACTGCCCGGCTGGCTCGAGGCTGATCGCCCCGTCGGCGCCGGAAAGCGCAATCACCTTCCCGCCTTCCTCGATCGGCTGCCAGCCGAACTCCTTCAGCGCCATCAGCAGGTCGCGGATGCCGCCGGGTTCATCATAGCTCGGCGCGTGATGGTCCGAGAGCGAATAGACGAACTTTTCGTGCTCGGTGCCGATCCGCCAGCGGTCGGCGGGTTTCTCGCCCCGGGCGAAGCTCTGGACGAGCTGATCGCGGTGCTCGATGACCGCCTTCTTTTCTGTGGAAACGGTCTTCGTGCTCATGGCGCGCATGTAGCGATGGCGAAGGTGGGGCGCTAGTGGGCGCCGTTGCGATTACCAGTCGCCCGCGGCCGCCATCCACAGGCTGACCGCCGCCGCAGCAGCCGTGTCGGCGCGCAGGATACGAGGGCCGAGGCTTATGCCCACCGCGCCGGGCACCGCGCGGATCGCCTCCCGCTCCTCTGAATCGAAGCCGCCCTCAGGACCAATCAGGATCGCGGCAGCACCCCGATGTGAGCGCATTGCTTCCAGCGCGGGCTCACCGCCGGTTTCGTCAGCAAAGAACAGGGTCCTTCCCGCCGGCCAGTCGCGCAGCAGGGCGGGAAGCTTCACTGTTTCGGCCAGCTCAGGCACCGCAGTCCGCCCGCATTGCTCGGCTGCTTCAATCATGTGTGCACGAAGCCGATCCAGATTGAGCTTGTCGACTACCGCGCGCCGGGTGAACACCGGCACCAGCCGCGCAACCCCCAATTCGCAGGCCTTTTCCGCCATCCAGTCGATCCGCACTTTTTTCAGCGGCGCGGCGCACAACCAGAGATCGGGCACCGCCTCGCGCTCGCGCAGCAGTTGAGTCACATCGAGCATCAGATCGCGCTTGTTGACCGCGATCGCGATGCCGAGCCACTCGCCGCTCTCGCCGTCGAACAGCTTCACCGGATCGCCGGGCTTCATCCGCATCACCGCGATCAGATAATGCGCCTGCGGCCCCTCGACGCGAAGCTGCACGCCCTGGCTGAGCGCGGTTTCAACGAACAGCCGCGGGGTCGATTGCGGCGGCCAGGCAGGGGTGGCGGGCATCAGGCTTCTTAGGGGGCAAATCGCGACTTTGGTACCCGCCCGAAGACAGGCCGAATTCCAACCAATAGTGTCATTGGCAGCCCAACGGTTTGATGGCACCCATCAGAAATGCGAGCCGGCTTCAATCCCACGAGACGCAATCGAGATATTGGCACTGTCAAACAGGGTCACGGGCAGGACAACCGCATGGTTGTGCCCAATCCCGGGGGCCATTCGGTGCTCGATCGGATCGGCGAACATAGCGTCGTGCGACGGCGCGTTGCTGGAATCGACATGACATTCATCGTCGAAAATCTGAGAACCGGCTGCCGGCATCCCTGCACGGTGGACGATGTTGCCGCCGTGCTCGAACTGGTTCCGGTATCGGACTGGGCTGGCATCAAAACCGTGGTTTTTCGGCAGCCGACGCGAAAGCAAGCTATCTTGGCCCCTGTATGGGGACGCCTGCGCTATGCCGGCGAAATCTCGACCACGCGGAAGCGAATTGTGGCGACCGGCCCCATGATACTCCTCGATTCCATAGAGGCGGATTTGGTTATCGATTGGTCGGCCGGACTAGCGTTGGATGACCAGGTTGAACTGGATCGTTTGCGCGTTGACGGGCATGTCGTCGAGCGTGTCGGAAATCGCTATCGAATCCATGTCTCACCGAACTCCGCGAGGAGCACCCAACTCTTTCGCACCCTGCTGCATGAGATCGGACATTGGTTCGACTGGCTCGAAAAAGTAGAAGCCCCAGCGATGCGCGGCGAGGATTTCGGAACACTCGTGGAGCATTATTTTGCCCGGCCACAAGCGGAGCGAGAAGCGTTCGCACATCGCTATGCCGATGGCATGAGCAATATGCTGAGGAACGCAGGCGTGATTCCGTTCGAGCCTCGGACTTAGGAAGGACTAAGCTGTATGCCCTGGGGCGAGCGCGGTTTCGACGAAGAGCCGCCGGGTCGATTGCGGCGGCAAGGCAGCGGTGGCGGGCATCAGGCTTCCTGGTGGCGAAACCACAGCTTTGGTACCCGTCTGGGGAACGGCCGGGTCGATCAATGTCAGCCGCTCCAGGCGTGTTTATCTGTGCGGAAAGCGGGCAGCTGTGGCGCAATGAATCGCTTCACAACTGCCTGATAGAAAATAGATGGAAAGGGTCCGGGCGGCAGTCGACCCCCATGTATGGACCTTGGCTAGCCAAATTGATCGCTAACTGTTCGCTGCTGGAACGTGGGAAAGCATCCTGATAAAAGAGGTCCATGCAGCCAAGACCCTATTTTCGTCTCCGTGATATCGCAATTTTAGGGGCGATTGCCATCATGATCGGCGTCGTGGGGGACGCTCTCTCCGCGAGAACGACGATCCGATCGCCGCGGCTGCCTTCCTGGATTGATCTGACGAATTCGCGACTTTCGCCCATTCACCTGGATCAGCGCGTGTCCGTGGAGGCCGAAAAGGTCCGGGTTTGCCGAGTGATCAAGAACGTAAGCGCACACGCGTTGGACATGCCAATCGACTTGGGTGCGGGCGACGTCTCCGGTCAACTATCTACTTTCACCTTCGATAACAGCGGAGCGATTTTCACCGACCACCGGCGTGGATTTATGCCGGGCCCGTCCGTGCTCCCGCCACCGCCAAATCCCGATGGCTCGACCCCTTCTTTGAAGCTCGATGCCGGCGCGGAAGTGATCAATTGCACTGAGTTCGCACAACCGAAGCGTCGGTCATTCAGCGTCGTCAGCTTCTATTTTCCGCACGGACATTATACGTCCCCGCTCGGCACTAAAGCGCAATATCGAGTCGCTTCCGACCCTTGCTTCATCGAGCACCTCGAGATCAGATGCGGCGAAAAGGCGCATTGACTGCGGCAGGCGTGATGTGAGCAAAGTCCATATGAACCGCCCCGTCCTGCGCCCGCTACCGGAGCATTCGCTGCTCTTCGCCTATCATGCCAAGGGTGATTACACCGATTGCTTCACGGCCGATGTTGCCGGCGACGTTTCGCAGCAGCAGTTCGTGACGGCGTTCTACACGAGCCGCCTGTTCAAGGTCGAGCGGTTCATCCTGAAATGGCTTGTTGCCAAGCCCTCGACCGATCGACAAGCCGGCCTGCTGGCCGCCGGTTCAATTGACAGCTTTGCCGCCTGGACCGTGGAGGGGCGGAAACGTCATCAACTGCTCGTGTTGGACTACCAAGGGTGCACACGATCATGGCTGATGGTGGAACCGATGAAGGTTGGCCATGGTGCCGCCACCCGACTTTTTTTCGGCACCGGCATCGCATCGGCGACGGATCGAAAAACGGGACGCAAAACCATGCCGCTGCTCTTCCGTTTGCTGCTCCGTTTTCATCGCCGATATGCACCAGCATTATTGCAGTCTGCGGTGACGAAACTGGCGGCGAACGGCCTGAGCAATTCGCAAGCCGAGGATTCAGATCGCCAGATCAAGGGTTAGAAACTGGTTGTGCGGGCTGGGCTGGTAATCGGCGAACGCCCCGCAAGAGACGAAACCCGCGCTACGGTACAGCGCGATCGCCGGGGCGTGCAGCGTTGCCGTTCCGGTTTCCAGGCTGAGGCGTGCATAGCCGCGTTTCCGCGCTTCCATCACGATGTGGCCCAGCATGGCGCGCCCAACCCCGGTGCCGCGTGCGGCCGGCGCGGCACGCATCGACTTCACCTCACCGTGGGCGGCGTCCAGTTCCTTCAAAGCCCCAAAGCCGACCAGCGCATCACCCTGCCAAGCCGTCCAGAATGTGACGTTTGCCGCCGATAAGCCGGTCGCGTCGAGGGCGAAGGCGTGTTCGGCCATCACGTCCTGCAATTCCCGGAGATGATGCGCCAGCAGGTCGGCCACATGTGGCGCCGCTGGATTATCCTGCCGTATTTCCATTGTCGGTTCCTTCGATGCGCCTTTTGCCACTATCCTGGTTCCAGTCGCATGTTCCATCCCTCGCGATTCCTGTTAGCCTCAAGCGCGAAGCGGGTGGGAAGCCCGACGGAATGGGGGATGGTCTCGATGAACGATCAATCTGTCGCCGCGCAACCTGCCGCGCCATCGGGCGGGATTGATCCGGACGGCGCGCCTTACGGCGCGGGCGCGCTCGGCCTCGGCATTATCGGCCTCGTCTTCGCCAGTTTCGCGCTTCAATGGCAGCCCGTTCCGGCCTGCATTGCCCAGCACGGCGCCCTTGCGATCCTCAGCGCCATCATCCTCGCGCTTGGCGGCGTCGCGACCATGCTTCGCCGCACCGCGACGCTCGGCGCGATCATGCTTGCCTTGTGGTACGGCTTATGGGTTCTCGCCCTCCATGTGCCGGTCGTTTTCGCCAAGCCGTCGGTCGCCTCGCTGCTGGGTGTGGCGGAGATATCGGCGCTCGCCAGCGCCGGGCTGCAGCTCCAATATGTCAGGCGCCTCAGAACCGGCCCGGTGCTGGTCTGGGTGCGGATCCTGTTCGGGCTCTGCCCGCTCGTCTTCGGGCTCAGCCATTTCGTCTATGCGGATTTCACCGCGCAGATGGTCCCAGGGTGGATTCCGGCGCCGCTCTTCTGGGCCTATGCGACGGGCACTGCGCACCTCGCCGCCGGCATCGCGATCGTCACCGGCATTCGTGTCCGGCTCGCCGCAACCCTGCTGGCGACGGTGTGCGGGCTGTTCGTCCTTCTGCTGCACCTGCCGCGGGTCATCGCGACGCCGGGCAGCCAGCTGGAATGGACCATGTTGTTCGTGGCGCTCTCGATCACCGGCGCGGCGTGGATCATGCGCACCGCGGGCGGCTCGCGCTGAGGGCGAAGAAAGCGCGATTGTAATTCCCACTTCTATGATATGCTTTCACGCCTGGACGGGTGGAGGAAAGCATGAAAGCATCTTATCTCGGCGTCATCCTGGTGGCGGGTCTTGCCCTCTCGGGTTGTGACAAGGCCTCGTTCTGGACTGAAGACGACACCAAGCCACATCACGGGCGCTATACCGGCATCGGCATCTATTCGGCTGATCCCACCTGGTCCCATATCGCGGGTGCCGACAAGCCGAAGGATGAGCTCGCGGCGACGACCGCTGACGATCAGAACATCATCGTCGTAGTCGATGGCGAAACCGGGGAGATCCGCCAATGCGGTAATCTCTCGGGGTACTGCGTGGGCATGAATCCCTGGAGCCATAAACTCACCGGCAAACAGATCGCGCCTCTGGGTCTGGACAAGCATGCCGCCGATCTCAGGAACGAGAGCGCAGTGTCGAATGAGACCGAGCTGCCCGACAACGCTGCTGAAGCGGCACCGGCCAAGCATTAGCCTTGTCGCGACGATCGCGGTTGCCGCCGGCTGCTATCGGGCTAGAGACGGGGCATGACCACGCCCGAAATCGTGCCCGACAGCCAGCATCGCGGACTGGTCGGGATGCTGCCGGCAACGATCCGTCCGTTCGCGCTGCTCGCGCGGTTCGATCGGCCGATCGGCTGGTGGCTGCTCTACTGGCCGTGCGCCTGGGGCGTCGCGCTGTCGGGCAATCCGGACGGCGGCTGGTGGCTGCTGCTGTGGTTGTTGATCGGCGCGATCGCGATGCGCGGGGCGGGCTGCGTCTACAACGACATTGCCGATCGCAAACTCGATGCGAGCGTGGAGCGCACCCGCAACCGGCCGCTCGCCAGCGGCCAGGTGTCGCTCCGCGCGGCGTGGATCTGGCTGCTCGCGCTGGTCGCGATCGGCTTCGCGGTGTGGGGGCACATCAACATCTACGCCAAGGGGCTGGCGCTGCTGACAATCCCGCTGGTCGCGATCTATCCTTTCATGAAGCGGATCACCTGGTGGCCACAGGCATGGCTCGGCCTTGTCTTCGGTTCGGGCGCGGTGGTCGGTTTCGCCGCTGCCGATGCGGCGATGTTCGAGGCGCGCTGGTGGCCGATGATCGAGGCGATGATCGCGCTCTATGGCGGCGCGATCCTGTGGGTGATTGGCTATGACACGATCTACGCGCTGCAGGACCGGGAGGATGACGCGCTGGTCGGCATCCGGTCCTCGGCGCGGCGGCTGGGCGGCCATGTCAAAGCCGGGGTAGCGGCTTTTTATCTCGGCGCGCTCGGTTTCTGGGCGGGAGCGATCTGGCTGATCCGTCCGGATGTCATCGCGCTTGCTGCGCTGCTCCCGGTCGCACTCCATTTCGTGTGGCAGGTCGCGACGCTGGTTCCGGACGACGGCGACAATGCCCTCGCCCGATTCCGCTCGAACCGGTTCGCCGGCTTCCTGATGTTTGCGGCCTGTCTGGTCGTCGGTGTGTCATCGGCACTTTGACGTTGGGCCTGTGCATCCCTAAGTCCGCGCCATGCTTACCGTAGAACAGGCGCGCGATCGCGCTCAGGATATCGTTGCCCGCGCCAAGGCCGCCGGCGCTGACGCAGCCGACGCAGTATTCGCCGACGATACGTCGCTCGATGTTTCGATCCGCCTCGGGGCGCTCGAGGATGTCGGGCGTTCCGAAAATGCCGAGCTTGGCCTGCGCGTCTTTGTCGGACGCCGCTCGGCCAGCGTCTCGACCTCGGATCTGTCGGGTGACGCGATCACTATCCTCGCCGAGCGCGCGGTCGCCATGGCGCGCGAGGCGCCCGAGGATGCCTGGGCCGGCCTTGCGCCTGAGGATCGCCTGCTGCGCGGTGCGCCGCCTCATCTCGACCTTGACGATGGCGGCGAGGCATCGCCTGAATCGCTGAAGGAAGCCGCGCTGGCGGCCGAAGATGCGGCGCGCGCGGTGCCTGGCGTGTCGAACAGCGAAGGCGGCGGTGCAAGCGCGTCGCGGTCGATCTGGGCGCTCGCCACCAGCCATGGTTTTGCGGCTGCGTACGCTGCATCAGGCTATGGTCTCTCGGCGAGCGTGCTTGCGGGAACGGGCGGGTCGATGGTGCGCGATTACGCCTATCATTCGGCGCGCCACCGCAACCGGCTCGAGGCGCCCGAGGTGATCGGGGCGCGGGCAGGCGAGCGCACTGTCGCTCGGCTCGATCCGGGTCGCATTGCCAGCGGCGCGATGCCGGTGGTGTTCGATCCGCGCGTGGGATCGAGCCTGATCGGGCATCTGATCGGGGCGATCTCGGGCCAGGCGATTTCGCGCAAGACCAGCTTCCTGCTCGATGCGCTCGGCACCCAGATATTTCCGGCCGGCGTCACCATCTGCGACGATCCGCACCGCCCGCACGGCCTGCGCTCGCGGCCCTTCGACGGCGAGGGCCTGCCGGTGTCGCCGGTCGAGATCGTGTCGCACGGCGTGCTCGAAACCTGGCTGCTCGACAGCGCTTCGGCCCGCCAGCTCGGGCTTGAGCCGACTGGCCATGCCTCGCGCGGCGCCAGCGGCAGCCCCGGCGTCTCGACCAGCAACGTCCATATCGCCGCAGGGCTCGTGCCGCCGGCAACGCTGATTGCCGATATCAAGCGCGGCGTGTTCGTGACTGAGCTGATCGGCATGGGCGTCAACGGCGTGACCGGCGATTACAGCCGCGGTGCCGCGGGCTTCCTGATCGAGGACGGCGAGATCACGACGCCAGTCGCCGAGTTCACCATTGCGGGGAATCTGAAGGACATGTTCCTGAACCTCACCCCGGCCAATGATCTCGAGTTCCGCTATGGCACCAATGCGCCGACCCTGCGCGTCGACGGAATGACGGTGGCGAGTGGCTGAGGTTCTGGCGGACGCCATTGCGGCGATCGCGCGCGAAGCCAGCGCGCTTGCCCTGTCGAAGTGGCGCACCGACTTCAAGCAATGGGAAAAGAGCCCGGGCAATCCGGTCTGCGAGGTCGATCTCGACGTCAACGACCTGATCCGCCGTCGCCTGTCTGCCTTGGTGCCGGATGCCGGCTGGCTGTCCGAGGAGACGGTCGACAATGCCGATCGGCTGGCGCAGTCGCGGCTCTGGGTGGTCGATCCGATCGACGGTACGCGCGACTTTGTGCGTGGCCGCCCGGGCTGGGCCGTTTCGATCGCGTTGGTGGAGGACGGCCAGCCTTTGATCGGTGTGCTCGATGCGCCAGCGCGGGACGAGGTCTGGCGTGCTGAGGCCGGACGGGGCGCGACGCGCAATGGCGAGCCGGTCCATGCCGGGGACCGTATTGTATTTGCGGGTGCGCGGGTGCCGACTGACGTGCTGCCCAAGGTCGATCAGGATCTGGTCGCAATCGCCAAGCCCAATTCGATTGCGCTCCGCATCGCGATGGTTGCGGCGGGCGAGGCCGATCTCGTCGCGACGCTCCGCTGGGGGTATGAATGGGATATCGCCGCCGCCGTGCTGATCGCCAGCGAGGCAGGCGCTGCGGTGAGCGACGCGTTCGGCAAGCCGCTTCACTTCAACACGCCTAGTGCACAGGCTTTTGGCGTTTTGGCGACTGCTCCTGGTATACACGCAGCGGCGGTGGAACGGCTGGCCGACCGGGCCAGGGTAGCTACTACTTAATTCCTCCCCGAGCTTGCTCGGGGAGGGGGACCGCCCTGCTTCTTCAGCGGGGTGGTGGAGGGGCTTGGAGCGCGGCACGGTCTCCCCGCTCCAAGCCCCTCCACCATTCGCCGGAAGTGGCGAATGGTCCCCCTGCCCGTGCCGGGGAGGAACAAGGGAGCGCGCTTGCCCACTCCCAGCACGCCCCCTACGCTCCGCCCATGCGCACTCTCCTCCTCGCCACCGCCGCGCTCGTCGCGCTTGCTTCGACCCCTGCCGCCGCCGAGCCCGACTATGCAGCCCGGGTCGCCCGCGTTCTCAAGAAAACCCCGCTGATCGACGGCCATAACGACTGGGCCGAGACGCTGCGCGAGCGCGAGGGCGACAAGCGCTGGATGATCGATCTCACGCGACTGCCCGCGACCGGCGACAAGCGCTATAATACCGATATCGAGCGGCTCCGCGCAGGGAAGGTCGGCGGGCAGTTCTGGTCGGTCTTCGTGTCGCCGGGCCTGCCGCCGCTGGAGCAGATCAAGGAGACGCTCGAGCAGATCGATCTCGTCCGCGCCATTGTCGCGCGTTATCCCGCCACCTTCGAGCTTGCCCGCACCGCTGCTGACGTTCGGCGCATCCATAAGGCAGGCCGGATCGCTTCGATGATGGGTGTGGAGGGCGGTGGGCAGATCGCCGACAATCTCTCCGTGCTGCGTGCCTATCACGATCTCGGCGCCGGATATCTGACGCTGACCCATGCGCTCACCATCGACTGGGCCGATTCAGCGACCGACAACCCCAAGCACAACGGTCTCACGCCCCAGGGCGAGGCGGTGGTGCATGAGCTCAACCGGATCGGCATGCTGGTCGATCTCAGCCATGTCAGCGAGGCGACGATGCGCGGGGCGCTGCGCGTGTCGAAGGCGCCGGTGATCTTCTCGCATTCCAGCGCGCGCGCGCTGGTCGATCATCCGCGCGACGTGTCGGACGATGTGCTGAAGCTGGTCGCTGAGAATGGCGGTGTCGTCATGGTCAACTTCGCGCCCGACTATGTATCCGATGCCACGCGGCATTGGTCGGCCGAGTTCGCGGCGGAGAAGGCCCGGCTCAACACGCCGCCCTTTGGCGGGCTCTATATCGGCCAGCCGGACAAGGCCGATGCGGCGCTGAAGCAATGGCAGCTCGACAACCCCAAGCCGCAGGCCACGCTCACTCAGGTCGCCGACCATATCGACCATATCGCCAAGGTCGCGGGCGTGGACCATGTCGGCATCGGATCGGACTTTGATGGCCTCAGCAACCAGCTGCCGGCCGGGCTGCAGGATGTGGCGACCTATCCAGCTTTGCTCGCCGAGATGATGCGTCGCGGCTGGAGCGATGCCGATGTCGCGAAGCTCGCCGGGGGCAATGTGCTGCGAGTGATGGCGGCCGCGGAGACAGTCGCAGCCTCGATGCGGGACGAGGCGCCGGGGACGATGGCCATCGAGGCCGGCAAATAGGGGCTCAGCCCCCCATCGCGTCGTCATCCCGGTACTTGATCTCCAAGAACCGGCCGCGCGTTGCGAGGCTGTCGAGATCACCCTGGGCGAGCTGGGCTGACATCTCACTGATCTCTCGGTCGATGAGCTGAAGCCCTTCCGCGAGCTGTGCGTCGGGCGTCTTGCCGTTGCGTTCGACGGTGCGCAGCGGCTGCGGCACCCGGGCATAGCCCTTGAGCAGCTCGGGCAATTGCTCGCCGACCAGCTTGCGCACCTCCGCCGCCGCGGGCTCCTGTTCGTTCAGCGTCGCGAGCTGCGGCGCCAGCGTTTCGAGCCGCACGCCGATGCCGTCGAGCAGGGTCTGCATTGGCGCGGGGAGGGCGGGGCGCTGAGTCTCGAGCCATTGCTCGGTTCTGAGCGGGAGAGCCTTGAGCGGCACCTCGACGAGCTTTTCGGGTGTCACCGGCGCTTCGAGCGACACGAAGGCAAGCAGCAAGGTCACCGCGACCAGCAACGCCGCGACCAGCAATGCGCCGCCCATGCCGAGCGGCATGATCCAGCCGACCACGATCGCGGCGATCACGATCGCGAGATCGGCGCCGACAATCAGCCCGGCACGCTTGGCAAGCCCAGTGCCCTGACGCCGGCGTCTGCGCTGCGTCAGGACGCGGTCGCGCGACCGATCGAGGAACTCGTTGCTGCGCGCGATCTGGCGATCGACGTCGGTCATGTTACACGGCTTCCAGCTTGAAGGTTTCGCCACCCGCGCCCGCATTCTGCGCAGCGCCCTCGGCCCGGGCGATATAGCCCTTCGACTTCTCGACCTCGGTGCCGAGAAGATTGACCGTGGTCTTCATCGAATCGAGCGCCTTGAGCTTGAAGGCGTCGATCGTGTCCATCGTATCGTAGATATTCTGGAAGGCGCGCTGCAGCACCTCGATCGGGATGGTTGCGCTCGCCGCCTGCTCATGGATCGTCGCGGTCTGGCTCTTCAGGAGCTTGCCGGTCGAATCGATAATGTTCGCGGTCGTTGTGTTGAGCGCGGTGATCTGCTCGAGCACCAGCTTCTGGCTGGTCAGCGCCTGCGCCACCGTCACCGCGGTCCGCAGTGCCGAGACAGTGGTGGTGGAAGCGCGGTCGACGCCCTTCACCAGCTCGACATTGTTCTTCTTGACGAGATCGAGCGCGAGATAGCCCTGTACCGTCACCGCCATCTGGGTCAGCAGGTCCTGGGTGCGCTGGCGGACATAGAAGAGGGCGCTCTCGCGGATCGCCTTGGCCTTGGCCGGATCAGTGTGGTCGAGCTCGTTGGCCTTTTCCTCGAGCCTCTCGTCCATCGTCTTGGACAGAACGATCATCTGCTCGAGCCGGCCCATCGCGTTCCAGAGATTGGACCGCTCGACGTCGATCGCCGCATTGTCCATCAGCAGCTCGTCCTTGCCGCCCTGAAGCGATTTCAGGATCGAGGCGATGTGCGTTTGCGAGCTTTTATAGCTGTCGAAATAATTGCGCAGCTTGTTGCCGAACGGGATGATCCCGAACAGCTTTTGCGGCGCGAGCAGGTCGCCCCGCTTGCCGGGATCAAGGTCCTCGATCGTGCGGCGCAGCTCGGCGAGGTCGCTGCCGACGCTGCCTTCCTGATCCATCGCCTTGACCGGCCGGTCGAGGAAGCGGTTCGATTGCCCGGCCGCCTCGCGGATTTCCTTCTGGCCCATCGCGCTGATCGCATCGACTCGCTTGCCGAATTCGGGGCTGTTCACGTCCTGCGCGACCAGATCGTCGATGAAGGTCTCGACGCGCTCCTGAAGCTGGGTGCGCTTGGCATCGTCCACCGGCACCAGTCCGACCGCCTTTTCGGGCGCTAGGGCAGGAACGGGCTCTGGCGGGGTCAGCACCAGATCGGTGGTCGCGGTCTCTGTCTCGGTCGCCATCACTGTCTCCACGCTGTTGCCGCCTAGATGACGGCTATTCGAGCGCGCTTCAAGTGTATCACACAACTAATACGCCTGTCACGGACCCCATTATCGTCAATACGACAAACAAATATGATAAATCAGTTGCCACAAGCCGGGTCGACGCTGCACGATAGCCGAAAGGGCCAGGGAGAGGGAAATCATGATTGGATGGACACGTCGTGCGGCGCGCACGGCATTGGCCTGGGCAATGCTCGCCTCGCTGATCGGTGCGCTGCCGGCAGCCGCGCAGGAAGTGATCGACCCCAATCACCTTCCGCCATCGCGCGATCCAACGCGTACTGCCATTGGTCTCGCCCTTACGCCGCCGATGGGCTGGAACAGCTGGAACAAGTTCGGCTGCAATGTCGACGAGAAGATCGTCCGTTCAGTCGCTGACGCGATAGCGGCGGGCGGCATGCGCGACGCCGGATATCGCTATGTCGTGATCGACGATTGCTGGCACGCGCCGCGCGACGAGAATGGCTTCATCACCGCGGACGCGAAGAAATTCCCGTCCGGCATGAAGGCGCTTGGCGATTACATCCATTCGAAGGGCCTGAAGTTCGGCATCTATTCCGATGCCGGCACGAAGACCTGCGGCGGCCATCCCGGCAGCCAGGGCCATGAATATCAGGACGCGATCACCTATGCCCGCTGGGGCGTCGATTATCTGAAATATGACTGGTGTTCGACCGGCACCCGCAATGCCGAGGAAGCCTATGCGCTGATGGCGGACGCACTGCGCTCGACCGGCCGCGATATCACGTTCAGCCTGTGCGAATGGGGCCAGAACCGCCCCTGGCTATGGGGCAGCAAGATCGGCAATCTGTGGCGCACCACCGGCGATATCTGGGACAGCTATTCGGCCAATGACAAGGCGCATTCCTGGGCGCACAGCATGCTGGACATCATCGACCTGAATGAGCCGCTCTGGCCTTTTGCCGGGCCGGGTCACTGGAACGACCCCGACATGCTCGAGATCGGCAATGGCGGGATGACCGACGTTGAATATCGTACCCATTTCAGCCTCTGGGCGATGATGGCGGCCCCGCTGATGGCCGGAAACGACATTGCGAACATGAGCCCGGAAACGGCAGCGATCCTGCTCAACAAGGACGTGATCGCGATCGACCAGGATCCGCTTGGTTCACAAGGCCACCGGGTTCGCAAGACTGGCGAGCAGGAGGTGTGGGCGCGGCCGCTCGCGGACGGCGGCCGCGCGGTGGTTCTGTTCAACCGGGCAGCGGCACCGGCCGAGATTTCAGTCGACTGGACCGAACTCGGCTATCCGCGCGGCATGAAGGCTGAGGTGCGCGATCTGTGGGCGCACAAGTCGCTCGGCCGGTCGGCGGGCAGCTTCAAGGCGACCGTTGCGCCGCACGGCGTGGTGATGGTGCGGTTGCTGCTTTGAGCGAGGGTGTTTTCCTTCACGAAGCGTGACCGCCGTCACGGAGTGAGCCTTGTCAACTCGGCTATGGCCGACCGTCTCCGTGGTTCTTGTTGCGCGGTGGCACTGCTTGGCAAGCTTCTCGATCCGGGATAGTCTTCGTTGCCGGAATAGGGGGTCCGCAATGACTGAAAATCAAAAACAAGCGGCTGCTTATCTAGGCGTCGGCTTGCTGGTCATTGCCGTCATCGCGATGATCTGGCTTGCCGTGCAAGCAGGCAATTCCGATATTCTTGATAAATCAGACCCTGACAATGAGAAGCTGAATCACACTTGGCGGGCGGTAGCCTGGTTCATGAAAGCTGGGGTAGGCTTGAATACCCTGTTCGCAACACTGCTTACGGTCATATCCACCACTGTTACCATTGTCGGTGAAACCTACAAGAAGACGTTTGAGATTCTGGTCATCTGCGTGCTGTGTCTGATCGGTATCGTCGCGGTCATCTTTGTCCTCACTCAGTTCACTGCAACCAACGATTTGCGCTATTATGGTGAGTTCAAAGGGGTCGACAATGCCGGGGTCAAAAAGCTTCTGCTTAGTTTTCTCGGCCCGGTGATCGGCTGGTTCAGTCTTTTTCTCGCCACGCAGCTCGGCGTGAGTGTGGTCAACAAGGAAGGGTCCGTGCGCAAGCTGACGGGCTTGTGACGTGCAATCGGGAGTTGTGGGGATGATATGGAAGATTGGACTTGTCCTGGTCGCTATGCTGGCGTTGGGCCCAGTGCGCGCTACCCCACAAGCTTCGCAGTGCGAACAGGCAGCGTCGATCATCGTCGGCTGGGAAAATACCCCGCCCCCGAAACGCATATCCTTCGACGGTGGTGGCGATCTTGCACCGTGCCCCACCAACTTCAGAGGCGCAGTCTCCAAGCCGGGCAGCGTCGCCCGCAGTAATATTGCCGTAGTTTATGACAATTATCAGATGCAGCTCAACCTGCTTCTCCGCACGGCGGCCGATCCCGCGCAATTTCGCGTCTACAACGCGCAATATGGCGAATGCGAACTCGATGAGGTGCGGGAAATCTATGGCACTGAGACCAGCGGTACGACGGTGAATTTTCGAGTCGCTCTTATGATGCGGGCGCGCCGGTTGCTCTATCTTACCGGTGAATCCTGTCCGGCGCGGGAGCGAAGCAAGCTTATCCGAGCCTATTTCCGCACCAGCTGCTCACTGGCGAGCGAGGAGAAGCCGACCTTCGTTATATCGCCCGAAGCGCGTGCCCTTTATGTCACCGATGCGCGTACGCCCGCCGAAGCCAGGGAGGCGAAATCCTGCACTGGTCTCGCTGAGCGGAAACCGATCGGCCAGATGCTCGCGCTCCAAGGCGAGGCTATCAAGCGCGGCGACGTCGCGGCGCTCGGCCAGGTCACCGACGAACTGCTCACTCATGCCACGGATGACGCTTGGCAGGACGGATTCGACGCGCTGCAGGTCGATGCCGACGATGTCCGGCAGACGCAAATTCACGCATTGTCCGATCTGCAGCGTCAAGCAGGCAATGCGGGTCAATTGGACCGGGCAATCCAGCTCAATCAAGCACTGGTCGCGCTCAAGCAGGATGAATCTGCCGCGGCGGCATTTAGGGCGCAGGGGTTGAGCGACGAGGTGCTCGCCGGCAGCTTGGCGCAATATAAAAGTGCGTCGCGGGAGCAATAGCGACAGGAGGACTGAACACCCTCGATCCGGCGGCACTCGCCTTATGTGTGGGGTGCGACCTCATACTGCATCGCGCCGATATCGTTGCCCTCGGTGTCGAGGAAGCGGATGAGCGCCCCCACGGTCGGGATCACAGCCTTGGCGTAGGTGATGGTGCCGCCATTGGCCTCGACCAGAGCGGCGATCGCGTCGACATCATCGACCGAGAAGCTTGGCTCGACGCCGTTCAGGCCAGTCCCGGTGCGCGGCACCTGGCGTTTGTGCATCAGCCCCTGGATGCCGGGTGAAGCCTCGTCACCGGTGTGGATCAGGTAGAAGCCGGGTGGTCCCCAGGGCTCGAACTCCCAGCCGAATATCGCTTCATAGAAGCGGCGGGCACGATCCACATCGTCGACATGGATGGCGAAGGAGGCGAGGTTGGCTGGCATGCGCACATCCTGCTCCGCTGGCAGGTGAGCCGCAATAGCGCTATTGTGCCAATCAATGTCGCAAAAACGTCGTACGGCGGCTGACGAGCCCTATCTGGTGGTGCGCAGCGCCGCCTCCGATCTCGCGAATGGCCAGGCGATCCGTGAGCATGCGCATGACTGGCACCAGCTCATCCATGCGACCAGCGGCGTGCTGATGATCAGGACCGAGCGCGGATCCTGGGTCGTGCCGCCGAGCTGGGGCGTCTGGGTGCCGGCCGGTATCCGCCACGGCATTCGTGCATCCGGCCATTGCGCGTTTCGCACTGTCTATGTCGCCCCCGGCTGCGTGCCCGACCTGCCGGCGGCGTGCCTTGCCGTCACGATCTCGCCCTTGCTGCGCGAGCTGATCCTGCGCGTGGTCGCGAACGGCATGGTCGATCGGCGCGACACGATCGAATCCGCGCTGGCGATCCTGCTGCTTGACGAAATGCGCCGGTCGCCGGTCCCGCCCTTCGATCTGCCCGAGCCTCAGTCCGACGCGACCCGCCGCGCCGCCGCCTGGCTGTTCTCGCACGGGGCCGACGCAGCGATCCCCGCCATCGCCCGCGAGGTGGGACTCAGCGTGCGGGCCCTGGAGCGTCGTTTCGTGGCCGAGACGGGCATGAGCCTTGGCCGCTGGCGCAGGCACGGCGCTCTGCTTGCTTCGCTCGAGCGGCTGGGTTCGGGCGCGAGCGTCAAACAGGCCGCGGCGGCTGCCGGTTATGCGACTCCCAGCGCGTTCGTTGCTGCCTTTCGCGGCGTATTCGGCGTAACCCCTGCGCGCTATTTCGAGCAGGCCTGACGCCGATTTACAGCGGCGTGCCGCAAAAAATCGGACTCGTTCGCTCAACGGTTGGTATCCGAGCACCGCTGACCGCCACCGGGCTTGAGGCGCAAATTCCCTGTTCCGCCGCCGATAACAGGGAATTTTTATTTTTTCGACGCTGTCTCCAGCCTGGTTTTACTAATATCACATCTATCACAATGGGTTACCGAAATTCCCATCAACCTGATCAGCGCGGAACAGGGAAATAACAGGGAATTATCAGGGAAATCCGCCGCGCAAGCGCCATCCGTGGCGGCGCGCGCGGCATTCAGAAAGCCAGACCATTAGAAAGAGCAGCTCGGGCTTCTGAGATGTCCCGTGCCTGTCCTATGGCCGATCCGGCGATGCAGTTGAATCGCGGTCCTCCGTCACAGCCAGTGGACGGTTCCGATCGGGGCTGCTGCTTTCCTAGCGCAGCGTTGTCGTGGTCTGGATCGCCTCCACAAGGCCGGGAACCCAATGGTCGCCGTCGCGGAGCTTGAAGGTGTTGGTATAGGCCCAGGCACAGCTCTGCACGCCGATCGACGCATAGGCCGAGGTCATCATGCGATAATATCGGATCCGGTCACTCACCGGAACCGCCGGATTGTCGGTCGCCCCATATTCGCCCATGAACGGCACGCGCCCGGTGTGGGTCATGAAGTTCCGGACCGCCTGGAGATTCCCGTTCAGCTCGGCGACGTCTGCCGCGCTGCCAAGGGCGCGGCCCAGGGGCGGCGTCGGCTTGATGAAGGTCGCGCCCTGGTGGGTGAACATGAAGGGATCATAGGAGTGGAAGGTCGGCACGACATATGGGTCGGCCGGCATCGGCAGCGTCGCGAGGCTGCCGATCCCGCTATAGCCTTCGCCCCCGACGATCACCGGCCGGGTCGGGTTGCTCAGCCGGATCGCGGCGAGCGCCGGGTTGAAGACTGCCAGCAGGTTTTTGTTCGTCAGCTTGTCATGCGGCTCATTGCTCAGCTCGAACCAGACGCTGGTCGGTGCCTTGGCAAAGTCCGCAGCGACCAGTTTCCACAGGCCGGCGAAGCGCGCGGTATTGGCCTCGGGGTCAGTGAACAGCTCATCATAATTGTGCAGATCGATGATGATGTTGAGTCCGGCGGCGGTTGCCAGATCGACGACATGATGGACGCGCGCCATGAATGCCTTGTCTATCGTATAGGGTGCGGCGGCCAGGGCATGAGCCGAAAAGCGCACCGGCAGACGTACGGTGGCAAAGCCGGCCGCCTTGATGATGGTGAAATCATCATCGGCGATCCGGCGGCCCCATTCACCCTCATTGGGCGGTTCGAGATGGTTGCCCATATTGACGCATTTGCCGAGCGGCAGCGCGATTCCCGCGGTCGGCCGCGCGGCGGCCACGGGCACATAGGCTGGTACATCGGTGGGAGCCGGTTCGGGAGCGGTCGACGCCATCGCGCCGCCACCACCGGATGCCGCCGCGCATAGCGCCAATATGCCGACAAGGCTGAACCGCTGCTTCATTGGACCTCTCCCGACGCCTTCGTGCCGCGCATTGTCCGCGAGCGGCCGAAGGTTATTACTAACGTTGTCAATTCGCACGACGCGTGATCGCGTGCAAGCGACTTCGCGAGGGCGGATGGTTGGGCGCGCGCGTCAGCGCGTCTTCGATGCCTTGTCGGCGACCATATCGTTTTGCCACACCGTGTAACGGGCCTTGCGGGTCGACCGCATCGCGCGCCGAATCGCTGTTTTGTCAAAGCTGGGGCTGTTGCAGATCCAGCTGAAAAACCCTTCGTCGATCGCCTTGCCGCTCTGCATGACAAGCAGGATCTTGTCTTCCGCATCGGCCAGCAGCCAGCAAAGATCGGCACGCGGTCCGGTTTCCCGGGCCTGGACCATCACCTTGGCAACATTGCTGAGCACTTCACGGCTAGCGAAATCGTTGATCCGGGCTGGTCGTGGCGTTTTCGGCGGTTGTTCGGGTTTGGACCGGCGAAAGCCAGCAGGCGCGATCTGCCCCTGGCCCATGCCTTCGACAACATTATGAAGCAAATCGAACAGCTTCATGCGACCCCCCGCTTTCGAGGATATTGCAGGTCGAGGGGTAACGAAAGGGTTAACATCGCGAAAATGACTCGATCTGGCGCAAACTGCGCCAGCGGTCGTTTGCGAGTCGCGGACTTCCACCCTTTCCGCGGCGCAGCATTTGCGCTATCGGCGCGCCCAACCTCATTCTCTTAAAACACCGGATACCCTTATGAGCCTCCGCAACGTGGCGATCATCGCCCATGTCGATCACGGCAAAACCACCCTGGTCGACCAGCTTTTCCGCCAGTCGGGCACCTTCCGCGACAATCAGCGCGTCGAAGAGCGCGCGATGGATTCGAACGATCTCGAAAAAGAGCGCGGGATCACGATCCTCGCCAAGTGCACCTCGGTCGAGTGGGATGACCATCACGGCCACAAGACCCGCATCAACATCGTCGACACGCCAGGCCATGCCGATTTCGGCGGCGAGGTCGAGCGCATCCTGTCGATGGTCGATGGCGTGGTCCTGCTGGTCGATGCAGCCGAAGGCGCGATGCCGCAGACCAAGTTCGTCACTGGCAAGGCGCTGGCCCTCGGCCTCCGCCCGATCGTCGTCGTCAACAAGATCGACCGTTCGGACGCGCGTGCGCAGGAAGTGCTCGACGAGGTGTTTGACCTTTTCGTGTCGCTCGACGCCAATGACGACCAGCTCGATTTCCCGGTGATCTTCGCCTCGGGCCGCAATGGCTATGCCGGCGACAATCCCGATGTCCGCGAGGGCACGCTGGCGCCGCTGTTCGAGACGATCGTCAAGCATGTGCCGCCGCCCTCGGCCGATCCCGACGGCCCGTTCAAGTTCCTCGTGACCTTGCTCGACCGCGACAATTTCCTCGGCCGCATCCTGACCGGCTTGGTCTTCTCCGGCTCGGTCAAGACCAACATGCCGATCCATGCGCTCGATCCCGAGGGCAAGGTGGTCGAGACCGGCCGCGCCTCCAAGATCATGGCGTTCCGCGGCCTCGAGCGGGTGCCGGTCGACGAAGCCAATGCCGGCGACATCATCTCGATCGCCGGCCTGACGGTTGCGACCGTCGCCAACACCATCGCTGATCCATCGGTCAGCGAGCCGCTCCACGCTCAGCCGATCGATCCGCCGACGCTGTCGATGCGCTTCGCGGTGAATGATTCGCCGATGGCGGGGCGCGAGGGCACCAAGGTGACGTCGCGCATGATCCGCGACCGCCTGTTCCGTGAGGCCGAATCGAACGTCGCGATCAAGGTGACTGAAGCTGCGGACCGTGACAGCTACGAAGTCGCCGGGCGCGGCGAGCTCCAGCTCGGCGTGCTGATCGAGACGATGCGCCGCGAGGGCTTCGAGCTCGGCATCAGTCGCCCGCGCGTGCTGTTCGGCGAGGACGAGAATGGCAACAAGACCGAGCCCTATGAAGTCGTCATCATCGACGTCGACGAGGAATATTCGGGCACGGTCGTCGAGAAGATGAACATCCGCAAGGCCGAGATGACCGACATGCGTCCGTCGGGCGGTGGCAAGACGCGCATCACCTTCAGCGCACCGTCGCGTGGCATGATCGGCTATCATGGCGAGTTCCTGTCCGACACGCGCGGCACCGGCATCATGAACCGGCTGTTCGAGAAATATGGCCCGCACAAGGGCCAGATCGTCGGTCGCAAGAACGGCGTGCTGATCTCGAACGGCGCGGGCGAGGCCAATGCCTATGCGCTCGGCCCGCTCGAGGAGCGCGGCATCCTGATGGTGGCGCCGCAGGAGCCGCTCTATGAGGGCATGATCATCGGCGAGAACGCCAAGACAGACGACCTCGAGGTCAATCCGATGAAGGCGAAGCAGCTGACCAACTTCCGCGCTTCGGGCGGCAAGGACGACGCGATCCGGCTGACCCCGCCCTGGCGGCTGACGCTGGAGCAGGCGATTGCCTATATCGACGATGACGAGCTGGTCGAAGTGACGCCCAGGTCGATCCGGCTGCGCAAGCGCTATCTCGATCCGAACGAGCGCAAGAAGGCGTCGCGGGCCAAACAGGCGGCGTAACGCTTCGCCTTCAGGGGTGGCCATCGCGATAATATCCTGTAGTTTCTCCTGAATTTCCGGGGGGAACATGATGAATCCGATCGTACGTCCGTGGCGGCAGCTATTCGACTTTCGGGGACGGGCGACGCGCACCGAATATGCGTTGTTCCACGTCACCGCGATCCTGCTGTTCATCGCGTACGAACTCGTGATCGGCCTGAGCGCGATGATGTTCCTCGATGATTTAACGCCGTCGGGGCCGGGGCCGGTCAGCATCGTGGTCACGATGATCGTTGGGCTTGTCTCGTTCGCGTTGTTTGCGGTGGTCCTGATCGGGCACATATCGATAGCGATCCGGCGCCTGCACGATCATGGCGAGCCGTGGCTGAAATATCTCCTGACCTTCATACCGTTTATCGGCTTCATTTTCTGGATCATGCTGGTGTTCGCCAAGGGCGACGACTGCGAAAACGACTATGGCCCCGATCCGCGTCAGCCCGAGCAGATCGGGGTCGACGAACTGGGATCGGTCTTCAGGTAGAGCAACGAACGGTCGGGTTGAATCAATCGCTCAGGCCATCGCCAGCAGCGCCGCCCATTCAGCGTCCCGGACCGGGCTGACCGATAGCCGTGACTGGCGGAGCATCTCCATGCCGGCGAGCTTCGGCTCGGCCTTCATCGCGGCTAGCGTGACCGGCTTTGCCAACGGCTCGATCGGCTTTACCGCGACCGAGACCCAGCGCGCCTCGTCGCCGTCCTGCTGCGCGGTGCGGGTGATTTCCATCACGCCGACCGCGGCCTTTTCCTTGCCCGAGTGATAGAAGAGCGCGCGGTCGCCGACCGCCATCGCCTTCAGGTGCAGCGCCGCGGCCGGATTGCGCACGCCGGTCCACTCAGTCTCGCCCTCGCTGAGCAGATCGTCCCAGCTATAGCTTTCGGGTTCGGACTTGAGCAGCCAATATGCCATGTGATCTCCCCTGGATGTGCGTCGATGGTCCCATGATGCCGCGTACCGGCGATGTCGTCGAGCCGGCAGTCACGCTGAATGCTCGCTAAACAAGGCATTCCGACCCGGTTCAGACCGACTCCTGTACCCCTTGCAACAAGCTGGCAATTCCCGCGTTTTTCCATCGACGCGGAAAATCGGGCGAGCTGACAAGAGGAGGTTCGAGATGAACAACATGCTGAAAAAGGCCGGGCTCGGCGTGGCGCTCGCCGCGACCGCGCTCTCCACCGCAGCGCCCGCGGAGGCGCAGCGCTATCGCCATTATCGCCATCATGACAGCACTGGCCCTGCCATCGTCGCCGGGATCGCCGGACTTGCGATTGGCGCCGCCATCGCATCGAGCAGCCGGGATCGCGACGTCTATTATCGCGAGCGCGGCTATGATCCCTATTATGACGACGGCTATTACCGGAGCCACGGCTATTATCCGAACGATGGCTATTATGCCTATGAGTATCGCCGGCGCTATCCGCATTGCTATGTCGAGCGGCGCTGGGATCCCTATTATGGCGGACCTGTAAGGGTGCGCGTCTGCCGCTAAGCGCGACGACTGAATGAACGAGACGGCGCGGTGAAAGCCGCGCCGTTTTCGCATGCACTCTGGCGCCGTACGCAATCCCGAGGATGCTGACGCATCCGGGATTGAAACGCTCAGGCGCCGCGCGGGCTTGATGCCAGCGCCCGATGCGCTTCGCGCAGCGAACGCTGGCATCAGCCGCGATTTTGCGCCATGAGCCCGCGCCATGACTGATACACCGCCAGACCGCCTTTCATCCAACCCGCGCAGCCCGTTCTTCAACGAGGAACTGCTGTCGCGCGGCATCGGCATCCGCTTCAAGGGCACGGAGCGCAAGGATGTCGAGGAATATTGCATCTCGGAGGGGTGGATCCGGGTCGCGCTCGGCAAGAAGGTCGATCGCCATGGCCAGCCGCTCGCGCTCAAGCTGAGCGGACCGGTCGAAGCCTGGTTCGAGAATCCGGCGCCTGGGGCGGATGAAGAGGAAGCCAGCTGAGGCATAAGGCTCGGTAGAGCCTGCGCGCTTCGCTTTGAATCGCGTCCTTGGCGTAAGATCCGGCGGCCGCGCCTCCCGTCGCCTTTACTGCCAGTCGAAGGCTGCCTGCGCCGCCGCCGTGAGGGCGGCCATCGCGGTGCGATAGGGGTTGGGGCCGTGGCTGATCCGCGCCACGCCGGTGGCCGCGACCTCGCGGGTGCCGGGCGCGCCGGGAAAGGCCATGAAATTGACCGGGATCGGTACTGCGGTGCAGACCTTTTCCAGCAGCGCCAGATCGATCAGGCCGGGCACGAAATAGCCGCTTGCGCCGGCTGCGGCATAGGCGAGCCCGCGGGCGATCGCCTCATCGGTCTTTGCCTGATCATGCGTGGCGGGCGGGTTCTGCAGGAAGATGTCGGTGCGCGCGTTGATGAAGAAGTCGGGGCCAGTCGCGGCGCGGAACGCCTTGATCCGGCCAGCCTGGAATTCAACGGGGTGGAGCCCCTCGGCGCCGACCACCTGATCCTCGAAATTGCAGCCGATCGCGCCGGTTGCCGCCAGCCGCTTTGCATTCACCGCCACCGCTGCGGGCTCGACCGCATAGCCGCCCTCGAAATCGATCGACACGGGCAGATCGACCGCGCCTGCGATCCGCGCGGCGCCGGCCAGCGCCAGTTCGAGCGGCAGTGCCTCGCCATCGCCATAAGCGAGTGCTGCGGCGACCGACCAGCTGCCGGTGCCGATTGCTTTGGCACCAGCTCTGGCCACCGCGCGGGCACTGCCCGGATCCCAGGCGTTGTACAGGATCAGCGGATTGCGCGGCACATGCAAGGCTGCGAACGCGTCAAACCTGTAGTTCATGATCCCTCCCGCTCTTTTCGAGAGCGGCCTTAATGCACGAACCGCGCGACCACGTCACGATAGGAGCGCGACACCTTTACCTGTGCGCCCGAACCGAGCACCAGGAAGCATTCGCCGTTGGTGTGGGGCTTCACCTCTTTCACCAGATCGAGATTGACGATGGTCGAGCGGTGGACGCGCTGGAAGCGACGGGGGTCGAGGCGCTTTTCGAGATCCTTCATCGTTTCGCGCAGGATCAGCGTGTTGTCGCCGGTGTAGATGCACATGTAATCGCCGGCGGCATCGATCCGCTCGATCGTATCGACATCGACGCGGAAGATCTGGCCGCGATCCTTGATGTTGATGAGCTTCTCGAAGCGATTGGCTGAAACCTGGTCGCTATGATCCGTGAGGTTCTCGACTGAGTCGGGCGCGATCTCGGCGATCACTTCCTTCAGCCGATCGACCTCCTCGACGCCGCGCTTCTCGGTGAGCCGCTGGCGGACCCGGTCGAGCGTGTCGGCGAGCCGCGATTCCTCGACCGGCTTCATCAGATAATCGATCGCCTGCGCCTCGAACGCCTTCAGCGCATGGTCCGAATAGGCGGTGACGAACACGAACAGCGGCGGCTCCACCTCCATCAGCCCCTGGACGACCGAGAAGCCGTCAAAGCCCGGCATCTGGATGTCGAGAAAGACGAGATCCGGCTTGTGGGTCTTGATACTGCGGATCGCCTCGCGGCCATTCTGGCATTTGTCGATGATCTCGACATCGTCATAGCCTGCCAGGCGGAGCTCGAGGCCCTGGATCGCCAGCGGTTCGTCGTCCACCAATATGGTTCGAATCGTCATTGTACCTCTCTAACCGGCTCATCGAGCTGGAACGGAATCTCTATCTCGACTCCGAAGCCGCCCCCGGGGATGGAGCGGCTCTCGAAGCGGTGGTCGGGCCCATAAGCCTGAGCGAGCCGCTCCTTTATATTGGCGAGCCCGACACCGGTTGAAAGGCTTGGCCGTGCTTTCATTTCGTGCAAGCCCGGGCCGGTGTCGGATACGGCGATCTGCACCCGATCCCCGTTGAGCCGCGCAACCACTGCGATTTCGGCACCTTCCTCCTTGGGCGTGACCGCATATTTTATGGCGTTTTCGACCAGCGGCTGAAGCAGCAAAGAGGGTAAACGCGCCTTGGCGACGCGTGGATCCACGTCGAAGCTCGGCCGCAGCCGATCCTCGAAGCGCATCTTCTCGATCTCGAGATAAAGCTTCAGCGTCTCCACCTCCTGCGCGATCGTGACATGGGCGGTCGGCTCGTTGGCGAGCGTGTAGCGCAGGAACGAGGAGAGGCGGCTCAGCATCGCGTTCGCCCGCTCGGTCTGTTTGAGCAGCACCAGGGTCGAGATTGAGTTGAGCGTATTGAACAGGAAATGCGGATTGAGCTGATAGCGCAGCATCGCCAGCTGGGCCGAGCTCGCCTGGTTGCCGAGCGCCGCGAGCTGATCGCTCTGCTCCTCGACGATCAGATAGAAATTGATGCCGAAATAGAGCGCCGACCAGCCCGCGAGCACCGTGAAATTGATGAAGATCGTGCCGAGCACCAGACTGAGGTTCAGGCCTGGCCGGTAGAGGCTGATGAAAGAGAAGGAGAAGGCATCGAGCACGGCATAGAGCACGGTCGCGGCGGCCAGGGTCAGGATGGTCAGGACCACCGTCGCGATACGCCGCTGGCGGCGATAATAATTGTACAGGGTCGAGAGCAGCAGCGTGATGCAATAGCCGACGATCGATTCGATCACGACCGGGATGATCGTGGTGATCGACGGGCCATTCGAGATGCTCGAGACGCTGCGCAGGATGAGATAGCCAGTCCAGCCGGCCGCCTGCAGCGTCCAGAACGCACGGCTCTTGTCTTCGAAGAAGGGCCGCGAGAAGATCGCGGGCTTGGTGAGCAGCGCCATGGGCGGCTCTTAACCCGGCTGGGAGAAGAGCGCAAAGTGGGTTAGCATCCCGGCGCAAGGAGAGAGGCCATGACTGAGCACCAGGACCGCGCGCAGTTTACCGCGATGACTGAGGGCACGCAGGAAGACTGGAGCATCATCGGCGGGCATTTCCGCGATTTCGCCAGGGACTTGCCCGGCCGGGTGCTGACGCATCTCAACCTGCTGGCGGGCGATTTCGGCGGCTTTCCGGTCGACCGGCTCGAACATTCGCTCCAGACCGCGACCCGCGCCCACCGCGACGGGCGAGACGAGCGCTATGTCGCGATGGCGCTGCTCCACGACATTGGCGATACGCTCGGCACCTTCAACCATCCCGAGATCGGCGCGGCGATGATCAGGCCGTTCGTGTCGGAGGAGGTGCACTGGATCGCCAATATGCACGGCGTGTTCCAGGGATATTATTTCTTCCATTATCTCGGCATGGACCGCGACCAGCGCGAGATTTACCGCGGCCACCCCCATTTCGAGGCCTGCGCTGAGTTCTGCGAGAAATACGATCAGACGTCGTTCGACCCGGCCTATGAGAGTGCGCCGCTGAGCTTTTTCGAGCCGATCGTGGGGCGCGTGTTCGCGAAGCCGCTCAACAGCATTTATGCGAAGGCGGCTGAGTGACAGCGCTATCGAGCCAGAGCGGGACGAGAATGCCCGTCATGGGAAAGAGCGACGCGCATCGCTTCTGACGGTCCGCGGTGTCGCCATGGGTGATTCCAGGCACGGGGCGAATCGCGTGCTTGCGCCGGGCGGATATGTTGGAAGTGTGACATAATTCAGGGCGGATTTCGGCCCTTGGAAGGGGCTAGTACGAGGAGAAAGCTCGGAAAACCGGCGTTACGTGTTGGAGAGTTTTGTCATGCCTATCGGGTAGCTGAGGCGGATCTGTACAGAACATTGTACAGGTCTGTCGAAGCCGAAGCGCACCTACTCGGACCCGCACCGATCTTCAGGCGACGACGGCAATCGGGCCCGTTTTGCACATAAAAAAGGCCGCCGTCCCAAAGGACGGCGGCCGATTTCTTGCCCTTGGGCGACGATCAGAACTGTGCGTTGAGTGTCGCGATGAAGGCGCGTGGGCTGCCGATCTGGACGAACGGCACGTTGAACTGCGTCGTCGAGCCACCCGTGAAGCCGCCAACATAATAGGTGTTGAACAGGTTCTGCACGTTGAGCTGCAGGTAGGTCGTGTCATTGAGACCGGCCCAGGACATCTTCAGGCGCGCATCGAGATCGACCTGGGTGTAGGCCGGCGTCTTTGCCGGATATACCTGGTACACGAAGCCACGCGTTCCCGTGTAGGTCGTCGCCGTGTTTGCCGCGGTTGGGCAGACCTGATTGACGAGTGATGCAGTGCACTGCAGGTTCGGCAGATTCTGGTCGTTCAGATAGCGCGGGCCAGTCCGCTTCGCCTGGATGGCAAGCGAGACCGGGCCGAGATCACCCTGCAGGCGACCGCCAAAGGTATAGACCGGCGACCCGGACTCACGTTTGCCGGCAGTCATCGCCAGGATCGGCGCACCCGCAACCGTACAATTGAGGGTCGCATTAGCAGTCGACAGCGGCGATGCGCACTTGCCGATCTCCACGTTGGTCTTGATCTCGGAATGCAGATACGAGCCGAAGGCGTAGATCGTGACTTCGCGGATCGGACGATAGGAGACGCTGCCGTCGATGCCGTATTTGTCGACGCGACCCAGGTTGCGATAGATCGTCTGATCGGTCGTGACGTCATAGGCGCTTGCCAGGCGGTTGGTGAATTTCGTGAACCACGGGCTGATCGTCGCCTGGATCTTGCTCGAGGTATAACGCAGGCCACCGTCGAAATTGTCGGTCGTCTCCGGAACCGGGTTGGCGGCCGCAGTCCCCAGTGCGTAGAAGAAGCTCTGATACAGACTGTCCGTGCCCGGAACCTGCAAGCCCTTCGAGTAGTTCACATATGCGGTGAAATGATCCGCGAACTTGTAGGTCGCGCCGACGTTCGGCAGCACGCGATTATATTTGAACTGCCGTGCCTGCGGAGCGGCGTAGGTGGGGTTCGAGGCTGCGTAAGTGGTATTGTCCGCTGTGTTGCCGCGACCAAGGCAATCGACGTTGCCGTTCGCCGCAGTCGTGAAGCAGAAGTTGTTGAGATTGCGCTTGAAGAACGGTGCACGGACACCGAGGTTCACCGTCAGCCCGCCGAAGGTGCCACGATACTCGCCGGATACCTGGTCGAGGATTGCGAAGGACAAGCGATCACGCTTCTCGATCAGGCGACCATTGGCGCCTACCACGCCGTTGTTGATCGGGAAAACATCGGTTGGGAAACCGTTGATCTGCAGAGGGGCGAGTTCGCCGGTCTGCCGATGGCGGCCATAATCATGCGAATAGGCGATACGGATCGAGTTGTCGTCGTTGATGTCGTAGCGCAACGACGAGATCAGGCCATAGCGATGGGTAACCGTTTGGCTCGGTGCCAGGAACGTAACACCGGTGAAGCCGCTGCAAGCTGAGCCTGCCGGCGTGCAAGTATCAAGCTTATCGCCGTCAGCGTTAAGATCACGCCCGAGATAATAGCCGCCGCCGATGAAGCCTTGATAAGAAACACCACCGATCGTCCGGACGCCTTCGCGACCTGTCACGGTGCCGCCGCCATTGGCCTTCACATACTGGAAGCTTGGCTCAACCGTGAGGACGACACCGGGCGCGAGCGTGAAGCGTGAGCTGACGCGAATATTGCCGGTGTTCGACGGATTATAACGCTCATCGAACGTCGTGCCGCAGGTGTTCGTAGAGTCCTGCACGCCAGTCTGGCCGACCGCAGTTTGGCAGCGGGCGACGCTGTACGGTAGCTCGTCGCGGCTCTGGGGGAAACGATTAGTCGAGCCGGTGCCAGGGGTGCGGACGGCACCGACGATCAGAAACGGGTTTTGCGGCGTGATCAATGGATCGGTCGCCGTCCCGGCGACAGGCGCACCGGCATTGGGCTTTGTAATCTGCGAAAGGACATTGTTGTCGTAACGCAGCGGGGCCGAGCCGAAGAAGTTGTTGCGGTTGACGTTGTAGTTGCCCGAGATCGAGACGAAGTCGCCATTGCTGCCAATCGGCTGATAGACGCGCGCATTGTACTGCGCCTTGCGGATCTTGCCGAAATTGTTGAACACGACATCGTTTTCGGCATGGCTCGCGGAAATCCATGCCTTGGTGCCGAACGACGTGAACGTGCCCGTGTTGACGATGCCGAAGATGCGGAAGAAGTTATAGTCGCCAACCGAACCTTGCAGCCGCGCACCGAACTTGTCGGTCGGGACGATGGTGGTGTAGTTGACCGTCGAACCCGAAGCAGCCGCGGTCGGGCTGTCGACGTCGGTCGAGCCGTAGCTGACATTGACCTGCTGGATCAGCTCGGGATCGAGCTGCTGGTTCGAATAGAGCGCATAGTTGCCGGTGTCGTTCAGCGGAACGCCATCAAACGTCAACGCGATGCGGCTTGAATCGAAACCGCGAATGCTGAGCGTGCCTCCGGCCGAGCCGAACGGATCGTTGTTCTGGAAGCTGACGCCTGGCAGCTGATTGATCGTGTCGAGGATCGAGTTGCCGGGGGTCTGCTTGGCGATGAATTCCTGGGTCAGAACGCCCTTCGCCTTGGTGGAGTCAGGAATCTGAACGCCGCCGACGCCTGCCGCGCGGGCTGCGGTAACGACGATGTCGCCCTGATCGAAATCAGTTGAGCCGGTCGACTGCGCGAAAGCGGCGCCCGGCAGCATGAGGGCGCTGAACGCGACTCCCAGAAAAAGATTATTGCGCATGGTTTTCCCCTTTGAGGCTGAGTCGCGGATAGCTCGGTGGTGTTCACCGTCGCTGGCCCCATGCGACTCGATTATTTCGGATAAATGACACAGGGGAATCTTCAAGTGGGGCGCAGCATTCGCTTATGCTGCGTTGCAAAAAGGCATCACCCCGCAGTAGCGACGATTTCGGCCCAGGCGGCTTCGTCTATGACCCTAACCCCTAGTTCCGCCGCCTTTTTCAACTTCGATCCAGCGCCCGGCCCGGCGATCACCAGATCGGTTTTGGCCGATACGGACCCAGCGACGCGGGCGCCCAGCGCCTCGGCCTGGGCCTTGGCCTCATCGCGGCTGATCGTCTCGAGCGACCCGGTGAAGACGAGCGTCATGCCGCTTACCTGGGATTCCCGGATCTGCGACACATAGGGGACAGGATGAACCTCGCTGAGCAGATCGTCCCAGGCAGTGCGATTATGCTCCTCGGCGAAGAAGTCGACCAGGGCCTCGGCCACGGCCGGGCCGATGCCGTTGATCGCGATCAGCTCGGCGCGTGCTTCTTCGTCAGTGGCGGCGCGGGTCGCGACCTCGGCGACGCGCTCGACCGTGCCGAACGCCTTGACCAGATCGCGCGCGGTGACGCTGCCGACATGGCGGATGCCGAGCCCGAACAGGAAGCGCGCCGGATCGGGCGTGCGCTTGGTCTCGATCGCGGCGAGGAGATTGTCGACCGAGATCTCGGCCCAGCGCTCGCGCCCGATCAGCGCCTCACGCTGGTCCTTCAGGCGGAAGATGTCGGCTGGGGAATGGAGCAGACCGTCGCGGAAGAAGCTCTCGACGCTGGTCGCGCCAAGCCCCTCGATATCGAGCGCGCCGCGGCTGGCGAAATGGCGGAGCCGTTCGACGCGCTGGGCCGGGCAGATCAGCCCGCCGGTGCAGCGGACGTCGACCTCGCCCTCCTCGCGCACCGCGTCGGACTGACATTCGGGGCAGACCGTTGGGAAGGGCCAGGTGCCGCGGCTTTCGTCGCGCGAGAGATTCTCGGTGATCTGCGGGATCACGTCGCCGGCGCGCTGCAGCACGACGCGGTCGCCGGGCCAGACATTCAGGCGGGCGATCTCATGCTCATTGTGGAGCGTCGCGTTGGTGACGACCACGCCGCCGACGGTGACGGGGGTGAGACGCGCCACGGGCGTCAGCTTGCCGGTGCGGCCGACCTGGATGTCGATCCGTTCGAGCGTCGTCTGGGCGCGCTCGGCGGGGAATTTATGCGCCAGCGCCCAGCGTGGCGCCCTGGCGACAGCGCCGAGGCGTGCCTGCCAGTCGAGCCGATCGACCTTGTAGACGACGCCGTCGATATCGAAGGGCAGGTCGGCGCGAGCGGCCTCGATTGCGCGATAGTGCGCCAGCGCCTCGGTGATGCCCTCGACGCGGAGGAACATGTCGCTGACCGGCACGCCCCAGCCGGCAATTGACGTCATGACGTCAAATTGCGTTTCGCCCCGCATCGCTCCGACGACTTCGCCCCAGCCATGAGCGAGGAAGCAGAGCGGGCGGGTGGCGGTGATGGCCGCGTCTTTCTGGCGGAGCGATCCGGCGGCGGCGTTGCGGGGATTGGCGAACTGGCGCGCCTTGGCCGGATCCTCGGCCTCGGCGAGGAGACGGGCGTTGAGTGCGGTGAAATCGGCCTTGGCCATATAGACCTCGCCGCGGATTTCGAAGACCTCGGGCGCCTCACCGTTGAGCTGGGCGGGAATGTCGCCGATCGTCCGCGCATTCGCGGTCACGTCTTCACCGACCTGGCCGTCGCCACGGGTGAGTGCCTGGACCAGCCTGCCACGCTCATAGCGCAGCGAGCAGGACAGGCCGTCAATCTTGGGTTCGGCGGTCAGCGCAACGGCGGCGTCTTCGGGCAGGTTGAGAAAGCGCCGGACGCGGGCGACGAACTCGATCGCATCCTCATCGGCAAAGCCGTTCTCGAGGCTCATCATCGGCCGGGCATGCGAGACCTTGGCGAGATGGGCCGCCGGGGCCGCGCCAACCTGCGCATTGGGCGAATCAGTGCGGATCAGCTGGGGAAAGGCCGCCTCGATGGCATTGTTGCGGCGGACCAGCGCGTCATAAGCGGCGTCCGATATCTCGGGCGCATCGTCGCGGTGGTAGAGCGCATTGTGGTGGGCGATCTCGCCCGCGAGCCGGGCCAGTTCGGCGGCTGCGTCTTCATCGGTTTCGGGCAGATCGGCTTCAGGCCGATTGGTTTCAGGCTGGGATGCGCTCATGGCAAAGCGCTAGCGGAGGGCGGGGCAGGCGATCAAGCGCGAACGCTCAATCGTCTTCCATCATCTCCGCGATCATCTTGGCTTCTTCGTTGACCGAGCGGCGCTCGGCGGTCTTTTCGGCGCGGGTCGCCATTTCGTCCCAGGCCTTGGCGGCACGCATCCAGCGGGTGCGGACATTGTCCAGGGTCGCGGCATTTGCGTCAGCTTCAGCCTGACGTGCGCGATCGCGGTAGAATAGGGCAGTTGCGTTCGAGGAACTGTTCCCGCCCGTCTGAGCAGGAACGGAAGGGGCGTCGACTCCGTCGACGCCCACCCCTGATTTATGCGGCAGCGAGATTGACCGCGGACATCTTGCCCCGACGGTCCTGCTCGAGCTCATAAGACACGCGCTGCTCCTTATCGAGCGTGCGCATGCCAGCTGCTTCAACAGCGCTGATATGGACAAAGGCGTCGTTCCCGCCGCCCTCAGGCGCGATGAAACCATAACCCTTGTCGGCGTTGAAGAATTTTACGGTGCCGATCGGCATAACTATTTCCTTGGGTAGCCCGGTGGTGGCATCGCCATCCGCCGGTTTGGGGCCGAGAAGAGAGAGCGGAGCACCGTCCGGCCCCGGCCGGCGCATCCGAGCACGAGCGCACTATTCCGCGAACACGGAAGCAGTGCGAAAGAGAATGGGGAAGAGAACCAAAAGAGCGTTCCAACGGCTTTGCAAGCGGGAGCGCGAAGGTCTCTCAGTCACGCGATGCTTGTAGGGGAATCGCGAGATGAGCCGTTCCTAGCAGTGATTTGCGGCAATGTCGCCTTTTAAAGGACGGCTTGTCGCCCGGATCATTCGGTACACCGATGGCAGGCGAAACAGGCGAGGGCGGATCATGATCGCAGCTGCGTTGATGATGCTCCAGGCGGCCGGGCCGGCGGCGCCGGACGACGCGCCAGCCGCCCGTCCAAAAAGGATGCGGCCCTGCCCCGCGCAAGACGACGACAGCGGCGACATCGTCGTGTGTGGTCGCGTTGACACCGACGAGCAATATCGCCTGAGGCCGCTCACCCACCGATATGACCCGGTCGGCGGGCCCGGCATCGGCATGCGGGTCGGCCCGGGGCAGGCGAACCTCTATGCGACGGGGACGCAGAGTCCGGACGGTAAGCCGGACAAGCGCATCGTGGTGACGCTGAAGCTGCCTTTCTGAGCGAGCTACTTGCCGGCCGGCTCATGCGCCGGATCGGTGACGCCGATCGATTTCAGCCGCTCCAGCAAATCTCCGCCATGATCGCCCAGGCGCCAGGCGCCCATCCAGTACAGCTTCGCCGCCTTCGGATCCTTCCGGTAGGCCGCCAGATCGCCGAGCACCGTAAGAGCTATCTCGTTGGGGTGGATCTCGAAGGATCTTTTGGCATCCGCGAAGGCACCATCGATCTTGCGAAGATTGAAGCGCGCCCAGGCCCGACCACCCAGTGCGGCCCAGGATTCCTTGATTGCCAGTGACCGATCGAATTCGCGTTCGCCCGCCCAGCTGTGGCTTGCCCTGACATAGGCGAAGCCGAGATTGGCATGCCAATCCGCATTGCCCGGATCGAGTGCTACCGCCATCTGGCGATCGAATGTCGCATCCGCGTCATCGTCCGAAACCAGCCAGGCGACCGACCGCGCGGTAAGCACTTCAGCCCGGGCCTGGTTGGTGGGGGCGGCGAGATAAGCGGCGGTGCAGGTTGCGACCAGGTTCCTGCGGCTGAAATCACCCTTTTTGTCGGCTTCTTTGCAGATCTTGCCTGGATTTGCCTCAGCACCTTCGCTCATCAGCGCGAGGCGCTTGCGCAATCTGGCCGCGGTATTGCGAACGGCCTCGTCATCGGTTGCGGCGGCGCGCGCCTCGGCATGAGCGATATCGGCGCTCGCGTCGGCGAAACGGCCAGCGAAGAGCAGATCGTCAGCGCGTGCATTCAGAGCAACGCCATCCTCGGGCGCCAGTGCCAGGACCCGGTCGCGATCCGCGATGGCGCCCGCGATATCGCCCAGCTTCATTCTGGACAAAGCGCGCTCCTGGAACAGGCGCTTGGTCGCGACGCCGAGCGCCGCGCACGCCTCGAGATCGGCGAGTGCCGCGGCATAATTGCCGAGCTCGTTGTTGGTATAAGCCCGCTCCTGGCGCGCCGCGACGTTGTTCGGATCGAAGGCGACCGCCTTGTCGAGATCGACAAGGGCCGCGAACGAGTCGCCCTTCTCGTTCCACGCATAGCCGCGATAGAACAGGAGTTGCGCCTTCGCCGCGCTGTCGGCCGCCGCGATCGCCGTGTCGCAGGCGCTGGCGTCCGCGGTCCCCGATTTCGTCACCTCGGGAAGGGCGCAGGGGCCGGTAGGCGGCTCGGTCGCCTCCTGAAGCGACAGGAGCAATGCCATCAACATCATCATGCCGCCTCCAGCAAGCGCTCCGCCTGTGCCCGCGCTTCGTCCGTGATCGTCGCGCCCGAGAGCATGCGGGCGATCTCCTCGCGGCGCTGGCGTTCGTCGAGCAGGGATACGTCAGTACGGGTGACGACGCCGTCATGGCTTTTCGCGATCAGCAGGTGATGCGCGCCACGTGCCGCGACCTGCGGACTGTGCGTGACCACGAGAAGCTGGGTGTTCGCCGCCAGCCGTGCGAGCCGCTCGCCGATCGCGCTGGCGACCGCGCCGCCGACGCCGCGATCGATCTCGTCGAAGATCATTGTCGCGGCGCTGCCCTGCTCGGCCAGCGCGACCTTGAGCGCGAGGATGAAGCGCGACAGCTCGCCGCCGCTGGCGATCTTCACGAGCGGCGCGAACGGCGCGCCGGGGTTGGTGGAGATTTCGAACTCGACCCGGTCCTTGCCCGACGGGGCCCAGTGATCCGGCCCGAGATCAGCGACCATGGTGCGGAAGCGCGCTGCGTCGAGCTTGAGCGGAGCCAGTTCGTTTTTGACCGCGGCATCGAGCCGGGCCGCTGCCTCGGTGCGGGCTTCGGTCAGAGCCTTTGCGGCTGAGCCATAGGTGGACGCAGCCTCGGCGACGGTGCGTTCAAGGGCTGCGATGCCGGCGCCGCCGCTCTCGATCCGCTCAAGCCGGGCGGCGAGGTCCGCGGTGAGTTCGGCGAGGTCGTCGGGCTGGACGCGGTGCTTGCGGGCGAGAGCGCGGAGTTCGAACAGCCGGGTTTCGTCCGCCTCGAGCTGGGCCGGATCGAAGGCGAGCGCCTCGGCTGCCTCGTCGACCTTTTCCTGCGCCACCGTGCCCTCGATGAGCGCGCGGTCAATCGCTTCGAGCGATTCCGCCAGCGCCTGATGATCGCTGGCGACGCGTTCCAGGATTCGCGCGGCCTGACGCAGGCGGGAAAGTCCGCCGTCCGAGCCTTCGAGCAGATCGGCGATCGCCTGCAGATCGCCGGTGATCTTCTCGCCGCGCTGCATGCCGGCGCGGCGGGTGGCGAGGATTTCCTCCTCGCCCGGCTCTGGGCCGAATTTCGTCAGCTCGGCGACTGCATGTTCAAGCCATTCGCGGTCACGCGCGACGGTGTCGAGTTCGGCGCGGGCGACGGCGAGGGCGTCCTCGGCCTCGCGCCAGGCGCGGTGGGCGCGGGCAGCAGGGCCGGCGTCGATCCGCCCGAAGGCGTCGAGCAGGGTGCGGTGGCCGCGCGGGTTGAGCAGACCGCGATCGTCATGCTGGCCGTGAATCTCGACGAGGTGAACCGCGAGTTCGCGGAGCAGGCCGGCAGACGCCGGCTGATCGTTGACGAAGGCGCGGCTACCGCCGTCCGACTTGACGATACGGCGGATGATGAGCGGCTCGCCGGGTTCGACATCAAGGCCGTTCTGGGCGAGCAACGAGGCGATGGGACCATCGGCATGCGGGGTGTCGAAGCTTGCGCTCACCACCGCCTGGCCGGCGCCCTGGCGGACCAGGCCGATCTCGCCGCGCGCGCCGAGCGCGAGGCCGAGCGCGTCGAGCAGGATCGATTTGCCGGCCCCGGTCTCGCCGGTGAGCACGCCGAGGCCATCGCCGAAATCGAGGTCGAGCGCCTCGATCAGCACGACATCACGGATGGAGAGCGAGGTCAGCATCCAGGGCGGACCCACAGCATGAGCGCGGCGTCAGGCGCCCGTCTTGGGAGCGGAAGCTGCCCGAACCGGATGCTCCTGCATCAGCTTATAGGCGTGGCTATACCAGTCTGTGCCGGGATAGTTGGCGCCGAGTACCGCAGCAGCCTTTTGCGCCTCGACCGGAACGCCGAGCGCGAGATAGGTCTCGGTCAGCCGCATCAGCGCCTCGGGCACATGCGTGGTCGTCTGGTAATCGTCGACGACCTTGCGGAAGCGGAGCGCCGCCGCCAGCCACTGGCCGCGCTTCTCGTAGAAGCGGCCGACTTCCATCTCCTTGCCGGCGAGGTGATCGCGGACGAGATCGATCTTCAGCCGCGCATCGGCGGCATATTTGGAATTGGGGAAGCGACGGGTCAGCTCGCCGAGCGAATCGAGCGCCTGCTGGGTGATCTTCTGATCGCGCGTGACGTCGCTGATCTGCTCATAATAGCCGAGCGAGACGAGATAATAGGCATAAGGCGCATCGCGGTTGCCGGGGTGGACCGAGATGAAGCGGTTCGCCGAGTCGATCGAGTTGGTGTAATCCTTGTCCAGATAATAGGAGAAGGCGCTCATCAGCTGAGCACGGCGCGCCCAGATCGAATAGGGATGCTGGCGCTCGACCTCGTCGAAGATGAGAGCTGCTTCCTTGTAGCGGCGCTGATCGAGGCGCTTCTTCGCCATCGAATAGAGCGTGCCGACGTCGCGCGCGACATAGGGCAGATCGGTCTTCTTGTTGCGGCTGCCGGCGCAGCCACCAAGGGAAAGAGCCGTGGCGGCAATAAGCGCAAGCGCGATCGAGCGGGACATGGGGATACGCATCGCGCTACCCTTAGCCCAAGCCTTCCTACCCGAACAATGTTTTTCGCGCGGGTCTTCGTGTCGGGATCGGATGGCGGAATCGATGCGTTGGCGTTACCATCTGCCATCCCGGAGGAATCGCCAATGACTGCCACGTTGCTCGCCACCAAGCGCGTCGAAAAGCCATGGGGACGGCATAATCTGTGGCCGGGTTTTGCCGACCCGGCAAAGGACGGTGAGGCGGTCGGCGAGGTCTGGTTTCAGACGCCGCATGCGGCCGAGCCTGAGCTGCTGATCAAATATCTCTTCACCAGCGAGAAATTGTCGGTCCAGGTCCATCCCGACGACGCGGCGGCGCGGGCAGCCGGGTACAAGCGCGGCAAGGACGAGGCGTGGGTGATCCTCGCCGCCGAGCCGCATGCGACGATCGCGCTCGGCACCAAGGCGCCTATGACGAAGGATGAATTGCGCGCAGCCTCGCTCGACGGATCGATCGAGCATCTGCTTGACTGGAAGCCGGTCAAGGCGGGGGATTTCTATTATTCGCCGGCGGGCACCATCCACGCGATCGGTCCGGGGCTGACGTTGGTCGAGGTCCAGCAGAATGTCGATCTGACCTATCGGCTCTATGATTATGGCAGCGACCGCGAGCTGCATCTCGACGCCGGCGTTGCGGTTTCGGATCCGGTGCCGTTCGTGCCTCTGCCCGAGCCGGGGCGGGTGTCGGATGACCGGACCATCCTCGCCGAAGGCCCGAAGTTCGTGATCGAGCGCTGGCCCGGTGGGCGCCGGGTGGTGACCTTGCCGGAAGGGGTGACGGGCTGGTTCGTGCCGCTCGCGGGCGAGGGCGTGGCTGACGGCGTTGCGTGGCGCGCGGGCGAGTGCCTTACGCTGGAGGGCAGGGTGGAGATCGAGGCTTCCCTGGATAGCGATCTGTTGCTGGCCTATCCTGGCGACAGGCGGATCTGAGCAAAGGCGCCATCTCCAGCGGCAGGTGGTGGGTCCCCGCTTTCGCGGGATGACAATGTGGGTGGGGTTGCCCGACCATCTCCAAAGACTCAGCAAGAAATAACCCTCCCGTGCTACACCGGCGGCGCATGCTCCGCGTCCTGACCCTCTCCACCCTGTTCCCCGACGTGACGCGCCCCAATTTCGGGGTGTTCGTCGAGCAGCAGACGCTCGGCCTCGCGGCGCGCCCGGGTGTCGATCTGCGCGTGGTTGCGCCGATCGGGATTCCGCCCTGGCTGGTGAGCCTGGTGTCTCATCACCGCGGCTTCAGGAGCGTGCCCGAACGGGAGACGTGGAAGGGACTTGATGTCCGACGCCCGCGCTTCGCCACCATCCCCGGCACGGGCGGGCGCTTTCACGCGGTGGGGCTTGTCCGCTGGCTGATTCCCTTGCTGACCGGGATTCGCCGCGACTTCGCCTTTGATGTGATCGATGCCGAGTTCTTCTTTCCCGACGGACCCGTAGCGGTGGCGCTGGGCGCGCATTTCCGGGTGCCGGTGTCGATCAAGGCACGGGGCGCCGATATCCATCTCTGGGGCCATGCCGCCGGGACCGCGAACTCGGTACGCAAGGCGGGCGAGAGAGCCGATGGGCTGCTTTCGGTTTCCGAGGCGATGAAGGCGGATATGGTTGCGATCGGCATGCCGGCAGACCGAATCCGCGTGCACTATACCGGGGTGGATCTTGCCCGGTTCGCGCCCTGCGAGCGGGCGGCGGCGAAGCTGGCTTATGGCGTGACGGGGCCGCTGATCGTCTCGCTTGGCGCGCTGATCCCGCGCAAGGGGCATGATGTCGTTATCGAAGCTGTCGCGGCGATTCCCGGTGCGACCCTACTGATCGCGGGCGAGGGCCCTGAGCAGGCGGCGCTGGAGGCGCGGATCGCGGCGGGCGGACTTGGCGACCGCGTGCGGTTGCTCGGCAGCGTGCCGCATGATGCGCTGCCTGGCTTGCTTGCCGCCGCTGATGTGATGGCGCTTGCCTCGGCTTCGGAAGGGCTCGCCAATGCCTGGGTCGAGGCGCTTGCCTGCGGTACGCCGATCGTCATCACCGCTGCCGGCGGCGCTGCGGAAGTGGTGACTGAGCCTGCTTTCGGGCGAATCGTCGCGCGTGACCCGCAGGCCTTTGCGGCCGCGATCCGGAGCTTACTCGATGAGCCGCCCGCGCAAGACTATGTCCGGCGCGGCGCCGAGCGCTTCACCTGGGAAGCGAACAGCGCCGCACTGTTCGAGCATCTCGCCGGGCTGGTGGCTCATTTCTCCTTCTTGTAGGGCACGCCGCGCCATGCCGCCGCCTGATGATCGGCGAGCTCGACGAGATCTCCCATCGCGATCGGCATGTCGAGCAGGTGCAGGCCCCAGTCCTTCAGCGTGACCCCGCCGACCACGACATCGCCGACGATGGTGTCGGTGCGCGGATCCTTCGGATCGGCGTTCACGGTGGCGGCGAGATAGCTGAAGCCGTCCTTCGAGACGCACTCGGCCGAGATCAGCCCGGGCACTTTCACGAAACTGGTGGTGACGGGCGCGTTGTCGGTCGTCCAGGAGCCCATCGGCGCGCTACCGGCACCGGCACCTTTCGCGCCGAAGATCGCGTCGGTGACTGCCTTGCCGCCGGCGAGTGCCGCCGGGTTGGTGCAGGCGGCGAGCATCCCGGCATCCGCCACCTTGCCGAAACGGCTGTTCGCGGGCGGCGGTGAGTCGGCGCGGAAGGTGACATAGGAAACGACGCAGCCATATTGCGAATCGCTGCGGCACAAAGGCAGCCGCTTGAAATCGCCGCCGACATCCTTGCCAACGGGTACCGCGACATTGGCGCCGAGGAGCATCACCGAAATGAGGTGGCGGCGGGCGTCAGCATCCGTTTCGATCGCATTGGCGACCAGCGTCTTCAGCACCAGCGAACCCTGGCTGTGCCCGATCAGCACGACGCCGCGACCCTTGTTGTCGCGCTCGAGATAATCGTTCCACGCTGCCGTCACGTCGGCGAGCGGCGTGTCGCGGTCCATCGTCACGGGCTGACCGGCGATGAAGGCCTTGAGCGCGGTGAGGGTCACCTGACGGTAGAGCGGGGCGAACACCCGGCATTTCGACGCGAAGCGGGCTGCCTGGAAAGCGGCGACCTGAGTCTCTTCGGGGCCGGCATTCATGTCGCTGTTCGGCGTCGGATCGTTGGAGACGGTCGGGTAGACGTAGAAACAGTCGAACTGCGGGGTGGGCGAGGGTTTGAACTTCTCGATCTTCCGCTTGCCGTTCGCCTGGATGATGGTGACATCCTGATTCGCCGAACAGGCATCGGCACGGCCGGGGCGGCAGAGCCATGCGGTGTCCTGCTTATAGTCAGGCGCCGGAGCGGCGGCGGGTGCGGCCGGCGCTGTTTGGGCGGCGACTGCGGGAATCGATAACGGCGCCCCAATCGCCGCGAGCAATGCGATGACGATCTTCATATGGTTTCCCCCGACTTGCTTATTGCGCGTCAGGCTAGCGGAACCGCGCGTTCAATCAAGCGGGTAGAGAGCGCCTGCGATCCAGCGGCCCTCGCCGCGCAAGACCGCCCAGGCGCGGGCGGCGGCGCGGCTGTCCATCGCCTCGATGCCGAGCCCGCGCGCCTCGACAGCGCGGACGAAGACGAGGGGCGGCCGGACCAGCAGCGGGCCGGTGCCGAGCAGCAGGAATTCCGGAAAGGGGTCGAGCGCGAGGAGTGGCGCGACATCGTCTGCGGTCAGCGCCCCTATAGGGGGCGGCGACCAGCCATCGGCGCGGACGGGTGTGATCAGCAGCGCGCGATAGACCCCGTCATCGACCTTGAACCCGCCGCCCGAAAAGCCCGAAATGATTGGGCCGTCGGTCTGCTGGCCCTGCTCCATCCTCATCGCGCGCCTGCCCGCATCACGGCATAGCCCTCAGGGCATATCCTTGTACGCGACCCGCTCGGCCTTCTTGGCGGCCGTGGCCGTCGCATCCGCCTGGGGCTCGGCACGCAGGCCGAGCGAGATCAGCAGCGACGACGACACATAGATCGAGGAATAGGTACCGACGAAGATGCCGAGGATCATCGCCGCGGTGAAGCCGCGCAGCACATGGCCGCCGAAGATCAGCAGCGCGAACAGGGCGAGCAGGATGGTCAGCGAGGTCATCACCGTGCGCGGCAGGGTCTCGTTGACGGAGAGATCGACGATCTCGGGCATCTCCATCTTGCGATAGCGGCGCATATTCTCGCGGATGCGATCGTCGATCACGATCTTGTCGTTGATCGAGTAGCCGATGATGGTCAGCACCGCGGCGACGATGTTGAGATCGAATTCGAACTGAGTGAGTGCGAAGAAGCCGAGCGTCATCAGCACGTCGTGCATGATGGCGACCACGGTCGAGACGCCGAACTGCCATTCGAAGCGGAAGATCGCAAACATGCCGATACCGAGCACCGCGAGGACGACGGCGAGCACACCCTTCCAGATCAGCTCGTTCGAGACCTTGCCGCTGACCGCATCCTGCTTCGAGAATCTCGCGTCCGGATAGATCTTGTTGATCGCGACCTGCACTGCATCGACGACCTTGTTGGTCGCGTCCTTTTCGGTGCTCTGGGGCGGCGGCAGCTTGATCGAGATGGTCTTGCCGTCACTGCCGACGGTCTGCAGCCGCGCCTCGCCGAGATGGAGATTGTCGATCGCGGTGCGGAGCTTGTCGGTCGATGGCGGGGTGACGAACTTTTCCTCGATCATCAGGCCACCGACGAAATCGACGCCGAGGTTGAGCCCGCGCGCGAACACAAGCGCGACTGCCGCGAGGGTCAGCAGGATGGTCAGCCCGAACGCCCATTTGCGCAGCGAGACGAACGGAAGATTGGTGTTGTCGGGGACAAGTTTGAGGAGACGCATAGACTGTCGCCGATCAGATATTGAGGTGGGCGGGCCGCGTGCGGCGGACCCAGTGCACGACCAGCATGCGGGTGAAGGTGACAGCGGTGAACACCGAGGTCGCGATGCCGATCAGCAGCACCACGGCGAAACCCTTCACGGGGCCCGAGCCGAGCAGCAGCATGATCACGCCCGAAATAGCGTGAGTCGCATTTGCCTCGAAGATCGTCCGGCTCGCTTCCTTGTAGCCGAGCTCGATCGACTGGATGACCGAGCGGCCACGCCTTTGCTCTTCCCGGATGCGTTCGTTGATCAGAACGTTGGCATCGACCGCGGTACCGATCGTCAGCACGAAGCCGGCGATGCCCGGGAGAGTCAGAGTGCCGCCTATGACCGCGAGCACGCCCATGATGACGACGACGTTGATGACGACTGCGTAGTTCGCATAGAGGCCGAAGCGGCCATAAGTCACCAGCATGAACGCGATGACGAGGATCACCGCGATCGCCGAGGCCTTGATGCCGGCTTCGATTGAATCGCGACCAAGATCTGGGCCGACAGTACGTTCCTCGACTACCTTCAGCGTGATGGGCAGCGCGCCCGAGCTCAGCGAAATGGCGAGCTCGCTGGCTGACTGGACGGTGAAATGGCCCTCGATATAGCCCGAGCCGCCAAGGATCGGCGTGTTGATCGAGGGCGCCGAAATGACCTGGTTGTCGAGCACCACGGCGAACCGTTTGCCGATATTCTCCTGGGTGATCTTTGCGAACTTCTTGCCACCCTGGCTGTTGAAGGTGAAATCGACGATCGGCGAATTGTCTTCCGGCTTGAACGCCTGTTTCGCCGAGACGAGATCGCCGCCGGTCAGAACAGCCGATCGCTTGACCAGGATTGAGCCGCCGGTATCGACATTGGGGAGGAGCTGAGTACCGAGCGGGAGAACGCCTTTGCTCGCCTGTTCGAGATCGGCGGGATTCTCGTCCACCATCTTGAATTCGAGCTTCGCGGTCTTGCCAAGCAATGCCTTGAGCGCCGTCGGATCCTGCAAACCCGGCACCTGGACGACGATGCGGTTGGTGCCCTGGCGGACGATCGTCGGTTCCTTGGTGCCGATCTTGTCGATGCGCCGGCGAACCACGTCAACCGCGGTATTCATCGCGTTGTTGATCGCCTGATCGAGGCCGGCCTTGGTCGGCGTGACGACGAAACGAGTGCCGTCGACGACGCTGATGTCCCATGCCCGCTGACCGGTGAAGCCAACACCGCTGCCGGCAAGCGGGAGCAGTTTCTCCCGCGCCGCATCGACCCGGGTGACGTCGCGCACCATGAAGCTGATCTTGCCGTCACGGGTGGAGATGTCGCCGATCTCGATCCGCGGCGTAGCGCGGCGCATCTCGTCAGCGACCTGGTCGCGCATCGTGTCGATCCTGCCAGCGGCGAACTCATCGACATCGCCTTCGAGCAGCAGATAGCTGCCGCCGGCCAGATCTAGGCCGAGACTGATCCGCGAGTGCGGGATCGCGCCCCATTTGTTGGTCTGCTCTTCGGGCAACAGGCTGGGAATCGCCAGCGCCATCAGCGCGGCGAGAAACACCAGGATCGAGACGACCTTCCAGCGCGGGAAATCATTCATGGGATTAGTCGTTCGCCGGCTTTGCGGTGCCCGAGCCGGTTACCTCGGCCAGGGTCGACTTGACCACGCGGATCTTGACGGTCGGCGCGATCTCGAGCTCGACGAAGCGCTCCTCTACCTTGGTCACCTTGCCAGCGATGCCGCCCGCCGTGATGACCGAATCGCCCTTCTTGACCGCGGCGATCGTCGCCTGATGTGCCTTCATCCGCTGATTCTGCGGGCGCCACAGCAGGAAATAACCGACAAAGGCGACCGCGATCATGGGGAAGAAGAAGCTGAACGTGGCGGCTGCGCCGCCGGAAGCGGTGCCGGCGGTAGCTGCGGCAAAGGCTATGGTTGCGAACATGGCATCCTGAATGACTTGGCCAAAATGGCTGGGGTATCGGACCGGTATGGCCCACTCTCATAAGCGCCGCGCGCTATCACTAGTCCGGAGAGCGCGCAACAATCGGTTGGATGTCAGAGGCGTGACCTGACGCGGGGAGGGACGGGCGATCCGGATCGTCATGGTGCTGTGTAGCGTCTCTGTGGGCGAAGTTGAATTGGATGGGTTGTTGGGAATGTCATGCGGGGCGCTGACATTTTTTCGACTGGCGCACTTGGGATCGATAAGAATATAGTTATTATTAAACAATAGCTTATATGCAATAATGGCGGAAGCGCCCGTCGCGCCGCTCACCCTGATTGTGTCTAAGGGCGGTTCACCTTGAGCGGGTGGTGGAGAGTGGGGTTCGAGCCTTTCGGACCGTCAATCGGGCCTCAAACGGCAGAAGCGCGACGTCCACCCAACCCAACTTCGCACCGCCCGCGCCACGGCGCTTGCATCGCGGGCGCCACGCGCATATGTGCCCCACCCTCGGTCGGGGCGTAGCGCAGCCTGGTAGCGCATCACACTGGGGGTGTGGGGGTCGCAGGTTCGAATCCTGTCGCCCCGACCAAGATTACCAAATTTTTTGTAGCTATTATGCGAGCACCGTTGGGCGCTCGCAGCTATCGAGAGTTGTAAGCGTTGCCTGCTGCACCCGTCTCAAGGCTCTACCGCGGCAAGTTTTCCACTCGTCCGTTCCGATGGAGGATGAACTGCCCGCTCCCGTAACCGGTCGCGCCAGTGGTTGCTCTCACGTCATATTCGACTTCGCGCCGGAGCGGCTTTGGCGTGACCTTCCCCCGATCCGACAGAGCCTTGCCACTAAGCGATGATCCGTACGGCAGCGGATAGGTGTTGGCGCAACCGTCGGCATAGTCGACGCTCTCGAACCAGAACGTGCCATGGTCCACTCGAGATTCGTCGTCGCCTGAAGCAGCCGTCGCCCCGTGATCTGAGCGCACCGTAACCTCGATCTCCCTTAAACAGGACGGGTGATTGCGTGATTTAGGATCAACGACGAACATCAGCCGCCCATGCTGAACCACCGCGAGAATGTCATAGGCATAGGAACAGCTGCTCAACAACACGCAGGCCAGTAGTGAAAAGAGGATGCGTCGCGTCATTCTATCTACCCATCAGCCTCCCGATTGGTGGATAGGCTATTTGTAGCACGCGGCTGTACCAAATTCGTGTCTCCCGCAGGGGTGCACCTCCATCACAATAGTGTCCCGCTTTTAGTCCCCAGGCTGCGTTGCCGCCTCCCCGAACCAATACGCCGCCACGGCCTCGATATTCCCCTCGCCCGTTTTGACAGCGAACTTCCACTCGTAACCATGCGGATCGATACAGGTGAAGGTGCGCTCGCCCCAGGGTTGATCCTGAATCGGCCCCGTGATCTCGCAGCCGCTCTGGACACAATGTTGGTGGATTAGCTCCAGATCCGGCACCTCGATCCCGATCACGCAGCCGAGACCGCGTGGGCCCTGTTTGATCATTCTCTCTCGTTCCGTGTCGGGAAAGGGCAGCCCCACCAGCGCGTCGAGTATCAGATGAAATTGATCAAGGACCATCACCGCCAGGACCGGCGACCCCGCGGGTCCGGGAACGGAAGCGGCCAGCTCGAACCCCAGGCCCTGGTAGAAGACCGTTGCCTGAGCGACGTCAGCGACCCTGATGCCGATCTTCACTTCGCGCATTCGGGCCTCCGATCTCGTGAGGAAACTCGTCTACACGCCACCGATCCGAGCCGCTACCGTCGGAAAATGCCATGCCGGGAGCAATAAGGGTTCCCCTTTCACCACTGGCAATGATCGGGCGCGGCTTAGTGGCGAGCGCCAGGTTGCGTCGGTTCATCCCCCCGCAATCAGAGCCGTGCGACTTTCCGGCCGGATCACAGGACAGGAGAGGGGGGATGGGGACGGACTTCAAGCGCAGCACCGGGCTGGCTGCCTCGCCGCTGATGCTTGCGCTCGCTCTGAGCCTGGCGAGCCCGGCTTTCGCCGAGCGGCCCGCCAATCCGCAACCCGCTGCCGTTCAGCCCGCCAATCCGCTCATCGACTATCACGGCTTTGCTGCGCTGACGGCCGAGATCGCGCCCTATCGCGCGCAGCGGCTGTTATCGCTCGGCGACTTTACGCAGCGCCGGCGGGACCGCCATGTGCTGCTGCTCGATGCGCGATCGGCATCGGCGTACAAGGCCGGGCATATCAAGGGCGCGGTGAACCTGCCCTTCACGGATTTCACCGCGGCCAGCCTTGCCGAGGTGATCGGCAAGGACGCGAACCGGCCGATCCTGATCTATTGCAACAATAATTTCCGCAACAATGTGAAGCCGGTGGTGACCAAGGCGCTGCCGCTCGCGCTCAATATCCCGACCTTCATCAACCTGGTCGGCTATGGCTATGCCAATGTGTGGGAGCTGGGCGAAGCGGTCGATATGAACGACCCCGTGATTGAGTGGCAGCGGGGCTGAGCGCTCCGGGGACAGGAGCGTTCCCGACCGGGACCTTTCGTTGTAACGAAACCGCCGGTCTTTGACGGCATGCATTGATTACAACTGTAGTCTGTGCGACTACAGTTGTAGTCGGACGGTGTCGGGGTGAATCACATGCTGATCACAAGGCGAGACGCGCTTCTCGGATTCGGGGCGGCGTCCTTGGGTTTGAATGCCGGCCCAGGCAAAAGCTTCGGGGCATCGTTGTTGGCAGTGCGGCCGGGCGACGACTTCTACCGATATGCTGACGCGGCCGATATCGCGGCGATGAACATACCGGCAGACCGCTGGGATTATGGGCAATTCGACGTGGCCGGCAAGGAGGTCATGGGCCGGATCGCGGCGCTTGTGGAGCGCGCGGCGAATCCGGGGGCCGCCAATTCTCCCACGGAAAGGCGGATCGCTGCCGCCTATCGTTCGATCCTCGATGAAGCCGCGATCATGCGGGCCGGCCCTGCGCGCCTCAAGCGGGATTTGGGGCGGATCATGGCGGCGGGCTCGCACGCGGACATCGGTGCGCTGATGGCGCGTCCGCGATCAAGCAGTCTGATCGCGTTCAACGTCTTTCCCGCGCAGGGCGAATGGATGGTCCATCTGGACCAGCAAAACCAGAACCAGCCGATGCTCGAGCTTTCGACGGCCGCTTGTGCAGCGACTGACGCGCATTCCGTGAAGCTGCGCGATGCCTATCGGCATTGCATTGCCCAGCTGTTCGAACTGGCCGGGATCTCCGACGCGTCGAGGCGCGCCGGAGATATAGTGGCGCTCGAAGGTGAAATCGCGCGGCGGCAATGGAGTTTCGAAAAGCTGCGCGACCGGCGGGCCAATCTCCATGTCATGACGGTAAGCGAGCTCGAGGCTTTTGCTCCGGGCTTGCCTTGGCGGGTCATGTTAGCGGCGCGCGGGGTTGCGGGTGTGGAGCGCATCAACCTGGGGACGGACAGCGCGGTGGCTGCGCAGGCCGCGCTCTTTCGCGAAAAGCCGGTGGACAGCTGGCGGAGCTGGCTCGCCTTTACGTGGATCCGCAATGGGATCGACACGCTGCCGGCGAGTATGCGTGATGCTTATGGGGCTTTCGTGGCAGTGGCCCGGGGCGCCACGCAGCGGCCGAAGCGCACCGACGAGGCGCTCCGCTTCGTCAACAGCCAGATGCGGATGGATGTGGCACGGCTCTATGTCGAAGCGCATTTTCCCGAGGCGGCGCGCAAACAGGCCGAGGAGATGCTCGCCTATCTGAAGCGGGCGATGGCCGAGCGGCTTCGGACTACAGCCTGGCTGGACCCGCCATCGCGGGCGGAGGCGCTGGCGAAGCTGGACGCAATGGCATTGAAGGCGGGATATCCGCGGCGCTGGCCGACCTATCGAGGGGGCGGAGGGCTACGGGACAACGACGCGGCGGGGAACCTGGAAACCCTGTTGCGGGAAGCCTGGACAGCGCAGCTCGGCCGCCTCGGCAAGGCGAGCCCCCAGCAGGAGCTCTGGTATCAATCGCCGCAAACCGTGGATGCGAGCTATAGCGTGCTGCTCAACACGATCGAGCTGCCGGCGGCTATCCTCCAGCCGCCCATCTTCTCCGACACCGCGCATCCGGCCGAGAATTTCGGAGCGATCGGCGCGCTCGTCGGCCATGAGATGGGCCATGGCTTCAACGATCAGGGTCTGCTCTTCGACAGCAAGGGCATTCTGCGCGACTGGATGTCCGCTGATGCGCAAGCAGCCTTTGCGGCCCGCGCGGAGCAGCTTGTCGCGCAATATGGGGCGTTCGAACCCTTGCCGGGGCTGAAGCTCAACGGACGGCGGACATTGGGGGAGAATATCGCCGATCTTTCCGGCGTTTCGCTGGCACTACACGCTTATGAGCTCTATCGCGCCGACCGTGGCGATACGCTTGACGCGGCAGAAGCGCGGCGGAAACTGTTTCTGAGTTGGGCCAGGATCTGGGTCTACAAGGCGCCTGACAGCGCAATCCGCTATATTGTCGAGAATAGCGATCATGCGCCGGCGCCATGCCGGGTCAACGGCGTCGTCCGGAACCTGGACGCCTGGTACGAGGCCTTTGATGTGGCGCCGGGGGACGCCCTTTATCTGGCGCCCGACGCGCGGGTGCGGCTTTGGTGAGAGGCGGCGACCGAAGTTAGCTCCGGAGCCGTTCCACCGCATCGGCATAGACCGACGCAATTCCAGCGCTGATATCGGTCGAGGGCCTGAACCCGAAAGCGCGCTCCGCCTTTGCGGGGCTTCCGATCGCGTCCTTATGCACCTCTTCGATGATCCGGCTTTTCGGCAGTCTGTTCGGGCCGGTGACGAGTTCGGGATAGCGATCCCAGAAGGTCGCCGGATCATTGAAGACGGGTTCGATATCCAAGCCGCTGACGGCCGTGAAGATCTTGTAGAGCTCGGGCACGCTGCTGCCCACGCCCGAGCAGATGTTGAAACGCTCCGCATCGAACCGGCCGTCAGCGAAGGTCATCTTCGTCAGCAGTTTCACGACGTCGTCGGAGTGGACATAGTCACGGCGGGCATCGGTGTCGTTGTACAGCATCGGCCGCCGCCCAAGGACGAGCTCGCGCGCGACATAGCTGGTAAAGGGCGGGCTCAGCCGCTTGACGTCCTGATGCGGACCGAAAACATTGAAGAACCGGCAGATGATGATGTCCATGCCGTAGCTGGATGCGAAGCCTTCGCACAATTTCTCGCCCGCCGCCTTGGTCATTGCGTAGACCAGGTCCGGATTGATCGGCGCGTCCTCCGTCAGCACGGGCAGCTTCGTCTTTTCGTAGACGGCGGAGGTCGACGAGAAGATGACCCGCCTGACGCCGGCCCTGCGCGATGCCTCCAGGACGTTGCCGAGACCGCCGACATTGACGTCGTACGCGACACCAGGGTTGGCCTGGCAAACCGGCAAGGGCGCGATGCCGGCAAGATGGATCACCACCTCGGCGCCCTGGATCATGTCGAACAGGGCTGGATCGCGGATATCCTTGCACAGGAAGGTTCCGAAAGGCGCGCCGTCCAGCAACAKGTTATCGAGGTGGCCGTAGCTCATATTGTCGAGCAGAACGACGTCGTGGCCCTGGAGATGCAGGCTCTTGCCGAGCTGTGAGCCGATGAAGCCCGCGCCGCCCGTGATCACGATCCGCATGTTCGGAAAATCCATCGCTTTGAGAAGTACTGGTTCGACCTCCAGGCTTTAGGGCGCCCGCCAGATTCCGGCAACGGCACCCCTGTGAAAGTCGCACCTCAGGCAGGGGCGATGCCAATGGGGCGCGATCAAAAAATAATGTGCTCGTGCGTCACGAATATCACCGAGCGATCGAAGTCGATGAATTGGCCTTCATCGTCCAGCAGCATCTTGGCGGCTTCGAGATAGTCTTCCGTGCCCCTGTTGCGATCGCCAGTTTCGGTTTCGATCCAGCCCTCCATGATTCCGTCATAGGGCGCATTACCGCCACGCGACTTGCGGAGTGCGCCGCTCATGGCGTTCTCGATCGTATGGCTTTGCACATAGCGGATCATGCCGATGACGCCGCAGACCGATTTCACTTTGGGCGCATGCGTGTTCAGCCAGTAATCTTGAAATTGCTCACGCGTCAGATGCGGCTTGCGCGTGAGGCAGAAGATGAGTTTGACGATCATGGTGATCCCCCGGGCGCAGTGAATGAGTGCGGCGTTGCGGCAAACTACGCCAAGGCGCCCCTGACGCGACGCTCGAATTTGTCAGCGGGCTGCCTTGGCTCCGCACTATCAGGTCGTCGCGGCGTGTTCCGTACGTGCGGCGCTCCACACTTCTCGCGCTGCGTCCGCATTCATCAGCGCGATGCCGAGACCTGCGATCAGATCCGGCCACGCGGTGTGCCAGGCGAAGGCGGTGATGAGCGCAGCGGCGATGATCGCCAGGTTGGCGAACGCGTCGTTGCGCGCCGACAGGAATGCGGCCCTGGTCAGACTGCCTTTGTGCCCTCGGTAGCGGGACAGCATGAAGGCGCAGCTCAGGTTGACGGCAAGCGCGCCTAGTGCCGCGAGCGACAGCGGGACAGGGTCTGGTGCGACCGGCGCGTTGAACTTCTCCCAGGCTGTCCACAAGGTCGCGAGGCCGGGGACGAGCAGGATCGCTGCCAGCGCCATGCCGACACGTGCGCGATTCTTCGCGCTCCATGCCAGCGCGGCGAGGATCAGCAGGTTCACCGAGGCGTCCTCGAGGAAATCGACTGAGTCGGCGAACAGGGACACCGAACCGATCCGCAGCGCGACGGCAAACTCGATGCCGAAATAGGCCAGGTTGAGCAGTGCGACGATCGCCACGACACGGCGAAGTGCGGGATCGGGGGGATTTCCGGCTTCCTGGTCCATATGTCTGGCTACGCGATGTCCGTATGTCGCGACACCGCCTCTTAACGAAGCGCGCGACGCTCTTGCGGCCTGAGCGGGCGGTGCCTTGTCGGCACCGCCCGCCCGTCACGTCATTTGCGCCACACCGCCACGCTGCGGGTGCCGCAGACATAGTTGGAGGTGCGCTTGAAGCCCTTGGCGACATATTTGGCGTTCATCGATGCGGCGAGCTCAGCTGTCATGCCGAAGGCCGAGGCCCATTGGCCCGATGCTGGTACCCAGTGGGTATCGTAGCTCGCGCCATTGTCCTTGCAGGTAGCGAGGAGCAGCATCTCGCCCGAGTTCGCCATATGGTCGAAATGGCGGCGATAGTCCTCATCCTTGATGTCGTTGAACTTCCAGGTGCCGATCTTGTGCGGCGGCCATAACAGGATCGGCCCGCGCGGCAGTTGCTGGCCGGCGATCGGGGTCCATGGGCCGTTGATCATCCCCTTGCCGTCGACATAAGGCGTCGTCAGACCGCGATCGAACAGCGGCTTCACCGGCTTGCCATCGCGTTCCATGTGGATGTGGAGATGCGGCCCGCTCGACGCGCCGGAGTTGCCCACCCGGCCAATCATCTGCCCGGCGGTAATGTGCGCGCCGTTCACCACGACCGCCTCCTTGCGGATGTCGGGATTGCCCTGGACGACGGAATTGTCGCCGAGCAGCACGGCATTATGGGGGCAGAGCGCGGCCGGGATCGATCCGGGAATGGTATGGGCGTAGAGGGCGACGCTGCCGTCGTCCTGCTTCACCCAGAGATGGTTGCCGCCGCCCGGAATCAGGCCCTTGTCGCGCGCCGGATGCTTGCCGCCCGCCGGATTTTCAGGGGCATTGCGCCAGCAGCCGATCACCGTTCCGCTGGCCATGGCGTAGATTGGCTTGCCGTATATGACATAGTTCGCGTTGACCTTGTCGTCGGTCTTGCCCTCGATCATCGTTGACCATTGGGTGTCGCTGATCCGACGGCGTGCAACAATGTCCTGTCCTTCGGCCTGAATACCGCCAGTGTGGATGTTGGTGCTGAACCGCTCGCCCGGCGCCAGATCATTGCCGCTGAGGGGCAAGTTGTGCGAATCAGCGGCGGCGATGGGCAGAATCAGGGTGGCCGCGAGGGCCATGGATATCGCAATCTTCAAGGTGTCTCTCCTGTACAGGCATCTTTCCTCTCCCTGGCGGCGCCTCTCGGCCGTGCTGGGGGTTTCGCGAAGGTGTAACGGCGTGCGCCACGGTTGCGCGAGGAGATGCAACGGTTGCACGCTTCGCCTGTCGCCCGCATAATCAAGCGGATGATACGCTTTGCAGACCGGCTGACACTCGTCCTCGCCGCCTTATCCCTCAGCAGGGGTCGGCTGGCGGCCGAGATGGGCGTGGACAAGTCGCTGGTCGGCCGCTGGTGTTCGGGCAACACCAACCCTTCGGCCTATAATCTCGATCGCCTGACCATATTCGTCGCGGCGCGTTGCCCGGGCTTCACCATGCTCGACTGGCAGGCGGATCTGCCCACGCTCGCCGCGCGCTTCGGCGTCGAGCCGCCGCGCGCGCCTGTCGACGACAGCCTGCCGGCCTGGGACTGGCTGTCGCCCACCTTGCTCTCCGAGGCGTTGACCAACACCCGGATGAACGGCGAGGCGTTCGAGGGGATCTGGCGCACCACCCGGCCCTCGGCCGACACGCCGGGCATGTTCGCGCATGACCATATGCTGCAATATCGCGCGAGCAACGGGCTGTTGCGGTACCGGCTCGGCGTATGGCGGCTGCGTTTCGATGGCTGGGCGCTGCCGATCCAGAACCAGCTCTTTTCGATGGCGAGCGATCCGGTCAGCGGCGTCTTCATCTTCTCGATCGTCAAGGGCGTAGCGCGGCGCAAGGCGATGGTGCTCGACGGGATATCGCTGACCTGCCTGCGCAACACCGACGGCGATATCGTCGCGACGCCGTGCATCTTCGAGCGTGTCGCCGACCTGACCGGCGATGCCGCCGCTGACGAGGCGCTTTTCGAGGAATGCATGGAGCAGCCCATTTACAGCGACCCGGCGTCGATCCCAGACGATATCCGGGCGCATCTGCTGCCTGATGTCGGACCGGCAGCCGCGGCGGCGGGTGGCGAGATGCTGATGCTGATGCGCTTCGCAAACAGCATGTCGAAAGCGGCGCCGGTGGGAGGCGATTTTCCCTGATCCGACGACCCGGGCTTTCCGCCGCCGCCTCTCTGCGTCTATGATGGCCGGTCACCTGCGCACCAATTGCCTGTGCGGTGAATTTGGGGATCAAGTAACTGTCACCGAAGGTGGATCTTGCTGAATCCGGGTTTCGTTCCCTGGCTGCCGCTGTGCAAGCGGGGGCGGCAATGTCCGTCTATATGCTGCATCTTTCGGAGCTTGCCGCGCCTTGCGCCGAATGGGCGGATATCGTGGCGGGAGGGGCTGCGTGCGTGCTGAACGCGCTGCCGCCGCGGCGGCGGTCCGCCCTGTTTGGTCGAGAATTGCCGTTTCGGGTGATCGTTGTTGACGAGGATTGCTGCCCAGTCCTCGTCATCCAGCCCGATATGATCGCCGTTTATGCTGCATGCCATGGCCGGTTGAACGGAGGCGCGTGACGGCGGAGATCAGGGAAGGGTCGGATCGCGCCGTTCGGGCATTGCCGCGCCCTGCCAGCCGCCGCCGAGCGCCTTGAACAGGCTGACCTGCGCATCCGCCACCGCCGCGTCCGATTGCGCGAGCGCGGCGCGGGCGTCGGCGCGGTCGCGTTCGGCTTCGATCAGTAGCAGGAAGCTGTCGGCGCCGTAATCGAAGCGCAGTTTCGAAAGCCTGGCCGCCTCAGTGCTTGCTGCCTCGGCGCGGCGGAGTGCTGCGTTGCGATCGAGCGCGCCGGCATAGCGGGCGAGTGCCTGTTCGACTTCCTTGAGCGCAGTCAGCACGGTTCCGTCGAACCGCGCGAGCGATGCGTCGGCGCCGGCGCGGGCCTGACGGACGCGGGCGCGGGCGATGGTCTGGTTGGGGAAGTTCCAGCTGATCAGCGGGCCGAGCGACCAGGACAGGCTTGGGCTCTTGAACACATCGCCCGGCTTGCTCGCGCCGAAGCCGATCGAGCCGAGCAACCTGATCGACGGGTAGAGATCGGCGGTCGCGACACCGACGCGTGCCGTGTCGGCAGCGAGGGTGCGTTCCGCTGCGCGAACATCGGGGCGGCGGGCGAGCAGGGCGGCGCCGTCGCCGACCGGCACCGTGACCGTCACGCGCGGCGGGGCGAGGCATTTGTCCGCATCGGTATCGATCTGCTCGGGCGGGCGGCCGGTGAGGGTTGCGAGGGCGTAGAGTGACGCGCGGCGTTCGGCCTCGAAGCCGGGGATCTGCGCCTGGGTGTTGGCGAGCAGCACATCGGCACGCTGCACATCGCGGCGCGTACCGCGGCCGGCGGTGAACAGGGTGTTGGTGAGCTCGAGCGTCTGCTGCTGCAGAGTCACCGTCTCCAGCGCGACCGCGCGCTGCGCGGCATTGGAGCAGGCGCTGGCATAAGCGCGCGCGGTTTCGGCGGCGACCGAGACCCGAGCTGCGTCGAGCTCCGCGGCGGCGGCCTCTGTGTCGCCGCGCGCTGCCTGTATGGCGCGGGTTACGCCGCCGAACAGATCGACTTCATAGGAGGCGTCGAAGCCGACCGAGAAGAAATCGGATTCGAAAGCCTGACCGGTCGGGCTCTGGCCTGCCGAGGTGCGACTGCGGGTGTAGGATGCGCTGAGATCGGTGCTCGGCAGGCGGGCGCCGCGCTGTTCGGAGAGCACCGCCCTGGCACGGGCGAGATTGGCGGCGGCAGTGCGGATGTCCGTGTTGTGGGCGAGCGCGTCGGTGACGAGGCGATCGAGGACCGGATCACTGTAGAGCTGCCACCAGTGATCGGGGAGCGGGGCGGAGGCGGCGGCGGTCGTTTTGGCGGTCTCGGCGAAGCTGCCGGTGGCGATCGGGGGTGGGGTTGGCTTTACGTAATTCGGGCCGACCGTGCAGGCGCTGAGGGCGAGTGCCAGCCCCAGAAAACCGTTCGTGCTGAGCTTGTCGAAGCACTGCCTCAAGCGGGTGCCGCGCCGGGGAGAGGTGCCCTTCGACGTGCTCAGGGCGAACGGAGGGCGGTGCAAGATCATGCCGGCTCCTCCTCTGGGTCACCGACAGGCGCCTCGGGCGCCTTCCGTCCGCGCCATTTCGCGCTCACCCAATCGCCGAGCTTGCGGCAGATGACGTAGAAGCTCGGGGTGAACAGCAGGCCGAACGTGGTCACGCCGATCATGCCGAAGAACACAGCGACGCCGAGCGCCTTGCGCATCTCGGCGCCGGGGCCGGAGCCGATCACCAGCGGCAGCACGCCGAGGATGAAGGCGATCGAGGTCATCACGATCGGGCGCAGGCGCTGCTCGGCGGCGTGTTCGGCGGCGGCGTGCATGTCCATGCCCGCTTCCTCGTTCTGGCGCGCGAACTCGACGATCAGGATCGCGTTCTTGGCGGCGAGGCCGATCAGCACGATGAGGCCGATCTGGGTGAGGATGTTGTTGTCGCCGCCGAACAGGTTCACGCCGAGGATCGCGGCAAGCAGGCACATCGGCACGATCAGGATGACGGCGAGCGGCAGCACCATGCTTTCGTAATTGGCGGCGAGCAGCAGGAACACGAACAGCACGGCAAGCCCGAACACCAGCGCGCCGGTATTGCCAGCCTGTTGCTGCTGGAAGGCGAGCTCGGTCCATTCGAAGGTCATGCCCTTGGGCAAAGTCTCTTCGGCAAGCTTCGCCATCGTGGTCAGCGATTGGCCCGACGAGAAGCCGCGCAACGTGTCGCCCTGGAACTCGGCTGACGGATAGAGATTGTAGCGCACCACCCGGTACGGCCCGCTATCGTTGCGGAGCGTCATCACTGCGTCGAGCGGCACCATCTCGCCAGCCGCGGAGCGGGTGCGCAGGTGGCCGACATCGGAGATCTGGTCGCGGTACGGCGCATCGGCCTGCGCCGTCACGCGGTAGGTGCGGCCGAGCAGGTTGAAGTCGTTGACATAGGTCGAACCCAGATAGGTGTTGAGTGTCGAGAAGACGTTCGAGACCGGCACGCCCAGCTGCTCCGCACGCTCGCGATCGAGTTTCGCGAACAGCCGCGGCGTGCGTGTATTGAAGGTGGTGAAGGCGCTGGTGATGCCCGGAGCCTGGTTGGCTTTCATCATCATCTGGAAGGCAGCGCCCTCGAGCGCCTTGTAACCGAGATTGGTGCGGTCCTCGATCATCATCTTCCAGCCGCCGCCGGTGCCGATGCCGCGTACCGGCGGGGGCGGGATGACGAGGACATTGCCGCCGGCGACCACGCCGAAGGACTGGCGCATTTCCTGTGCGATCTCGTCAGCGTCCTTGCGTTCGCCGAACGCCTTCAGGGGAATGAACATCGCGCCGGCATTGGGTGCGGTGGAGAAGGTCGCGCCGTCAAGCCCGGCAAAGGCGACGGTCGCCTCAGTCGAGGGGTTCTTCATCGCGATGGCGTTGACCTGCGCCATGACTTCCGAGGTGCGCTGGAGCGACGAGCCCGGCGGCAGTTGGACGACGGCGATCAGATAGCCCTGGTCCTGCGCGGGGATGAAGCCCGTAGGTGTCGCCATGAAGCGCCATCCGGCGAGACCGATCAGGCAGGCATAGACGATTCCGACCAGCGCCAAGGTGCGCACGGCGCGCGCGGTATATTTGCCGAACCGTTCGCCCAGCCGCTTGAAGCCGTTGTTGAAGCCGCGCGCGAAACGCCCCGGCCAGCCCAGCAGGCCTGGGCGGGGCTCGCTCTCATGGCTTTTCGGCTTGAGGACGAGCGCTGCCAGCGCCGGCGACAGGGTGAGCGAAACGAAGGCGGAGATGACCGCCGCCGAAACGATGGTCAGCGCGAATTGCTGGTAGAACTGGCCCGAAATGCCGGGGATGAAGCTGGTCGGGATGAACACGCCGCACAGCACCAGCGAGATCGCGATCAGGGCGCCGGAGACCTCATCCATGGTTTCGTGCGCCGCCTGGCGGGGCGTAAGCCCCTTCTCCTCCATCAGTCGCTCGATATTCTCGACCACGACGATCGCGTCATCGACGACGATGCCGACAGCGAGCACCATGCCGAACAGCGAGAGGTTGTTGAGACTGAACCCGAAGGCAGCGAGCATCGCCAGCGAGCCGACCAGCGAGACCGGCACGGCGATCACCGGGATCAGGGTAGCGCGGCCGCTCTGCAGGAACAGCAGCACGACCAGAGCGACCAGGATGATCGCCTCGAACAGCGTGTGATAGACCGCCTCGATCGAGGCCTGGATATATTCGGTGGGATTATAGGGTATGCTGTAGGAGAGTCCCTGCGGGAAGCTCTTCGCAGCGCTGGCGATCTCGGCGCGCACCGCATCGGCCGTGGTGAGCGCGTTCGAGCCGGGCAGCTGAGTGATGCCGATCGCGGTCATCGGCTTGCCGCTCAGCGTGGCGTTGATGCTGTAATCCTGCGCGCCGAGCTCGATCCGGGCGACATCGCGGAGCCGGGTCAACCGACCCTGATCGTCGCGCTTGACGATGATCTCGCCGAACTGATCTGTCGTGGTCAGCCGGCCTTCGGTCTGGATGCCGAGCTGGAAGGCGGTGCCGCCCTGGTTGAACGGCGGCTGGCCAACCGATCCGACCGCGACCTGGGCGTTCTGGCCGCGAATGGCCGTCACGATCTCGTCGACCGTCAGATTGCGCGATGCTGCCCGATCGGGATCGATCCAGACCCGCATATTGTAATTGCGCCCGCCGAACGAACGCACCCCGCCGACGCCGGGGATGCGGAGCAGGCGGTCGATAACCTGGGTGGTCGCATAGTTGGAGACATATTGCTCCGAGAGCGATCCGTCGGGCGAGGTGAGGGCGATCACCATCAGGATGTCGGGCGAATTCTTGGCGACGGTAACACCGATCTGGCGGACCTGATCGGGCAGGCGCGGCTCGGCGGTGGCGACCCGGTTCTGCACCAGCACCTGGGCCTGATCGACATTGACGCCCTGTTTGAACGTCACGGTGATCTGGATCACGCCGTCGCCGGTCGACGAGGAGGACATGTAGATCATGTTCTCGACGCCGTTGATCGATTCCTCGAGCGGCGCCGCGACTGTCTCCGCCAGGGTTTCGGCCGAGGCGCCCGGATAGGTCGCGCTGACCACCACGGTGGGCGGCGCGATCTCGGGATATTGCGCGACCGGCAGGCCGGGATAGGCGACGATCCCGAACACCACGATCAGGACCGACAGGACAGCCGCGAAGATCGGCCGTTCGATGAAGAAGTGCGGGAACTTCACGGGATCAGTTCGCTGTCGCTTCGGACGCCGGCGGCGCACTGTCGGGCTGCGATGTCGGCGCGGTGTCCGCGGCACGGGGCTTCAGTGTCACCAGATTGGCCTTGACCGCTGCGCCGGGCTGAAGCGTGGTGATGCCTTCGATCGCGACCTTGTCCGATGGGCCAATGCCTGTCCTGATGACGCGCAGGCCCTCGACCTGCGGCCCGGTTTCGACCGGGCGCGGGGCGACCTTGCCGTCTTTGCCGACGACATAGACGAGCTTGCGCGTCTGGTCAGTGATGATCGCCTCGTCGGGCACGAGCATGGCGCGGTAATGGCCCGAGCCGAGCAGGCGCGCACGGCCGAACAGGCCGGGCGTCAGGAAGCCATCGGGGTTGGCGATGACGGCATGGGCGCGGATCGTGCCCGAATTGGTGTCGATCGCATTGTCGACGAACTCCATACGGCCGTGCCAGCGATAGCCGCTCTCATCGGCGAGCTGGACCTCGACCGGATTGGGCGTGCTCCGCGAGGAGCCGCGCTCGCCTTTGCGATCCTGGCGGAGATATTTGAGGTAGAAGCTCTCGGCACCCTCGAACGAGAACCAGATCGGATCGGTCGAGACGACGCGGGTCAGGACGGTCTGGCCCTCAGTCGCGAAATTGCCCTTGCTGACCCGACGATCGGACACGAGGCCGGTGATCGGCGAGCGGACCGTGGTGAAGCCGAGGTTGAGGCGGGCATTGGCGACATTGGCCTGAGCTGCGGCAAGATCGGCCGCGGCGGTCCGGACATTGGCCTGCTTGGTCTCATACTCCTCCTTGCTGATCGCCTGGGCGGTGAGCAGCTTGTCGGCGCGGGCGAGCTCGGAGCGAGCATTGATCAGCGATGCGTTGGATTTCGCGACCTGGGCCTGGGCCTGGGCGAGCGCGGCCGCATAGGGCCGGGGATCGATGATGAAGAGCGGCTGTCCCTGCCGCACATGCTGGCCGTTGGCGAACAGGATGCGATCAATCGTGCCGGAGACGCGTGGGCGAAGCTCGACGTCCTGGATTGCCTCGAACCGGCCGACATATTCATCCCAATCGACCACATCGCGCTGCAGCGGGATCGCGACTGTAACTTGGGGAAGCGGGGGCGGTGGCTTGGCTGAGCCCGAGCAGCTCGAAAGCGCGATAGCGGTACCAACGATCAGGACAAGGCGCCGAAAAGGAAAGGCAAACGACATCACGGGACCCCATTTCTGCGGCGCTTTCCGACGTCCCCTCGAATGCCTGGGTCGTTCGCCCGCGTGCTTCATTCGCTGCACAAGTGCGATTCCCGGTAAACCTTTACAAGGGCTGAAAAAAAGGCATGCGTATTAGATTGTTGGAATAGAAAGAAATTTTCTTTCCAGGGTCGTGCTGCGCTGCCGCAATCGCGCCTTCGGAACCGTGTTGGATAATTTCGGTAGACTGCAAGGCATCAAAACAGTTTTCCTATATGATATATTTGATATAGGTCGGCGCGAACGCGTCTCCGCGGGCATCGGCGTGAGACCGGTAGGCGGATAGCGAGAGAATCGGTCCCCGACGTCTTCGCGGACCCTCAGGAGGGAGACGACTGAAATGCATCGACTGAAAGCCGTGTTGAGCGCTGGCGCGATCGGCGCCGCCACCCTGATGGCGCCATCGGCCTTTGCCCAGGCTGCAGCCGCGCCGGCCGGGCCGCCCCGAGAGCGTCCGCCGCTGATCCTCGGCTGGGCGCCCAAGAAAAATCCGGTCGAGGCCTATGTCGCACCCAACAAGCCGCTGTGGAAATTTGCCGACGTGCTCGCGATGCACAAGGGGCAGCCGAACTGGACTCAGCCTGTCGTGCGCAACAAAGACCTGGCCGCCGACTGGCATCAGCTCGCCCCCGGCGGCAAGACGGTGGAGGTGCTCTACCCCGATAATCGCGTCGGCATGATCGTGTGGAGCGGTCAGGTCCGCGTCAGCATCAAGGGGCAGGAGCCGTTCGTCGCGTCAAAGGGCTTCGAGATCAACATTCCGCTGCGCCTGCCCTTCACGATGGAGACGGTCGGGTCCGACCCCGCGCTCTGGCTCGAGATCCATCAGGCCAATGACGTGCCGATTTACCCGGTCACCAGCTCGCCGACCAAGCCGAAGGATGTCCCGGGCTATACCTATACCAAGGTGGTCCTGTCGGGCGGCGACGGCGTGTATGACGACAATAACAAGCCTTATCTCGACTATTACAAGGACGTGATCGGCGGCGGCGCGCGTGCTGGCGCCTTCATCGCCAGCGACCATTTTTTCCTGAACAATATTCGCGGCAAGGGCACGCCAACGCCGCCACCGACCAATCTTGGCCATTTCCATGTCGATTATGCTGAGTTCTGGTTCGTGATGGAGGGTAATATCGACTATCAGATCGAAGGCGTTCCCTTCTTCACCGCCGCGCCAGGCGACATCGTCACCGCGGCAATGGGCCGCTGGCACCGGGCGAGCTTCGGCGGGCCGGTCGGCCAGATGGATACCCGCGTCGCGATTAACCCCTTCCCGCGCGGGTTGCATGACTTCTCGGAAGATTCGGGCGGGCGCCAGTAACCGAGAGCCCGGAGTTCCGTTCTAGCGAGAGACCTTGAGCCGTCCGGTCATGCCCGGGTGGAACTTGCAGAAGAACGCGATCACCCCCGGCTTTTTGAGCACCAGCCTGACGGTTCTGGCCGGGGGAAGATCGAGATCGAAACCGCCATCGCGCGCCGTCGCGCTATGCCGGAACAGGTCGCGATTGACCCACAGGATGGTGTCGCCGACGTGCAGCTTCGGCGGCGGCGCCCCGAACTTCATATTGTCGAGCGTGATCGTGTAGGTTCTTGCGGGAGGTGCGGCCGCCACGGGGATCATGGCGGCCGCCAGCAGGGCGGCGATGGCGAACGCCACCCCACCTTTTGCGGCCCTGCTTATATTCACCATCAGTGGAGCGCCGCCGCGAGATGCTCGGCGTGCTTCTGATGTTCGGTGAAAAGGGTCAGGCCGGTTTGCAGCAGCGATTTGAGTTCGCCATTGCGCGCTCCAGGGACCAGCGTGGTCTTCAGCGCGCCGTTCACGGTGCGGTGATAGGCGACCTCGTTCTTCACATAGGCGCGGTCGAATGCTGCGCCGCTCAAGCGTGAGAGCGTCGTCAACTCGCTCGCCGCCTGTTTCGAAAGCGCCTGGCTGGTGGGGTTGTCCTGCGGCGTCACGCCGAGTTTCTTGACCAGCGCGAGCGCCTTGACGTTCACCGCATCATGGTCGCGGACCATCTCCTCGGCAAAGGCGCGGACGGCCTTGTTGTGTGATTTCGCGAGCGCCTGCTTGCCCGCCGCGATGTCGATCGTGCCGGCGGTATAGGCTATGTGTGCGATCTGCGCGTCGTTGATGGCCGGCGCGGCCTGGGACAGCGCGGCGCCTGACATGGCCAGCAATCCGGCGGCACTCAGCAAAGCAATCCTGTTCAGCATCCTTGATCCCCATATCAGTGGCGGCCGAAGCAATTTTCGGCGCTGCACATTGGATGCCGCCCGTGCTTGAAGGTTCCCGCCATGCCTTGATTGCCTCGCGCGGGAACCTCGTGGCCGCTGCGGCATCCAAGGGAAGAACGGCTATGATATTTCGAGAATCGGGAGAGGCGCTGAGATGAAGGCGGTGGCGAAGGCTGACATTGCTGCGTTGCCGGATCTGGATCTCGCAAGGCGGATCGCGGTGCGCGATCCTGATGCCGTGCGGCTCATGACGGAGCGCAACAACCAGCGGCTGTTCCGCACTGCCTGGAGCATATTGGGCAACCGCGCGGAAGCCGAGGATGCCGTCCAGAGCAGCTATTTCCGCGCCTTTGCCGCGATCGGGGAGTTTGCCGGCCGCTCCTCGCTCTCGACCTGGCTGACGCGGATCGTCATCAACGAGGCGCTCGGACGACAGCGCGCCGCGCGGCGGCGCCGAGCGCGGCTCGACGCGGAGTCGGTGGTGGACCTCGACGATTATCGGGAAAAACTGATGAATGGATCGATCGACCGCAGCGGCCCCGACGGTGCGCTCGCGGTCAAGCAGATGCGGACTATGCTCGAAGCTGCGATCGAGGGGCTGCCGCGCGACTTCCGCCTCGCATTCGTCATGCGCGAAGTGGAGGGGATGACGATCGAGGAGATCGCGCACGCCCTCGATATCGCCCCAGCCACGGTCAAGACCCGACTGTTCCGCGCTCGTCGGCGTCTCCAGGAAGCGCTGGCGCCCGAGTTGCGGGCGAGTCTTGTCGGTGCATTTCCCTTTGCCGGTGCCCATTGCGCATCGCTGACGCATAAGGTCGTGATGGATATATGCGGCGAGGGTGCCCTGCCGCGATAAGGGTCAGGCGGACGAGCGATGGAAAGGGAAATCGCGCGGTGGCGCTGCCGGACCGAGGACGAGTCGGTCGTCACGGTCATCGAATATCAGCATGTCGCCGCCCAGGTACCCGGTGCACCAGCGCGGCATTATCCAGGTGCCCGCCGGCTCGCGCTATCGACCGGCGAAGTGGTCCGCTACATCGACGCGACCATGTTCGAACTTGTCGAAACCGGCGAAATGCTCCGCCGGATCGACTGACCGACAATCGCGGCGGTTATTTTGCCAGGCTGGCGAGCGCGCCCGTGTCCACCGTCGCCACCGCCTGTTTCAGCGTGTCGATGCTCGGTGCGTTGCCGTCGGCGGAGACCATGAAGCGGCTTGCGACCATCGTCTCATAGTGACCGGAATGCGACTCGGTGTTCCATTTTTCACTGACCATCGAGCCGCCGACCATCTCGGTCTTCTCGTAGCCGGTCGCGGTCTGCTTGCTCGATTGCGCGTTTACCGCACCACCCAGCGTCGCGATCGCGCCCATCGCCCCCATGTCAGCCACCGACAGGCTGAAGCTCTGCTCGCCCAGGGTGTAGCGGCCCTCGGCGCGGCTGCCGCCAAGCCCCGCCGCGGCGCCGCTGCTGGTTTCGACATCACCGCGCGTGAAGCCGGCGATCGTGGCGGGCAGCATCCCCTGGAGCGCCGCAACCGGAACCGCCGTGACGGTGCCGCTCTTGGCATCGGCTTGCATCCTGTCGGTCGCCACCTTCATTTTGGCAGCTGCCTCGTTGAGCTTGCCGAGATCGACCGATCCCACGCCCGGCACGCTCATCGTGCCGCTGACAGAGCCGGAGTCGGCAAGGAGCGGCGGCCGGATGAAGGCCGCTGTCAGCGAGGCGGTCGCGAAGGTGATCACCGCCGCCGCGACGATGCAGACGAGGATTGAGACAATGACATAAGCGGGTGCCTTGTCAGCTGGTGCCTTCATCAACAGCGGCAGGCCGATCCACAGGAGATAAAGGCTGTAAAGACCAACCAGACCCAGCCATCCAAGCATGGGGATGATCTGGAAAATCCCGGCAAGCCAGGAAGCGGTCATCGAGAAGGCGACGACCTTCATTGCGGAAACCGGGTTCTTGGTGGCACCAAAATTGGGTGCGAGCCAGTCGATCACCAGCGCCATCACAAAGGCGCTGATCAGCGCGAACACATACATGGTAACGGCGCCACCCACTGCGACACCGATGGACGGCCTGTAAGTGATGCCGAGAAAGCCGATCCCGAATACCATCATGCCGATCAGATGTGCAATCGGACCGATGGCAGCGAGGGGGATGACCCAGGTCATGAAGATGCCTTTGACCGTCATCGGCTCTGCGTCGATCCGCGGCCATTCCTGGGCGGGTGCGGTCAACAGGCGCTTGATTCGGTCCATCATGCCGGCGGGTTGATCGCCGGGAATTTGCGTGGCCATGGTGTTGCTCCCTCTTGTTCGCTCTTCGGCGCGCGACCCTAAACCCGGCCCTCCGGAAGGATAGGATCAAGGCGACATGCCCGCCGATTACGCTCGCCCGGATTCGCCCGTTCCGGGACTATCACAGTTCGCGATTGCCGGGGAGTATTGTCACGCAATCGCGCTGCATCCTCTCCTTCGGGAGATACCGACGCAAAGACCGGGGGTGGCGGCTCACCTTAGTGGCTTGCCCGAATCCTTCCACCGGTCGAGGATCTGGGACTCGCCATTATCGTTCGTCGTTGCCACCGCGGGCTTGAGTATCCCGCTCTGAGCATAGGCCGGCTGGATTGCCGCGGCACTGGTTCGCGGGGCAGGTGTTGGTGTACCGGCTGAAGCCATCGTAAGCGACGGCAGCGCCGGGCGCGCGTGCGGGCCGGGGAAAGGCTCGTGCCCGGTATAAGCCTGGTTGAATGCGGCTGGCGTGCCCCACCAACCCTGCCAGCGATGGAAGAAATGCGCGCCGATCGCGGCGGTCATCACCAGGCTTTTGTTCCACGACGGCGTGACCGCATAGGTGTGGTAGTGCGTCGCCAGCCCCACGGGCGCGAAGACGCGGCCGTTCAGCGCTGCCGCAGCGACCTTCATCGCGCGCACCCAGTAAGCCTGGGAGGGAATGCGCGCCATTGATCCGTCACAGGCGTAGCTGAACTGGCAGCCGGTCGTCCGCTCGGAACCCTGATAGACGACGCCGCACACCGTCGCCGGAAAGGCCGGATGACGCACCCGGTTGAGGATCACCTGCGCAACCGCCTGCTGCCCGGCATCCGGTTCAGTCGCTGCTTCATAATAGATGGCCGCGGTCAGGCACTCCAGCGCGCGGCCTTTGTCGAGGGCGCTTGCCGATGCGGTCGAGAAGGGCTGGGCAGGCCTGATAGAAGCATCGGCGGCGAGCGTGGCGGTCGCGGCCGACACCGGCAGATCGGGCAGGGCGGTCGTTCCTGTCGCACCCGCGCCTGGTGCCGCACTGTCCTCAGCGACATAGAAATAGGCGGCGCCCGGGAAATGGTCCTCGGCCTCATAGCCGGTCGGCTTGGGCGCGGGGCGAGCGGCCTTGGCGCTCTGGTCGACGATCGCGCGGATCGCCGCCTCCGCTGAGACGCCGACGCAGATCAGCGCGACGATCCCGACAATGCCGAGCTTGCCCAGCCGCCGCATCCGGAACCAGTTTTTGATCGCGCCCCACACCATGGCTTTGCCATAGCGGGATTCAACCGCCCGTGCCGCCCCCGATTTTCGGGTGTCTCGCAGCGAAACAGTTGAAGGTTAACGTAATCTTGCCGCGTGAGTGCTCACTTCAGCGCGGCGCTGTCCAACTTCAGCGCGCTTGCCGGGATTAGTTCGACGCTGGGATAATCCTTCCTCAGTGCATCGATGAACAGCTTCGCGTCGCCCACCACGACGATGCTCGCCTGCGACGGATCGAGCAACTTTGCCGCGGCAGCCTGCACTGCAGCCGGATCGACCGCCGAGACCGATGCGGTGAAGGTCTTGAGCTCATCAAGCTGCACCCCCTCGACGATATAGCCGCCAAGCGCATCGGCGATGCCGTCGGTCGTTTCGATCCGTCGGCCGAAATCGCCGATCAGCGTCGCCTTGCGCGGTTCGAGCTCGCTTGCGGCGACCGGTTCGGCGCCGAGCCGCTTCATCTCGGCGATCATGATCGCGATCGTCTCGGGCGCGGTCGGGTTCTTGGTCTGGGTGCGTGCGGAGATCGCGCCGGGATCTCGTCGCGCTGAAAGCGAGCTGCCCGCACCATAAGCCAGGCCGCGCTTGATCCGGATCTCCTGATTGAGCCGGGATGAGAAGCCGCCGCCAAGCACTGTGTTGGCGACGCTTGCCGGATAGAAGGCCGGATTGCTCCGCGCGATGCCGACGCGAGCGACCACGACGCCCGCCTGGCCCGCATCCGGCATGTCGACGACGATCACGCGGGGTTCGGGCGGCAACGAGGGGTGTCCGGTGACGACGAGATCATATGGGTTCGCGAATTTCCAGCTTCCGAAATTCTTCTCGGCGAGCGCCTTTGCGGCGGCGGGGGTGATGTCGCCGACGAGAATCAGCGTAGCCTTTCCGGGCTGCCAGGTCGCACCATAAGCGCTTTGCACATCAACCCGCTTGATCGCCTTGAGCGAGTCCGGCGTCCCCGACAGCGCATGGCCATAAGCCTGGTTGCCGAACACCGCCCGGCCGGCGACAAGCCCGGCAAGCTGCGCCGGGTCCTTTATCGTCAGCGATACGCCATCGATCGCCTGCGCCCGCGCCCGCTCCAGTTCCTCGGGGGCAAAGACGGGATGGCGCGCGACATCGGCGAGGATGGCAAGCGCCGGTGTCGCCTGATCCGATTTCACCGTCACTGAAACCGACGAGCCGTCCCAATCCGCGCTGCTGTCGATCGATCCGCCAAGGGATTCGATCTGCGCTGCGATCTGCGTTGCGGTTCGGGTCGCCGTTCCCTTGGTCAGCAGATCGGCGGTCAGGCTGGCAACGCCAGCGCGATCATTTGGATCGTTGGCACCGCCGCTGTTCGCAACCAGCGAGGCGGTCAGTAGCGGCAGGTCATGCTTCTCCACTGTGATGACACGAAGGCCGTTGGCGAGCCTGAATTCGCGCGGGGAGGGAATCGCAGCATTAGCCGCCGGTCCGGCGGGCGGCGGCTTCAGACGGTCAGCATCGCTGGCGGGCGTTACGATCTCGACATTGGCGGGCGCCGCCAGGGGCGAGACGACCACAGTCGAGGCGACGTTGATCATATCGCCCTTCACGCCAGCCGGTGCAGCTTCGGCGGGAAGATACTGGATGGTGGCCGAGCGTTCATCGCGGAGATATTTCCGGGCGACGCGTTGCACATCGGCAGCGGTTACCAGAGCGATTTGCGCGAGCTGGCGGTCGGAGGTGCGAGGATCGCCGTCAATGATCACCGAGGCCGCGAGCGCCGATGCCTTGCCCTCAGCTGTTTCCCGGCCCTTCAGCGCCGAGGTCAGGATTTCGTTCTTCGCTTCGGAAAGCTCAGCTGCGCTGACCGGCGCGTCGCGTAGCCTTGCGACCTCGCGGCGCAGCGCCACCTCGCCGGCATCGGCGTCCTTACCGCCGGCCATGATTGCGAAGACGGCAAGATTGCCACTGCCCTGCTTGGTATCGAGATAGGTCTCGGCGCTCTGCGCGAGCTGGTCGCGATAGACGAGCGTCTCGTAAAGGCGCGAGCTCTCGCCCTGCGACATCACTGCGTTGAGCACGGCGATCGCCGGGTTGTCGGGATCGTTATCGGCGGGCACCGGATAGCTGATCATCACGGCGGGCAGGGGCGTATTGGGTTCATAAACCTTGTAGTGAGTCGCCACGGTGCGTTCTGGCTCGGTCACCGTCACGCGCGGGATCGGCCGGTCGGGTTTGGCGATACCGGCGAAATATTGGTCCACCCACGCATCGAGCTGCTTCGCGTCGAAATTGCCGGAGACGACGAGGATCGCGTTGTCGGGCCGGTAATAGGTCGCGTGGAAGGCGCGGACATCGTCGATCGAGGCGCTTTCGAGATTGTCGATGCTGCCGATCGTCGAGCGGGCATAGGGATGCCGGCTGTACGAGATCGCCGGGAAATAGATCGAGAACAGCTTGCCGTAAGGCCGCGCCATCGTGCTCTGCCGCAACTCCTCCTTCACCACGTCGCGCTCCGAGGCGAAGCTCTTCGGCTCGACCACCAGGCTCGCCATCCGGTCAGCCTCGGCGAACAGCAGCCGCTGCAGGTGGTTGGCCGGGACCACCTCGAAATAATTGGTGTAATCGTCATTGGTCGAGGCGTTGTTGTAACCGCCGACATCCTCGGTCAGCCGGTCCATCTGCTCGGAAGCGAGGTTTCGCGTCGCCTTGAACATGAGATGCTCGAACATGTGCGCGAAGCCCGAGCGTCCGGCGGGATCGTCCTTCGACCCGACATTGTACCAGACCTGCACCGAGATGTTCGACGTGCCGGTATCACGGATCGCATAGACTCTCAGGCCATTGGCGAGGGTACGCTCGGTGAAGTCGATCGGTTTCACCGCGGTGGACGCTGGCGCGTCTTTCGCCTGGGCGATGGAAGGAATGGCAAGAGGAAGCAGGGCGGCGCCCAGCAACAGGGCGGCACGGTAAAGCTGCATGGGTTACTCCGGTCGGGCAGGAGGCCGATCAGCCTAAGGTGTCGCGCTGGCGAGGCGCGGTGTCAATTGGCCCTCCTTTCGCCAGTGCCCCTCTTCAGCGTAGTGCCGCCTGCATGACCGCCTTGCCTTTCCCCGTGAGGCTCACATGGGAGCGGCGCCGATCGCGTGGATCGTCGGTCCGCACGACCAGACCGCGTTCCTCGAGGATCGCGATCATGCGCAGGCCAGTCGTCGCCGGTACGCTCGAGGCGAGCGACGCGCTGGTGACCGAGATCCGGCGTCCATGGGCGTCAGCGTCGAGCAGATCGAGGAGAATGTCCCATGCGGGCTCGCCGAACAGATCGGCATCCTCCCCGAACGCCGCATCACGCCGGCGCCTGGAGCGATAGATTTCGATGGCACGCGCCACGCTCGTGTCACGGACTTCGGACAGATACCGGCCTGGGTGGACCTGTCTTTCCGGGGCGGGCGCTTCCTGCCCGATCTGCTGCAGCTCGGCATGGACGTTGCTGAGGGCACGGCTGAGGTCCTGGAAGCCCCGACGTGTGGAATTGGGATGAGTGTTGGACATCAGATCAATCTCCTGCCGCGAAGGCTCGCATGGCCAGTTGCACCGATAATCATGTGGTCGTGGATCGTGATGCCGAGCGGCGCCGCCGCCCGGACCAGCGCCCGGGTTGCCGCGATATCGGCGGAACTCGGCGTCGGATCGCCCGATGGATGGTTGTGAACCAGGATGAGGCCGGTCGCCTGAAGTTCGAGCGCGCGGTAAAGGATGTCACGCGGTGCGATCAGCGCCTCGGATTGGGTGCCGGTCGATAGCCGCTCGTCGCGCAGCAACTGGTGGGCGGCGCCGAGAAACAGGCAATGCACTGTTTCGACCCGCTCATGCGCCATGGTGAACCACAGATAATCGTGCAGCTCCCGGTCGCTCGCGATGACTGGCCCCGCATCGAGCCGGTCGCGAAGCGCGAAGCGCATCGCGCGCCGGTTGTTCTCGATACAGGCGGTGGCGTCCGCCGAACCGTCGAGCAGGCGGAGCAGCCGTTCCCGAGGCGCCGAGAGCGCGGCTGCGAGTGTTCCGAACTCGGCGATCAGCCGCTCGGCCCAGAGCGCCGCTGCGTCAGGGTCTACCGGTGCGAGGAGGTCCGCCAGGAGGGATCGGCCCCGGTCGCCTTTAGGCGAACCMGGTGCCGCCAGGTCCCGAGCACAAGGAACAGCAATTGCGGGTAGATCCAGAACGCCAGCATCACGAGGTACGCCGTCCGGATAAGGCGAGGATCGGCGAGCTTGAGCAAATGGCCGAGCACCGACATGCCGTGAAAGACCACTATCCCCATTGGCCAGAAACGGTTCGCCTTGAGCGCGATCGCCGTAAAGGCAAGGAGGATCAGTATGTCGAGAATGAACACCCGGGTCTCGACCCCATAGAAGCGGGTGGAAACCGGGTTGAGCAGCACCGGGGTGATGGCGATTCCGATGATCATCACGAGCACCACCAGCCTCTCCGGCGCGCCACCACGTGCGAGCGCATAGAGAGAGCTGGCGGCAAAGAGCCCATAATAGATGAGGAGATGAAGCATGGTTCGATGACGCCACGTCAATAGCTCCCAGTCAACTCTGGCCTGGCCAATCTCTGGTGGGTGATGTCACGCGACCACGCGGAGCTGCGTGCGGTCTTCGCCTGTGATGGGCGCGTCGACCGGCGGACATCCGGAGTCGCCATAAGCGGAGACGCCGAGCTCGGCAGGCAGCGCCGCCAGCATCGGGTGCACCTTGATGAGTGAGGCTCTTGTCTCGATCGACAGCGTGACTGCCCGCGACATGGCGGCGATCGCGTCGAGGCCGATGCCGAGCGGCAGATTGCTGGCGCGGCGCACCTCAAGCATGGTGGCGACGCAGCGTGCGGCGGCAATGGCGGCATCGTCCTGCGCGCGTTCGGCGGTGAGGAATTCCGATTTTACCGCTTTCACAGCGGCGAGGCGTTCGTTGAGCATAGCTGTCCCCTTTTCGCGAACCCTCGGGGCCGCGATTGCTTCACTCACCCCGGATCGGGTGATCAGTTGTGGTAGACGATTGCCTGGAGCGTGCGCTGGATCGACTCAGCGGCGGCGGCTCCCATGAAAGCGATGATCGCAACGGCAAGCATGCCGGCGGCGATCCAGAAGAGGCGTTCTGTCGGTGTCAGGTCATTGCGATTCTCCCCCGCTGCGGGGAGAGGCCACCGCGCGCGGGGGAAGCGACCGGCAAGGGGAAAGGCGCCTGTCGCCCATCGCTCGCCAAAAGCACTATCCCGAACGCGATCATGACTTGCCCCCTGTTGCGATGGGTTCAAGTCGCTCGAAACATGGCTGAATTCGACCCCCAAAGGATAACCGGTTATTTTTTCGGGGGCGGATTGGCGATCGGCGGCGTGGCAGAGGCGGGCCGCTTCGAGGCTGCTGGTCGCGCCCAGCTTGCGCATTGCCTGCTGGAGATGACCGTTGACCGTGTGGTGCGAGATGCCGAGCTCGCGACCTATCTCCTTCGGCCTCAGGCGCTCGAACACGAGACGCAGGCACTGACGCTCGCGTTCGGTCAGCGTTTCACGCGGGTCGTCGTTCGCGTCAGCCTGCATTTATCCTGAATATGATTTTCGTCGCCAAAAGGACATTATTTTCACTCTTGATATCCCACATTATTTTCCATGGGTGATATCCTATTGTAAGGTAGCGAGGGCCCGCATCCGCCAGGTATCGGGCAAAATGGGAAACGCCATGTCGGTTTCAAAAGCGCAAGATACTGTCTCGGCTGCCGAAATCCGCGATTTCGCGCTGCTTGACCTGCTCGCGACTCTCGAGCGCTCGCAGGCGACCGCCGATGAACTCGGCCTGTCGACAGTGGGCATCCGACTCGATCAGGCGATCCTCGCCCTTATGCGTGAGCGTGCGGTCGGGTTCGAGGCGCAGGGATTACCGCGAGGGCTCGCCAACCGTCACTGATTGAGCCGATTTGGCGCTACTTCTTCCGGTGGCGATTCGCATAGAGCAAAGCCGCCACTATCGCGGCCGAACCGACTCCCAGCCCGATCGTCGCGAGCGGCCAGCGCTTGGCCTTTGCCAAAGCGGCTGATGCCGCCGCGGCCGCACGCTGCTGCGTGACGGCAAGCGTTTCGGCCAGAATCTCGTTGGGGATCTCGTTGGTGCTTTCCTGGTCGTCGGGCGTCGGCAAGCTCACTCTCCTTTTGCGGGACCGGCATAATCCCGCCTGAACGCGTTGGCGAAAGCTGTGATTCGGCCTTCGGCGATCGCCGCGCGCAGATCGGCCATCAGCGCCTGATAGAAGCACAGATTATGCTCGGTCATTAACATCGCGCCCAAAATTTCGCCCGCGCGGACGAGATGGTGGAGATAGGCGCGGCTCCAGCCGGTGCAAACCGGGCAGGCGCAGGTCGGGTCGAGCGGCCCTGTATCCTCGGCGAATTTGGCGTTGCGGATGTTGATAGGGCCGGTGCGTGTGAAGGCCTGGCCGGTTCGGCCGGATCGGGTCGGCAGCACGCAATCGAACATGTCTATCCCACGCTCGACCGCGCCGACGATGTCATCGGGCTTGCCGACGCCCATCAGATAGCGCGGCTTGTCGGCGGGGAGCTGGCCGGGGGCGAAATCGAGGCAGCCGAACATCGCCTCCTGACCTTCGCCGACCGCGAGGCCGCCGACCGCATAGCCGTCGAAACCGATATCGATCAGCGCGGCGGCGCTGTCGCCGCGCAGGGTCTGGTCGAGCGCGCCTTGCTGGATGCCGAAGATCGCCGCGCTTTCGGCGTGCGCGCCGCCGCTGTCGAAGGCGTCGCGGCTGCGCTTCGCCCAGCGCATCGAGCGCGCCATGGCGGCGGCCTGAACCTCGGGTGTGGAGGTGGTCGGCACCAGCTCGTCGAACGCCATCACGATGTCCGATCCGAGCAGCCGCTGGATCTCTATCGAACGTTCGGGGGAGAGCGTGTGGCGCGATCCGTCGAGATGGCTCCTGAAGGTCACCCCATCTTCGGAGCGCGTGGTCAGGTCCGACAGGCTCATCACCTGATAGCCGCCCGAGTCGGTCAGGATCGGCCGGTCCCATCCCATGAAGGCGTGCAGGCCGCCAAGCCGCGCCACACGCTCGGCGCCGGGCCGGAGCATCAGATGATAGGTATTGCCGAGGATGATGTCGGCGCCGCTCGCGCGGACATCGGCGGGTTTCACCGCCTTGACGGTGGCGGCGGTGCCGACCGGCATGAAGGCTGGCGTGCGGATCGTGCCGCGCCGCATCGCGATGGTGCCGGTGCGGGCCTTGCCGTCAGTGGCGGAGATGGTGAAGTCGAAGCGCGGGGCCATGGCCGGCCTCCTAGCGTCGTGGTGCGGTCGCTGTCGACACGCATCGCTCGCTCGCCCTATGCGTTGGCCCGTGATGGCTGATGAACGGGACGAAGCGTTGCGCGCCATGGCGCTGCACCGGGGGCTGAAGCTCCGGAAATCGCGGCGGCGCAAGCCCGGCGGCGATTTCGGGCTTTATGGTCTCGAAGATGCCGGCGGCAAGGCAGTGCTCGGGATCGGCGAGAAGAGGCTGGAGGCGACTGCGGACGAAGTCGAGGCGTGGCTCCGCGATGCGGCGCGGGCGACCTGGAAGAGTTCGGCGGGGACAGTGAAGGCAAGGCCCGCTGCGCCGAGGCGCGAACCGACTCACGCACCGGAGCCCGAGCTGGAACAAAAAGTCGCGCCACAGCCGGAACCCAAAACAGAGCCGAAGCCAGAACCAAAGCCAAAGCCAGAACCAAAGCCGAAGCCGAAGCCGAAGCCGAAGTTCAAGATCACCACTGCCAACCTCTTCTCCAAGCTGCCATCCGCGCGCCGTGCCGAGGCTTTCACCGCGCTGCTCGAACGCCCCGGACTGCGGATCGAACGGATCGTCTCGCAGGGCCAGGCCACACCCGAGGATGAGCCGATGGTGCAGGCGCAGGACGAATGGGTCGTGCTGTTGCAAGGCGAGGCTGGTATCAGGATCGAGGATTCAGTGCCGGTGACATTGCGGCCGGGCGATCATCTGACGATCGCGGGCGGCCAGCGCCATTGGGTGACATTCACCGCGAAGGACGAGCCGACAGTGTGGCTCGCTGTGCATCTCGGCTGAGGTCCATTCCCGAGCCGCGATATAACGCGGCGTTAACCAAATCATGATTAGTGAGCCGGGTAGGGGCTGAAGGCGAATTCACGGTGCAAGAGCGTTGCGGGGCGAGGCTATGTGCCGAAAGCGAATCGTCGTTGCTACGGTTCTCGTGGATCACTGGCCTCGTAGGATTGGCTGAAGCGCCGATCCCGCGTGCGGCAGCACGGCGCTGCGGAGGCGGGCGGTGAGCGAGAAGATCCTGCTCTTCATTCCGTGCTATAATTGCGCGCCTCAGATCGGGCGGGTGTTGGCCCAGCTTCACGGTCCGGCGGCTGCGCATATCAGCGAAGTGCTCGTCCTCGACAATGGCAGCAACGACGGCACGATCGATCGCGCGCGGGAGGCGGCGAGTGGCATCACGGCCCCGCCGATCACGATTGCCCGCAACCACAGCAACTATCACCTCGGCGGATCGCACAAGTCGGCGTTCGCCTATGCGGCGGCCAACGGTTTCAGCCATGTCATTGTGCTGCACGGCGATGACCAGGGGCGGGTCGATGACATCGTCCCGGTGCTGGAGCACGGCGATCACCTGAATCACGATGCATGCCTTGGCGCGCGCTTCATGCGGGGATCGACCTTGCACGGCTATTCGCGGTTCCGCAGACTCGGCAACTGGGTGTTCAACTGGCTTTTTTCGGCGATCGCGGGGGAGCGAATCTACGATCTCGGCTCGGGGCTGAACCTGTTCAGCCGCGCTGTCTTCACTGATCCGCAGGTGACCCGAGCGTCTGATGACCTGCGTTTCAACAATTATCTGCTCATGGGCCTGATCGACCGGCGGCGGCGCATTCTCTATTTCCCGATCACATGGCGGGAGGAGGATCAGGTCTCCAACGTGCGGCTGATTTCGCAAACGCTGGGGGTGCTCGCAATCGGATGGGATTATCTCGCGCGGCGCCGCCATTTCCGTACCGCCGACCATCGCGAGCGGCCCGTGGCGAACTATGGCATGGATGTGATCGCGCGGAGCGGCGCACGTGGCTGAGCTTGCGCTTGTCATGCCGATGGCGGGGCGGGGCTCGCGCTTCTCGACCGCCGGGGAGCCGACGCCGAAACCGCTTGTCGAAATCGCGGGCCGGCCCTTTTTCTGGTGGGCAACCGAGAGCGTCCTGCGGGCGACGCAGGTAGGCGAGATCGTTTTCGTGGTGCTCGAGGAGCATATCGCCAATCACGGCATCGACCAGACGATTGGCCGTTACTATCCCGATGCGCGGATCGTCGCCATTGCCGAACCCACCAGCGGTGCCGCCGAGACCGGCGCGATCGGCGTGGCGGCGCTTACCGGGGATGGCCCGATTGCGATCAACGACTGCGACCATGCTTTCCGCGCGCCCGGACTCAGCGACCTCGTCGATGCGCTCTCATCAGGTGCGGCAGGAGGTCTTGTCGGCTTCGCATCGGATGACCCTGCCTATTCCTTCGTCCGGCTCGACGCGCAGGACCGCACGCGGGTGCTGGAGACTGTCGAGAAGCAGCGCGTTGGCCCCTTTGCCATTGCCGGCTGCTATCTGTTTCGCGATCGTCCGACCTTCGCCGCTGCCCTGAATCGGTATCGCGAAACCTGCTCCTATGCCGAGCTGTTCGTCAGCGGGCTTTACAATGTGCTGTGCGAAGAGGGTGAGCTGGTGCGGTTCCAGTCGCTCGAGCGGCATATCTCCTTTGGAACCCCAGGCGAGCTGGCGCGGGTCTCGCCAGAGGCACTTCAGGGCCTGTTCGTGGAACAGTCAGCTTGACGATCATCTCGGTCGCAGCTCTGGCGATGCTGGTGCTTGGCCATTTGCTGCGCGCGATCCGCCAAGCCACATTATTCCCCGCCAGCGCGCGCCCACGAACCTTTCACCTGATGGTCGGGTTGAGCGTGGCCTATGTCGTCAACGTCGTCATACCGTTCCGCATCGGCGAGGCAGGGCGGGCGCTCTATGTCGCCGCGCGCGCCGATCAGCCATTCGGCAGGGTCTGCGCTACGGTGATCGTGGAGCGCCTGTCGGACCTCGCGGTAGTGTCCGTGCTGCTCTTTGCCATACCGATGTTTTTTGGGGCGGATCATTCCACGGTCCCATTCGTCGCCAGCGTGACGATGGGCGGGACGTTGGTCGTCGCGGTTCTTCTGGCGCATTTGCTGCGATCCTCGCGCCATGCCCGGGCAGCGCTGTGGGGCCTGGCTTCGCTGTTCAACGACAGGCTTCGTTTCACCCTGGTCGATATGGCCTGGAGTGCCGCCCAGTTCCTCACATCGACCCTGTTGCTTCGCCCGCGCTATGTGATGCTGACGGTGCTGATGTGGGGGGCCTATCTGCTCGCCTATGTGTTGCTGGGCCTTTCGGTCCAGCTGGATCTTGCCTCCGTCATCGTCGTTCTGCTGTCCCGGCCATTAGCCCCACTGGCCGATGCAGGAGCACTCGCGTCCGCGCTGGTCCTGCTCACCACTTTCGCTGCGCTGTTCATCCTGAGCATCGGATTGATCGTCGATCGCGGTGGGATCGGGCGGTCGCTCCGGAGGGTGGTTCGCCTTGGCTTGCCGCCGGCGGAGCTTCCCGCTGCGATGGTCGGGACCGCATTCGCCCGGGACGAGGATTATGGCGCGATGCTGCGCGCGCATTTCACCGATGGCAAATCGACGATGGCGCGCTTCGGTCTGCATGGGCTGGACGGCGCTGTCGTGCAGCGCCTTTTGCCGGGTGGGTCGGACGCCATCACCGCCGTTGTGGAGACGGACGGCCATCTGGCGATCCGTAAGTTCGCCTTCGAAGACGCCGGCGACAAGCTCGCCGAGCAGGCGGGCTGGCTCCACGCTCATCAGGGCGAATTGCCGCTTGCCGAGATCACGTCGGAACGGCGGAGCGGCGCCAAGTTCCGGTTCGACATGCCCTATCTGACGACGGCTCGTGACCTTTGCGAGATGATCCACGTCCTGCCCGTCGCCGCAAGCCGGGAGCTGGTCGGCGATGTCGTGCGCCGTGTCGCGCTATGGCATGAAAGCCACGCGGCCGGGCAGTGCAGCGACGACGCGCTTGCAGCCTATATCAATCACAAGGTGGTCGCCAATGCGAGGATGGTGCTCGACTTTGCGCGGCTGCGACTGCCCGAGCGATATCACATCAATGGCGGATCCTTCTCGCTGGAGGAATGGAACTGCCTGCTCGATCCCGTGTGGATCGCGGAGCAACTCCCGAGCCGGGCGACCAGCGCAATCCACGGCGACCTCACCATCGAGAACATCATTGTCTGCCCCGAGCGCGCTCCTGGCTGGTATCTGATCGACCCCAATCCGGGCAATCTGTTCGACACGCCGCTGATCGACTGGGCGAAGCTGATGCAGTCTCTCAACCTTGGCTATGAGGCGCTCAATCGCGGGCCGGCCGCGTCTCTGAGAGATGATGCGATCGACGTCATGTTTGCACGATCCCGTGCTTACTCTGACGTTCATGAGGGGCTGGTCGAGCAGCTTTCCGACCGGCTCGGCGCTGACGGATTGCGCGAAGTCTCGTTCCACGAGATCGTGAACTATCTGAGGCTCATTCCCTACAAGATGCGGCACAATCCGGCCAAGGCGATGACCTTCTTCGCCGCTGCGTCAGTGCTGCTGCGCCGCTACACGGCAGGTGACGATGCCTGATCTCCAGGCCCTGTTCGTGGATATGGACGGTACGCTGGTCGACACCGCGGACGCCAATTTTGCCGCCTATGCGGCCGCGCTGAGTGAGGGGGGCGTTGCGGTGGACCGTGCGGAGTTCGACCGCCTGGCCACCGGCCGGCACTGGCGGCAGTTCCTTCCGCCCCTGCTGGCCAGGACCACGGTCGAGCCGGCCGCAGTGGCGGCACGCAAGCAGAGTATCTATCCCGGCATGGTCGCGCATACGCGGTTGAACCAGCAGCTCATGACGCTCCTCTCGTCGCTTCGGCCGGCGCTGAAACTTGGCCTTGTCACCAGCGCTTCGCGATCGGGGGTCACGGCGATACTTACTGTTCATGGGCTTGAGTCGTGGTTCGACATCGTCATTTCGGGCGACGACGTTACCGAGCCCAAGCCTTCGCCCGAGGCCTATCTTCTTGCCGCCAAGGGTCTCGATATTCCCGCCTCTCGCTGCATGGTGATCGAGGATTCTCCCGTCGGGGTGGAGAGCGCCAGGCGGGCGGGCATGACCGTTCTGAAGATCGAAGCAGCGCGCTTCACCGACTGAACACCGAGGGTGCGCTGACGGCGAGTTGCGACTTTCTCAGCAAGGCCTTGGCATCGCCTGGCGTCGGATCGGCGATGCGGTGATAGCCGGCATCGAGCGTGTTCAGATCCTCCGCGCTTAAGGGAACGGCGATGATCGCGCTCATGGTGACTGCCCGCAATGCCGGCGGCGTGGAACTGTCTGGCACCTCCCGGCCGAGGAGCGGCGCGACACGATCCTGCTTGGCGAGGAACATGATCTGCTGTGGATGCAGCGCGGCGACGCAGGGCAATGCGCCCTGCTCGAGCTGTTCGGGCATCAGCTTGGGCCAATAGGATATGAAGCTTGGCTCAAGCGTCAACTGGACGATGGTTCGGCCGTCCTGTTGCATGGTCACGCCGAGCATGTCGCAGGCTGCAGGCTGCGGAACCCTGTGAAAGCCCCGTTGCAGGAGCTGGAGATGAAGATAGCGGTCTTCGTTCCAGGTGTCGGTCAGGACCACGAGAGGGGCGCCGGCGGGTGCAGAGGTGATGAGGTGATCGATGCGGCCGAAATCCCGGTCGACGGCACCTTGCCAGTCGCGCCAGAGAGAGATGCCCCAGATACGCCCAGAGAGGACACGCGGCCCGTCCGACAGCCCAAGGCCGGTAATCGGACCGGCGATCACGAACAGGCTGAGCAGCCCGAGGGCGATCGGCATGATCGGCCGCCCGGCGGTCAGATCGGCGAGGAGCTCTTCCAGACCCCGTGCCGCTAGCGCGCCCAGAAAGGGCGCCAGGATCAGGAATTGGCGCACCTCCCACATCTTCCCCAGCAGGGCGAGATTGAAAAGCAGCGGCACGCCGATAAGGAGCGCCAGCCGGCGCCATTCCTTGTTTCGGCAGAGCGCCGCAGCGCCGAGCGACAGAAGGGCCAGCCCCGGCAGCCCGCACGCATAAACGAACTGGTTCAGATGGGTTAAGGCGCTGGGTGGCCGATCCCAAAGCTGTACCGCGAGCTTGCCTGCCTGGATCGCATCGAGCGGGCTTGAATGCACCAGCGCGAAGATGCCGAACAGCGTCACAAGCGCGGCGACGCCGGCGATAATGGTACCAATAGCGGCGCGCTTGAGATCCTGGCCTTCGGTGCCGATGAGCGGGACGGCTACTACGGCGACCAGCACCATATCGGTGCGTGTCGCGACGGAGATTCCGATCAGCACGCCAGCGGCGACCATCGCCGCCCAGGAGCGCCAATGCGAAAGCACGGCCAGCGCCACGAGGCAGAGCGCGGCCGCCGGCACGTTATCGTTGAAAAAGAAGCTGCTCTCCGCGATCACGGGCATGATCAGGACCGTCGCCGCAACGATCTTCCAGCGGGCGCCCGACCATCGCCGGATCAGAAAAGCGGACGCAGCGAGCAGGAAGACAAGCCCGACGATCATGATCAGGCGCAGCGCGCCGTCGCCGCCGAAGACTGGCGAAAGCGCGGAAATGCCGAGCACCGTGCCCAATTTGGTCAGGCCGTAATAATCGGCGTTGAAGGGCGCGAAGGGCATGAAATCAGCGATCGAATGCCGTGAGAGGTGCACGCCGAGCGACACGACCGAGGCGCTGAAGCCTTCGACATGGACGGGATGGAGTGCCGGCAGGAAAAACCACAATGCCGCAAGGATAATGGCCAGCCACGGCAGCGCCCGCCGGGGTATCGCCAGAGTCTCGCTTAGCGGCATTTTCCCTCGCTTGATGTTGCCCGACCCATTCGGCTTGCTGCCTTGCCGCAGGCCTTGGGGATAGAGTGAAAATGTATCGATACCGCGAACCGCCGAAGCTCGAGGCACTTCCGCACGATCGGTTTGAGCAAACGGGTCGCACGCGCGACGCTCAGCCTAACCACCGCGAGGCGGCATCGGACAGGGTGAGGCATACTTCGCGGCGCGGGCGAGCGCCTTTTCGATCATCTCGATCGCGCCCGGATCGCTCTTCTGCTCCTCGCGGATTTGCCATTTCTTCGGCTGGCGCACCCGGAGCCAGTGCAGCGCGGCGTTGAGATCGGGCGGGAAATGGTGTTTGTGGGCGGCGTAGACCGGTTTGGGATCACTGGCGCTTTTGAAGACCTTGGTGCGCTCGACGCTGCACCCAACGGCGCGGGAATAGAGCGCGCGCTCGACCCGGGCATCGGCATGCTCCTTCCCGACGACCACGGCTGCCGCGAACTCCTCATGGGTGTTGCGCCAGCGATAGATGGTCCGGACGCACACCTCGAAATGCTCGGCGAGCTCTTCGTCGGTGGCGCCGAGGCGGCACATGTGGCTGGCCTGTTCGGCGAATTCTGGTTTGTAGATCATGGCGCTTGGATAGCGCGGCTGGACCTAGGGTTGAATCAAGGGCGGGCGGGCAAAATGTCAGTAGGGTTCTGACAGGTTTGCTTTGCTGCGATACTTAAAATATTGTTATTAATCAGTACATTAAGCAGACGCGCCAGAATCAATGTCCGTTTATTTCCGCGGGCAATTGATCTGATAGCTCGAGCATCGTGACTGGCTGCTCGACGATGAACTGCCGTAAGGGTGATACCCATAGGTGTTCGAGGAGGAGCCACCGCTGGTTGAACGATTGGTGTAGGGCCTGGAGGGCTGCGCGCTCCCGAAATTCGGACGCAGCCAACTCTGGTCCTGCCTTACAGCCTGCTCATATGTCGAGGGCGGTGTATAGCGTCGCTGCGCGCGGGGTGTGTAGATCGAACTTCCCGAACTCCCCGAAGTGTACGAGCCACTGCTCGCGCTGTTGCCATATGAACGCGAGCTCCCCTGGGATGAAGTACTCGGCGCCGACGACCGGCGCGAATAAGAGGGAGGCACGCTGCTGGTGAAACTCGGGTCGCCGCCGAGATTTACGCTGAGCGGGTGTTGCCGACGATATTGCATGCGTCGCCATTCACTCGCACGCTCGGCATATAATTTCTGCTCGGATTTGCTGCTTTGATCCGTATTGCGGACATTGTCCTGAGGACTCCCGAAGTTGGTCTCATCTCTGGGGTCGCGAGGCTTGGGAGGCCATTCGGTTGCCCCAAAGGGCCGCTGGCTCTGGTAGTTGGGCCTGTCCCGGATCTTTTGCTCTTCGGTTTGCGCAAATGCCGACCCGGCGCAGGTTATCGCCATGACGAAAAGAACCGTGCGCTTCATCGTTGCCTCCCCGAGCAATATTGCAGCTCACTGGCCAGCATAGCGCCTTTTCGTTTCAGTCCAAGCCCGATGCTCTTGCAGACGCCGATTGGACAATGATGCCACGTGCGATAACCCCCAGGCTACGCCACCCGCCATGGGGGCTGGCATCCGACTTGGGGATAATCGCACGCAACACCGAAATCCCGGCTCAATGTCGCATCGAACCTGAAGCCATCATGGAGATGTCAGATTTGCGGGCGGCTGCCGGCGGAAGGACTTCAGGCGGAAGTTGTTTCTCGGTGGCCAGAGAGCATTGCCTCCCGCGAGCGCGATGGTCTGTGCCGTGTCGTCAAACGCCGAAATCGTTACGCCTGCGGCAGCCAGTCCGTCCGTGGCGTAGCTGGAATCAATGAAGTCTCCCACTATCGGACCGGACAGGGACGCGCCCGCCGTCCCTTGGGCGTTGCCGACGTCTCTCAGGATATTGCTGTTCGTGCCGAAGGTGAGGCTTGCACCGGCTGCCGTCGCCGTCGGCCCGGTACCCGACATATAGACGTCGGTCCCGTCGATGCCGATCACAACCGTGCCCGAGGGGATGGTCCCTCCAGCAACCTTCAGACCGAGCAGCTTCAGGGACGCGCGTGCCACGTTCTGGATCTTGGTCGAGCCGCCGGTGAGATCGCCTGTCAGCACCTTGGAAGCCAGATTGCTGACGAACACAGGCACGTTCGGAACGAAGGTACGACCGGTACAGGCCGAGAGGTTGCCGACGCTTGTCGAAAAGGTCCCGTAGATCGTTTCCGCGCCAGGCGGGCCCTGATAGCCGTTCTGGAGCACTGCCTTCATGACCTTGGTGGTGGTGTCGAACGAAAAGACGTAGAATGTCTTACCCGTATCGTCGTCGGTCAGCACGTCGCCGGGGACCAGATATGCCTGTTCCGCAGCGCCGGCTGACTGAAAAAACGTGCCGGTCAAAATAAGGCCGGAGAGCGTGAGATCCGGAAACCGCGATGATTTTGGGAAGCCCGATTGTGACCGCTCGATCTCGACGGGCGAGGTCAGGCCATTCACCTGCAATTTGCGAGTGTAATAGGGACAGCCATAGAGTCGCTGCGCATCGTTTGCGATGCCCCCACCCAGGGACTTCACGCCTACTGAATTGCCCGTAGTGAGATTGCGGGCAATGTATCCGTGGCCGAAGTCCACCTTGTACGCACTAGGCTGCGCCCCGAATGCGGGCGTTACGATCCCGCCAGCCAAGGCTGTGTTGGCCAGGCATCGATAAATCGGCAGACCGCCCCCGGTATTGGTGACATCCTGGACCAAGCCCCCTCGCGTAAAAACGTCCTGAGCCGAAAGCACGCAGACGCGCTCGAAATTCAGCGCGGTGCCGATGAAGAGAATGGGCGACGAACAGGACGCATTGCCCACATGGCGGGTCGTGGACGCGCTCAAATGGTTATCCGGCGTGCCTCGCACGTTGTTATAGGTGACGGTCTGCATATTCATGTCGCCACCAAGGAAGATCACGGCCTTGCCGGCAGATCCCATGAGGTTTCCGAGGCGATCAAGGCATTCGATATAGCAATCCTGGAAGGTGAGCGGCGCCAGATATCCCGCATGCGCGTTGAACAGGTTCATTGTCGCGCTCAGGGAGACGTTGATGACCGGCCCCTGGAATCGCCCTGAACGATGCCCGTGAGTCGAACCTTCGAGAAACGTAAAAATCTGGTTCCCGGTGATATTGCTGATCGAGACGTTGCGGCTCTGCGTCTGACCGACGTCGATGGCATATTTGGTGAACTGGATCAGGCAGTCGCGCACCTTCAGGAAGTCACCGTTGGCGTCATAGTTGGACGGCTGTACGACGACAGTGCAGACAAAGCCCTCGAACGTGCACCGCTCGACGGTGACATTCGAGCTTTGGCCCTTGCCATATTGGGTCGATCCCACACCGCTATAGGACGGGTAGGCGACGTCGTTGTAAGAGACATATTGATTGGGCAGGCCGCTGTTATAAGCACCCATATAGGCCCAGACCATCGTTCCATCGGCCTCGGTAGCCGTCGATCCGCTCGGGCCTCCGCTCGCTGCCGATATGCCGTAGTTGCGCGCCACATAGACCTTGGAATTGACGAAGCACACCTCCCCGGTCTGGTAGGCCGTCGAGGCCACCCACGCGGCCAGGGTCGGCCGTGTTCCCGAGAATGGATCAACCGCAATCGCTGAATAGGGCGTGTAACGCCCATCCTGCATGGCGCTCAGACTCGAGTCGTACCAGTTCTTGACGTCTCGGTCGTCGCACGTCGGATTGAGGGCGAGGGCTCCGCTCGTCACCGCCAAATTGTTGTCGATGACATATTTGGCGAACAGGCCGAAGAGCCCCATGTCGCTGATGGTGCAATTGCGCTGGCCCTGAACGCTGATCAGGGGGCGGTCGCTGAAAGCCGCGTAAAGGCCGGTGCCGGGAGATCCCTGCAAAGAGGCGTGCCCTGCGTAAAGTGCACCGGAGCCACGGATATTGACGTGAGTGTAACTGCCCAGTGTCCCGCCGCCGAAGCCGGCGTGAATCGTATCGTAAAATGCATATTTGCCGGCCGGCACCCAGGCGGTCGAAATTCCAAAATATTGGCAGTAATAGAGCAGCGCGTTCATGGCCGGCGCATTGTCCGTTCCGGTGACCGCGTTGCTGTCATAGGGCTTTGCGCCATCGTCATAGCCGCCGAACATCAGCAGATCCGGCCGCTGTTCGTTCAACTGCCAATAGGCGCCGTCTGCCGACTGGAACCACCACAGGCCCGAGCCCCATCCGAGCGCACTCGTCGCCGCGGATGTCGATCGCCGATAGGATGCCGCGCCTTTCCCGAGGCTGCGATAGCCTGTCGTCTGGACGATATCGGCGTCACTGGGCACGGTCGCCGCTATGGCTGCCGCAAGCAGCCCTGGTGAATAGATCATGATATACTCCTCTAGGTTAATAATAAAATCGCGATATTAGAGTAATGCGTGCAAATTTAAGTGAACGATCTCAAGGATATTATTGTCTCTCCCAATAGTTTTGCTAACTAATGGCGTAATTCATGGTAGATAGATTGACTGTCTGCTTATGAGATGCTGAACTATGTGATTGATCGATGCCATCGACCTTTCGGCTGGTGAAAATTCTCTCGAAGCCAGGGCAAGGCGCTGACGAATGTTGCTGAGAGAGGGCGCGCGCGCTGGACGCGAACATCGGCCCTTGCCGGCGACCAGCGCCTCGGCGAACTCATCATGGATGTTGGGCGAACGACAAACCGCGCGGACGCAGACCTCGAGACGCTCGGCGAGATCCTCGTCGGTCGCGCCGAGGCTGCACATGGTGCGGGGCTGATTGGCGAATTCGGGTTTGTAGATCATGGCGCTGTGGGTAGCGCGGGTGGCCTTGGGGTTGAATCAAGGTCGGGGTAGCAAAATGTCAGTAGGGTTCTGACAGGTTTGGCTGGCGCGGATTGCGCCTATTATCGTTTTAATTCATATATATAGATCTAAGACAGATCCTTTGACCCGTCCTTCAGGGATATGGCCTCAGCCAGTCAATTCCATCTCCCAGATCTCTCCTTGCTCGGGCCGCCCGAATTCGTGATGCACCTCGGTTGAGACAATCCGGAAACCCTCGCCGGCATAGATGCGCCGCGCGCTGTCGAGCACGGTATGGGTCCAAAGTTTCAGCGTCGTATAGCCGGCTTCCCGTGCGAAAGTGACGCAGCGCCCGACGAGATCGCTGCCGATTCCCATGCCGCGCGCCCAGGGTTCGACATAGAGGAGGCGCAACTGGGCAACGCCCTCACCGGCGTCAACGACGAATACCGAGCCGGCCATCACCCCGCCGCTCTCCGCCACCCAGCATTGTTCGCGCCCTTCGCGATAATCGCGCAGGAACCGCGCGGTCACTTCGCCGAGCAGGACCTCCATCGGCGCGCCCCAATCATGGCTCTCACGATAGAGGATCGCCTGGCGCGCCGTGATCATGCCCATATCACCGGTGCCGAAGGTGCGGACGGTATAACCGCGCTTGGCGTCGTTCGAGAGCAGCCCGCGCGCGGCATCGAGCGCAGTGACGAGTGCGCGCTGGTCGACCTCTCCAAGCGTTTCGATCCGCGCCTCGAGCACCGCGCGCTGGCGGTGGTCCAGATCAGCAAAGGCAGCGCGGCCCGTAGCGGTCAACGCGATCGGCCGCCGCCGCGCGTCGGTGCCGCGCCCGCGCTCGATCCAGCCGCTCGATTCGAACTTGCGCAGGATCCGGCTCGCATAGCCCGCATCGAGCCCAAGCGCCTGTTGCAGTTCGACCGCCACCGGACCTTCGCGCGTGGCGATTTCGTACAGCATCCGCGCCTCGGCGAGCGACATGGCACTGCCCAGGAAGTGCGCGTCGAGCGCGCCCGAGAAGTGGGTGTAGAAGCGGTTGAACGCGCGCAGCGACGACAATGTCTGGTCCATGCCGCCAAACTGGCGGATAAACTTGACGGAGTCAACTATTAGGGCCAATCGGCCCTAAAGCAGGGCGCGCATGACGTCGCCCGGCGTTTCGAACAGGACATCGGGCTCGAGCCCGGTCAGCGCTGTTCGATTGGCGTATCCCCACAGGACAGCGCCCGCAGCGACACCTGCCTTGCGCGCGGCGGTGATGTCGCGGGTCTCGTCACCGATCGCGATCACCTGATGGGGCGCAAGGCCGCTCCGGCGCAGCACGCGCTTGAACAGGCGGGCCTTGCCGAACAAGGAAGCTCGGCATTCGAACAGCTCGACCCGCGCGATCGTTTCAGGCGCCAGGACGGTCCGGACATTGGCCTCGCTGTTGGACGTGACGATCGCGATCCGCACGCCGCCGGCGTCGAGCGCCTCGAACAAGGCGTCGATCCCGTCGAACGGTGCGATCTGGTCGATCTGTTCGGCGAGCAGCGCATGGACATGGCGCGAGATCGCCGGGAGCTTCCAGCGCGAGATGCCGAGATGACGGATCACCTCGCGCGAGGTGAGGCCACGCAGCATTTCCAGCTCGTCCCTGGGGGTCGCGCGGAAGCGGAAACGCCGGGCGAGGTCGTCGACGATCGACAGGAACCAGTCGCCGCTATTGGCGAGCGTGCCGTCGAAATCGAAGATGGCGAGTGCATAGCCGGGCGAGCGACGCGTCGCACCGGCTCCCTCAACGGCAAGAGCGCCCCCCGACATGCGATCAGCCACCGCGCTTGCCCTTTTTGCCGGGCGGCCGATCGCCTCCGGCGGTGGCGCGGATCGTCAGCAGCTCGGCGCGGGTGGCGGCGTCATCCTTGTCGGTATCGAAACGCGTGAACAGAGCCCCGAGTCCCGCCTGCAGCTCGGTGAGCGTGATCCGATTGTCGCCATCGCTGTCGATAGTGAAGGGGCTGGGCAGCGCATTGCGATCGCCGAGCCATTTCAGTGCCCAGTCGCTATAGTCGATATAGCCAATCGATCCCTTATGGCCGGTATCGACCGCATCGAAGCTCTTCGTGACGCACTGGATGAGCTCGATGCGGGTCGTCTTGCCGTCATTGTCCGTGTCGCACGCCGCGATCATCATCCCGACGGGCTCGACCACCATCGTCGCCGGGGGCTGGCCGTTGGACCCGTTCGCGATCGGCGGGCTGCCCTGCGCGGCGAGCTGGACAGGGACCGTCGCGTGCGTGTCCTGTGCCGAAACGGACGCGCTGAAGGCGACCGCAAGGGTAGCAGCAAGGATCGCGGCGGTAATCGGCAAGCGCATTGCGGGGATGGGCCTTTCAGGGAATCGCCAGGATGGCGCCGCCATAGCTACAGAAACGTTAGCTGGTGTCGATGGTATGACGACGAGCTGCCCATATGATCGGTTGCCGCTTTGACCGCCGCGAGCGGCGTCTCATAGGCGAGGGCGTCAGGAGGGGCGCCAGCATGTCGTTCCCTGACTGGGCCGCCTATTCGCTGATGGTTGTTCATGGCATCCGTGCGGAAAAGCACCCGACAGATCACAAGTATTTGTATTTAAACGGCTTTTTTATGAGGCTGGCTCTCAACACGATAAGCGAGACGAAGTGCTCCCCAATGCCGCCCCCCAACCCAAATCGGCATGGACAGATCCTTCAGGAGAACGAACTCTCCCCCGCCCATATCGCGCCGGTAGGTCTGCAACAGGAATTTACTCTGGCTTTGTGCGGCGCGCAGACCGGTCCTATCGTCAAATATGCGCCTGTTTCGGCAATTCGCGCTATTCCAGACGAGGTCGTCGCTTTGCTCGCGGCTAAATTTCTTCATATGGGTGGGTAAATACCCGTTACGATCAACAGCCGCGCAAAAGACGATACGAGGATCCATCGCAAGGACAGGCTCTTGTATCAGTGGCAGGACCTCGTCAGTGAAGTTCGTGAATGCGTTCATAAATTGCGTAGGGTTGGTACCAGCGATCGGGCGATAAGTTTCGTCGAACAGAGCTTCAAACCCAATTTTTCGAGACGCAACCGCTTCTTCGAATGCCTGGGTGACTGCCGCGGCAACCCGAGTCAGCATTGCGAGCATCTTTCCGTCGCTCCCGACCATAGTACTGCCGGCCAGCTCGTTCATCAGCCCCTCGCTATGATCGAGGCAGTTTTGTACCCGCCGATCAATCGAGCTAAGACTGCCGGCAGTCTCGCGCATTCCGTCGGTGCAGTGATCGATTCGATCGAGCACCGCCTGGCAATGGAGGCGGTTCTCCGCCGCGGCCGTTGCGGTGTTTTTAACCTTGCCCCCGACAGTGGACAGGTTGGTACGAAGCCCCTCGAAAACGCCGGTGATTACCCCGACGCCTTGATTGACGTCGCCTACAACTGACAGCGAGTCTACACAGACGTTCCGCAAATAGCCGACACTTTTGGAGAGCTCGCCCAAGGTGCCCTCGATGTCTATGGTCGCTTGGTTTGTCTGACACGACAAGGCCTTGACCTCGCTGGCGACGACCGCGAAGCCAGCGCCTGATTCTCCCGCCCGTGCCGCCTCTATCGTCGCATTCAGAGCAAGTATGTTGGTTAGCCGGGCAATATTCTGGATGGTGCGCGAGCTTGTACTTACCGCATCTAATGTACCGTCAACGTGCCCCAGCCTGTCACTCATGCCGCCTACTGACTCGGAGAGATGGCGAACCGCTGAAAGCGCCATAACAGCTGCTTGCATTGATTTCTCAGATTGCTCGGCAGTTAACGCGATGACATCGCTTGTCTCTATAGCTACCTTGTCAATGTTAACAACATCTCGGACAAGAACCTGAACCAATTCCTGAACGTGATCAAACAGGCTCTGTTGGTCATGAACGAAACGGGTAATTTCCGAAACTGTTCCAGCAATCTCGGCCATCTCAAGGCTTATTTGATCAAGTTTGTTTTGAATCTCCTCGCCAAATGTATCGGAAGCGTTTTGACGCACACTTTTCTCCCTCTACATTGGTAAATTGACGCTTATGCATATTAGTATCAGCCAGAAATGAATTTAGCGTCAACTCAATCAAAGTCAGCGCTGGCTCCGGGTTTACCTGCAGCTGCCCACCAATGCACATTCACGGCAGCAGCAGGGAAGCATCCCCGTAAGAGTAGAAACGGTAGCCATTTCCAATGGCATACGCGTAAGCTGCTTTCATCCGCTCGGTGCCCATCAACGCGCTGACCAGCATGAACAGCGTTGATCGCGGCAGATGGAAATTGGTGACGAGCCCGTCCACGCCCCGGAAGCGATAGCCCGGCGTGATGAAGATCGCGGTGTCGCCCTCGAATGGCCGGACGATATCGTCTTCGCCGGTCGCGCTTTCGATCAGCCTGAGGCTCGTAGTGCCGACCGCGATCACGCGACCGCCCGTCGCGCGCACCGCGTTGAGCTGGTCCGCGGTGGCGGCGTCGATACGACCCCATTCGGCGTGCATCTTGTGGCTTTCGGTATCGTCCACCTTGACCGGCAGGAAGGTGCCCGCGCCGACATGCAGCGTCAGCGTCGTATGCCCGACCCCGGCTGCGTCGAGCGCGGCGATCAGCGCCGGCGTGAAATGCAGCGCGGCGGTCGGTGCGGCGACTGCGCCTTTCTCAGCCGCGAACATCGTCTGATAATCATCGGCATCGCGCGCATCGGCGGCGCGGCGGGCGGCGATATAGGGCGGCAACGGCATCCGGCCTGCGCGCTCCAGCAGCAGCTCGACCGGCTCGTCGCCGTTGAAGGTGAGGGCGAGGCTGCCATCCTCGGCGCGGTCGCTCGCCACCGCGCTGACGCCGGCGCCGAAATCCACCATGTCGCCTTCGCGCAGGCGCCTGGCGTTGCGGACAAAGGCACGCCAGCGCCGTGGCCCTTCGCGTTTATGGAGTGTTGCGCCGATCCGGGCGTTCCCCTTCGTCCCTTCGAGCTGGGCGGGGATGACGCGGGTGTCGTTGAAGACGAGCAGGTCGCCAGCGCGGAGCTGGCCCGGCAGGTCAGCGACCATCATGTCGCGCGTCGCGTCACTGTCCAGCACGAGCATGCGCGCCGAATCGCGCGGCGACGCTGGGCGCAGCGCGATCCGCTCGGGCGGCAGATCGAAGTCGAAAAGATCAACCTTCATCCGGTCATCCCGGAAAAACCGGCGGCGCTTATTTCTTTGGTGCCGCCTTCTTCTTCGCAGGCACTGCCGGGGCAGGCTTTGCCGCTACCGGCTTCACCTTCACCACCATCGGCGCCGGCTTGCTGCTCGGCAGTGTCAGTGTCGGCTCGAGCGTCGGTGCGGCCTCGACCGGTGGCGGCGTATAGGCCGGCGGATTATCCGCGGCGACATAGGCGTGAAGGATCTTGGTGGGTCGCGCCGGCGGCTCGCCGCGCGCGATCGCATCCACATATTGCATGCCGTCGATCACCCGGCCGAACACCGTATATTTATGGTCGAGGCTCAGCCTTGGCTGAAACACGATGAAGAACTGGCTGTTGGCGCTGTCTTCCTTGTCCGCCGTCCGCGCGGCCGAAACGGCACCGCGCACATGCGGCAGGAAATTGAACTCCGCCTTCATATCGGGCAGCGTCGATCCGCCGGTGCCGTCGCCCTTGGGATCACCGCCCTGCGCCATGAAACCATCGATCACGCGGTGAAAGGCGAGACCGTCATAGAAATGCTGGCGCGTGAGCGTCTTGATCCGCTCGACCATCAATGGCGCGGCATCGGGCCGCAGCCAGATCGTGACCCGGCCGCCATCGGACAGATCGAGATAGAGCAGATTCTCGGGATCGGTCATCGACGGCACAGGTGGACGACCCGCAATCTGGACATCCATATTCTGCGCGAACGCAGGCCCGGCAAGAAGAGCAGATACACACAGGATCAGGCTGGCAATAAAACGCATCACATCCCCGTAAGGCTTGGCCCATAGGCTCGGGCTTTAATGGGCGCTTAGAGCAAATCCCCGCTTGCGCCAATCTGAACATCGCCCGCTCGAAACCAGGGTCATCCAACCCAACCGTGGCGCTCGTGTGGCAGAGCTTCGAAATCGGGTGTTATGAGCCCTTGAGACCGATCGCCGCGACCCGCGTCGCCACTTCAGCCGCGACGGTCGGCGGCACGAAGCGGTGGATCGGCCCGCCATACAGCGCGATTTCCTTGACCAGCCGGCTCGCGATCGGCTGCAGCGAGACATCGGCCATCAGGAACACAGTCTCGACCCGCGGATTGATCTGCTGGTTCATCCCCGCCATCTGATATTCATATTCGAAATCGGCGACGGCGCGCAGCCCGCGGATGATCACCCGGGCGCCCTCGCGCTCGGCGAAATCCATCAGCAGCGAATCGAAGCTGACGACATGGATCTCGCCGCCGATCTCGGCGACCTCGCGCTGGACCATCGTCATGCGCTCTTCGAGATTGAACATCGGCGATTTGCTAGGGTTGGTGGTCACGCCGATCACCAGCCGGTCGACCAGCTTCGCGCCGCGCCGGATGATATCCATATGCCCGAGGGTCACTGGATCGAAGGTGCCGGGATAAACACCGGTGCGCATGGTCATTGTATGCTCGCCCCCTTCTTTTCGGTCGACCGCGGCTTTCGAAGGATCACCGATCCCGCTCGAGCGTAAACCGCGCGATTTCGCGCAGCAGATCGGCTTCCGGGCCATAATTCTGCAGATGCTGGATCGCCTGGTCGACGAGCATCCGCGCCTGCTCCCGTGCGCGGGGCAGGCCGAGCAGCGACAGGAAGGTCTCCTTGCCGGCGCCCTGATCCTTGCCGACCTTCTTGCCCACCGCTTCTTCAGTGCCTTCGACATCGAGAATGTCGTCGGCAATCTGGAAGGCGAGGCCGAGGTCGCGGGCATAGCCCCGCAGCGAGGTTCGTCCCTCGGGCGGTATCCGGCCGAGGATCGCGCCGGCCTCGACCGAACAGGCAATCAGGGCGCCCGTCTTCATTGCCTGGAGGCGGGTGACGGTCGGCAGATCGAAGCTGGATTTCTCGGCCTCGATATCCATCATTTGTCCGCCAGCCATGCCCGAAGGCCCCGCCGCGCGAGCGAGATCGAGCACAAGCTCGGCGCGGACGAACGGATCCGGATGAGTCGCCGGATCGGCGAGGATCTCGAAGGCAAGCGCGTGTAGCGAGTCGCCGGCCAGGATCGCGGCCGCCTCGCCGAAGATCTTGTGCGCGGTCGGCTTGCCGCGGCGCATATCGTCATCATCCATCGCCGGCAGATCGTCATGGATCAGCGAATAGACATGGATGCACTCGATCGCTGTCGCCGCACGCCCGGTGCAATCGCGATCGACCCCGAACAGCCGCGCGGTCGCGAAGACGAGCAAAGGGCGGAGCCGCTTGCCGCCGCCGATCGCCGAGTGGCGCATCGCGCGGTACAGGTTCGCCCGCGGATCATCGGGGATCGCCAGGAAGACGTCGAGGCGCCGGTCGATATCCGCGCCGACCTGAGTCAGCGCCGCCTTGAGCGACAGGGAGGCGGCCGCCATCGGGTCAGCCGGCAGCAAAGGACTGGACACCAGTTGGACGGCCTTCGCCATCGAGCCGGATCGCCTCGATCCGCGCCTGTGCCGCGTCGAGCCGCTCCGCACAACGCCGCCTGAGCCGGTCGCCGCGTTCGTAAAGGCTGATCGCCTGGTCGAGCGGCGCATCGCCGCTTTCGAGCCGCGAGACGATTGCCTCGAGCTCCTTCAGTGCGTCCTCGAACGACAGCTCTTCTATCGGAGTATCCATCGCACCGCTATGCGGCAGGCGGGCGAGGGGGGTCAAGAAGGCGTGGCGGTATGGAATGCGCGCGCGGGATTTGAGTGAGGCGGGAGGACTTGATATCGTCCGATCATATCGGGAGGTCGTAATGGCGAGCAAAGCGATCAAAGTTACCCTTGGGGGCATGACGAATCGGGCACGGCATTATGTCGAGACCGGCCGATACGCTTCGATGAGCGAGGTTATTCAAGAGGGTTTGCGCGCCCTTGATCGCGAGGAGGCGATGCTCGACGAGTTCTATCGCCGGAAGATCGACGAGGCGCTTGCCGATCCGAGACCTGCAATATTCGTCGAGGAAGCATTTGCCCGGTTGGACAAGCTTTCAGCTGCGAGGCGTCACGATTGAGATGTCGGTCAGATGGGGAACAGGCCTATCAGAGCCATGATCGCGATCAGGGGCTCCTGGATGTCTGCGCTTCCGCCATCACCTCGGCCACCAGATCCTTGCGGCTGAGCTTTCCGATCATCGTCTTGGGCATGGTCAACCGGATCACCACCTCATCGACCCGCTCGTGCCGGCCGAGCTGCGGGTTCAGCCAGCCGCGCAACTCCTCGCTGGTCGCCACCGCGCCATCGTTCAGCGTAACATAGGCGCGCGGGTGCTCGCCGCGATATTTGTCGGGCAGGCCGATCACCATCGCTTCCTTCACCGCCGGATGATGATGGAGCACTGCCTCGATCTGGCTTGGAAACACCTTGAAGCCCGACACCGCGATCATGTCCTTCAGCCGGTCGACGATGCGGATAAAGCCGTCGTCGTCGATCGTCCCGACATCGCCGGTGCGCAGCCATTTTCGCCCGGCAGGATCGGTCACGAACACCTCGGCATCGGCCTCCGGGCGGTTCCAATAGCCCTTCATGATCTGCGGGCCCGAGACGAGGATTTCGCCCGGCTCGCCTTCGGGCGCGGGCTGGCTGGGATCGCCCTTGTCGACGAGGCACACATGCGTGCCGGGGATAGGCTGGCCGATCGTGCCGGATTTGCCTTCGCCTTCGTAAGGATTGGCGGAGATCACGCCCGAACTCTCCGACAGGCCATAGCCCTCGACCACGGCCGCGCCGGTCGCGGCTTCGAACTTCGCCTTGAGTTCGGCCGGCAGCGGTGCTCCGCCGGAAATGCAGATCCGCAGCGACGCGAAATCGGTCGCGCCGATCTTGGGATGATCGAGCAGCGCCTGATACATGGTCGGCACGCCGGGCAACGCGGTCGCCTTGGTCCGGCTGATCGCCGCGAGCACCTGGCCCGCGTCGAAGCGCGGCAGCATCACGATGCAGCCGCCATTGTGGACGGTCCGGTTCAACACACAGGTGTTGGCGAAGACGTGGAACAGCGGCAACACGCCGAGGATGCGGTCATGCATCTCGGGGTGCGGATCGAGCCCCATGACCTGCCGCGCATTGGCTGACAGATTCTGGTGCGTGAGCATCGCGCCCTTGGGAACGCCGGTGGTGCCGCCGGTATATTGGATCAGTGCGACATCCCTGACCGGATCGATCGCCGGGGCGGGGCAGGCGCCGTCATTGGCGATCAATGCCGAAAAGGCGGTGATGCGTGGATCGACGGGCCGTTTCGTCACCTCGCGACGCTTGAACAGCCGGTAGAGCACCGACTTGCCCGCAGGGAGCGCGCCTGCGACCGATCCAACCACGAGCCGTTCCAGCGTGCTGCCCTCGAGCACCGCGAGCGCGGTCGGGAGCAATGCGCTGGCCGAGAGGGTGAACAGCAGCTTCGTCCCCGAATCCGCGACCTGATGCTCGAGTTCCGCGACGGTATAGAGCGGCGAGAAATTCACCACCGTCGCACCGAGCTTGAGGATACCGTAATAGGCCGCGGCGTAATGCGGCACATTGGGCAGGAACAGGCCGATCCGGTCGCCGGGCCCATAGCCGAGCGCCTTCAGGCCGGCCGCGACCCGGTTGGCACCTTCAAGCGTCTCGGCATAGCTATAGTGCCGCCCGAGGAAATCGATCAGCGGCGAATCGCCACCGCGCGCCGCCGCCTGATCGAAGAAATCGATCATTGAAAGCGGCGAGAACTCCGAATCCCAGCGCGTGGGATGGCGATAGGAACTGCGCCAGGCGCTTTCGGGGTCAGTCATGGAAAAGGTGTAGGGAGACGCCCCCTGAGGCGCAAGCCGATCCAAACTGGAAGCCTGAGGCGCAAGCCGATCCAAACTGGAAGCGCCCACGCAAGAGTCAGGCGATGCTCTTCGTCGTCCAGGTGATCAGCAGCGAGACCGCGAACAGCCCGGTGTCGAGCGCGGCCTGGAGGCGATGCGGCGCGCGATCGGACTGATCATGGGTGAGGATGTTGATGTTCGCCGACGGATGGCGCGCGGCTGCAATCAGCAGTGCGGCTGCCGCCAAACCCAGGCCAAGTCGACGATTGCGCACGGGCGCTCCTCCAATCCATTCACCATAAACGCGAGCACGTGCTCCGGCAAGCGATGCTCAGGCGGCGATTTCGTTCCGGATGGTATCGAGCGGGGCGATCGTCCTTCCGCGTACCCGATCGCGCCCGTCGGCCTTGGCCTCGAACAAGGCGCGATCAGCACCGCGATAGAGCGCTTTCCAGTCGCCCTCGTCCATCAGCGGTCCCGTGCAGGCGCCGATGCTTGCGGTCACCTTGAGGTCGAATGGCATCCGTCCGGCGCGCAGTCGCGCCAGTATTTCCTCGGCCGCGACTGCGGTTGCGGTTGGCGCCACGATGGCGAATTCCTCGCCGCCGATCCGCGCGACCAGCGCCGAGGATGATACCGCCTGGCGCAAGGTGCGCGCGAAGACGCGCAGCACCTCATCGCCGCCGTCATGGCCGATCATCTCGTTGACCCGTTTGAAATGATCGATGTCGGCGAGCAACAGCGTCTGATCGCCCTCGCGGCCGATCGCGTGGCGCAGAAAGGCGCGGCGGTTGAGCAGGCCGGTCAGCGGATCGGTATCGGCGAGCAGCCGCGCCGCAATCTCCCGCGCTCGCGCCTCGTCGCGCTCGTTGCTCAGGAGGCGGATGCGATAGGCGATGGCAAGGCTCGAGAACAGCGCCTCGACCGTCACGGTCAGGATCGTCGAATTGTCGAGCCAGAAGCTCCAGCCGACCGCGTTCAGCGCGTTCGCCACCCGGAGGCAGGCAAAGATGATCGGCGCCGCCCAGGCGATCGCGAACATCCAGAGGTAATTGCTCCGCGTCCGCCAGCCGCGCCACAGGATGGGGATGACGATGCCGAGCTGGGCAATGAAAGCGAGGGTGAAGAAATAGTCGAACAGCGCGATTCGCCACGGCGCGAGCGTGATGAGCATCAGGATGGTTGCGGTCATCACCGCAAACACCAGGTTGGTGGCTTTGGTGAGCCATCCGGCGAAGACGCGCGGCTCGAAAAAGGTTCGCGCGAACAGCATCGCCGCCATCGCCGACACGCCGAGCGACGCATAGTTGATCCGGAGCCGGTCATTGTTGATGATATCGGGCCAGGCCCAGGCCAACGCGCCCGACGACGAGATCGCGTAGGTCAGCAACCCGGCCAGCATGCCGCAATAAGCGAGCTGAAAGCGATATCTGAGCGCGCCCCAGAGCGCGAGATTATAGACCAGCAATGCGATGCACAGGCCGGAGAACGCGGCATACATGATGCCCAGGACGAGATTGGCGTCAGCGCTTTCGGCCGGTGTCGCGATCCGCGGGCCGACGACGATGCCGCGCAGATTGGCCGAGCCCTCGACGTGCCAGAGCAGCCGGACGAGCGGCGCGGCGCGGGCGGGCAGGTCGCGTTCGATGATTGCGCCGAGCTGCAGATGCCTGGTCGCAGCCCGGCCGTCAGTTACGGCGGAGACGATCGCGCCATCGGCATACAGCGCGAAAAGCGTGGTACGCTCCTGCCACAGGCTGCCGACCCGGACATCAGCGATCCCGGTGACGTTCACTGGTGCCGAGAGGACCCAATAGTCGCCCGAGCCAAAGGCGGTTTGCTTCGTATCGCAATCGAACCGCTCAGCCTGATTGAACAACGCGCGTGCCTGCATGCCGGATTTTGCGCGCGTCACGCAGACGGCCACCGGGCGCCCGGCGACGCCGGTTTGTGCTGCTGCCGGTGCAGTGCCGATTGCGCCGGAGGCGAGAACCGCACCCACCAGCGCCATCAGATTGAAAAACCACCGCCTGCACATTGGGGTGCTCTAGCGCCGCGATGCGAACAGAAGGTAAATTCGCGAGGCGCAACGCAGTCTTTCGCGGGCGTTTCGCGCGCCCGATCCACCTCATGCCGGGTGGAACCTTACGCTACGGAAACGGGCGCTTCAGCCGCGCTATGGGTCTCGATTGATCGATCAAAAAGATATGGCCGGGCCCGCATTACGGGCCCGGCCACAAAGATTATTTCGCGTCGATCTTTTCCACCTTGCCCTTTTTCCTGGGCTTTTTGGGCGGGGCGGAGACGATCTCGAAGGCGAGCGCGCCGTCCTTGAGCTTGATGCTCACCTCGCCGCCATGGACAAGTTTGCCGAACAGCAATTCCTCGGCGAGCGGCTGCTTGATCTTCTCCTGAATCAGACGCCCCATCGGCCGCGCGCCGTAGAGCTTGTCATAGCCCTTGGTGGTGAGCCACGCCTTCGATTCGTCGTCGAGGCTGATATGGACGTTGCGATCCGACAGCTGGAGCTCGAGCTGGAGGATGAACTTCTCCACAACCCGCGCGACCACGTCCGTCGGCAGGTACGAGAAGGGCACGATCGCATCCAGCCGGTTGCGGAACTCGGGCGTGAACATCTTCTGGACCGCCTGCTCGTCCTCGCCCTCGCGGGAGAGGGTGCCGAAGCCCAGAGTCTCGCGCGCCATGTCCGATGCGCCGGCATTGGTCGTCATGATCAGGATGACATTCCTGAAATCGACTGTCTTGCCGTGGTGATCGGTCAGTTTGCCGTTATCCATCACCTGCAACAGGATGTTGAACAGGTCGGGATGCGCCTTCTCGATCTCGTCGAGCAGCAAAACCGAATGCGGCTGCTGGTCGACAGCATCAGTGAGCAATCCGCCCTGATCATAGCCGACATAGCCCGGAGGCGCACCGATCAGCCGGCTGACCGAATGCCGCTCCATATATTCCGACATGTCGAAGCGCTGGAGCGGAATGCCCATGATCGACGCCAGCTGGCGCGCGACCTCGGTCTTGCCCACGCCGGTCGGCCCGGTGAACAGATAATTGCCAATCGGCTTGTCGGGATCGCGCAGGCCCGCCCGGCTGAGCTTGATCGCCGAGCTGAGCTTCTCGATCGCCGCATTCTGCCCGAACACGACCCGCTTCAGATCGGTATCGAGCGTGGCGAGCGCCTGGGTGTCGTCGGCCGAGACCGATTTCGGCGGGATGCGCGCCATCGTCGCGATCACCTGCTCGATCTCGCGGGTGGTGATCGTCTTCTTGCGCTTGCTGAGCGGCACCAGCATCTGCATCGCGCCCACTTCGTCGATCACGTCGATCGCCTTGTCGGGCAGCTTGCGGTCGTTGATGTAGCGCGCCGACAGCTCGACCGCGGACTTGATCGCATCAGGCGTGTATTTCACTGAGTGGTGCGCCTCGAACGCCGTGCGCAGGCCGGTCAGGATCTTGATCGTATCCTCGATCGTCGGCTCATTGACGTCGATCTTCTGGAAGCGCCGCAGCAGCGCGCGGTCCTTCTCGAAATGATTGCGGAACTCCTTGTAGGTGGTGGAGCCGATGCAGCGGATCGTGCCCCCCGACAAGGCGGGCTTGAGCAGGTTGGAGGCGTCCATCGCCCCGCCGCTGGTCGCGCCAGCGCCGATCACCGTGTGGATCTCGTCGATGAACAGGATCGCGTCGGGCAGCTTCTCGAGCTCGTTGACGACTGCCTTCAGCCGCTCCTCGAAATCGCCGCGATAGCGGGTGCCGGCGAGCAGTGCGCCCATGTCGAGCGAATAGATCACGGCCGGCAACAGCACCTCAGGCACATTGCCCTCGACGATCTTGCGCGCCAGACCCTCGGCGATGGCGGTCTTGCCGACGCCGGGATCGCCTACATAGAGCGGGTTGTTCTTGGAGCGGCGGCACAGGATCTGCACTGTCCGGTCGACCTCGGGGCCGCGCCCGATCAGGGGATCGACCTTGCCGTTCCGGGCTTTCTCGTTGAGATCGACGCAGAACTGCTTGAGCGCGCTTTCGCCCTTGTTCTTGCTGTCGTTCTTGGCGGATTTCTCCTCCTCCGCGCCCTTCACTTCACGGGGCTCCGGGGCAGCGCCGCCCTTGCCGACGCCGTGCGAGATGAAGCTGACGGCATCGAGGCGGCTCATGTCCTGCTGCTGGAGGAAATAGACGGCATAGCTCTCGCGCTCGCTGAACAGCGCGACGAGCACGTTTGCACCCGTCACCTCGTCGCGGCCCGAAGACTGGACGTGGAGGATGGCGCGCTGGACGACGCGCTGGAAGCCGGAGGTCGGCGACGGATCGGTCGCTGCATCCACCTTCAGCGCCTCGAGCTCGGTATCGAGATAATGCGCGACGGTCGCCTTGAGCTCGCCGAGATCGACCCCGCAGGAGGTCATCACTTTCGAGGCGTGCTCGTCATCGACCAGCGCGAGCAGCAGATGCTCGAGCGTCGCATATTCGTGGCGTCGCGAGGACGCGGCTTCGAGCGCCTTGTGGAGGGTGGTTTCCAGCGCGGATGCGAAAGAAGGCATTACGTTACTCCATGCGGACCGCGACACAATGCGCGGTCCTTTCCTGCTATGTCGGAAGACAGACCGCCCGCATCAAGCACTTGACAAAAACCCCGGCCAAATCGGCATGCCGGAGCCCCGATGCTCATCGTTTGAATAAGCTATCGGCGCTTGCGCGGTGATTAACGGCGCGTTCCATTTTTCCGCGCGTCCGGACGATTTCGGCTTCAAGGGCCGCGATACGCGCCTCCAGCTCGGCGACCGACAGGGGATCAAGGTCCTGTCGGGCCAGTTCGGTGAGCGGATCGCCCCCCTTTTTCGGGAGAATCTCGTCCAAATCCATAAGAGTGAACGTTGACCGGGTAGGCAGCGATGTCAATAAGGCCCAGAGGCAATCCGCAAGTTGGGGGGCGGATCAATGAACGAAATTCCGGACATGATGCGCGCGATCGATCCCGAGGCCCCCGGGGGACCCGAAGTCCTGGTCGTCGTCCAGCGCCCGGTGCCGCGGCCTGGCATCGGCGAAGTCCTGATCCGGGTGGCCGCCGCGGGCGTCAATCGGCCGGAGGTGATGCAGCGCAAGGGCCTGTATCCGCCGCCGCCGGGCGCGCCGTCGATCCTGGGCATGGAAGTGTCGGGCACGATCGTCGAGGTCGGGCCCGATGTCGCCGGCGCGGGCGAACAGTTCGAGTTGCTCGGCCAGCCGGTTTGCGCGCTGATTTCGGGCGGCGCTTATGCCGAATATGCTGTCGCGCCGTACGGCCAGTGCCTTCATGTACCCCGCGCCCTGTCGATGGTCGAGGCGGCCGCGATGCCCGAGACGCTCTTCACCGTCTGGACCAATCTTTTCGAGCGTGGCTATGCGACCGAACGCGATGTGGTGCTCGTCCATGGCGGCACCAGCGGCATCGGCACCATGGCGATCGCTCTCGCCAATCTGTTCGGCCTGACCATCATCGTCACAGCCGGCTCCGACGCAAAATGCGCGGCAGCAAAGGCCCTGGGTGCTGATCACGCGGTCAACTACAAGACCCAGGATTTCGTTGCCGAAGTGAAGACGATCACCGGCGGCAAGGGTGTCGCGGTGGTGCTCGACATGGTCGGCGGCGACTATCTTCCGCGCAACATGCAGTGCCTCGCCGATGATGGCCGGCACGTCTCGATCGCGGTGCAGGGCGGCTTGCAGGCGACGATCCCGATCTTCGAGATCATGCGCCGTCGCCTGACCCTCACCGGCTCGACACTCCGCCCGCGCGACACCGTGTTCAAGAGCCTGGTCGCGGATGAGCTTGCCCGCACTGTCTGGCCGCATGTCGAGGCCGGCCGGCTGAAGCCGGTGATCGACCGTACTTATCCGCTCGCCGACGCGCCAAGCGCTCATGAGCGCATGGAATCGGGCGATCATGTGGGAAAGATCGTACTGTTGATGGAATAGCCGGGGGGCAGTGAACACATGGAACGACAGAATCCGTATCTGCGGGGCAAACATCCAACGATCAAGCGCGACGAGACGATCAGGGTGGTGCTCCTGATCGTGATCGGGCTGGTCTTCGGGACCATTTTCCTGCTGTCTGACCGGGCGCTGATCATCGGCGACCGCTCGGCTGTGGTTCGCGGTCAGACCGTCACCGCAAGTGCCGCGTCAGCCGGTTTCGTCCACGCCGTCGACGAATATGGCGTTCACATCCCCAAGATCGGCCATATTCCGATCGTCACCCCAAGAGCGTTTGGAGGCCCTGCACGCGATCTGCCGACCACGCCCGATGAGGTCCGGACGCTCCGCTACGGCTATTCGATCAACGAGCTGGACGTGCTCGGCATGCCCTTCATCCCCCGCAAGGAATATGGCGTTCTCCTCTATTACGAAACGCCGGACGAGTTCGTCGGCGTGCCGGCTGTCGACTATAATCTGCGCATGGCCGGCGTTTCAGGCACCCCGCCACGAAGCGCGTGGGATTTTGCCCTGTGGCGCTACATGTGGGGCTGGCTGTTCGTTGTCGCCTTGCTCGGCATCGGCTTTTTCGAACTTGGCGCGCTGCGTCGCCGCCGCGATGCGCTTGGCCTGATCTGATCGAAAAGCCTGGCTTATCGATCACCCGGCATATTCGATTTGACCTGCCACGCGGCGGCGCCATGAAGGCGCGAGCAACCGGGGAGCGACAATGTCTGGCCTGATCCTGCACGAATATGCCCAGTCGGGGAATTGCTACAAGATCCGCCTCACCGCGGCCCATCTCGGCATCCCGATCGAGCGCCGCGAATATGACATCATGAAGGGTGAGACGCGCTCCGCTGCGTTTCTGGGCGAGGTCAGCGCCAATGGCCGCATCCCCGTGCTTCAGATCGGCGACGATTATCTGCCGGAGAGCAACGCGGCCTGTTTCTATCTCGCTGACGGATCGCCGCTGATTCCGGCCGACCGCTATGACCGTGCCGACATGCTCCACTGGATGTTCTGGGAGCAATATAATCACGAACCCAATGTCGCGACCTTGCGCTTCTGGCGCTACTTCATCGGCGAAGCCGGGCTGAACGAAGTACAGCGCAGCCAAATTCCCGCCAAGGAGGCCGCAGGCAATGCCGCCCTCGCGCTGATGGACGCGCACCTCAGCCGCACGCCTTTCTTCATCGGTGATCGGCTAACGCTCGCCGATATCGCGCTCTATGCCTATACCCATTTTGCGGATGACGGCGGCTTCGATCTCGGACGCTATCCGGCGGTAGTCGCCTGGCTGGCGCGGGTCGCGGCGCTTCCAGGGCACGTCACTATCGACGCGTAAGGCGCACAGTCGCGGCAAATGTTTTTGGCCCGACGACTCAAAGTGTAACATACTCAAGGCATAGCGCTCTTCCATCAGAGGTTGATGGGACTGCGGCAATGGACGCTGTAACCAGGATTGCGATGGACACCTTGTCGAGAGACGGGAACATCGCGGATTTTGCCGATTTCGCGCATTCGAAGCCCGGAATCCCCGAGCGTGCGATCACCGAGCCGCGGCGGCAATATCGCACCATCTGGATTTCCGACATCCATCTCGGCACGCGCGGCTGCAACGCCGAGATGCTGATCGACTTCCTCGATCACGTCGACAGCGAGAAAATGTATCTGGTCGGCGACATCATCGATGGCTGGCGGCTCAAGAAGAAATTCTACTGGCCCCAGGCGCATAACGACGTCGTCTGGCGAATCCTGAAGCGCGCCAAGCGCGGCACCGAAGTCGTCTATATCCCCGGCAATCATGATGAGGTGATGCGGCAATTCACCGGGCTGGATTTCGGGGGCGTCATCATCCGGCGCAAGGCAATCCACGAAACGGTGGACGGCCGCCGCCTGCTGGTGCTGCACGGCGACGAGTTCGACATGATCACGCTCACCCATAAATGGCTCGCGCATGTCGGCGACGTCGCGTATGAATTCATGATGGCCTTGAATCGCTGGGTGAACGCCTATCGCCGCTTCTTCAAACTGCCCTACTGGTCCCTGTCGAAGCACGCGAAAGCAAAGGTGAAGAACGCAGTGGAGTTCATCTCCAACTATGAGGAAGTGATCGCGGAGGCAGCCGGCGCCCGGGGCGTCGATGGCGTGGTCTGCGGCCACATCCACACCGCTGAGTTTCGCAATATCGGCGGCGTCGAATATTATAATGACGGAGATTGGGTCGAAGGCTGCACCGCTCTGGTCGAGCATTTCGACGGACGCATGGAATTGCTTCACTGGGCTGACGAGATCGCCGCGCGAGATGCGGCGAAAATCGAGGCATTGGCAGCCTGACCGCCATGCGCATCGCGATCGTAACCGACGCGTGGTCGCCCCAGGTGAATGGGGTCGTGCGGACACTTCAGGCCGTCCGCGCCGAGCTTGAGCGCCTGGGACACGAGGTCCTGATCGTGTCGCCTGATCTCTTCTATTCCTTGCCGTGCCCGACCTATCCCGAGATCAGGCTCGCCTTTGCCAGCACCGGTACGGTCGGCAAGATGCTGTCGGATTTCGATCCCCAGGCGATTCATCTCGCCACTGAAGGCCCGGTGTGCCTCGCTGCGCGGCGCTGGTGCCTGGGCCATGAATTCCCCTTCACGACTGCCTATCACACCCAGTTTCCCGATTATGTTTCGGCTCGCACGGGCGTGAATCCCGAATGGGTGTGGCACTATATCCGCTGGTTCCACGCCCCGGCGCAGTCTATCCTTGCCTCGACCCCGTCGATCGCGGCCACGCTCGCTGGGCACGGCCTCGCCAATGTGCGGCATTGGGGCAGGGGAGTCGATCTCGCGACCTTCTCGGACACTATCGCGCCCGATCCCATGCTTGCGGAACTGCCCGGGCCGATTCAGCTCTATGTCGGCCGTGTCGCGGTCGAGAAGAATATCGAGGCGTTTCTCGCCACCAGCCACCCCGGCACCAAAGTGGTCGTCGGTGACGGTCCCGCCCGCGCGACGCTGGCGGCAAAATTCCCGGAGGTGAAGTTTCTGGGGCCGCGTTTCGGTGCCGATCTCGCTGCCGCTTATGCTGCCGCCGACGTTTTCGTTTTCCCCAGCCGCACCGATACGTTCGGGTTGGTGATGATCGAGGCGCTCGCCTGCGGCGTGCCGGTCGCAGCCTATCCCGTTACCGGTCCCGTCGACGTGCTGAACGACGAGGTGGGCACGATGGACGATGATCTGGACATGGCGATAGCGAACGCGCTGAGTAAGGATCGCAGCACCTGCGCGGCCTATGGCCGGGGCTTCACCTGGGAAGCGAGCGCCCGCCAGTTTCTGAGTGCACTTGTGCCCCTGGATATATCCACGCGGCATGATGAGGCTATCGCCGCCTGAGGCTTTGCGGAACGCCGCGATCGCGCAGGGTCGGCTAAGTAACGACTTTTTCGCTACAGAATATCAGTTTTGCGGATCAGCAGTCTGTTTTCCAACAGAAATACGGTCGCTGAATATCGCGGCTACACGTCCCCAAGATTCGCGAAAAACGTCGGAATGGTTCGGGAGCGCACATACCCGACTTGTGCTGCACTGCGGAAATCGGCAAGGGCGATTCCAACACCGGCCGTTGTCGGGGGAGTATGGGCGTTGAACCTCGAAAAGCTCATGTACCGCAGCGTCCCACTTTGGCTGGTGATGGCGTTGATCCTGAGCGGCCTGCTGTTTCTGATGATCTTTGGCGGGCTGGTCGTCTATGCGTCGCAGGGGGGGAAACGGCTTGCGGCACTGACGGCTCCGGCGCTCGCTATCGCCGATTTCCCCGTGCGCATTGCAAAATACATGAATACGCCTGCCGAACCTATAACCCATGACAGGCAGGAGGGCCTGCCCGATGGGTTCTGGCGCAACCCCAAGACGTCTTTCGTGGACGATGGTTACGCACTGATCCCGCACTATGAGGAAACGCTGCACCGCTACATTGTCGATCTGATCAGGCTAAGCGATGGGAAGATCATTCGGACATATGCACCTGACATTGCAGACATCAATCGCCGCTCGCAGATCGGCAGCTTGATCAAACTCACCAGCAATCATCCTCCGGAACGATACCGGCCGACCCACCCCTTGTTGATGTCCGATGGCGGGCTCGTCTTCCACGACGACACTCCGGAAGTGCGCATCGATGTGTGTGGACGCGTGGTCTGGACGCTCGACGGAATCTTTCACCACTCGAACGAAATCGGTCCGGACGGCAATATCTGGACCCCCGATCGCATGCTCAAGTCCAACCTGCCGCATGTTGGCCCTGACTTCAGGGAGGGCAGAATTTCGGAAATCTCGCCCGATGGACATCGCGTCAAGGCCGAGTCGATCCAGACGATCCTCGCACGGAACCAACTCTCCGGCCTGTGGCGGTCGAAGCCCTATACCGATGATCCAACTCATACCAACGATATCCAACCGGTAATGAAATCAGGACCCTATTGGCAAAAAGGAGATTTGTTCATCAGCATGCGCCATCTCTCCCTGATCTTGCTCTACCGGCCATCGGCCGGGCGCGTCATGTGGTGGCGACAGGGGCCCTGGAGCATGCAGCATGATGTCGACATCCTCGATGATCACCGCATCTCGGTGTTCGACAATGGTGTCCAGTCCGCGCCCGAAGGCCCGACCCCGAGGGTCAGCAACGGCGATTTTGTCGTGAACCACAATCGTCTTTATGTTTACGATTTCGCCACGGGGAAGGCGGAATCCCCCTACGAGGCGGCATTCGCCGCGCAGGACATACGGACCATCACCCAGGGTCTTGCCACCATGATGGACAATGGGGACGTGTTCGTGGAGGAAACCAACTATGGCAGGTTGCAGCGGATGAGCCGCGACGGCACAGTTCAGTGGCGATATATGTCCATGGACAAAAAGGGCCGGGGATACGAGTTGGGATGGAGCCGCTATATCGATCCAAAGACGGAGGCGGCAGGAATCCGGGCTGCAGCGAACGCACGATGCGGATGAGTGCGCCACGCCTTGCGGGCTGGGGCGCGGCCCTTTTGCTGCTCGCAGCACCGGCAGCCGCCAATGCCTATATGGGCCCGGGCCTGGGCCTTGGGCTGATCAGCGTCGCGCTCGGCTTCATCGGCTCGATCGTCCTCGGTTTCTTCGCGGTCCTCTGGTATCCGGTCAAACGCCTTCTGCGTCGTCGCCGCCAGGCCAAGGCACCGTCAACGCCGACCGAGTCCGAGGAAACTGGCGAATAGCCGTGTCGGTCCTCTTACTCTTCCTGGCAACAGTCATCGCGATCGAGCTGGCATGGGCGCTCCGCCTCGTTCCCGTGATGCGGGACCTTGGCCATTTCGGGGCACGGGCGAGCAAGGTGATGCGGCGTCGCGGTGCGTCGGACGCGTCGAGGGAACGTGCGGCGATGATCCTGTCGGCGCGGATGTTTCGCGCTTCGATGCGCAGCCTGCTATTGCTTGTTGCGGTCGCGGCGCCGATTGCGATCGTCATCATGATCGGTGACGCGCATGGGGCGCATCTCGGCGCTCTTTTCATCCATCCCGAGGCCAGCCTGGCCCTGCCCCTGTTGTGCCTCTCCTATGCCGTCATCCGATATCAAGTCCGCAAACGCCTATAGCCGCGCCGACCGGCTGCTTCATGCTGTCGCGATGGGGAATGCCGCTGTTCTCGAGATCTCGTTCGATCTCGAAAATGCGAAGTTCGGGCGCCGTGCGGCGGCGGAGTACCCGATCGAGAACCCGGTGTTCGTATGTGGCCTGGCGCGGGCCGGCACCACGATCATCATGCGCATTCTTCATGCGACGGACGAATTCGCTTCGCTCTCCTATCGCGACTTGCCATTCCCGCTTGCCCCCAATGGCGCGGATCGCATCACGGGCCGGTTCCGCCGCACCGTTGCGGCCCGGGAACGCGAGCATGGTGACGGGCTTGCCCATGATCTCGACAGCCCCGAGGCGATCGAGGAAGTGTTCTGGCGATGCTTTGAGGGGACGCGCTTTCTCCGCCCCCATGGCCTCGAACCGGTGCCCCCGCTTCCCGAAACGGTGGAGCAGTTCCGCCGCTATATGAGTCTCGTCCTGCTCCGTTATGGCCGCGGCCGGTATCTTTCGAAGAACAATGCCAACATCCTGCGCCTGCCCGCGCTCATCCAGGCCGTACCGTCCGCAATCCTGATCCATCCCTTCCGCGATCCGCTGCAGCATGCCGCGTCGCTCCTCAACCAGCATGTCCGCGCGCTTGCGCTGCACCGGTCCGATCCCTTCCGCCTGAAGTTCATGACCTGGCTCGGCCATCATGAGTTCGGTGCCGGCCAACGCCCGTTCCATCTTCCCGGCAGCCCCGATTCGTCGCTCGATCCGATGACGCTCGATTATTGGCTGGCGGCCTGGACGAGCGTGCATGATTTCCTGCTCGACCAGCCGCCGTTACTGCGCACGCGCCAGCATTTCATCGACTATGATGCGATGTGTGCGGCGCCTGGGCCGGCGGTTGCCGCACTCGCTGCGGCAGCGAAGATCGAGGTGGGGCCGGCCACCGGGACCGTGCTGCGCGCGCCGGTGCCGCACCCGATTGGCGAGGTGAGCGAGGCGCTGGTCGCCGCCGCTGCCTCCACACTCGCCCGGCTGAAGACGCGTGCGGTGGGACGATAACCCTCACGCTTGCCCCGACCGCGTAACCGGACTAAGTCAGGACCATGCCAAGGCCGCTCCGAAAGGGGCGGCCCTTTCTGTTTTTAAGGAGTTTCCCAGTGGCCCAGCCGCTCATGCCCCATGCGACCGCGTCCTGGATGGTCGACAACACCTCGCTCAGCTTCGAGCAGATCGCCGAATTCTGCGGCCTTCACATCCTCGAGATCCAGGCGATCGCTGACGATACCGCCGCGACCAAGCTCACTGGCCGCGATCCGATCCGCGCGCACGAGATCACCCAGGACGAGATCGAGAAGGGTCAGGCCGATCCCGATCACCGTCTCGTCATGCTAAAGGGCCCCGATCAGGTCCGCCGCACCAAGGGCCCGCGTTACACGCCGGTCTCGAAGCGTTCGGACAAGCCGGACGGCATCGCCTGGATCATCCGCAACCATCCCGAGATTTCGGATGGCGCGATCGGCAATTTGATCGGCACCACGCGCACGACGATCGCAGCGATCCGCGACCGCAGCCACTGGAACATCGCCAACATCACGCCCAAGGATCCGGTGACGCTCGGCCTGACCACGCAGCGCGAGCTCGACGCTGCGGTCGCCAAGGCAGCCAAGGCAGCGGGCATCGAGGCACCGGTCGATACCCGCCTCGAGGGCGATCGGGAGGCGCTGATCACTGAGCTTCGTGCCCAGCGCGATCAGCTTGCCCGGGACGCCGAAGCCGCCGAAAATGGCACCCCGCCCGTTTCGGCAGAGCCGACCGCCGAGAACCTCTTCCGCCGCTGATCCAGCCGCGCCGCCGCTCAGGCGGTGGCGCGACTAGAGGGGGCTGTGTTTCGATGGAAACAAAGCCCCCTCTAGATTCTTGTTGGTCGCGTGCTTGTTTGCGAATAGCCGGTTTCCACCTATTCGCAGCACGCTCCGCCTGAAGATTGGGGTTGGCGCTCCGGCAATTCCGTTGCTACCCGCAACTGATGGCCACCGCTTCCAAAACCGACGCAGCCTTTGTCGCCGATGAGAGCTTCGTCGCGACCAGCCACAAGGGGCTGACCTATCCCTTTGGCGGCGCCGAACCAGCGCCCGGCGCGGTTATGCCGATCGCGCCCGGCATCAACTGGGTGCGCCTCACCGTTCCCGGGCCGCTCAAGCATGTGAATTGCTGGCTGATCGACGACGAGGGCGGCGTCGCCCTGGTCGATAGCGGCATGAACCTCGACGACGCCCGTACCGCGTGGAAGACGATCTTCCGCGGCCCGCTGCTGGGCACCCGCGTGACGCGGATGATCGGCACGCATTTCCACCCCGATCACATCGGCCTCGCTGGCTGGATGTGTACGCATCATTCCGCACCGCTGCTGATGACGCGCGGCGAATGGCTGACTCTCCGGGCGACGATGCTCGACGCACGCGATGCCGTGCCGGACGAGGTCACTGCCTTCAGGCGCGGCGCGGGATGGAGCGATGAACAGATCGCAACTGCCGCGGCGTCCGGCTGGGCCGGGTTCCGCCGCATCATCACGCCGTTTCCGCTCAGCTATCAACGCCTGGTCGATGGCGGCAGCCTCACCATCGGCGGCACGATCTGGCGGGTCGTGGTCGGCTCGGGCCACAGCCCCGAACATGCCTGCCTGCTGAACGAGACCGCCGGCATCCTGATCGCCGGCGATCAGGTGCTCCCCCGCATCAGCCCCAATGTCTCGCTCGGCATCACCGAGCCCGAGTCCGATCCGCTCGGCGAATGGTTCGCCTCGATCGCGAAGCTCAGGCAATTGCCCCATAACCTCCTCGTCCTGCCGGGGCATGGCGACCCGTTCACTGGCCTGCACAACCGCCTCGATGCCATGGACCGCGAGCACCGCGATCGTCTCGACGAGCTCGAAGTCTTTCTCGCCGAGCCGCGCCGCGCGACCGATTGCTTCGGCCGCCTGTTCCGCCGTGCGATCGGCCCCGAGATGCTCGGCATGGCGACCGGCGAAGCGCTCGCGCATCTCCGCCGCCTCGAGGTCGAGGGCAGGGCGGTGAAAGAGGTGATCGACGGCGTATGGTGGTACCGCGCAGCCTGACGCTCGCTCTCGGCGCACACCGATTTCTGCCATGCCAACACGGTACACAATTGATTAAAATCCATCGCCGTTTTGGTTGTATCCCGGAATGCGAAAGGTTAGGCTTCTTCCAACCGCATCAGGGGCGGCAAGGGAGGCAATCATGACAGACGTAACAGATCAGCCCGTCACGGCGGGTATCTCCAGCCTCGTCCAGGCGCCGCTCGGCCGCCGCTCGATGATGCGTGGCATGGCGACACTACCCGTCGCAACCGCCGTTACCGGTACGGGGATCGTCGGCTTCGCCACCTCCGCCGCTGCCGCGACCGGCACGGATCCGCGGCTCCAGGCGAAGAACCTCCGCTTCGCGATCTCGGGCGGCCGAATCCTTGACGGCTATTTCGCCTCGCCGCGCGGCAAGACCAATCTCGATGTCATCGTCGTGCTGCACGGCGAGAACGGCCTTGATGCCACCGCCGAGGAGACTGCTCGTCGTTATGCGCTGTCCGGCTATTTCGCGGTTGCGCCCGATCTCGGCAAGAATTTCGCTGGCCTCGATCATGGCAACCAGGTTGCCGAAATGGTCAAGCTTGCGCCGAAGCTGAAGCGCCTGCCGCATGCCAACGGCAATGTCCGGATCGTCAGCGCCGCCTGAGCGCGTTTCCGACCATCGGATAGGAGAACGGCGTCAGGGGAGACCTTGACGCCGTTCTCATGTCGTGTTCCATTTATGTTCTTGGCAACCCGAGTCGGGAGAGAATATGATGGCCTCGAATCTTGTCTTCTACACCAACCCGATGTCGCGCGGACGCATCATCCGCTGGATGCTCGAGGAAACCGGTGCCGATTATGAAACGGTGGTGCTCGATTACGCATCGACGATGAAGGAAGAGCCGTATCTTTCGATCAATCCGATGGGGAAGGTGCCGGCGATCGTCCATAACGGCCATGTCATTACGGAATGCGCGGCGATCTGCGCTTATCTGGCCGATGCATTCCCCGAAGCCGGCCTCGCGCCGCCGACCACCGAGCGCGCCGATTATTATCGCTGGCTGTTCTTTGCCGCCGGCCCGCTCGAACAGGCAGTGACCAATAATTCGATGGGCTTCACGCCGACCGAGCAGCAGCAGCGCATGGCTGGTTATGGCAATTACGATATCGCGGTGGACACGCTCGAAAAGGCGGTGTCGGCGCATCCCTATATCGCCGGCGACAGCTTCACCGCGGCGGATGTCTATATCGGCTCGCAGATTGGCTGGGGCACGCAGTTCGGCACGCTGCCCAAGCGCGACGCCTTCACTGATTATCTCGGTCGCATCATGTCGCGCGAAGCCTGCACGCGCGCTAATGAAAAGGACAACGCCCTGATGCCCGCGCCGGAGCCGGCGACGGCGGACTGAGGCGCGCAATTTTCAGGCTTCTCCGCTTCTGACGCGGGGTCGCCGCGGTGGTCAAATTCCCTGTTCCGCCGTGGGAACAGGGAATTTTTTATTTTTTCTCGGTGTCGCTCGCGGCAGAATTGATCAATTATCTTTATATTGCAATCATTTAGATGAATTTTTCGTTCGTCTGCTCAGGCCGGAACAGGGAATAACAGGGAAATTAACAGGGAAATGTCTCGCACGAGCGCCATCCATGGCGTCGCGCGAGCGTTCGGGATCCGGACGACAAGAAAGAGCAGCCCGGGCTTCTGAGACGTCCCGTGCGCATCTTATGGCCGATCCGGGGATGCAGTTGAATCGCGGTTCTCCGGGCGGAGGAGCGGCGACTCCGATTCCAGGATTCGGCGCTCTAGAGTCGAATTCGGCCAGCTTTGCCCGTCATGCCGGACTTGTTCCGGCATCCACGTCTCCGCACGATCATTGACGGTCGGTTTGCGGCGCAGTGGACCCCGGAACAAGGCTCCCCTGAGCTTGTCGAAGGGTCCCGGGTGACGGTTGATTTAACTTGGTCGAACTGGGCTCTAAGTACGGCGTGAGCCCATCCGCTCCGGCAGCGACGCCATCACTTCGCGGCGCCAGGCCGAGCTTCCGTTCGACCACCGGGCAATCTCATCAATCGTCCGCCCACAGCCGATGCACCAGCCGCTGGCGTCGTCCATCACGCAGATATTGACGCACGGGCTCTCGATCGACTGCACCGGCACGGTCTCGACGATTCCGTCCACGGGCTTATTCGATGGTCAGCTTCGCCATCAGGAAGTCGGGCATTGGCCCGTTCCACCCATCGTCAGGGCCGTCATCCTGCGCCGGGCGCGGGCCCCGGGCGGGGCGCTCGTCCCGCGGTGGGCGGCTGTCGCGTGCCGGCCGCTCTTCACGCACCGGCCGTTCCTCGCGCGGTGCGCGTTCTTCCCGAGCGGGCCGTTCTTCACGCGCGGGCCGTTCTTCACGAGCCGGCCTCGCCTCGCGCGGCGTCCGTGGCGCGCGGGCAGGGCGTTCGGCCTCTGGCGTTTCAGCGGCCGCTTCCGGCGCATCGCGCTCGGTCTCAACCGGCTTGGCCTTGGCCGCTGGCTTGCCGCGCCCGCCACGTCCACGTGCCGCTGGAGCAGCCGATGCGGGTGCATCCTCGGCGCCTTCCCAGCGGTCGATCCGCATACCGGTCAGCTTCTCGATATTCTGCACATTCTCGGCATCGTCAGGCGTCACCAATGTGAACGCCACGCCGGTCGCGCCCGCGCGGCCGGTGCGGCCGATGCGGTGGATATAATCGTCCGGATGCCAGGGCGCGTCGAAGTTGAACACATGGCTGACACCCTTGATGTCGAGCCCACGCGCCGCGACGTCGGATGCCACCAGGATGTTCACATCGCCCGCCTTGAACCGGTCGAGCTCGGCGATCCGCTGCGATTGCTCCATGTCGCCATGGATTTCGCTCGATCGGAAGCCTGCCCGCTGCAGCGCCTTGTTCAGGTCGCGCACCGTCGTCTTGCGGTTCGAGAAGATGATCGCGGTCTTCACATCTTCCGCGTTCAGCAGCTCGGTCAGCTTTTCGCGCTTCTTCGAGGCGGAGACCGGCACCAGCCATTGCTTGATGTTGATGTTCGCGGTCGCGGGTCGTGCGACTTCGATCGTCTTGGGGTTGCTCAGGAACTTGTCGGCCAGCTTCTTGATCGGCGGCGGCATCGTCGCCGAGAAGAGCAGGGTCTGGCGCTGCTTGGGCAGCTTGGTGCAGATTTCCTCGATATCGGGGATGAACCCCATGTCGAGCATCCGGTCAGCCTCGTCGATCACCAGCAGGTTGCAGCCGGTGAGCAGGATCTTGCCGCGCCCGAACAGGTCCATCAGCCGGCCCGGCGTCGCGATCAGCACATCGACGCCCTTTTCGAGCGCCTTTTGCTGGTCGCCCATCGAAACGCCGCCGATCAGCAGCGCCATCGAGAGCTTGTGATATTTGCCGTATTTCTCGAAATTCTCCGCCACCTGCGCGGCGAGTTCGCGCGTCGGCTCGAGGATCAGCGATCGCGGCATGCGCGCGCGGCTGCGCCCTTCGCCGAGGATATCGATCATCGGCAGCACGAATGCGGCGGTCTTGCCGGTGCCGGTCTGGGCGATGGCGACGATGTCGCGCATCATCAGCACGCTTGGAATCGCGCTCGCCTGAATTGGAGTCGGCTCGGTATAGCCGGATTCATTCACGGCTTTGAGAAGTTCGTCGGAAAGGCCGAGGTCGGCGAAAGTCATGCGGTATCCGGAAAAAGGCCTCGACAAAGCGTTCGGCCAGCCCCGAAGCGCTTGCCGATCAAGGCGAGATTGTCAAGGTAAAGGGCGCCCGGCCGCCATGGAATGGGATGAATATCGACCATTTCGCCCTTTCATCCCGACGGGCTAGGCAGGCGCGGCATCCTTTCTCAGCAGCAGGCCCAGCGCGGTGGCCGCTTCGACAAAGGCGTCGATATCCGCGATGATTTCCTCGGGTTTTACTCGAAAGCCGGTCGCGATCTGGTCGATCAGCACGGTCCTTTCCATCCCGGCGGCAATGCCACGCCAGATCGCGGCGGCAGTGCCGTTCAGCACATGATACCGATCGTCGCGCTCGTCGAACAAGGCCAGTTCGCCATCGACGTCCTGCCACGTGATATAGGTCGGGATCGTCAGCATCATCATCCTTTACTGAAGCCGGCCGCGCCCATGGCTCAGATGCTGGCCGGCGTCACCGCCTGAACGCGACGCTGCTCCCACAGGATGAAAGGTCGCGCCACCGTCGCCCTGGCAAGCCTGCGCCACGTCTCGCGCAGCCGGAATTCGACGATGTCGTCAAGCACAAACGAGAACAGCATCATGCCCAGCGACAATGCCAGGACCAGCCACCATTTGTTTGCGTCGGTTGCCCACCACATCAGCATGATCGTGCCGATCTTGAAGTGAAGAAGGTAGAGCGGATAGGTGAACGAGCCGATCCGGTGTGCCCAGGGCAGGCGGACATCGCGGCCCCGCATCGCCAGGAAAAGCGCGAAGATCCCCATCATCACGCCGATCCCGATCCACGGATTCAACGGCATGCCCCGGGCTGCGATGAACATGGTCCGCGTGCCGAGCAGGGCGGTAACCGCGAGCAGCGCCAAGTTCAGCTTTTCGTTGCGGCGCTGGTACAGCAATCCCATCACGCACCCCGCGGCCAGGAAAGCATAGTCGGCGCCAAGCAGCGGCGCGCGCGGGAAGAAGGGTGCCACGATCATCTGCAGCGCGATCCACACCACCACCACGATCTGGATATGCCTGATCCAGCCAAGCATCGCGACCGCGGCGATCATTGCGTAGAAGGTGATCTCAACCGTCAGCGTCCAATAGGAGGAATCTGCCGGACGATATCCGAATGCCGGGGGATTGGTCGTCAAATTGGCGAGATATTGCCAGAAGGTGACATGCATTCGGCCCACCTCGCCGATCCCCATCAGCGTGGTAATCGTCAGGCAGATGACGAAGCTTGGATAGACGCGCGTGAAGCGGTGAGCGACGAAGGTCGATATTTTCTGCCGCTGGACGATCTGCGTGATCATCATGCCGCTGATGAGGAACAGGATGAACAGCCCGATATGTCCATAATGCGATATATCGGTGATCAGGCCCAGATCTGTATTCGCCGGGCCGAGGATGAAAGGCACGACGACACCCGATATAGTGAGTCATCACGACCCTTACGGCGCACACAGGCGAATATAATCCAGCCAGTCGATTCTGCGCTCGGTAGGTGTGGATGAATCGGCCACTTTGCTCTTCTTGCTGAACCTCAGTCCAAGGCGATACGCGCTACTCGGGCCCGGCGCCAGCCGCACTAAGCAGAGATTCTTCGCTTGGCCAACGGACGGATGGCTCGTTCACGGTTCAAGGCGGCGACGGCGTCGTGGATTGCGTTATCGAGGGTGTGTATATCGACGAAGGTCTGGTGAGCGAGATGATGGGCTTTGAGGTCGCGCCAGACCAACTCGATATCGTTGAGTTCAGGGGCGTATTTGGGCAGCCACTCGACGGTGAGCCAGTGCTTGCGGGCCTCGATTGCAGCGCGCGAGAGCTTGCTGACGTGGATCGGCCCATTGTCCTCGACCAACACGACCGGGGTCGTCATCCGTCCCGGTTGCGGGCCATACAACCGATCGAGTTGCTCGAGGTGAGCAACGAAATCACTGCTGCGTTTGGTTGGGCTGGTGTGCACGATGAGTTGGCGGGTGGCGTGGTCGAACGAACCCATGATCGCCATCTTGTTGGCCTGGCCGGGTGGCGGCACCCGCAGATCCGCGCCGCGCCTGGCCCACGCCCGTGCCAGATAGGGATGGGTCAGCGCCTCGCTTTCGTCGCCATAGAGCAGAACGATGTCGCCCGCTGCCGCCTGCGCCTTGCGCAATTTGAGGCGCAACCCGACGCGCTCGATCTCGCCGGCAATCTGGCGGCCTTTCAGCTTGTGCTGGGGCCGCCGCCAGCGGAAGTTTTTTTTCGTAGCGCCTTGGACAGTTGCGATCGGCCAATCTTGATGCCCTCGCGCGCCTCGATCTCAACCATGAGGCGCGCGATCGTCCAGTTGGGCCGGTCAGCAACCGGCGCTTCGAGGAGCGACGCAACGACACGGAGCGCCGCCTCGCTCTTCACCGGCGCCGGACCGGGCGCCACGGTCGCCTTCAACGCCTCGACACCGCCATGGGCAAAATCGCTGCGCCACAGGCGTACCGTATCCTCCCGCACCCCAAAGGCTTCCGCAATGCGCGGGCTGGTCCATCCCGAAAGCGTCAATAGGATCGCCCGTGCCCGATCCGCCTCACCACGTTCTCCTGAACGAGCCAGCGTTCGCAGGACCGCTCGCTGCTCCTCATTCGCCGTCACCGGAGATTTTCCCGCCATGACCTTCCTCCTCGCTGGGCGAAGACAGAATCACAGATCCTATCCGTTGGTCAAGCCAACGGAAGCTGCTTAGCTGTTAAAGCTGGAAGACCCACTTGCAGACGTTGAAAACGCGTTCGGCGCTTCCCATAACCGGACGCTCGTTCAGGTCTGTTGAAGTTCTTTAAGGGGCCGGACTGACACGTCCGCCCACAGGCTCAATTGAGAACTACAACCTGTCCAGCAGACAATCGCAACCTCCAAAGCCGCGACGGAGATCATGGGCGCGCTAGCAACGGCGAGGTAGCGTCGCCCTACCTGGCAAGCATCGGCCTCGGCTACGGCAACCTGCCACGTTGGCCTGACAATGCCGACTGGCTGGCTTGCGGAGGCGAGGCATACCCTCGCCGAGCCGGTGTCCCCCTAACAGCGGTGAATGTGTCCTGATAGAGCCGCCGCGCACCATACGGACAGCGTGCAGGATGAAGCGGAGTTCGAGAGCAAAATTGCTTCGCTACCCGCCATGTCCAGCCACGATTCTCGAGCCGGCACCGTTTCCTGCGGTTCCCCGACCTGCTACCTCCAACTTGAATTTAACCCCATGCCCCCGCGGCGATGGTCGCGCCGGTAGCAGGTGGAGATCGGTTTGGCTTTAGACGTTTCGGCTGTCCGTACAAACCTTGGTGCCCGCACGCCGACCGCGCAAGCGATCCTGTTCTACGCCGCCTTTGCGCTTTGCGTCACGATCGTCACATTCACGAATGATGTGATCATCGCGCTGATCCGCGATCTGACCGGCAGGGGCGCCGACTGGCCTATCCGTCGCACGCTGCAATATGCGAGCGGCGATTATCACGGTCAGTATCTGCTCGCGTCGCTCAAGGATGCCGCGTTTTTCGCCTGTGTCATCCTGTTCGGGTTCCTGCTGCGCGGAGCGGTCGCTCCACTCGTCCCCGCGCTCCGGCAACGCAAGCTATGGGCCGATGTGATCATCGCGCTGCTGATCGCGAGCATCTTCCTGTGCGAGATCGCGCCCAACGGCATGGGCAGCATCTATGGCAATCTGTCGGTCGATCCCTTCGTGCAAGAGCAAGGATTCTATCATCGCCGCATCCTGATGCCCGCGCTGGCGCACCTGCTGCATCTTGGCGGCGTGCTATACGGCCTGTTTTACTGGGCGGTGGCGCTGGGCGTTCTCGCGCTTTCCAGCATCTATCTAGTCGGCAAGGGGCTGGTGCTGTCGCGCCTCGAACTCGCATCGCTCTACACGATCGGCATTTTTGCCACGGCGCTCGGCTTGCCGGGATATGCGGAGATATTGGTGCTCGGGCTGACGCTGCTGGCGATGCTCGATTTCGACAGACACGGGCGCACAGGCGTCACCCAGCCAGTGTGTTTCGCGCTCGCGCTGCTGACGCACGAGACGGCTGCGGTGCTCGCCTTCGGCACGCTTGCACTATGCCTGTTCGATCGCCGCTTCCTATGGCATTTTGCCGGCCTGCTTGCGCTTTATCTGCTCATCTGGCTTGCCAGTTACGGCTTCGATCTCTATCGCGCCACGACCATCCAGCTTGCCGGCGGCAAGAGCAATGCCGGTCAGTTTGCCCGCACGCTGCCACTGGTGCTGTTCAGCCTGATCGCGGCCTATAAACTGACCCTGCTCGCCGCCGTTCCGGCCGTTATCGGGTTCGTCGCGGCGCGGCAGTACCGCATGGCGTTGCTGATCGTTCTGGGGTTGGGCGGGAGCGTCGCCTTGACCGCCATCGCAACCGATTACACGCGCATGATGGCGTTCGGCAGCTTCGCCATCCTCATAGCGCTGGCGGCGGTCCTGCCGCGGCTGTCGGGCCGGGCGCGGATCGCGCTTGCGACCATCAACCTCCTGCTCCCGACGGTTTATGTCAGCGCCTATCACGGCGCGGTCGCCTATCACGGCCTTTACGGACTGCTGCTAACGCGCGTGTTTGGCATGCGCGGATGATAGAGTCTGCGCGGTTTGCGCCGACTTTCGAGCCACGGCATTCCCAACGATGAGCAGGTCGATATCTGTCTGCATGAAACATCGAAAGGCGTCATCCGGGGTCGAAACGATGGGTTCGTCCCGCATATTGAAGGACGTATTGACCAGTATCGGACAGCCGGTCAGCTTCAGGAACGCTTCGATCAGTGCGTGGTAAAGCGGGTTCGTTTCCTGGTCCACCGTCTGAATTCTGGCAGAATAGTCGATATGCGTGACAGCGGGTATCGTGGAGCGCTGAACGTCAAGCTGGGCCAGGCCGCGAAGCATGTCATCCCCGACTGAAAGCGGGCAGCGTCTTTCCGGCGCAACCTCCGCGACAAGCAGCATGTACGGACTGTCGGTATCGAGATCGAACCATTCGCTCACATGCTCGCGCAACACGCTGGGCGCGAAAGGACGAAAGGATTCGCGATTCTTCACTTTCAGATTGAGCTTCCGCTGCATCGATGGCGAACGCGGATCGGCAAGGATCGACCGTGCGCCCAGCGCCCGGGGACCAAATTCCATCCGCCCCTGATGCCAACCGATGACATCGCCATCCGCCAGCGCGCGCGCAGCGATGTCGATCATCTCGGCCTCCGAGTGAATCGTATAGATGCACCCGAGCGCATCGAGCCGACCCACAATCTCGGCCTGCGAATAGTGCGGCCCCAAAAGGGCGCCGTTCATGCCGTCGCGTCCTGACCGGATCACCCGCGGTTGGTGCCGGTGCAGGTGATAGGCACCCAATGCCGCGCCAATCGCGCCGCCGGCATCGCCAGCTGCAGGCTGTATCCAGAGCCGCTCGAACGTCCCTTCGCGCAACAGCTTGCCGTTGGCGACACAATTCAGCGCGACGCCGCCCGCGAGGCAGAGGTTGCGCTCCCCGGTTGATCTCGCAGCTTCCCTTGCGAGCTTGAGCACAATGTCTTCGATCACGACCTGGATCGATGCGGCCAGGTCCATGTCCCGCTGCGTCAGAGCCCCTTCCGGGCTTCTGCGCGGTCCGCCGAAGAGTTGGTCGAACGCTGCGTTGGTCATCGTCGACCCGCTGCAATAGTCGAAATAGTCCATGTTCAGGTGAAAGCTGCCGTCCTCCTGCACATCGATCAGATGGTTCCTGATCTTGTCGGCGTAGGTCGGGCTGCCATAAGGTGCCAAACCCATCACCTTGTATTCCCCGTCATTCACCGCGAAGCCGGTGTAATAGGTGAAGGCCGAATAGAGCAGGCCGAGCGAATGCGGAAAACGGATTTCGCGTTGAACGGTCAGGTCGCTGCCGGCCCCGACGGAGAGCGACGTGGTCGTCCATTCGCCGACGCCGTCCATCGTGAGAATAGCGGCATTTTCAAATGGCGAGGGAAAGAAGGCGCTCGCCGCATGGCTGAGATGATGCTCGCTGAACAGCAGCCGCGCCTCCCAATCGATCTGCCCGCCGAGCAGATCGCGCAGCGCGCGCGCGATGACTCGCTTCTGGAACAGCTTTTCCGACAGCCAGCTCGGCACCGAGCGCCGGAACGCGGCAAAGCCGGCCGGGGCGAAGGCCAGATAGGTCTCGAGGATCCGTTCGAACTTCAGGAACGGCTTGTCGTAAAAGGCGACATGATCGACCGACGCCGCATCGATGCCCGCTTCTTCCAGGCACCAGGCGATGGCGTTGGCGGGGAAGGACGCGTCATGCTTCAGGCGGGTGAAGCGTTCCTCCTGCGCCGCGGCGATGATCTCCCCATCGATGATCAGGCAGGCCGCCGCGTCGTGATAAAAGGCCGATATGCCGATGATGATCATGTCAGAACAGGACGTACACGAGCGGCGCGAGCACCGATCCCTGCGCGAGGATCAACAGCCCGCCGATGGCCACCATCACGAGGATGATCGGCAGCAGCCAGAGCTTCTTGCGGACGCGCAGAAATCTCCAGAGATCGGTGATGAAGGACATGAGGGTTCCGGAGCCTTGCTAGAACGGATCTTCGAACGAACTGTCATTGGGCTGTGGCAGCGCCCTGGTCACCCAGTAGGATTTGCCGCTGGGCCGTTTGAGCCGCAGCTCGTCCCGCCCGAGCAACCGCGCGATGAGGGCGATCGGCGTGACGAGCAGGAAGAAGATCACGGCAAGGACGAGCGGGCTCACGATCATCCCCAGGATCGCGCCGAGCCGTAGCCAGAGCCGCGCGACTGGATCGAGCTGCGCGGGGTGCAACAGGGCCGCCGCCGCCGACAGCGCGCCCACCGCCAGCATCGCGAGCGTCGCCGCTGGTGGCAACCCATGCCATGCGCGATACACGCCGGCTGCCAGGAGCAAGGCCGCGAGCATCAGGCCGAAGGAGCGGCCGGGCTTGCCATCGTCGCGCACCGTTAGCGCCCCCCCGGCGCGGCGGGCAATGCCGCGACGATCGCCCGGGCGGCGATCTTCGCCCCGGACTCCCTGAAATGGAGGTCATGGCTCCAGTAATTGTCGGTGCTCAGCTTCGGCATCAGGTCGATCGGCATGATCCCCACCGCGCGCATCCGCGCCATATAGCCCGCCACTGCGGTGGCATGCCTGCCTGCCCGCACCTCGACGACCGATGGGATGATCACGAGGTGGAAACCCATGCCCCGCGCTTTGGCGAGCGCCTGCATGTCGAGCGTGTACCGGACGCCGCGGGCGATGAACGCCCCACGCTGCGCGGCGGGGAAATTATAGTCGACCGCCGTCCCGCGCGACACCACGGCGCCGATCGCCCGGCGTACCAGGTTGCGAATCTCGGGCAGCAGCAGCGAACGCAGCGGGGGCAGGCGCCGGGGGGGGACGGGTTTCGCATAGGCGCGGACCTTCGCCGCCAATTGCGCATCGGTAAGCCGTCTGTCGCCGCGCCCGTACAACCGCGTGACGCGGTAGCCATCGATCACCGTTTCCTCGCGTGGCGGCCGGAGATCATTGCCGTAGAACAGATAGACGACCTCGCGTCCGCGCACATGGGTTCGCCGCAGCGCGTCCAGCTGGTTGGGCAGATCATAGCCGCTGACGCCCAGATTATAGGCGTCGGTGCCGGGCCGGTCGCGTTCGATCCATTTATCGATGGTCGCCGACTGATCGAGCAGCAGGCCGAAGGCGAAGGAATCGCCGATCAGCAGGATCCGGTTGGTCGCGTCCGGCCGCGGCTCGTCGTCGCGGTCCCCCAGCGAATTGATGCGGATATGGCCGCTGGCATAGCCGTCGTCAAAGTCGCGGTCATAGCCGGGCTTGAGCACGCCTCCGGTGACCGGGTCAGGCAAATAAAGGCCGCGTTGCTGCTCCGCGAGCGGACCCGTTGGCCGATTCTTCCACCACAGGCCGAGTTCAGCGACGAACAGCGCGCCATAGGTCGCCACAGCGACAAGGGCGACCGACACGACGATGGAACCGGCGCGGGTCAGCGTAAATCGCTTGAACGCAGCCCTGATCCCGGGCCGCCTGGCGGCGGGCGCTTCGGCGGCGGCAGGGTCCTGCGCTATCGTTCATCCCCTCGATTACGCGGACAGGCTCTGCACAGGAGCGTTGCACCCGGATTCAGCGCAGCGATCTTGTTCAGGCGAAGCGTGTTCATGCCACGCAATCCGCACCAAGCCAAGCGGATGACACGAAGATCGCGCCAGGGTCAGCGCGGATAGCGGTCTGTTCGATCGACGAATCTTCAAGCTTCACCCTCGCCTCCAGGGTTGGTGTTGGCAACCGCATCCTGCCGAAGGCCGGGCCGCTATCCACCCCCCGTGGAATCTGTCACCGCAATCCAGTTCTGCTCACGGCCGCCGAAAAGCAGCAATAGCTTTCTTTGCCCTGTTTCGCGTGGTCGTGCGTTCCCGTGGAACGACAAAGGAAAAGACCATGAACCCGACACGCATTCCCGGCAACGAGCCTGACTCCGGCGATATGTCCACAGAGCCCGGGACAGGAGCGCCGAACGATCAACCGGAAAACCATGATTTGCCTGATGATGCCGAAAAACTGGGAGATTTTGCTTAGCGCAAATTCTGCTTGGGTAGGCGCCCGGCGGCTATTCAGTGGCTCGCCAGACACGAAGACCCACAATGCGACAATTAGGGCGACGTTGCCCCTTCCCGAAACCTGCCGCTCGTTCATCTTCTGCATTCGGCTTGGATTGACCGACCCGACCGCTCTCACGAAAAGATGAAATGCCCGATGCTCCCAACTCCTCGCCAGTGAATGACCGCCTGTCTCGGCTAAGGGAAATCCTGCAGGACGAAAATATCGCCCGCAACCCTGGAAAAGCTGGCAGCGGCTCTCTTGAGCAAGATGCTGGGGATCAGCGTCGCAGTCGCCAAGTCCGATTTTCAGCATGGTGGCGATGGCGGGACCTCCGGACGCGAGGGACGAAGGCTTCGGATCGAAACCAACCGCTACGCCGACGGAACAGCATTCAGCACCCGCGAACTGGTCGGCGAGATCGAAGATGCGCTTGCGCGTGACCCAGCGCTCGAAGCGTTGATATTGGTCGCGACACGAGAGGCTGCCGAGCAGATTGAGCAGAGCTTGCTGCACAAGGGAGAGGTGGTTGGTATCCCGGTACTGATCATGGATTGGAAGGCTGCGGGTTTCCTGGCCTGGCGGCTCTTTGCACGAGTGCACCGGAGATCGTGGAGACCTTTGTCAGCGCCGAGGCTGCGGCGATCTCCGCCGCGCTGATGAGCGACGCGGCGCCGGCACGCGGCGCGCTCATGCGGGGAACTTGAAGCTTGGCAGCTAAGCAGAGATTCTTCGCTTGGCCAACGGACGATGGCTCGTTCACGGTTCAAGGCGGCGACGGCGTCGTGGATTGCGTTATCGAGGGTGTGTATATCGACGAAGGTCTGGTGAGCGAGATGATGGGCTTTGAGGTCGCGCCAGACCAACTCGATATCGTTGAGTTCAGGGGCGTATTTGGGCAGCCACTCGACGGTGAGCCAGTGCTTGCGGGCCTCGATTGCAGCGCGCGAGAGCTTGCTGACGTGGATCGGCCCATTAT